>NZ_JBXHAS010000003.1:0-920908 GCF_056895235.1 Dyadobacter sp. HNCC25DJ186
CGCACTTTCGTATTATTCATCTCTTTCAATCCTTTCAATGCAAGCTGCTCAATTCTTAACCGCTCCTGCTCCTAAAACTTTTGTTGAATATGAATTCCAGCGTTATGCAAAGCTGAAACCGCATTCAGTAATTATTCAGAAAAAACCCATCGTTTACAGCTATGACGAAAACGGGAACCAATCAATAATGAAGTTTGATAAAGGTCAGGACAATTTGAACAGCTTGAAAAACTTGGAAAAAGGTGCAAGTGGCCAATACAACGGGTATATGTCCCCGGCGACGCGTAGAAAAGTCAGAGGAATAATTGAAAATTTTCTGACTGCAATTCAAATGAATACGTCTATGGCTTTTCCTGCTTCATTTCCTTCTCAGGAGATATACCCAACATTTTTGACACTGACATTACCATCAAAACAGTTTCATTGTGATTTGGATATTCGCCGTGATATTTTCGGACGTTTTATTGAATGGCTTACAGGAGACAAGAAAAAAGGGTATTCAGGCTACGGAGTTAAAAATTACCTGTATTGCGCTGAAACTCAGAAAAACGGAAACATACACTTTCATGTTATATTAGATCGTGCGGTGCCTGCTGTTACCACTCAAAAAGTATGGAATCATTTTTGTGAAAGCCTGGGATATGTTACCAGGTTCAGAAATATTCAAAATGCCATTTACATGGACAAAACGAAGTACGGTAAAACCTGTTTTTACGTTCGTAAGGACATGTTGAATTCCAAGGTTCAGGAAGTCCGGAAGTATTGCCAAAAAATGAAACAGAATTTCAACTATGGTGATGCGGTGAATAATGAGAGAAAAAGGCAGCTGAAAGCATACAACAACGGGGTTGCAGACAATTGGAGAAATCCACCAACAACCAAAATACACGCTATCCAAAACATTAAAAAACTGACTGCTTATGTGTCCAAGTATATGACAAAAGAGCCGCCAATTAATCAACCGAACCTGCTACCAGGTGAAACACTGGTTGAAGAAAACGGACATTTCTTTATTGATTCAGAAGTGATTGAGCAAATTGAAACAATTGAAGGATTACAGGTGGAAACGGTTTCTAAGTCAAGAAGGCCAATTATTGTAAAGTTTGAAACACGCCGGTTGCGTGGCCGTACCTGGGGATGCTCTCAAAAGCTTCATTCGGATCTTGTTAAACCAATGCAGGTTATTTTAGAAACAATTTCAATGCAGAATACAACAACATATTCAATTCATCAAAGCAAAAACCAGGTAGCACAACATACGATTAATTTATTTGGTGAACGTGTTTTTGATAAAATGGTCACGGAATATCATTCGAAAATAATTTCAGAAGAAAAAAGAGGTGCCAAAGTTACCCAGGAACCGGACGCGTATACATATGTTAAATTCCTTGAAACTCAGTATGTACCCAAAGAAGATATTGAAAAGGCCACTTCGAAAGCCGGGGAACAGTTTCAGCATTTTGGCGGCGTAATAATTCCACTTGAATTTCATCAAAAGGACGTACTGAAAATGTACAGTCCATTGATGTACAATGCCTATTCAAACTATTATTCTGAAATGTTCAGTCAGCTTTACTCAGCGTAGTTTTTAAAAAGTAACCTTCCTGGATTATAATGAAAGTTGTAAAAATCGAACAGCCCTTTGCAACCTTCGGGACCTGGTCGGTTTATAAAGATGGAAGTATCAAAGGAATGTACCGGGGAGCAAATGGGAAAGAAAGTTTAGTCACAATTTACCCTGATAGGCTTGCAGAATCAAATATGTTGCAAGAAACGATAAATTCTAAATTGACCTCTGATTTGGGCGGTTTTGTTGAAGCCTGGTTTTTGGGATTGCGGATACTTGGAATTAAACAACTAACAATTCAAATAGAATACGAATAATGGCAAAAAATCCTACTCTTAAATATAATCATAACTGGAACGGGAAATTATTAAATCCGGTACATACGACGCTTAGACTTTGGAACACTAATATTTATTTCAAAGGTGCAAAGTTTGAAGAGACCCTGAACGGGGTTTATATGGGAACTGTAATTGTTGTGGATATTAAAAGAATGAAATTGGACGCGGTTAATGATTGGATTGCGGGATTAGATACAGGTTATCTGGCTGCTCCTTGTCATGAAATGATAAAAACAATGTATAAAAACATTGTAAAAGATTGGAGTACTCAGGAATTAGCTTGGATGCTTTTGAAGAAAGTAGATCCTGCATAGATGAAAGTATCTGTAAGCGATCGTTAATCGTAATTTTTATTTATCATTGTAAAATTTAAATCCCTATTAAAATGAAAAACTTAGCGTTATTATTGATTTTATTATTTTGCTTTTCCTGCTCGAAAGATGATCCGGAAGCCGATAAAATGAATGACCTTTTAGGAACATTTGAATATCAGGACAGTGATAAAGATGGATTGTACACAATCACCTGGGTAATTACAAAACAGAATTCTGAAAGAGTTGATTTGGTAATGACGCAAAAAGCCGATTTCAAGGATAGTAGAATTGCTGACATTGTAACAATAGTTCCTGTAAAATCAATCTTAGTTGAATCATTGAATATGATGAAATTTGACAATCCATGTGAATACGACGGTGAGAAATTTTGGATTAAAGGAAGCGCATTTTTAACAGCGGGTAGGTTAAATGCGGATTTAAAAGTAACAGATTCACAAGGAAGCGTAGAATACCAAGGATATGAATTAAGAAAACATTAATCACTTAGAAAATCGGTTGTGTAATCATTCAATTATCACTCTGATATAAATATCAAATCACATAAAAAAAGCCGCTAGAATTTGATTTCTAGCGGCTTTTTGTGTGTAAAAATCAGTGTTACCATACATATTCCTCTTTTTTAAGTGGTGCCCCTACTAAATTAATAATTCTTCGAACCTGTTTTGGGGTGAATCTCATTTTGCCAGACTTCCAGTTTAAAATTTCTTCACCGGATTTTCCGATCATATTTAGAAACTGTTTCTCATTTCGGATGTTCCAGATTCCCATTAGATCGGACTTGCTGTAAAAGTGAGTGTTAAAGCCTCGTTTTGTTGAAGTGGCGGTGTTTGCAGTTGTTGTCATAGGTGTTCTGTGCTTCGCTGTGCTTTCCGGTGATACACTCTAATTTACGAATATTTGACGGCAATAAAAAGCATATTAGTATTGTATCAACAAGAAACAATCATAAATAATCAAATGTGATCATTTAAAGATTTTAACATGTAAATATGTCTTATTCCACCACTGCAAATGTCTTTACACCTGAATATTTCAGACGAGCAGCAATTGCATATAACAATTCGCCAACGGATAGAAAGCAATGGTTGAAAGGACAAATTATTAATCTGGAAGCAAGTTTGAATAACTATGCCAAAGCAATGAATAATTTAATGGCAGCGGGCGCAACATTGGATGGTCAAAATACTGCTGCTCAATGGATGCAGACGCTTGGAGGTGTGGCCGTAGTCATACCAACGGTTGTCACTCAAATAGCCGGTGCCGTTGCAATTGCGGCGGGGACTATACTTGGAGCATTGGAAAAGAAAAAAGATAGTAAGGCATTGGCCCAACTTTCAAACCAGGCAAGAGAAATTCAGTTAGATGTTGCAGCTATTCAAACGTACTACAACAGCTATAATAATGAGTTGAATAAAATAACGTATTTACCGTTGGCTCTTTTGGGCGTAGCGGCATACATAATTCAAAGTAAATAGTATGTCAGGATATACAAGTGATTTGCGCGAATACATAAATCCGGGAAGGGGAGAAACCAAACCGCGTCAATATTCCGATCCTAGTACATACAACTTTATTGAGCATATCGGAGCTATTGGGCATACTGGGACTACTTATGGAAATGGTGCAAATTTTGGATTAGTTGCGGGATATTCAATTTATGCCAAAGCGGGTAATGTCGTAGCTTTTTATGAAGATAGTTTAGGTTCAAAACAAGTTGGTCCATCGGGTGGTAAAGGTGGTCAAGATAATCCACCAACACGGAGTGAATCCGAATTTGTAGGGACATTCACAGGTAAGGCAACAAAAGAATTTATTGAGGTTACCTGGGTGAATAAGTGGTGGCAAAATGCGTCTTGGAAACCGTGGATTCCATTTGCCACAATAAAAAAAGGTGAATACAAAACTGAAAAAAAAACCAGTTGGGTAAGGTTTTCACAGGTTGAAGGTCAGAAAGAATTTGTTCCTGCTTCTGATAGGCAAGATACAATTAATGAAGAAAAAGCATTGCAAGATGCATTGAACGTTTCTTCTGGAAATGTTGCCGCTGAAAGTATCGATACAACAACACTTGGAGTAATTGCAATAGGTGCCGCTTTATTTCTGAAACGTAAAAAGAAAAAGAAATAATGGCATACGAACTGATAAAAAAGCCGATTTGGACACGTCCACCGCTTACACCCTGGAAGCCGCCGTTAACTTTAACCCCTATTTATTCGGGTGGTGAAAACGAGGGCGTATATACAGGAGGGGAACAGCCGGAAACAGGAACCGAAACGGATACAACGGTAAGTTCAACCGTAGAAACGAACAGTTCATCAACTACGTTTTTGCAAGCTGAAAAGCCGGTTGCAGGTGACTTTGTAATATTTACCGGAAAGGTAAACTATTGGTATTTTGATTCTGATCTGCAAAGTAAGTTTCAGGTTCCGGGTCACCCTTCGGGAGATTTTACAAGAGGAGCCGGTGCGTTTGCAGGTGTTTACCAGGGAAAGTTTTCAGCATTCCTTGATTCGAAAGGAGTTAAAAGGGTCAAAGCATTTTTGGTCAAAATTGTGATGCCTTATAACGGAGCTGGGCAATTGGTTGATACGGAACATTTGCTGTGGGTTGTTGGTGATTCTCAGTATGGGAAAACTGCTGAAAACCAGTTTGAACTTTCAAACAACGGTTACGGCACCACACCAAACAATCCAGTCAATCCAGGTAATGGAACCGGATACGGACAAACCGGAAATAATGGCACAAACAACACAGGGACAAATATGAAGTGGGTAATCATTATAGGGATAATATTTTTATGGCTAATAACAAAAAAATAAATCCTACGCTGATCATTGCGATTGTAGTAGTCGTGTTTCTGGTAATCATGCAGAAAAAGCGGGTATTCGATAGTATGGATTTGCGCCCGACTTTTCCAAGGAATTTCAAGTTTGAATTCCCAACGACATTAATTTTTGATTTGCCTTTCACGGCATTCAATGCAAGTCAGGGTAGTTTAACATTAGGATCTGTCGATTTAAGAGTTTTTGCGGAAAATCAATACATAGGCCGTGCATACGCACTTATGCCGCAAACAATTTTCCCGACAGGGCAAAGCGTGTTAAATACGCGAGTAATTGTAAGCATTATCGATTTGGCAGCGGCGGTTCCTGGGTTCTTGGGAGGTGTGAAAGATCAGGCGGTTGATTGGAACATGAAAGGAACCGTCAATGTCGAAGGCTTTTACGTTCCGCTCGATATTCCATTACGTTTTAACCTACCGAAATTTAAATAGTTATGCCATACGGAGGATACGAAGAATTGACATTTACAACCGATTCGGAGGGAAACGTTCAATACGGTCAAACCGGAACGACACCCACTACACCCACCCCAACAACGCCAACAACAGGCGGCGGTGGTACAAAATGGTGGGAAGCAGTAATCGGAATTGTACCCGGTTTAACAACTGCAATTGGTGGACTTTTCGGGCAAAATAACCAACAGGTAACGCCGGTGTACTTACCAGCGGCCAATACAAGCAACAACAATAATACGCTGTTGATTGGAGGCATTGCTGTAATCGCAATCTTGTTTTTCACAATGCAAAAAAGAAGATAATTTATAAATCAAACGAGTAACCAAAACAAACCAAAAATATGGCAGATGTTCGCGTAATAGCCAATGTCGGTATATTTAAAGGCCTGAACGGATCAGGTGTTATTTATGTCGGCAAAACAACAGGAGGTACTTATTTTGCACTTTTGAAATCTCTGGAAGGAGGTATTGAATTGTGGAGATACTACCGTAAATCTCGTATTGAAACGGGTATGTCTTCCGGAGAAATCCAAATGGCAACTGATTTCAATATGACCCTTTTAACCGATGTAGAAGCCCCTGACTTTGCGCCGGATGGTGGAAACTTCCCAGAAGTTGAAGCAGTAACAAACGGTGATGATCTTGTACGCTTGTACAATCTGAATGCTCCTTACTCTTTGAAAGGTGAAGGCGTAACAACAGCGGAAGTTGATTCTATCAAAGTTGGATCAACAACAGGTGCAAAAACTGTAAAAACTCAGGTTACCAATGCTGACGGTTCAATAACCATCACATACAGCGATGGAACAACCGAAACAAAACCGGCTGGAACTTCAACGGCTGCTTTGGGTGGACTGATCCCGACTGACTTCTCGTTAGCATTTTCCAATCCGCTGAAATTCATTCAGGACAATATCATGTTTATGGTGCTTGTTCTGGCTGTGATTTATTTCTTCCGTAGAAAGAAGAAAAAACCGCTCTGGTTATTCTAGGCTAAGACCTATAAGGTCCGGATAAAACCGGACCTATAATAAATCATTCTATCAATTCTAATCAGGTTAAAATCATGGCCGTAAAAAAGAAAAAATACCCTAAAACACCAAAAGCAACTGCACCACTTACAAGTTGGGAAAGACACCGCGATAAGGTGAAGGAAGTTGACCGTTTCAATGCTCAGATTGAAGCTGACAAGAAAAAGAAATCTACTTTGATTTCTCAGGTTTCGAAAATGAAATCTAAGCGATAGTAGGTCTGATAAAATATTAAAAAGCGGCTTATCATTAAGCCGCTTTTTAACCTAACTCATTTCAGAAATGGATACCCGTGAAAAAGCACTACAATTTGTAAAAAACAAAGGCTTTCCGTTTTGGAAACTTTACCGCGGAAGCGTGCGGGTTTCACAGTGTGAGATTGGTGAAAATGAAACCATGTCTCAGGATGAAGCCGTTTATCTATTTCAGCAGGAAATGGAACAGGAACGCCCGGAAGGTCTGTATTATGTGAATGTTTTCAAAAATTCCAAAGGCGACAAAGGCGGGTTTAGATATGAATTCCGGGTTGAAAATCAGCAACAATCACCATCACAAACAACAACCTTTAACCGTGGCGGTATGGATCACCAAATGTTTGTACAGTTCATTCAAGACCAACTATTACAGAAACAGGCGAATGAACGAATTGAAAAGAAATTAGACGCATTGTTAGAATCCGTATTGCTTTTAAGTGATGGAGATAAAGACAATGACGACGATATTAAAAAACTGATCATGCCATTATTGGCTACCTGGATCGGAAAAGCAAAAACAGCATCAGTTGCGGCTCCCGCGGCGGCGGCTATTAAAACAGGAGCATTCGTTTAACAATCCATTTTTCAAAACTCATTATCATGCCAGACGCAAAAGAGATTCTTAAAGATTTTGCCGTATCCATTGAAAAAGTGATCGGTAGCGATGCAACAACTAATTTGTTGCAGGCAGTAACAAACTTTGCCAACGAATGCCCGGATACCATTAAAGAGCTGGAACAGCTTGTAATTGAAAATCCAGACGTGTTCAATAAGCTTCTTACAAAAGAGGGAGTTTTGGAGGCAAAGGAAACAATTGAAATGATCAAACTATACGCGCCTGCATTTTCTGCATTCGCAAAATAAAAAATAGCTTATGAATTACTTAGCCTTGGTTTTAGAAGCCTTACCTATTGTTGCCAGTATTTTTCTTTCAACAGGTAAAGTAATCAAAGGAAACAAAAAATACCTGGTTGCGATTGCGGCATATTTCGTACTGAAATGGATTGCTGACAAAGCGGCTTTGGAACGGGCTAAGGATAATTTACAAGTACCGATCAATCCAAGTACAGGGAACCCGGTTACACCACAGTACACAAGCCCGGAACTTTTGGCGAAGGAATATCGCCTCGCTTTTGATCCGTGGAATACTGGGTTCACTGGCTGGAATGGAACAGATACGGAAGCACTTTATACGCTTGCGGGTAAAACTTTCAATTGGTCTGCTGTTCGTCAGTCTTATAAGACTTTGTACAAAACAGATTTGATTGAAGACCTGGAAAGCGAGTTGGGCGCGTCTGAACTGAAAAACTTTTACAGCATTTTGAACCGTACCTAATGGCGAATTTCACAGTACAGGAAAGTACCCTAAAAATTATCAGGCCGTTTGAATCCCTGGTATTAAAAGCATACTGGGACGTTTCCCGGTGGTCAATCGGGTACGGATCAGGTACGCTCAGAAATGGCGCGAAGGTAAAACAGACAGATGTTGTCACAGCCGCGGAAGCTGAATATTTGCTGAAACGTGATGCAAGCGAAGCCGGTGGATATGTAAACAAATATGTCACTTCCAATATAAACCGTAATCAATGGGATGCGTTGGTTGATCTGGTTTACAATATTGGAATTGGGACCTATACCAAATCAAACCTGTATCAGCTGGTCAATGCCAATCCTAATAATTTACCATTGATCAAAACGGCTTTTGAGGCTCCGAACTTTACCAGCTATAACAGATTAGGCAGGCGGCGTGCGGAATATGCCATTTACTCTTCTCGGATAATTTCAACGGAAGAAAATGCAAGCGGGAACAGCATGTTGATAATTGTCGTGATCCTGGTAGCCATATTTTATTTATACAATAAGAAAAAACGGAAATGACAAAAAAGCAAAAAGAAACACAGCAAAACTGGATCATTGCCGGAATTGCAATTTTGGCACTTTTCTTTCTTTCGAAAAGTAAAGTAAATACGCGTCAAGCCTCCGTAAGATATTCCACTACCGGGACCTTAACCCCCGACATTCTTGCTGAAATGTACAATTCATTAATGCAGGACACCACCCGGACATTCATCACAGATGAAGCGTTGGGGATCGTGGATATGCCGTGGCAAAATGATCTTGCGCATTCAACCAAAAATTACTTTGCCGTTCAACAGGCATATTTCAAATACTACGGTAAAAACCTGACTACTGAATTGATAGCCTGGATGACACCGCCTGAACTGAGTAGCTATGTTGCTGAACTGCTGACCGTAAATCAAGTGATGTTACCGTAAACTCAACGCCGTGAACCTTGACGATTTTATAAAGTATGCCGTAACACTGGGTTCCGGTGCAGGAATTCAACAAGTAATTA
This sequence comes from Dyadobacter sp. HNCC25DJ186, assembly GCF_056895235.1. Taxonomy (NCBI): domain Bacteria; kingdom Pseudomonadati; phylum Bacteroidota; class Cytophagia; order Cytophagales; family Spirosomataceae; genus Dyadobacter; species Dyadobacter sp. HNCC25DJ186. Next base: position 9,179 of record NZ_JBXHAS010000003.1, read on the forward strand.
CGCATTACCTAAACCTGAAAAAAAACAAGATAGAACACGAAAAAGGAAGGGTTGAGATTGATACCAGGGTTTCAGACAATTGGATTAAATTCTGTATTAAGTTGGAAGAAAAAGTAAACGTTCAGGAAAAAGAAATACAAAAGTTGAAGCTGGAAAACATGGAACTTAAAGAACAGTGTATTTCACTTCAACAACAAATAACATTTGGACCAATATGAAACAGACCAGACGAATTTTAATTACAGCCGGACACCAGGGAGCCGGGACCGGTGCCCAAAACAAAGGGTATGATGAAGGAGCGGAAGCGATCATTTTACGTAACCTGGTAACGGAAGAATTGAAAAGTTTGGGTTTCAAGGTGATCAATGACGCTGACAAAGATTCATTGACAAAGGTGCTTGCCTATATCAATAAGCAGTTCAATGCAAAAGATTTGCTCGTTGACATTCATTTCAATGCGTCCATTTCAAACCAGGCTACCGGGACAGAAGTATTTGTGGCGAATAGTGCGGTTGATTTTGAAAAAGAACTAGCTGCAAAAATTGGCTGGGCAACTTCCGATTTGCTACAAGTTAGTAATCGTGGTGTGAAACCTTCCAGTCTTACCCAGCATAAAACAATTGGTGTTTTGGATAAAACAAAACTCAATGCCTGCCTTTGGGAGGTCTGTTTTCTAAGCAACAAAAATGACTTTAAAAAATACCAGGATCACAAATCGCAGCTGGCAAAAGAAGTAGCTGCAATAATTGCCGGGTATGCCGAAGCATAGATAAAATTATCTGTGCTGGCCGACATAGACAAATCGATCTATAAAGGATCCAGAAACACAAAATCAACTCATTAAAAAACTCATAAGATGAACCCAAAAATAATTCAAACCGCCGTTGCCGTTCTTTCTTCATTACGTCCTGTTCTGTTTGCCGTGATCGGTGGATTAATGGTTGCAGGTGTGAACAGATGCAGCACGCCGGAACCTGTTACCATTAATTTAACAAACCAGGCTTATGAACAGAAATTATCTGAAATTCAGAAAGGTCAGGATACTCTTAAAACTTATCTGCCTTCTATTGATCAGTCATTGCAGTATCTCTCAAAACGCTACCCAGCCAAAAAGTAGGCTTGATATAGGCGTTACACCTTACATCACACGCGATTTAATGGAATGTGATTTGATTAAGCAAGAACGAGACATTCAAAAAGCGTACATCTCCTCTTTAAATAATCAGATCAAAGTTTATCCGGATAGCTTAAAACAGGAGCGGAAGCAGACAGAAAAATACAAAGGCCGATCAAAACGCCGGGGAAATGGCGTGGCAATTCTGGCAATTGCAGACGTATTATTAATTGCCTTTATCAAAATAATCTTATGAAAGTACTGCAATATTTAGTCAACCATCCCGAAGCCTTTTACATGGTTTGGATTGTAGTCGCAATCGATACAATTACGGGAATTGTCAATGCAATTCTTTCAAAACGTTTTCAGTGGGTTTTGCTGGATACCTGGATTCGTAAAACGGTGAAGTATTCCGGAATGCTGCTGTTTGCAAATTTAATGGAATATTATACGCTGCTGGCCGGTGTGAACTTGAATAATATGGGTGTGATTGCAATAGCCGGGACAATCATTATTAAAGAGGCCGGAAGCATTCAGGCAAACTTTAAAAACCTTTGGCCGGACGAACAAAAAGAGCAATTATGAAAACATCAACCGTTATTTTAATTCTGGTCATTATGTTCCTGCTTTTTAGAAAACGCACGGTAGTCATGCCTCAAACGCAGTACGTTACCCGTGCTGAATTTGATGAACTAAAAAAGCAGGTAGGATTTGTGCAAACAGATTTCAGAGAAATGATTACAGAAACCGGATTAGCTTAAACCAATCAAAACTATTATGAAAAAGTTATTCACAGCATTACTGCTGATTGTTATTTCTTTGCCCGGATTTTCTCAGGTAGATACGTCAACAGTCGAGAAAAAAGCAAGGTTTCGTATTTCTCAGATTCGGGGAGTAAACATTTCCAAACTGCCAAATTACGCGCTTTCCAACGGTATGAAAGCATTGGCTGATATGGCAGCAATGCGAACGCCTTTTGTTTCTATTGCAGAATTAAGAGCCGGAAAAGCGGATACAGCTAGTATTGTTCAGATCACAGACAAAGATAAAAGCGGGGTTTTCAAATATGACGCTCTAAACACTACGTCCCTGGATGATAGTGTTTCTGTCATTAGGGTTGGGAGCAAAAGGTATATCCGTCAACCGGAAGGATTTCTTAATTCTAAATGGATAACTGCCAACACTGAAAACAGTTTTTTTAAGTTAATTGCGTCGGCTGGTTCCGATCCGCAAACAATCATTTTAAATAAAACAATTCCCGTTACTTCAAACCGTACTATTCCTGCAAATATCAAAATTGATTTCCAGGGCGGTGCAGTTTTCAATATCAGTGCAGGCGCGACTTTAACAATTCAATCAGGGATCAATGAAAGATTTCAGCAATTGTTTTCAGGTGATGGAAATGTGATTTTAAACGGTATTACTGAAATTTCACCGGCTGCATTCGGTGCAGTAATGAACGGGACCGTAGATGACAGAACAGCATTTGTTAAAACGTTGAAATGTGCGTCCACTTCTAAAATTTTAGTCGTAATAGAAAAACCTTTATTTATCAACATTCAGGATGATATTAATAAACCTGTGTTGATTGATGACAATACGCATATTTTGGGACGTGGATTAGGAAGTATTACCGTAAACAATAGGTACATACCTGCATTTGTTTTACCTCTTACAAAAAACTGCTCATTTGATATTACCATTTATTTTAATGGACAATACGACGCGGCGCAGTATGGATATGTTGAAGGATCAACAACTGAAACGAAAGGAAGCCGGTTTACAAATACGGTATACAAGACTTTTTTAACTGAAAAAAGAGGCGTTGTATTTACGGGTGCCTATAATCCGCGGGCACTTACTTACGCGTCTTCCTGGGCAATGTTCATGCTGAAAGGAGCTGAAAACATTGAATTCAAAAATACAAAACTGATTTCCACAGGAACAACGCCTGATAAATTTATCGTATGGGCTTTTAAGCTCATACGAGAAAGACCGGCTAATTCAACCGTAAATTCAACAACCGCTGATACCTACACGCATTGTAGTAATATCAGCTTTAAAAATGTTGAGTTTGACGGCGTAATTATGGGAATTCAGGGAGGCGGTAAGGATATTTTAATTTCTGATCTGGTCAGCAAAAGATATGCTGACGCGCAAAACGCTGACGGAACTTTTGTGGGAGGTTATAATTACGACGGAGCCAATAATTACTGGATGAGCCCGCCTCATTTAATTTACATGAATGATGAAAATGAAAGGCTTACAATACAAAATGTTTTTGATCATGGTATTCAGGTAGGATTAACAACAGCCAGGCCGACAGATAGCGGTTTTTCTAATAGCTTGAAAATTAAAGGTGATCGTGTAAATGTTGATGGTTATACCTCATATAGAAAAGATGGGTTTGCCGATATTATAAACGGATCAAAAAACATATCTATCAAAAACGTGTATGCAGTTTATGATTCTGGAATTTTCCCCGCTGGTATTGATTACATGGCGATGAGATTTCCGAGTGATGATGAATCGACAACCCCGCCTTTCAATAAATTGGAAGTTTCCAATGTGACTATTATAGATTTGAATCCCTTACCGCGCGTTTTTCCAATTGGTCAAATTTCCCGCGGTAGTCTTGTTTCGTTTAAAAACGTCAAAGTGTTCCTGGATGATTTCGTCGGGACAAGTTGTTCATTTGCGGCCAATGGCGACAACAACGACATACAATATGATGTGACGTTATTGAATCATACCCAAACAAATGATGCAGTTTTTCATTTGAATGTTAACAGTGTTAGCGGTACTGTTCCAATTGGAAGACAAAACTCGAAAAACAATAAATACGACATTACGATTCGAGGTTGGCGACTAATTTCAAATGATTCATTTTTCAGCACTAAAAAAGGGCGTATCACACTAAGTACCGCGGATAATGTCAATAATAATCAGGTAAGGGTACGCGACATTAGTAATGCCCTTGAAACATACCAGGAAGGAATACTGAAAAAAGAAACTTGGACCCGTAGCCAAATTATACCCGCTCCCACTTCGGTAGCTTCGGTACTCGCTACTATAAATGTACCGCTTGGATGGACGGTTCAAAGTGCGTCATTAGTCGTAATTACACCATTTGGAACAACAGGCGGAATAACGGGTATTGCCTTAGGTAGCACTAGTGGTGCAACTGATTACCTTCCTAGTTCTGCTTTAACAGCGGGAACAACCACAAATAATTTATCTATAACAGACCTGCCAACCAGCGCCAACCGCGCCATTCGATTAAATGCCATTGGAGGAAACTTTGACGGAACAGGGAGCGCGAAAATAATTTTCGCCATAGTTAGAACTATTCAAGGAGAATAATAAATATGAAAAACAGCGTAGAAAAATTTCTGAAAAATAAGAAAAACCGAAAAGTTCTGTTTTTCCTAATGGGTGTAATTGTGCTTTATTTCTATTCGAAAAGAAAAGGTAGCACCGGAAGCGGCACAAGTGATTACAGTAGCTTGCGCGTGCAGGATTTGTACGGAGATAAAGCCGGCCCAGGAACGGGTACTGAAACCGGAACAGGAACGGGCGGCGGTGATGGATATGGAAACAGCGGCGGCATTGGCGGCGCAATTGATCCACCAATTATAACTGATCCGGGCGCGGTTAATTACAAGCTCATTACGAAAGGTATGGACGAGCACATGAAAATTACCCGAAGTTCCCAGGGAGATATTGATTATGTAACAGATACGGTTGATACTAATTTGCAGCCAAATTATGAGTACCGTTATATTGTTGGTGCACAGGTTATCACAAGACCTACGCCACTGGTTAATTATCCGTTTGCGCGGAACAACGGTTTTAGAATAATCAAATTCATGTCAAAGGTTGGTTTGGATTCGATTAACCATTGGCCGGGACAAGGTGAGGACGGAAGCCAGGGCGGGTATTACGATAATAACGCAGGTCAAAGTTTCCAGTATAACGCGTCGGCGGCTGTTCAGTCGGGCGTATTTACCGGAAGTCCATCAGGTTTTAAAAACTATGTTCCTGCCAATTATATGCCAGAATCAGCGATGCCACAATGGGCTGATATTGTTCCGGACTTACAATTACCAAAAGGACATGTATTTATTTTAAAAAGAGGTGATTGGGGAATTGACCAGGTGATGCGTAAAGGTATTACGCACATATCTCACTTTGAATTACCACGTCCGGGCGGCGATGAATCCCAGGCCGTAGCATTAAAAAAGTTAGGTATTACCTACAATGACGTTCCAACTTCGTTCAGTATTTTCGGTAATCCATTACCGAACAATCCATCAGATGCACAAGTAGATGCAATGGTTTCGCAGCACAATCTCACAGATGCCGTTTGGATCAATGAAACGATGGAACAGGCGCACGCGGTGCCTCCTGAATCGGGGTGGTTAAAACGGTTCTATATGGGTATTGCAGCAATTCACAAACGTCTGTTTACAGACAAGGGAATACCATCATATATCTGCCATAACTATTTTCAGTTTTGGCCTACCCATTACCACATTGATCAGGTATCAGCTGACATTGCTAAAAACAATTTCAGAATTCCTGTTAACCAACTTCAAAATACAAATTTCAGTCCGGGCGGTTCTCTGTCAACTACGAACCTGATTGTTGAAGCGGTTTATCTGAGTGCTCCTGATATTCAGCAAAAGCAAATTTATGATCTTGCTTATAAACTGTTATTGTTCAAACGCATGGGTTATACGGGCGGGGTTTTCCTTGCCGGGGAACATGAGTGGAGACCCAACAATTTCTTTGAATCTGTATGGCCGGAAGGAAAACTTTACGGTGATGGAAAAATACCGCTTGATCCAAACGTTCTTGTAACCAGTGTAGTTTGGAGCCAGATATATGGTAAGGTGTTTGTTCAGTGGGGCGGCGGTGGAAAAGTGTCGGCGAAAATACTTGATAAATTTACTTTCGGTACTACGTTTTGGAAACGCAACGGGACCAACGATTATAAAACAAGTTTGGATAACCCGAATTATAACGGCGGTGCAAACGGCGACATATTCCCAAAAATGACGCACCCTGATTTTCCACACCAAAAAGCAGGCGGCATTGGTTATTATGGCTATAACGGTAATACGGATTTGTGCCGGTTCGCGGAACAGCTCTACGCTGAAACCTGGGGACAAATTGACGAAGACGGACAACGTCGTTTCCTTGCATTCAGGATTGACGGTGGTGCATGGGTTGAACCTGCAAACTTTGAAGCAGATGACATTATCAACGCTCACTCTGGGAAAAGAGGCTTTGTTGAATCCATCAACAAAAACGGAAAGATTGCATGGTTTTATGTGAATGGATACGCAGACAATAACTGGCATACTTTGGAAACGCGTTTCCCAAATGACAGAATTGTTTCAAACAGAATTGCAGGAAATGGAATTCACATGAAATTAGAGAATTTATAATTGATGTTTGGGTTTTGAAGTTAGTGAGTTAGGCGTATTGAGCGGTTCCATTGGGGCCGCTCAATTTTGTTTCATTAAAATGGTTCAAAAAAATAAAACGATTAGTCATCACGTTAAATAAATTTATTATTAGCATCATGTTTTATTTTTCTAATGTTTAGTACATTTAAAACTTAAATATTTAATAAAAATACAAATATGAGAAAACGATTTAATGAAGTTTTTAATGTCGCCAATGGAATGATTACACCAAAAGTAACAGTGCATATTAATGGTGTAACAATGACCCCTGGGGTTTCTTTTGGGGGTGGAGTTTCTTTTGGTGGGGTTGACCTTACTACAATTATAGGTAAAGATTTAGATGTCCAAGTAGGGTCAGATGGAGTGCATAACATAATTGGCCATTACTAGTTTTCGGCTTAAACAAAAAGCCTGATCCTTTGATCAGGCTTTTGCTATATCTATAATATCTTATTTTTAAATGAAATGCGTGCTATATGTGGTTAACCGAAGAATCAGCACCGAAAGACGGAAGTTTATTTTTAGTGATTGAGGAAGATTCGCCCGCAGTGTGGGCACCCTGGGAATTGGTGTTTTGGGATGGTGAACAGTTCAGTGGAAAAGATACGAATGAAGAAATATTTTTTGAATATTGGATGCCGTTAAATGAATCAATAGAGGTGGCATGCTTGCCACGTGAATATGCTCCAAAGGATGGAAGTTGGTTCCTAGCGATTGCAAACACTTCTGGTTCTCCACATGCACCATATGAATTAGCTTACTGGAATGGACAGCAATTTTGTGAATGTGACATTAAAGTAAAAATTGATTTTGATTTATGGATGCCATTACCACCGAAAAATTAACTATGGAACCAATCGAAAAATTACCTTACTAATACTTGACGACGCCTTTCCTATTAATCTATGGAATGGTATTAACAATTACCGGATTGTTCTTTCTGGGTTGGGGCGGGTATTTGTTTTACAATGCATATTTAAGATATAAACAATGATTTGTAATTAATAATAAAAAAGCCTGAACGATTCATCAGGCTTTTGTTACCAGTTGTAATTATTAATGTTCGGATCTGTTCGAAAACCGAGGGATATGTTTTGCAATTCTTTTATTCCCACTTCTGAGCGGTAAGCATTAACTGCTCCTGTATTCCGCCACGAATATCACGAATATAAAGTGTAATCCTTATTCAGTAATTTACATTTCTTCAACGCTGTGAGGTGCCTATTGTAAGGGACATTAAATTTCCAAACGGCCGAGTTGTTACAAACCGTGTAGACGGAAACGGAAAGTATCAAAAGAGAAAATTTAAATTGAGCATTCGGATAGTGAGTTAAATTTTTATAGAGCGGTTCCTCTGTGAACGCTCTATTTTTTTAAAGATGACAACCATTCCAAAATTGAATATTTAGCAATGTGCGCAATCAAGTTATAAGTCGGCAATTGTAGGTTAGTGCCCGTTTTAACATCGCTGTAGGTTTCGAAAAATTTGCTATAACTTGAATCCGGTGACTTATGCGGGGGTTGGATTCCTCTATGAACGAAAGAGGATCGATGAGCATAAGAGTTTGATAAGATAATTGATAGTTCATCATGACTTAAATCCTCGGGATAAACTTCATTTGGATTTTTGGCGGTCAATAAATCAGTTCTAGTTTCTCCTCTTGCCTTTAATAAATTGACAATATAGTCCATTGGATGCGAAATATAGCTACCCCAATCATTCGGTGGACAATATTTAAATATGAACTTTACATACCGCTGTTGTAGGTATAAATTATGTCCCCTAGCTTCTTTATATAGCATATACAATTCGCTGTATTCATCATCCACTTTTGCTTTTTGTTTCCATTTAACTTCTCGTGAATCTTTAAGTTTTACTGAATCTCGGGAAATCGTAATCTGAGTTATTGATTCAATTGCTGCAATTACCAATAGATAACATAATCCAAAATCCTCTCTTTTATTGAATAAAGAAAGCTGAACCAATCTTATACCTTGCATTGCATCTACGTAAGTCTTGAACGGAACAGCCATTAGTAAATGAATTAGCTTAACGGTTTCGTTAATATATATCACTTCTTGTTCATAACTAATAACAGTCTTCGAAGATCCTGGTCCATTAACTAATAATGGATTGAGTAGCGCTACCCTAATATAATCATCTGTCGTTAAATTATCGGAAAACATCGAGATGAAATCTTTGGGAGCCTTACACGGTTCTAAAAAAATAAATGACAGAATAGCTGCTAATGCATTCCCAAAATGGTGAGTATGACGGCTATCTACGTAGCTTGGGCATTCTATCTTACTTACATAAGAATTTTCCTGAAAGGATAATTGAATTGTCTGAGATGGGTAAATTGTCATGATACCCAAATTCCATATTTGGGTTATTTTAAATCCAGTTGCTATGTAAGTAAAGGGATTTCCGTTATAAAAAGGCTTATCATTTGGATCATCATTTCTAAAAACATCTATACTTTCATTGAAAAGAATATGATTTGAACTTACCGGCCTTATGTTTGGCATCCGTTGGTAATTAAAATTATGAAATAATAACTAGTTATATTTGATCTAGCAACCAAGGGCGTAATTTCCTCAGACAAGTTCTAAGTTAACTGAATTCATACTATTGCTCTTGATGGAATCAATACTAATACTTTGATCAAAAATATTTAAATTACAATTAATTTCTATGGATGGGCGTCTAGTATTTCTTCGAAGTTTGGAGGAACTTAAATCGAAAGTTAAAGGAGACAACTATGAACTCATAAGTGCGTGTGGAGTTTTAAGAAGATTTTTTTTAGATTCCAGACCATTGTATATTTCTGCCCTTAAATTGGTTGATTATAATTTCAAAATAGTATTCCGTCTCAAAAACTTGAAAAATGATTCGTCAATAGATAAAGGCACGTTAATGTTTTGGAGTAGAATTGTCCCTTTTAATTCAGTTTACCCATATGATCAGGTAGGAATAGATAAATTTCTTAAAACCGTATGCTTACATTATATGTTTGAAACATATACTATTAAGGATTTAATTTTGGTTTGTGCTAATAAGCTTGGAGGGGTTCACTATGACGATACTAGAAATGAAAAAGAAACTATAATAGCGGAGTGGATAAATTCCGAAGAATTTAACACAATTTATGAACCAGTTAACAAAGTTAAGTTTGACGATGTCTTCCCGACTGGTTCAATGGGATTTCATACAATAAGAGATATTATAAACATTTCTATTATCGCTTTGGAACCATTAGCAGAAAAATTGAAAGCTTAAAACTTTTAGGCGGCAAGTATGCAACAAATAAATTAGGCCACTTTATTAAAGTAGGTCATTTGTTTTGAATGCAGAAACTGGTAATTAGGTTTATGATTTCTGTTGTATTTGATATTGTAGTAAGACGTTAATAACGCTCAAATATCAAAATAGCTCATTTAATTTAATAAATTCGACTTATTGAGCGGCTCCAAAAACCACGGGCTTCTGGCAGTACCAGACCATAAACTTCTGAATCTTCCATTAGATAAATTCTGCACGTTTTTTTTAACTTTTTCGTTATATACTACACATATGTATAAAAAAATAATTTAGATTTACGGAATTCAAAAAATCAGTATAATGGTTTCGTAAACAAGAAGGAATTTAAATTCTACTAGTTATTATTGATAAATAGGATGTGGATTGCAAAAAAAACAACCCGACGATAAAACTAACTCGCTATAATGGAAATGGAAAAATTATCTTCTTTGGAAGGTAAATCAGATTTGGAAAGAAGCCACTCCAAATTAACTGCTATGTTATTTCTTCTTCAGACATATTTGGAAGAGCTAAAAACAGAAGCTGACAGGAGTTATGAACTTCATAAGATTGGAGAAAAGACTGATTTGATTAATATGATCGAGGAACGTCTTGCTGATCCTGTTGGTGGAATCATAAGTATGTCCAATAAACTTGATGGGCAATTGAAAGATATAGTAGATAGTTTTGTCAAACACTTCCTCAAAGATCGACGTGAATTGATAACTTCTGCATATATAAGTAATACACCTAAGAACGATTTATATTATTCAATAATTTTGAATGATGATTCATTTGAGACAAGGAGTGAAATTCTAGATTTCTTCGATATTTATGAAAAGCTTGAAACTGAACTGAGATTTCCAGTTTATTTTCAGTTTGTCCCTGGTACTTTGGAAGGAAAAATTAAATATTCCGAAAAAATTGATTTAAACGTATCGGAATGAGGGAACATTTAGAACAGGCAATCCATAACAATAACTTTCATTCCAATATCCAAGAGAATTTCACAGAACAATTTTTTGATTGGAAAATAACGGTAATTTTTTATATAGCGCTGCATCTTTTACAAGCACGTGCCGGACAATTAGGAAAAGATATTGGTGAATCACACCATGAAATGTTAAATAATATAAATCCTGATAAAGACAATTTATTGGGATTTTCAAGAGGTGCTTATCGGTTGTATCGAGATTTGTACCAATATTCCAGAACTGCACGTTACGATGGAATTTCCGATAAAAAGTTGTTTCAAGAATTGAAAAAGGCAGACCATGAGGTTTGCCTTGAAATAATAGTTAAGTTAAAACTTTACTTAAAAGGTGTGGGATTTGATTGCGGATTCTAAACAAATAGCTTTTCAAACATTAAAAAGGCCTGATCTATTAATCAGGCCTTTTTAATGACCTATATTAAATTCTTTAATTAATAAATTCGTTATGATCCTCTCCTACCCAGTAAAAAATAAATATAATTTAACAAGAACAATCCCTGATCCAGTTCAACGCCAAATCAGGCAGAATTCGGGATTTGGCTGCGTGATGTGCGGTTCAACTTTAACGGACTACGAGCACGTTGATCCTGAGTTTAAAGACGCTAAAACACACAACCCTAATTGCATGACACTACTATGTAAAGAACATCATGGTCGTGTTACCAGTAATTTATTATCCAAAGACATAGTAAAAGGAGCGATGGCAAATCCTTATTGTAAACGTAACGGATTCGCGCATAACTATTATGAATTTGAAAATCTTTCACCAACGATACTAATTGGTGGGAATACCTTTGTGAACTGTACTGTTCCATTGCAAATAAATAATAGGCCAATTTTAATTATTGAAGCACCTGAAAATAATGGAGATCCGTACCAACTTAGCGGACTATTTACTAATATAGAAGGTCATTCAACTTTAATTATCGAGCGTAATAATTTGAAATTATTCGAAAATAACTGGGATATTATATCAGTCGGTGCATCCATTAAGATAATGCATGCAGCAAGGAAGGTATGCCTGGAACTGGAATATAAGTTGCCAAACATAATTCAAATAAGGCGTTTAAATATGTCTTTTGGAGGCTACACGGTCGAAGTGAAAAATGGAGTACTGCAAATTACTGGTCCTGGGATAGGCCCGATTACGTGGACTAATTCTTTCATTAACGGTGTGTATGGAATTAGTTTACAATAATGGTAAGTGAGTAAAAAAGCCTGATTATAAATAATCAGGCTTTTTTAAAAAATATCATCCAACAACCCAATAATAAATTGTTCAAGTCAAGTGCACCGTATGCCTCAAAACTGTTTCCTGTAACATAAACGCGTAAATCTTTTCAGTAGTCCTAATTGACTTATGTCCTAATATTCTGCTGACAACTTCTAGCGGTACATCATTATTTAGAAGAAATGTACCTGCTGTTTTTCTTCCAACATGTGTTGTTAAATTCTTTTGAATTCCTACAGTTTTTGCAACTGTTTTCAAAAACTCATTCATCTTCTGATTACTAATAACCGGGATCGCACCGTTGTATTTATCAAGTAAATGTTGGGTGTAAGCTAAAACCGGAATTGTAAACATTACCGAGCCCTTTTGTCTGGAATATTGTATGATGTCCCGACCATGCAGTTGAATGATATGGTGCTTTGCTGAAAAGCGTTTGAGATCACAGTAAGCCAATCCGGTAAAACATTGAAATAAAAAAGCGTCTGCAACTCTGGTTAAGTGACTGTTGAGCAAATTACTTTCTTTGATTAAAGAAACTTCATTTTCTGTAAGAAATTTAGGATCACCAGGAGGAGCAATTTTTTCATGCAGATTTTCCAGTGGGTTCTTTTCTAAATATTCTGCTTTTACAGCATATTGAACAATACGTTGCAAGTGGCTCAAATTGCGGACAACATAGTTCTGCTTGTACTTCTTGACAGTTTTCAAATATTTAACAAAATCCTTCCCAAAAGATTGACGAATATCTACTAACTGAATATCCTTTCTTCCCTGATAGGTTAAGAAACGCCTGATAATCCGGTCAAGGCTTGCATGTGCTTTTTTTGTTCCTTTTGAATATCCGGGTTGTCCCAAATGTTCTTTTACGTATCGCTCATGAATTTTGTACTGGTCCAGTAGAGAGCGTTTTTCTTTTTTCTTTAAATACTGGTTCCGTAAATCATGGACATTAGGATCAGATTTTCTACGCAGCTCTTTTAAAAGAATCTCAATATCTGTTTTGATTTCAGAAAGCGTGTCATTGGATTTTAATGACTGAGAATCTTTGCCGATGAATAATTGATTGACTTTGTCCCAGTTTGAAGAACAAGGAATGAAGGTTGAAAAGTCAGTAGCATCAAACCCGGCGTATCTGATCCGGCAATAAATGTATGAGCTGTTACCTTTCTTTTGAGTTTTAGATCGAAAATTAATTTTTAGAGACATGGGTTTGTGCTTAACGTTATTCATTGATGAGTTAGGTATTATAATTGGTGAGATGTGAGAATACCTCAAATCATACATTATAATAATACCTAAAACAGACGTTTTTGCAGTATTCCAAGTAACTCTTTCGTAACTAACTGATAAGCAGTTGTAAAAATTTTATGTGCACCCAACGAGATTCGAACTCATATCGTCGGTACCGGAAACCGAAATTCTATCCATTGAACTATGGGTGCAGAAGGCTTATAGCCTGTAACGGGGTGCAAATATAGTTTCTATTTTGATTTCTTGTTATGGATTCACAGAAATTGTTCAAAATAATGTCACCATCCCTACGAATTATATTTTTTTCATCAGTTCCCAGTCTTCCACATGTTTCAGATACATGTAGTCAAGAAGTATTCCGTTTACATTTGTTATTAATTTATGACCTTCTGTGAAAGGCACAACGTGTGTCGTAATAAACTCATGATCTGATATTAACCCTTGCGTTTGATTGTGGTATGACGCAATTTGTTCGGAAGTCAACTCTATTTCGCTGTAAAATAAATACATTGCCTCATCACTCGTTCCTGTGGAAGGAAAGAACGGATCTTTATTCAGTTCGACCAACTCTTCTTTGGGAATGCTGATACCTGTTTCCTCAAAAACTTCACGGGCCGCAACAGACGCCGCATCGCTTTCGCTATCAAGCATTCCCGCAGGATGTTCATAAGTTAATGATCCATCACAGATCCTGCGTTGGCGAACCAAAAGTAGAAATTTTTCTCTTGTCTCTTTTTCAATGAAACAAATCAGAACGCAGACAACCTCTCCTTTTAGAAAACAGATTGGAGGAATTTTATCACCTTCCGGCGTTGTTGCGTCAGTCATCAGCAATGAGAACAGGATTTCACCGTTTCCATTTCTACGGGAATAAACCTCTTCTATGCCGTGAATGTCAAGACCATTTTTTTCCAGATTTCCTTTCCACAGATTGTATTTGTGGGAATCAACAAGTTTTTCACTCATATTGACCTTGCTATAATGCTGAATTAGTTATATAACGGGAATGATATTGCAACATAAGGCATATCGTATGTCGTTGAAAACAGGTTCTGATTATTGTCAAGCTTCACGTCAGTTTTATACGTTTGACGTCCATGGACATAACCAAGTTTTACGCCCACTCTTTCGGTAACCCAGTAGCGTACGAACACTTCCGACTGTCCACTGTTTTTTTCAAGGGCGAGTGGAACGACGTTGAAAAAGTTTGGAGAACTTGGAACATTGCTATTGTAGTAATCTGCGCTTTCGCCGGTTGGAAAAGCATTTTTCACATAATATCCATTCCTTTTTACACCGATTGCAATACCCATAATATCTGTGTTCGCGCCGATATCGAATTTGCCGAATTTTACGGAAATCCCTAGTAGTACACTTAACGAATTAGATGTAATTCTGCCAAATTTTAATGAGTCGCCCTTGGATTGCAAGTTGTCTGGCACAAGCGTTTTGTCACCAGTATAGTATGCAGCCGTACGTACACCCCACCCTAAATTGAACCAGGGAAAAGCCTTAACACTCAACTCCTGATGGTACATCGCTGAGGGTGCCCATTCTTTGTCGTAATAGCCTGTTCCCAGATCAATACCGGAGGTAACACGAGATGTATATTGTGCGTGGGATACCACTGTGCTCAACAAAAAGAATACTACTGCTAGTCTTACAATTTTCATTTTTTTAATAATTATGCTGACGTAAAGGTAAAGAAATGTAAAAAACAAGTGTGAAATGTTAATCCGACATATTGTTTAACTAAGCATTTCTCTTTTCCCTTAGTTTATGAATTTCCAATTTTCCTGCTTCGGTTAAGCTGGCTGTAATATTCACACCGCCTTCTTCCATCGCTGTAACGGTCACAAGATCATGTTTTCTTAAGAGTTCCGTTGCTTCCTGAAATTGATCCTGACTTTCCGCAGGAAATTCTATAAAGTTTCTGTCGTCCGCTGTAAGGAATAACAAGAGCGCATCTTCGATTTCCTTTGTCATGGTTATTAACACATTTATTGAAGTTCAAAATTCTATTTTTCAAATATTAATCGCTTACCTGAAATAATAGATTTTCAAATATACTCTAAAAAAATAAGGCAGAGATGTCTCTGCCTTTAACTTATTACTGTTTTTCTAATTTCTTACTAATAATACGCACAATTCTTATCTAACGGCTACATTTTTTACAAGTTGCACAATAACAATATTGCGACCTATAATTTCTTTTTAAGTATAACCGCTGCCATAGGCGGAAGATTTAATTTCACAGAATAATCTTTTCCATGCCATAGCTGGTTTTCGGCTTTCACAGGCTGCGAGTTCAGCTGTCCGCTTCCATAATACAGCAAGTCATCAGAATTAAAAACTTCTTCCCATAGACCACCTGTTAAAACGCCTACTCTATAATCTGGCCTCGGAACCGCTGTCAGATTAAGAACGATCACAAGATTGTGTGCCGGATCTGACGATTTTCTTGCATATACCAAAACAGAATTTTCCCTGTCCTGCGTATCAATCCACTCAAAACCTTCACTTGAAAACGAATACTCCGACAGCGCGATTTCAGTTTTGTAAATTTTGTTCAACGCCTTTACGCATTCCTTCATTCCTTTGTGAGGAGCAAAGTCGAGCAAATGCCAGTCCAGGCTTTGTTCAAAATTCCATTCAGATGTTTGTCCGAATTCGCAGCCCATGAACATAAGTTTCGTTCCGGGATGTGTGAACATATAACTGAACATCAACCTCAGATTCGCAAACTTCTGCCATTCATCGCCTGGCATTTTATTGATAAGCGATTTCTTTCCATAAACCACTTCATCATGCGAAAACGGCAGCATGAAGTTTTCAGAGAAAGCATAAACAAGACTAAATGTTAGTTGATCCTGATGCCATTTTCGGAAAGCCGGATCTTTTTCGAAATATTTCAAAGTATCATTCATCCAACCCATCATCCATTTCATCCCGAAACCAAGGCCTCCGACAAACACCGGACGGGATACCCCTGGAAATGCTGTGGATTCCTCCGCAATACTCTGGATATCAGGAAATTCAGAATATGCTGCAATGTTCATGTCGCGAAGCAGAGAAATTGCTTCGAGATTCTCACGTCCGCCAAATTCATTCGGAATCCATTCGCCGTGTTTTCTTGAATAATCAAGATATAACATAGAAGCTACCGCGTCTACACGAAGCCCATCGGTATGATACCGATCCATCCAGAATATGGCATTACTAATTAAAAAGGAACGTACTTCATTACGGCCGTAGTTAAAAATATAACTTTTCCAATCCGGATGATATCCCTTTCTTGGATCTTCATGTTCGTAAAGTGACGTTCCGTCGAAGCGGAAAAGTCCGTGTGCATCCCCCGGAAAATGCGAAGGAACCCAATCTACGTAAACACCGATTCCTTCCTGATGCAATCGATCGATCAGATACATAAGCTCTTGCGGCGTGCCCATCCGGGAAGCGCAGGAAAAGTATCCGGTAATCTGATATCCCCAAGAAGGCGGATACGGATGTTCCATGATCGGCATAAGCTCTACGTGCGTAAAACCCATTTCTTTCACATAAGGAACCAGCGTCTCTGCGATTTCTTTATATGTCAGGAAACGCTCAGGATCCGACGGATCACGTTGCCAGGACCCTAAATGCACCTCATATACGGAAATCGGTGCATTCAGTTTATTTTTTTCTTTCCGGGATTTGAGCCATTCGGAATCGTTCCATTCATACCAGGTATCCCAAACGATCGAAGCGGTTCTAGGCGCCACTTCACACCATAATGCAAACGGATCCGATTTTTCCAGATGCTGTCCGTCGTTCGTAATGATAAAATATTTGTAGACTTCACCAACCCCGATATTAGGTATCCATCCTTCCCATATACCAGAACTGTCCCAACGCGGTGCAAGTCCGTGTTCACCTTTGTTCCAACCATTAAAGTTACCGATTACTGCAATGGACGAGGCATTTGGTGCCCAAACTGCAAAATAGGTTCCCGTTACACCTTGGAATTCCATGACGTGAGAACCTAGTTTTTCATATAACTTAAAATGTTTCCCCTGCTTAAACAAGTGAATGTCGAAGTCTGTAAAACGGGTAAGGGTTTCTACTGGCTTCAAATCAGGTTTTTCCACCGAAACCAAGTCCTGGTCCACCGAAGGCGCTTGGGACGCATTCTTTTTATTTTTACTTGTTGACTTAGTCATTGGTTAATATACAATTTACAATAATCGGATGAGAGTATGGACTACCAGGGAGTTGTTAGCTCCCTTCCGTAATCGCTTCAATTTACAATTTTATTAAACTATTTCTTAAAATGTATCTATTATTTCATATCTCATCTAAAAAACCAATGCCAAAGTACTTTTGTTACATCGTTTTCCCCTTTTCAACCGCTTCCAAAACACGCATAATATTTCCGCCCCAGATCTTTTCGATATCCTTCGCTGAATAACCGCGGCGAACAAGTTCCTCTGTGATCACCCCAATTTGGCTTACATCGTCGAGTCCTTTTACCCTTCCACCGCCATCAAGATCCATGCCAATCCCTACGTGGTCTACGCTTGTCAGCTTTATTACGTGTTCGATATGATTTACAGCATCTACAATCGTCGGCATATCCGACTCATATTTCTTGGCATTCGCCTTCATTTCTTCAAATAGTGCCTTTCTATCTTCCGGAGAAAGATCTGTCTGACGGAGTTTCATACGAAGTGCTTTCACTGAAAGCTCCTGCTGCATGGAAGGTTTTTTCACAAAACCAGGAACAAAATTGATCTGGATTACACCACCGTTTTTAGCCAAAATTTTGATCATGTCATCTGTCATATTTCTTGGCACATCACAGAGCGCGCGGCAAGAGGAATGCGATGCAATAACCGGAACTTTTGTCAATTTAATAACATCATAAAAAGTTGAATCAGATACGTGAGAAATATCCACCATCATTCCCAAACGGTTCATTTCTTTCACAACTTGTTCCCCAAAAGGGCTCAAACCATTCCATTCCGGACCGTCCGGATCTGTGGAAGAATCAGCGATATCGTTGTTTGCCGAATGAGAAAGTGTGATATACCGAAGACCAAGATCATAGTAAAGTTTAAGGTTGGCAAGATCATTATTAACCGGCCAGCCATTTTCCATACCTATAAAAACCGCTCTTTTTCCTTCTTTTTGTAATCTGTAAGCATCGGCACGCGTAGTAGCTATGCCGGCAACTTCCGGATTTTTCTTCACTGCGTCATGAATTTTATCAAAAATTGCTAACGCCTTTTTCTTCGCCTCAGCATTGGTCTCCGGAGAACGTTTCCCCTGCCCTAAATAAACTGCGAAAAACATGCCGTCCATGCCTCCTTTTTTCATTCGCGGGAAATCAATTTGAGAACCATCTTTTGCATATTCATGCTCGATCGCAACATCAAACCCCTCTTTCATCATGTTTATCGGGACATCCGCGTGGGTATCAATAGTCAACGCTTTTTCGTGAATTTTGGCAGCTTTTTCCTTGATAACATCCGGATTTGTCTGACCATGCGATACCAACGGCAGAGCGAGGAGAAGTAACAGCTTTTTCATAAGTAGTAATATTGTAAGAGTGAAAATTTGGCAGAAACCCTCTGCAACCACCAAATTCACCTTTTTTCATGTAAAAAACCAATACATATTTGTCACTTATCCATATTTGCCAACTTTTTAATAGTATTCTCCATAATAATCCTCGATTCGTAACAAATGGAACGGAAGGATGTGCGGGTCGAGCTCAACATAATTCCATTCACCTCGCCATTCATACCGCGCGTCGGTGATGAGGTCGTGGGCGATGAAAATTTCATCGTCGTTTTTATTTATTAAATGCAGAGGAACCTGGACCATACCAGACTGCCTGTGATGGGCATTCAGATTTACGACACAAAGAATTTTGTTACCATTATCATGGCTTTTGTAGTAAGCCATAATCTGGTCATTCTGGACGGCACAGGTATGGATCCGGTTTGTCTGCTGTAATGCCTGATTTTCCTTTCTTATCCTGTTAATCATCGTAATCAGGTACGTGATTTTCGTTTCCTTATCCCAATCCCAATGTTTAATTTCATATTTCTCCGAATTCCAGTAATCTTCTTTGCCAGGGAAAGCCTCATATACCAACTGTTCGAAAACGGGCCCATAAATACCATAACAGCCAGATAAGGTTGCGGCGAGAAAAAACCTGATCAATTGCTGGGGCTCATGCCCGGATTGTAAATTATAAGGATTAAGGTCGGGCGAGTTGATCCGGAAAACAGGCCTGAAAAAATCTTTTTGCTCCGAATAGGCAATTTCATTGATATATTGCTTCAATTCATATCCCGAATTTCTCCACATAAAATAGGAATCTGATAAGGCAAACCCCGATTTTGCGAGATAATTCATCACTTTCGGGCGTGTTACAGTGCCGGCGTAAAAAATAATTTCAGGGCTGTTGGCATTCACTTCACGAATTATTTCCTGCCACCAGCCTACCGGATGGTAGTCAGGTTCAGCAATCCTGAAAATTAAAACACCACAATCGATCCATACCTTTAATATTTGCAGCACGGTATTTTTAATTTCTTCCCTGTTTTCAGTATTAATTTTAATTTGTAAAAAATCAGGCTGCGAGGTATTTGGTGAAGCTGTCAAGTCACTTGATCCGGAACTTGGTTTTTCAAACCAATCGGGATGCAGGGTTAGCCACGGGTGATCAGGAGAAAATTGTAAAGCGAAATCCAGCGCTATTGAGATATCGTGCTTCTTCGCCTCCGCGACCAGATCTTTAAAATCATCAATCGTACCCAATTCATGATGAACGGTTTCATGTCCGCCAATAGAATTTCCGGTCGCATAAGGCGAACCTGGATCACCCTGTTCTACCTTTTTACTGCCATTTTTCCCCTTCCTTTTTTGATTTCCAATGGGATGAATTGGCGGGAAATTCAGCACGTCGAATCCCATATTTGCAATTCTTGGCATTAAATTGACGACATCCTGAAATGTTCCGTGTTTTCCTTTAAAAGGAGATGCTGAACGGGGAAACATCGTGTACCACGAGCTGAACTCTACCTTTTTTTGATAGGAATTTAATTCAAATTCATCAGTTTCAGTGGATAATGTCATGTCCGGATACCGGTTTAGCCACTCTGTAAAGCGAAAGCTCATCGCTAATTGCCCCGCTTCGTCTGCTCTTTTTTGATCTTTAAAAATCCTGACAGCTTCCTTAATCAGTGCTTTGTCTTCTTTGGAGGCTTTTTTGGCCATCCCTTCCAAAAGTGAAACACCTGTGGGCAGTAAATCAGTGAGGAAAAAAAAATGATGCACCCTTCTCATCATTTCTGATTGCCAGGTTGCAATCGGATCGATCCAGGCTTTTATAAAATACTTACACGACCCGGTTTTTTCTACCCGAAATTGTCCTTCCCAACGATCATTACCAATCGGCTTCAAATAAGTTTCGCGCCAACTATTTTCATCTTCATATTGATATAAAATCCTTGCAGCCAGACTATTGTTGCCATTTGTAAAAATATCGGCATAGACAAAAAAGGTATCCCCTTCAATCACTTTAACCGGGAATTTTCCGTGATCAATTTGGGGAATAACATTTTCAATCACCACAGGATCGTTGGTCAGTATTACAAGTCCTGCCTTATCAGAGTCGTTATTCATATATGAAAAATAATTTACTTTCAATTTTTACTAAAAATATTCACAAATATTGATTAAACCGTTAATATCAGGGATTCGCTAACGAAATCATTCCAGCATAAAATTATTACTGATTTTTTAGTGTATATATGACAAGTATAAAATTATCACGGTTTCCTTATGGTTGTAAATATCGCGCCCCGAAGAATTGATTTTGTTTAAACAGTAACAAAAGATGTTGTTAAACCGATATTAAATCACTGAAAAATTGATCACTACTTACCGCCTTTTTTCCGACGAAGAGTTGACAAAACTGATTTGTCAGCAAAATGATGCACTTGCTTTTGGAGAGTTATACAGCCGGCATGTTCGTTTACTGGTGCATACGGCTATTAGGAAAACGGGAGCTCGCACTGCCGCCGAGGATCTGGTGCAGGAAGTGTTTTATAAATTCTGGCTTGGAAGAAATAAATTTGATATTCAGAAAAATGCCCAGGCCTATTTGCAGGGAATGCTGAAATATAACATCGTCAATTATTATTATCAGGAGCAAAAAAAACACGTTTTTTCGATTGATGAGGTGGAATCTCCCGCCGACGATGAGACGCGCGAGCATGTCGACTACAATCTGTTAAGCGAGCTTTACGAGCAATCACTTCTTAAACTTCCCGAAAAATGCCGCCAGGTTTTTGTTCTGAGTCGTAAGGGTTACAGCCTCAAAGAAATCGCTCTGACACTGGCAATTTCAGAAAAAACGGTTGAAGGGCACATCAGCAAAGCACTTCGGATTCTTCGTGTTGAGATGAAGGATTACATCGCTTTAGCGCTTATAAGCGTTGCATTTGCCTGATGAATTCAATTTTTTAAAAATAAATTCATATTTGACTAAGGGATATCCATTGAAATAGCAGACTGTATAATAAAGCTATATCAACAAGTGTAAATTGTACACCTAAAATGGATCCCAAAATTCCTTCTTCTGATTTATTCAAAAGATATCTGAATAAGCAGTGCAGCGAACACGAGCGCGCACTTGTTGACGCATGGTATCAAAACCTTAAAATTGATTCCGGGGAGACTTTTTCAGCCTCTGATGAGGAAGTATTGTACGAACGAATTCAATTGCAAATTTCAGATTCGGAAAATATCCCCAAAACCAGAATTCTGCCAGCAAGGAAATTGTGGTATTATGCTGCCGCAGCTGTTATAGGCCTGGGCATTTTCTTTACCTATGATACTCAGCAGAAAACCAGAAAAATCTTAGCAGAAACAAATTCTATCGATTCCTCACAGGTCACTTTTCGTAACAATGAGAAAAGAATCATTCGCTACAATTTGCCTGATCATAGTATTGTCTGGCTTCAACCTGGTGCTTTTGTAACACATCCCTACTCCTTCGCCTCAAAAATAAATCGTGAAATAAATTTTCAAGGTGAAGCATTTTTTGACGTAGCGCGTGATGCCCGGCATCCATTCATCATTCACTGCGGCAAATTGAAAACAGAAGTGTTGGGTACCAGCTTCAACGTGAAGGCGAATGAAAATGAATCGAGTTACAAAGTTTCGGTTGTTACGGGAAGCGTTGCAGTAAGTAAACAAAACCCGGATCACAAAACGGAGACAGTTGTATTAAAACCAAAACAACAAGCTGTATTTGAAAAAATTACCAATCGAATGACCGTAGATGTTTCACAGAGCAATGAGGTAATCAATGAAAACTGGCAATCGGTTTCATTGGTTTTTGACGAAACACCCATGAGTGAAGTCGCTGATCGCCTGCAAAATACCTTTCGCATAAAAATCGAATTCGCGAATCCTGCCATCAAAAAATGTCGTCTGAAAGTAGATTTCAATAACCAAAAACTGCCTGAAATTCTTGGAATGATCGAAACACTTCTTGGGACGACGTATGAGATTGACGGCGAGAAGGTGATTTTGAAAGGAGAAGGTTGTAATTGATAGTTAATAATTAGCGTGTTAAATACTTAAACAGTGCAGCAAATGACCTAAGACAATTACTCAATCAAATTAATGTCTGTTCAAAAAAAATCAGGAGTGGTTGCGACACTCCTGAAAATAAATTGATCAGATATCCAAGAACGTGCAGTTCACAAGTGATCACCCGGCAAATGTTGCCTAGTGATTTTGCAGGATCGTTGTTTCCAACATTTAATCAATTCTCAGTAAAATTATGAAAAAACATTTTCATCCACGGCATGGATTGCTATTCAAAATCATGCGATTAACATTTTATCAACTCGTTTGCGTCGGTTTGTTTTCTGCAATGGCCTATGCACATACCACGCCAGCCCAGGATCTGCTGAACAGGGGAATAACTTTGGAAGTAAAAAATGTGTCTTTGCAGGAAGCTCTTACCAAAATCGAGCAAAAAGCAAAAATGCGCTTTGCATACAGCAGTGACCTCGTCAAAGCGCATCAGGGCGTAACGATTACGGCAAACCAGGAAAAATTATCTTTGGTTCTTGATCATTTATTTTCTCCGATGGGCATCGCTTATAAAGTCAGCAACGATCAGATACTTCTGTCAAAATCTGCCGTTAAAACTGGTGAAAATTTATCTCAACAGCCCAAATCGACTGAGGCATTTGCAGATGTTAGTATATCCGGCACCGTCAAGGCTGAATCGGGTGACGGGTTACCGGGAGTAAGTATCATCTTAAAAGGAACGCAGCGCGGAACAACCACCGATATCAACGGAAAATATCAGCTGGAATTGCCAGATGCAAATGCGGTTTTGATATTCTCTTTCGTGGGTTTTATTTCGCAGGAAGTAATTGTTGGCAACCGTACAACTGTTGACATTTCCCTTATAGCCGATACCAAAGCGCTTGACGAAGTGATCGTAGTTGGATATGGTACGCAGAAAAAATCAACTTTAACAGGTTCGGTTGCTTCCATTAAGGGAGGAGAAATTGCCGAAACGCCGGTACCGAATATTTCTAATTCCATGGCCGGAAGAGTTGCGGGTGTCAGCATGCGTCCAAATGGTGGCCAGCCAGGTGCAGATTCTCCTGAAATTCATATTAGAGGAATTGGAACGACCGGAAATAATAAACCGCTTATCGTTGTCGACGGAATTATTCGTGATAATATTAACCAGATCGACCCGACTGCGATTGAGACAATTTCAGTTTTGAAAGATGCTGCGGCGGTTGCTCCCTACGGACTTGGCGGGGCTAACGGCGTAGTTTTGATCACCACAAAAAGAGGAAAAACAGGTGCGCCTTCCCTGACTTTCAGCAGCTATTACGGAACACAGACACCGACATATTATCCAAAATTACTGAGTGCGCAGGATTATATGCGGCTGAAAAATGAAGCCTATTCCAACGAAAATCCGACGGGAACGCAGGTTCCATTTGCAACAGATCTTATTGAGAATTACATAAGTCTGAATGCAAAAGATCCGGATCTTTACCCGATCAGCGACAGTAAAAAGCTGGTTAATATGAATGCGCCGATGCAAAATTATAATCTGCAATTGAGCGGAGGCGCTGAAAAAATCAAGTACTACGCAGGTTTGGGTTTTTTACAGCAAAAAGGGATGTTTGACCCAATTCGCTATACCCGTTACAACTACAACCTGAATCTGGAAGCGCAGGCAACCAAAACAACTACTGTTACCCTGGCGCTGATTGGATCTATTGAAAACACAAAATCTGTGGATGATGCGGTCAATGCTACCAATCTTTTCAGGAATGGATTCAAATATATTCCAATCCGCAGCTTGTATTACAGCAATGGTTTATGGGGTGAATTTGCAGGAAATTCACCGGTTGGCATCCTGAATGCAGGTTATAGGAGAAATACAAATAACACCCTGTTAACAACGCTGGCGATTGAACAGAAACTTCCTGTAAAAGGATTAAGTATCAAAGGTACTTTCAGTTATGATCCAAACCAGCGGACTGAGAAAGGCTGGCACACGCCATTTTATTATTACACCCAAAATACCAATGTAACGCCTTACACTTACAAAAGAGAAATTTCTACCTCAGAAGGTGGCGCACCGGCCTTTACCTATCTGAGACAGGAATATAGAAAAACGCAAACGTTCAGTTATCAGGCTTATCTGAATTACCATAATTCATTTGGAAAACATGATTTCACTGGTTTGTTAGTAGCAGAAGCGAGAAATAATACCTACGAAATTTTCTCTGCCCGCAGAAATAACTTCGCCATCAATACGGATGAACTCGATATGGGCAGCTCGAATAAGAATGATTTTGACAACTCAGGAACATCATCGACCGGAAGTCAGATTGGTTATGTCTACCGGGTTGGTTATGCTTATGCCGGAAAATATCTCTTCGAAGCGTCAGGCCGTTATGATGGGCACTACTACTTTGCGCCGGGAAAAAGATATGGATACTTCCCGGCATTCTCTGTGGGTTGGGTAATGTCAGAAGAAGATTTCATCAAGAAAAGTCTTCCGATGGTGGATAACCTGAAAATAAGAGGATCTTGGGGAAAATCCGGAAATCTAGCCGGTACTGCTTTTCAATATCTGACAGGATATAATTTGTATGGAAATGCTTACGCGCTCGGTGCCGGCTCTATGGTTCAGGGTTCATATCTTCCAAACGAGGCAAATAAAAATATCACCTGGGAAATTGCGACCAAAACAGATATCGGTTTTGAAGCAACGTTATGGAGAGGTTTGCTGAATATCGAGGCAGATTATTTCCACGAAAAAAGAAGCGGTATGTTATTGCCTCCTGCTGTGAGCGTCCCGATCGAGTACGGACTTGGACTTGCGGATGAAAATGCAGGAATCATGACCAACACCGGATTTGAATTCAGTCTCGGTACACAATACAAATTTTCGAACGGGCTAAAACTTGGTATTAACGGAAACATGAGTTTTGCCAAAAACAAAATGGTACAGATCTTCGAAACGGCAGCAACCCGCAACAATCCAAATCGCAGCCGGACAAACCGTCCATTCGGAACACCATTCGGCTATAAGGCGCTGGGAATTTTCGGAACCGAAGACGACACAAATGATGACGGGATCATTGATACAAAAGATGGTTACAATGTAACACAATTTGGCGTTTTGCATCCTGGTGATATCCGTTATGCTGATATCAGCGGGCCTGATGGAAAGCCGGACGGAAGAATCGATGCGAACGATGAAGCGGTCATTGGAAAACCTGTCTCGCCATTTTTGAGTTATGGTCTTACGCCGACAGCAAACTGGAAAGGCTTTGATGTCAGCCTCTTTTTCCAGGGATCGGCGCTTGCCAGCCTTGATATCCGCCAGTTTCAAACCATTCCTTTTAACAATAATAATAGCAATTCCAGCTACGAATATTATGACAACCGCTGGACACCTGACAATCAGGGAGCACGTTACCCGAGAGCAACACAGGCACCTTATGCCAACAATACCCAGGCTTCGGATTTCTGGTGGACAAGTACTGCGCATGTGCGTTTGAAGACTGCAATCATCGGTTACACGCTTCCAAAAAGTTTAATACAGGCTTTGAAGATTCAGTCGGTGCGGATTTATGCATCGGGACAAAACCTTTTCACTTTGAGCAAGCTGAATTTTATGGATCCGGAAGTTGGCTACACAGATCGTGAAACGGCTTATCCCAACCAAAAAGTTTATGTATTCGGTTTGAATGTTACTTTCTGATTTTTGACCATTCTAATATTATCTGATATGAAAAATACGAAACAAATCATTTTTACAGCGCTGCTCGGCCTTTGCCTCAGCACGATTTCCTGTAAAGAAGATTTTCTGGATAACGAAATAAAAAGCCGGCTGACGGAAGAAACACAGTGGGAATCAGAAGGGAATGCGGATATTTTCCTGAATGATATTTACCACGATCTTTCCAATAAATGGAATTCACCTGAAAATCTTGACAATTTCACGGATGATAATGATGCCGGATTTTACTGGCGTTCATATAGCTGGAAACAGGGTATCGTAGATCCGTCCGTGAATCAGGGCTCGCCCATGGATCAGGAATACAATACAGCGGCCACGGTTACCAATTCGACCAATCACGCAACGGATTACGCCACCTGGTCGGCAGGATATTACAAGATCCGGAAGTGTAATTTATTTATTGAGCGGGTTACAGAAAATGCTGCCAATTTCTCAGAAGCTTTTGTGAAGCAGAAAATTGATGAAGTGAGATTTTTACGGGCGTTTCTGTACAGTGAATTGTTTATGCACATGGGCGGCCTCCCGATCCTGACAAAAACTCTCGACAGGAATACAATGTCTACGGAAGAGCTTTACAATAAACGGAGCACTTTTGAGGAAACCTTCAATTTTATAACTTCCGAACTGGATGCAATTGTAACCAATAAAGCTTTGCCGGTGAAATATAATAATGGCGATGCAAATGCGGGCCGTTCGACACTTGGCGCAGCCCTTGCGTTGAAAGGCTGGCTTGAATTATATGCTGCAAGTCCGGCTTTTAATACAGCAAATTCCCCTGCCGGCGCCGATCCGAACAAGATGATCAGTTTCGGAAACAATGATCCGGAACGTTGGAAAAAAGCCGCGGCTACCAACAAGCTTTTCATGGATACTTACGGCGGCACTTATGGTTTGTTTCCGGATATTTCTGCTTTCTGGTGGGAGAAAAATGAATACAATGCCGAAGTGATCTGGGATCGCCAGATTGTCGCTGTGATCATGGGCTCCAACTATGAGCAATATGGCGGACCAGTCTGGATTGACGGCGTTTATTATACCTGGGGCAACTATAATCCAACACAGGAACTTGTCGATCAGTTTGCGATGGCTAATGGCAAACCAATCTCCGATCCTACATCTGGTTATGATCCGCAAAATCCATACGTCAACCGCGAAAAACGTTTCTATGATTTTGTGGTGTACGATGGCGCTCCTTATAAACAGGACTGGATGGCGAGAGTAGACACCATTTACACCAGAATTGATAAAGTAAAACCTTCGAAAAACCAGATTGATTTTGGTACTGATGATGTTGGAAATACGGGATATTATTTCAAGAAAAAAATTAATCCACTGAAACCGAGAGGCGGTGCTTCAAGCGGCCAGAATTATGTTTACTATCGTTATGCAGAAGTATTACTGAATTATGCCGAGGCTCAAAACGAAGTTTCCGGCGCAGATGCTTCCGTTTATGCTGCCATTAATGCAATACGCAAACGTTCCGCTCTTCCGGAACTGCCGGCAGGATTGAGCAAGGATCAAATGCGGGAGGCAATCCGCAGAGAACGCCGTGTTGAGCTTTGTTTTGAGTCAAAAAGATTTTACGATATCATTCGCTGGGCCATTGCAGAAGATGTAATGAATAAAGATTTGCACGGCATGAAAATCACGAATTCTTCACCTAATGATAACAGGGGAAGATGGGTTTACGAAGTGGTCGGCCTGAACCACCCACACGTATTCCACAAGAAAATGTACATGAACCCTATCCCACAGTCGGTAAGAGATCAGAATAAAGAGATCGTCCAAAATCCGGGATATCAATAACAATCGTGTTTAATCAGAGAAAAACCTTGCAGCTCAGATTTCTGACTGCAAGGTTTTTTGCATTTGTATTATTACGTTCAAAAATATAAAATTCATATTATTACCATTCTGCATAAACTGCGTTACGGAAAATATAATTAAGTGATAGTCAAAAATTGTAAACTTTTATTAGCTTAATTTGCGGTTTTATTACTTAAACTTCGTCACATGACTAAATGTTATTTATCACTATTTTTCTTCTTACTTTCACTTTCAGCCTTCGCTCAGAAATTTAAAGTATCAGGAAAAGTTACAGATGCCAATGGCGACCCGCTAATCGGCGCCTCAGTAATCGAAAAAGGGACCAGCAACGGCACAACGGCCGACGGAAGCGGAGTTTACACCCTGTCAGTTGGGTATTCCAATGCAACATTGATCGTCACTTATGTCGGTTACAACAAAATCGAAAAGGAAATTGGCGGTCAGGAAACTCAGAATTTTACGCTCGAAGATGCAACCTTATTAAGTCAGGTTACTGTAGTTGGTTCGAGAAACATGAACCGTTCATCAACTGATACACCGGCACCTATTGACGTGATCAACATCCAGGAAGTTACCACCAAACAAGGGCAGCTTGACGTGAATCAGCTTTTACAATTTGCAGCTCCTTCCTTCAACTCAAACAGACAGACTGGTTCGGATGGTGCTGATCATGTGGATCCGGCTTCGCTGCGCGGCCTGGGCCCGGATCAAACGCTGGTGCTTATTAACGGGAAAAGACGTCATCAGTCTGCATTGGTAAATTTGTTTGGTTCAAGAGGCCGTGGAAATACGGGCACGGACCTGAACGCAATTCCAGCGGCTGCCATTGAAAGAATTGAAATATTAAGAGATGGTGCGGCAGCACAATATGGTTCGGATGCAATCGCGGGTGTTATTAATATTGTTTTGAAAGAAACAGTGAATCAATTAACTGCCAATGTAAATGCAGGAATGTACAAAGCCAAATACCGTTTTGATGATAAAAATTTTGATGGACAGAATTATAATGTCAATCTGAATTATGGTTTGAAAGTGGCTAAAACTGGTTTCATTAATGTTACCGCCGACTACAACTTCCGCGATCACACGAACCGCGCCAATACGAGTCCGCTTGACGAAATCAGCCGCAGACAATATGGTGATCCTCAGATGAAAAATGCTGCGATTTACTACAACGCAAAAATCCCAGTTGGAAAAAACTTCCAGGTTTATAGTTTCGGCGGCCATAATACCCGCACCGGAGATGCTTATGCCTGGACACGTTTTGCTGATGATCCTAAAAATATTCCTGCAATTTATCCAAATGGTTTCGATCCGATTATCGCAAGCAAGATTACCGACAATGCGGCGACAGTTGGTGTGAGAGGTGTATGGAAACAATGGGATATAGATTTGAGTAATACCTACGGGTTTAACAAATTTGACTTTTCTGTCAAAAATTCTTTAAACACGTCGCTTGGAGCGCAGTCGCAGACTTCATTTGAGGCGGGAGGTTTTCAACTGGGGCAAAACGTTACCAACCTGAATTTTACAAGATTTTACAAATCAATTCTAAGTGGCCTGAATGTTGCCTTTGGAGGAGAATACCGTACGGAACGCTACAAAATATTTGCAGGAGAGGAAGCTTCATACGCAACCTATGATCAGAATTTCGCAGGCGGTTCTCAGGGTTTTCCAGGTTTCAGCCCGGCGGATATCACCAATAACAGCCGTTCAAATGTTGCCGCTTACGTCGATATTGAAGCTGATATCACAAAAAAACTTTTGGTTGACGCCGCAGTTCGTTTCGAAAATTACAGTGATTTTGGAAGTACATTAAATGGTAAACTGGGCGCCAGATACAAGATCACTGACGATATCGCGATTCGCGGCTCGGTGAGTACAGGATTCCGCGCGCCGTCACTGGCTCAGAAGTATTTCAATTCAACATTTACCAACTTCGTCAATGGACAGGCTGTTCAGGTTCTTCTGGCAAATAATAACAGTGCTGTTACCAAAGCCCTCGGAATTCCGGAGCTGAAACAGGAAACATCTGAAAATGCAAGTTTAGGTGTGACCGTTACGCCAAAAGGATCTGCGTTGTCGGTGACGGTGGACGGATATTACGTAAAAGTAAAAGACCGTGTTGTTTTAACTGGTCAGTTCAGTGACGAAGATGAAGCAATCGGCCCGTTATTGAAATCGTTGAATGTTGGTCAGGCACAGTTCTTCACCAACGCACTTTCATACACAACAACGAAAGGAATAGATGTAATTATCGCCCATTCGACCGCTTTGGGAAAAGGGCGTTTCAGCACCACACTAGCGGCTAATTTCAACTGGATGAAACTTGGACCGATCAACACGAGCCCTGCACTTATTGGAAAAGAAGATACCTATTTTAACCAAAGAGAGCGCAGTTTTGTACTGGCGTCAGCTCCTCCATCAAAAATCAACCTTACGTTTGATTACACGGTGAACAAATTAAGTTTGATGGTAAGATTTGTTCGATTTGGAGAAATAGAACTGACAAACTGGAATTACGGTTCTTTCAACGAAGAGACAAATAAGGATTATACACCAGCGGAATACACAGACGTTTACAAGCCAAAAGTACAGACAGACGTAACTGTGAATTATAAGTTCAGCAAGAATGTCTCACTTTCAATCGGTGGAAGTAATATTCTGAATGTATATCCAAACATGTCAAAACCCTATCTGACGGAATCGGGCGGTGCGTGGGATCCGGTTCAAATGGGCAGTAACGGCGCATTTCTGTTTACTAGATTGGGTTTTAGATTTTAGAAATTTGAAGTGCTGATCAATCCTGATTTTAGAAATAAAATGAGGGCTATTGATTAGATTTATAGCGAGAAGAAACGCCGTGTGGATCAGAAAAATGATCTGCACGGTGTTTTTATTTTAAGTTATAATTCAGAAAAGGATTACTCTTTAAGATTTACGACGTCAAACCTTAGCATGGCACAGCATTTATAGCCATATTGTAAAGAACTATATCTTAACCCGTCAAAGCAGGAAAAATGAAAATTGTCGTTATAGGAGGAGGATTCGCAGGTATCAATCTGGTCAGGCATTTAGGAAATAAGCCAGGTATTGAAATAATCTTAGTAGATAAAAACAATTATCATTTTTTCCCCCCACTGATCTATCAGGTCGCGACCTGCTTTCTGGAAGCTTCCAGCATTTCCTATCCGTTCCGGATGTTTATGCACAAAATCAAAAACCTGCGGTTCAGACTTGGTACGCTTTCCATGATCATTCCGGAAGAGAAAAAGGTAATTCTCAGTACCGGTGAGCTCACTTACGATTATTTGGTACTGGCCAGCGGAACGGTAACCAATTTTTTTGACATGAAGAATGTTCAGGAAAATGCTATTCCAATGAAAACGCTTGACGATGCCATGGCCATGCGCAACATTTTGCTTCAACGTCTGGAAAAAGCAACTGTTACGACAGATGAACTTGAAAAGGAAAAATTGACTACAATTGTCGTTACCGGCGGTGGACCGACCGGTGTGGAAATATCCGGTATTTTAGCAGAAATGAGAAACAGTATCCTTCGAAATGATTACCCGGAACTTGAAGGTATTAAAACGGAGATTTATCTGATCGACGGGGGTGAATCCTTGCTTTCACATATGAGCGAAAAATCGCAGCGACATACGCATGATGAGCTCAGAAAAATGGGTGTTAAAATAAAGTTAAAATGCCGTGTCAGTGATTTTGTCGACGGGCAAGTTTTCTTTAAAGACGGAGATTCGATTAATTCTTACAACCTGTTATGGGCCGCAGGTATCACTTCACAAAAATTTGACGGAATTCCGGCGCAATGTTACGGAAGAGGAAACAGATTAATGGTCGACGAATATAATGAAATCATTGGTATGCCTTCCGTCTATGCAATCGGTGATACCAGTTTTCAAACAAACGATCCTGCCTATCAGCAGGGACATCCGCAGGTAGCCCAGGTGGCTTTACAGCAGGGAATAAATCTTGCGCGCAATTTTGTAAATATTCAAAAAGGCGCGGGTCTGCAATCGTTCAGATATAAAGACAAAGGTGCCATGGCGATTATCGGAAAAAGTAAAGCAGTCGCTGATTTACCAAAGCCGAAAGTCCATTTTAAAGGATTTATAGCCTGGATCGCCTGGCTCTTTATTCACCTGGTTTCTCTGATTCATTATCGTAACCGGGTGAAAACACTATACAACTGGTTTGTCTCCTATCTAAAAAATGATCAGTCGCTGAGAATGATTTTCAGGCCGAAAAATTATTGACCGATCATCATGCAGTCTGGCTAAAACCTGAAAGAATATTCCTGGACATGGTTGTAAAACTGATTGTAAATGAACAATCGATTCGCAGGATTTTGGCGTAGATGAAGTATCATCACCAAACAACGTCTAAATTTACCTGCTATGGGAACTCCTGGAAATCTTTTTGATCGTTTTGACAAACTTGACACGAACATCAACAAATGGCTGGTCGCTAACAGTATCGGCATTCTACGATTTTCCATGGGAATCGTTTTTGTTGGATTTGGGATACTGAAATTTTTTACCGGTATCAGCCCCATCGAATCACTGGCAACACGAACGACCTCCGTTCTGACATTAGGTATATTTTCAGGACACAGCGCCATGATTTTTGTTGCGACGCTTGAATGTATTATCGGTTTTTGCTTTTTGTCTGGTATGTTTTTACGTGTCGGAGTCTGGCTTTTGGCGGTTCAAATGATTGGGGCGATGTCCCCCCTAATTTTTTTCCCGGCAGAATTATTCCCTGGACCTCTTCATGCGCCGAGCCTTGCTGCGCAGTATATTATTAAAGATATTATCCTCATTGCCGCCGGAATGGTGATCGCTTCCACCTGGACGGGTGCTAAGATCGTTGCAAAACCGCAAAGTTTAAGGAGCACACTTGGAAAGCGGGTGCCGAACGTTTATAAAAGTATGAATGTGATTTCATGATAACATCTCACTGTTTACTAAGTCTGCTGTAATGTACTATCTGTGATCCTAATTATAAACATTGTTACAACTAAAAACCTTTTTTTCGTGTCGTAAAGAATAAAATCATAATTCAACGATATGAGAAACAATATTTTACCAACTCTGCTTTTCTGTTTTGTAACGAGTCAGGTACTTGCGCAAACAGAGGTTTCAGAACGAAAAGTACACTTCGGGATAATTGCTGGAAGTCATATTTTTGGTGAAACTTTTACCTATGAAAAAATAGCAACAGTGAAGGGAGCCGTTCTTGGTCTTGACCTTTCGTATAATTTTTCACCGCGAAAATCAGGATTATCCTTTCATGTTCAGCCAAATTGGAGTAATTACATCCGTTCAAATAAGGATATCTATACGTCCTATAATTATAAAATTCAATCCGTTAATTTACCGATGCTCCTGCGGTATACTTTCTTCTCCGGAAAAATTCGCCCATTTGTAGACGCCGGGCTAAATGTAAGATCACGAACTTCATTTAACATTAATATAAATGGAGAAATATGCCGTGAAACACCTTCCACGTGTGTAACAGGCGAGGAAAATATAAATTTGCATCCGCAAACTACCAAGGACCGAATTGGTGTCTTAGCCGGAGCAGGAGTCGAATTTGATGTCTGGCGGGTTACAATACCTGTCACCTTAAGACTAAATGAAGGAATTGGAACATATAAAATGAAAAACATGCTACAAGACGCCTCCTATTATGACGATATCAAAACCAGAAATATTCAAATAACAACCGGAATCACATTTTAGGCAAAAAGATATTCCAGCTGTTATTTGTAAAAAAGCGAATATTACGCAATCCAGTTTATTCACCGGCAGGCTCGCTTCTTTTGGCAAATTCCGCATCAATAAGATATGCACCTTTTACAACCAGTTTCTCATTTTCAAATATAGTTTTTGAAATAATTTCAACTAAATCATCCTTGACCGCGTTTCCTATTTCAACCGGCAAACGGCGGAATTCTTTGTTATTTTCTTCAATATAAATAAATCCAGTTGCTCCCTTGCGGACAATCGAAGCAGCGGGAACCATCGTTGCCTCACGGTTTCCTGTCTGGATTTTTGCATTGACATAAGCGCCTGGAACCAGCTTTGCTTCCTGAATTCTGTCTTTAATATGCGCATGAACATTCAGCGTCCTTGTTTCGCCTTCCAGAACTTTCCCAACCATGAGGACATTTGCTTTTACAGGTGAAGCGCCATCGTTAAATTGCACCATCACCGTTTGATCTTTCTTAATTTTGGAAGCATCCTGTTCAAAAACGGTTAACGAAATATGCATATCACTCTTATCTGCCAGCTCAAAAATGGGCTGGCCAGCCGGTACTTCTTTTCCAAGATTGACATTCGCAGCCGTGATATAACCATTCACAGAAGAAATGATTCGAGCCGCAGACGTGATGCCTTTTTTATTTAACGTTTCCGTTGAAAGGCCAAGTATTTTAAGTTTCGCTTCAAGTGATTGGAGCAAGGCTTTTGTAGATCGCTGGTTGGCTTGGGCTTGTTCAAAATTTTTCCGAGCGCCAACATTTTCACTGCTCAGTGTCCGCTGTCGTTCCAGTTCCTTTTCCTGATAAGCCAGCTGACTTGCATTTTGAAGATAATCCTGCTGCAATTGAATAAATTCAAAACTTTCCAGTGTAGCCAGCAATTCTCCTTTTCTCACAGGCTGGCCTGGAATTCCTTTCATATAGTTGATTTTTCCGCTGACAGGCAAGCTGAGCGTTGCCTGGTTTTCAGGCGGAAGTTCTACAATTCCGTTCGCCTTCACCTCATCACTTACCGTCTCCAATTTCACTTTTCCAAGTTGGATACCAATGGATTGATACTGCTGCGGTGTCAGCTTAATCTGATCAATTTTCGAGGTATCAACAACGGTTTTTTTCTGTTCAATCTCAGCTTCTTCCGTTTTCGATTCACAGGAAATCGTGGCACAACCGATCACGCTGACCAGTCCGGCGTAGAAAAGCCCTTTTCGGGAAATATTTTTTAATGTCTTCATTTCAGTGAACAATTATTTTGATTCGGGATACTCTCCGGTTTATGTAATTTGGATGACGGTTACTTCTCTGCACCAATAATTTCTTCGATTCTGATCAGGTTGAAATCATAATCCAGGACATTAATCAGATATTCTTCCTGCAACTGATAGGCTTGCTGAATGGCCGCAAAAAATTCCAGGTAACCAATTTCACCTCCTTTAAAAGTTGAAAGTGCCGTTTGCCGGATCAGCTGCGCTTGGGGAAGTGCGTGGTCTTCATAATATTGAAGCGTCGCGGCCAGATTTTTTTGCCGCGTTTCCATCATATCCAGCTCAGTATTCAGCTGTTCCTTCACCGAAGCCAATTGCGTTTCATTCACCTGTTCCTGAATTTTCGCAGACTGAATTCTTGCTTTTTGTGCTTTGGTAAAAATGTGAAAAGACAGACCTGCATGCAGCACATTGAAATTTTTCTCGCGCGCAATTGACTGGTTGATAACGCCTACCCGCCAATCCGGTAATGTATTCCGCTGTTCGAGACGTGTCTGAATCTGGCTGCTGGTAATGTTTTGCTGCAAAACGTTTAAGAATGGATTGGAATCCGGAGTCAAATCCGGCCTGATCAAACTACCGGAAAGTCGTTTAAAAACAGTATTGGTATCAATCGAAATCGTATCCCGCGTATGAAGAAGTAACCTCAGCGCAGCATAATGGATCTGCTGTTCCCTCTGCGAACTTCTGATTCGCTGTAACAGATTTTGATATCGGCTTTCGGCAGTAACTTGTTCGAGCCGATTGGTCTCGCCTGTTTTGAACCGCACATCTGCCGCCCGCGCCGATTGCTGATATAACTCGCTCTGCTCCCTAAGGAAACCGAGTAATTTCTGATCAAAAACAAGTTGGTAATAAGCGCGTTTTACTTCATTGGCCAGGCGCCACTTATCCGCGTCCAGCTGATATCGCGCGCCCTGCACATTAGCTTCCGAAAGTTTTTTCTGCGTTTTATAAACACTCAGCGGAGCGAACGATTGAATGGCAGTGGCGGTGTAATCCGTATTTCTGGCCTGGGTCTGACCATATTGCACATCCAGATCTGTTTTTGCAGGATTAAATGAAGCCCCGACCAGCGCCTGCTGCCTACTGATAACCAGCTCTCCTGATTTTACAGCAAGATTTTGTGTCGTTGCTTCTTTAACAGCCTGATCGAGCGACAAAACCCTTTGCGCCTGAGCTTCTGTTTTTGGGAAAGAAAGCAGGACAATCAGCATCATTCCGGCAACTACTACCCTATTTGCTTTATTCCGTTTTTCAACCCGTTCTTTCACCAGACTATATAAAACCGGAAGTACAATCAGGGTTAATAAAGTTGCAGTGATCAGTCCTCCGATAACAACTGTCGCCAACGGCCGCTGTACTTCCGCGCCTGCCGAGGTAGATAATGCCATGGGCAAAAAACCAAGGGAAGCCACACCGGCAGTCATAATTACAGGTCTGAAACGAGCCTTAACCCCAGCCACAATCCGCTCACGGAGTGATCCTATACCCTCTTTTTCCAGCTGATCAAAATAGCTGATCAACACAATTCCATTCAAAACCGCAACACCAAAAAGTGCAATAAATCCAACGCCCGCAGAAATACTGAAAGGCATATCACGGATCCAAAGAGCCCAGATCCCTCCGATTGCGGAAAGTGGAACGGCGGTGAAAATGATAAGTGCTTCTGTCAGTCGTTTGAATGTAAAATAAAGCAGAACAAAGATCAGCAGCAGCGAAATTGGCACTGCGATGGACAACCGCTGACGGGCCTGT
This sequence comes from Dyadobacter sp. HNCC25DJ186, assembly GCF_056895235.1. Lineage (NCBI taxonomy): Bacteria > Pseudomonadati > Bacteroidota > Cytophagia > Cytophagales > Spirosomataceae > Dyadobacter > Dyadobacter sp. HNCC25DJ186. The sequence goes on from NZ_JBXHAS010000003.1 coordinate 46,533, forward strand.
TGCAGATTTTCAAACTGTCCGCCATAAGAATAATAATAACCAGGCGTCAGCACCACGCCTTTTTCAATTTTTGCCTGAATATCATGGACGACACTCTCAACATCACGGTTTAAAACATTGATACCGATCGTGATCCGGCGTTTTGTATTGTCGCGGGAAATTTGTGCCGGAGCTTGTTCATAGGTAATATCTGCCAATTCCCCCAGCGGAACTGAACCGCCATTTGGAATGGTCACATACAGATTCCGTATGTCTTTCAAGTCTTTTCTATGCAAAGTATCCAGACGGATTACCAGATCAAAACGGCGTTCTCCTTCAAAAACGACACCGGCAGTTTCTCCTGCAAAAGAGGTTTTGATCAGCTGATTAATGGATGCAACATCGAGCCCATATTGAGCCAGACGATCACGGTGATAGGAAGCTTTGATCTGCGGTAAACCTACGATCGGCTCAACGCGACAGCTCGCAACACCTGCAATAAGTTGTATCAATGCAGCGCAATCGTTGGCGTGTTCGAACAATTTATTTAAATCATCACCATAAATTTTGACCACAACATCAGAACGTGCTCCTGTAATCATTTCATTGGAACGCATCTGGATCGGCTGCGTAAATTCAGCCATCACGCCAGGCACTTCTCTTTCCAAAACCTTATTCATTTTTTCGGAAAGTTCCTCCCGGGTATGTGCGGAAGTCCACTCGGACCTGTCTTTCAGATTGATCATCTGATCAGTCATTTCAACCGGCATGGGATCTGTTGGCACTTCGGACGCGCCGATACGCCCAACGATCTGACGTATTTCCGGGAAATTTTTAAGCAAAGCGCGTTCCGCTTTTAATGAAGCCTGGATGGTTTCGGTAAGCGAAGTTCCTGTCGGCATACGGAGGTCAATAGCAATATCACCTTCATCAAGCTGCGGAATAAACTCGCCGCCCAAGGCTCCAAACAGCATCACACTTCCAATGAGCAGAGCCAGTGAAGCACCGACAATTGCTTTTCGATATGACAAGGCGCCTTTTATTAAAGGGTGGTAAAAACTGAATAATTTATTAACGAGGCGGTCTGAGAAATTCTTTTCGTTATTGATTTTGGAAGCAAGAAACAGTGCCGAAGCCATCGGAACATAGGTAAACGAAAGAATCAGTGCACCCAAAATTGCAAAACTCACCGCAAGTGCCATGGGCTGGAACATTTTCCCCTCAATACCTGAAAGTGAAAGTATGGGAAGATATACGATCAGAATAATGATCTGACCAAAAACAGCGGAGGTCAGGATTTTGGATGCATTAACCTGAACAGTATCGTCCATTTGTTTTTGAGAAAGTTTATCTCCCGTTTTAAAATGGGTTTGCAAATAATGCATGACTCCCTCGACAACAATCACGGAACCATCTACCAAAAGTCCAAAATCGATGGCACCGAGGCTCATCAGATTTGCTGAAACACCGAAGGTATGCATCATACCAAAAGTGAAAAGCATCGAAAGCGGGATTACCGAAGCCACGATCAATCCTGCACGAAGACTTCCAAGTAACAATACCAGAACAAAAACTACGATTAACCCACCTTCCAAAAGGTTGTTCCGAACCGTTTTTATAGCTTTATCAATCAGTTTCGCCCGGTCAATGAACGATTCAATTTTAACACCTTCCGGCAAAGATTTCTGAATTCTAGCCATGCGCTCTTTTATGGCTTTTACGGTTCGGTCTGCGTCAGCACCTTTCAACATCAACACCACCGCCCCCACGGCTTCACTTTTTCCATCTCGCGTCATCGCGCCATAGCGAACTGCATGACCGAACTGAACCCTAGCCACATTGCTAACCTTCATAGGAACGCCGTTCACGGTTTTGATCACGATATTGCCAATATCATCCAGATTTTTCACGGTTCCTTCTCCACGGATGAAGTATGACTGGCTGTCTTTTTCAAGATAACTTCCTCCCGTATTGCTGTTATTCCGCTCGACAGCAGTGAATACATCACCAATGGTTATACCGGCTGCACGAAGTTTTTCAGGGTTGATACTTACCTCATACTCTTTCACAAAACCGCCAAAACTGCTGACTTCCACTACCCCAGGAATCCCTGTCAGCTGGCGTTTCACGATCCAGTCCTGCATCGTTCGTAGTTCAGAAAGGTCGTAACGATTCTCGTAACCGGGCTGCGGGACGAGTGTATACTGATAAATTTCACCCAGCCCGGTCGTGATTGGAGCCAGATATGGCGAACCAAATTCCTTTGGAATATCCTGAGCAGCCAGAGATATTTGCTCTCCAACCAGCTGGCGGGCTTTGAGAATATCCATATTGTCATTAAAAACAACCGTGATCACGGAAAGCCCAAGACGCGAAACCGAGCGAATTTCTTCGACACCCTGTACATTTGTCAAACTGAGCTCGATGGGCGCCGTGATGTATTGCTCCACCTCCTGCGCGGCGAGTGCCGGTGTCTGCGTTAATACCACAACCTGGTTGGTAGTAATATCGGGGACCGCGTCTATCGGAAGTTTTGACAACGCATAGATTCCCCAACTGATAAGACCCAAAACCATCAGGCCCACAATCAATTTGTTCCGTATACTAAAACGGATTATTGAATCAAACATAAAATAAATATCAATTGACTATCGGTGACAAATCTTTGATACCAACAGCAGCCTGCTTCAGAGTGAAAATTCAATTTTTTAAAAGATTGAAATACAAACGGAAAGGCAGAACTGATGTTAGCATAAAGCTATCAACAACCAGTATAATAGGAAATTAGGAGTACAAAAACAGAGGAATTCAGCCTAAATTAGGAGGATTCAAAAGCGAAGAATGATGTTGGAACGAATAGAGATTATTCCACCAGTAAGTATTGTTATCCTGAAATTCAGTCACCAAAGGTTCAGAATATCCGGAAAAGTGAAAATCAGCTATGACGTAAGAATGCAGAGAATGTCCGCTTAGCGAAGGCAATGTTTCATGCTGGTTTTTTTCTGAATCAGGAGCATTCTGCGCATGCTGAGAAGCTGTGGCATAGTGCATTTGCATGAACGTGCAGAAAGTGATCCGACCGTTACTCTCCTGTTTGTGTTTTTCAAAATGCGCCATCAGCTGCGGCAAACGGCTCAATTCCTCCCAGCATTCCATGGAAGGTAAAAAGCTGCCCAGCAAAATATGGAAACTCAATAAACAGGCAAAAATCCGGATCAAGGTGCTTTTCTGATTATACTTATCTTATGAATTTCAAAGATAGAAATTTTACGAACAGGCGAGTTTCCAAAACAGATAAATACAAAAAGTACTTGGTATAATAAAATCCCGGCGTAATTTGATAAAGATCCGCCGGGATTAAATACGCTTTTTTAATCAACATTATAAAGAAAAGGCGCTTGTCTGATATACTTTTTATCGTGCAACTGTTGTTCCAAAAATTCAGCAATATCAGCAGTACTGATTTTATCTCCCGCACAATCCTCTGTATTTGAATCTACTGCGAAACTTTTACTGGTATATTCAATTACCGGAAACCTCACCAAAGTCCAGTCCAGCTTGTTTTGTGAAAGAAGACTATATGCCTTTTCACGATCGGCATGAATTTCAGGAAAACTTTCTTTCATCCATTCTGTTGCTGCTTTTGTCTTTTCACTTTTTTTATCAAAATGGGTGTCAACATTGATACCGGCAACGACAATATAACGCTGAATATCTGCTTCTTCCATCACCTGTAAAATATGTTCACTGGCCGTGCTCGCCACCATAGGCTCACCCGGTCTTTGTCCAATCGTACTGATTACCGCCTGACAACCGGATAACAATTCACGGATATTCTCTAAAACAACTGCATCACCAATTATAATTTCGACGAGAGGATTTGTAAGATTTTCAGCGAATGCTTCATTTGAAGTTTCGAAGTTTTCAGGAATATTTCTAAGCAGGATTTTTAATTGATACCCTCTGGAAAGAAGCAGATTAACAAGATATTTTCCGGTACGGCCACCACCGCCAAGAACAGCTATTTTTTGATAAGGATTCATTTCTCTTCTAAATTAAGATATAAAATACAGATTCAAAGGTTGATTTTCGGTATGAAAACAACCTCGTTCGCAGCGTTTCGATCAGCTGCTATCGTTTCAATATTTTATCAAGAGATTTGAATGAATCAAAAATAATAGAAATTTTTGAAAGTCTAGATTTAAACAATTGATGACTGCACCGCTTCTTCCTGTTTTTTCCATTTTTTAGTAAAAAACCAGGAACCCATGAAGAATTTTATAGGTTAGCAATGCAGTCAGGGCACTTCCAGTTTAATTTATACAATTGACTTGCGGGTTGCACGGCTGGGATAAGCCCCTTACATTTGAAGTGTTAATGGCTGTCTGGAAAATTCTTAAATAAAATTATAACAATATCATGAGTCGCTATTTAAAAGGTTTTGAAGGCAATCCAGTGAATTCTGAGCTGATCGATGTACTTGATCAGGCGGTTGGAATTTTATATAATAAAAGTGCTGGTGCCGAATCTAATGGAAAAATTTCTGATGGTCCAGTGGGTTACGAACTATCGGAGATGCCTGATAACGTTGTTACAAAATCTTTCGAAATTATAACTTGCAAAGCGGCAGTAGGAAATCCGGCAGATGATCTTGCGGAAAAACTATATAATTGTTTTTATGGATGGCTGGTTGAAAAAGAAGACGGCGAGTCGCTGCTCGAAGATTTTGATGGTCCAAAAGAAAAAATACCGGTTTCTTATATTGTGACGAATGAGCCTTACTTCGTTGAACCCTTTAAAAATCTTGGCGTAAATTTTGATTTAAAAGCAGACGTGGATGGCAGAACTCCTGAATTGTTTGGTGAAGAATATGCCAAGGAGATTGTCTGGACATATACTTTCGAAGTGCGAATTTGCGCCCCAAGTAAAAACTGATTATTATTATTTCAAAAAACCAACTTTTAGAAAGTTGGTTTTTCTTTGCCTCTACCTCCCAACCTCCCCAAAATAAACATGTTCGACCGCATCAATACATACCTGATACGCCACGCCAATCTGACGGTCGAAGAACTTGCGTATTTCAATTCGATTTTACAACACAAAACTTTTCCTAAAAAAACAATTTTATTGCACGAAGGCGAGGTTTGCAATTTCGAAGCATTCATCAATAAGGGCTGCATCCGCATGTATTATATCGATGAAAATGGTTTTGAAGTGACTTTGCAGTTCGCGATCGAGGATTGGTGGGTTAGCGACATCGCCAGTTTTCATGATCAGAAACCAAGTGCTATGTTTATCGAAACGCTTGAAGAATGTGAATTGTTAATCCTTTCTCCACAGACCAAAGAATCGCTGCTGGCACAGGTTCCACAGCTTGAACGAATGTTTCGGATTTTGGTACAGCGTAACCTATCCAGCTTACAGGGACGATTATTCAAAACCATTGCAACCAGTGCCCAGGACAAATATCTGGATTTCATTAAACGTTATCCAACGATTCCTCAGCGCGTTCCACAACATTATATTGCTTCCTACCTTGGCATTTCTGCCGAATTTTTAAGTAAAGTTCGTACCAAGCTTTTGAAAAAATAATTTTTCATTTTTCAGTTTTCTTGTCCTGGTTCAATGTTTTCGCTTCCCGGTTACTGTTCCTTTGTATTGTTAATTTATTAACGCGAAGCAAAAACAGATTGCGGGATAAGGCAGGAAATGTTGTTGAAAAATACTTTATCAATTGTTGTTTTCTTGTCCTGGTTCAATGCCCGGCACTCGTAGAATAAAGAACTTTGTAACATTAAATCGGTAAACGACTATCAATCATGGAAAGAAAAGATTTTATCCGCAAAGGCCTGATGGGAACTGGAATGTTCGTGGCGTCGGCATCGGTTGGAAGTGTAATTAAGAATGATATTGATGAATTAAAAGAACTGGATGTGATTGGTTTTAATCATTTGCCAAATACAGAATCAAAAGTAAAAGCCAACACCGTTCTCCATAAAGCAGATACCCGCGGACATGCAAATCATGGCTGGCTTGACAGCCACCATACGTTCAGTTTCGCGAATTATTACAATCCTGACCGTATGCATTTTGGTGTTTTGCGTGTATTAAACGACGACCGTGTTGACGGTGGAAAAGGTTTCGGCAGACATCCGCACGACAATATGGAAATTATTTCAATTCCATTGGAAGGCGATCTTGAACATAAGGACAGCATGGACAATGTGGCCGTGATCAAACATGGTGATATCCAGGTAATGAGCGCGGGAACGGGAATTTTTCATAGCGAATACAATAAAAACGAAGATCAGGACGCGAAGTTTTTACAGATCTGGTTATTTCCAAAAAGCAAAAATGTAACGCCAAGATATGACCAGTTAACACTGAATGTTGAAGACAGGCATAATAATCTGCAACAGATCCTTTCTCCAAATGCCGATGATGCCGGTGTGTGGATCAATCAGGATGCCTGGTTTCACATGGGAAAATTTGATAAAAATTTCTCGGTAGAATACAAATTGAAAAATCCTAAAAACGGTGTTTATGCCTTTGTGCTAAAAGGTGATTTCACGATTGAAGATCACGAACTGAACCAACGTGACGGATTGGGAATCTGGGATACTGGCAGTATCGCTATCAAAGCAAATTCGCAAGATGCCGAGGTGCTTCTGATGGAAGTGCCCATGTCCATTTAGGTATTAGTAGTTAGCTTTTGGCTATTAGCTTAATGGCTCCATTCCAATATCCCAGTCATTTCTGAGAGCTAAATCGCTAACCATTGACAATCAACATAATAAAGATAATTTAATCTATTCGATAAGTCGGAGGTAACAAACTAACCGCAAGTGCCTAACCGCTAATAGCCACAAACAATGGAACATATCAAAATTGCAAATACGAAGCACGATGTGCTTGACCTGATAAAAAACAGATGGAGTCCGCGTTCATTTTCTGATAAGGTGATTCCGCAAAATGATTTGAATACAATTCTTGAAGCTGCGGCCTGGGCGGCCAGCGCGAATAACGAGCAGCCGTGGCAGTATTATTATGCTTCGAAGAGCAACGAAGGTTTTGCAAAAATCGCTGACAGTTTGTTTAAAGGAAATAAACCCTGGGCTCAACATGCAGACGTATTAATTGTGGCTGTTGCCCGCAAAACCTTTGAAGCAAACCAGACAGAAAACGTTACAGCATTGCATGATTTAGGAATGGCCAATGCGCATTTACTTTTACAAGCATCCGCGTTGAATATCTATGGCCACATGATGGGTGGATTTGATAAAACTAAAATTTCAGAAACGCTTGGACTTACAGAAAATCAGGAAGCGGTTGCGGTCATCGCCCTGGGATATAGAGATGAGGCCGAAAAACTGGAAGAGCCGTTCAAAACGAGGGAAATAACACCACGTGTACGCAAACCACTTAGTGAGTTTGTTTTCCTACAAAACTGAAATCGTTATGAAAACTCCGAAAGTAAATATTCTGGTGATCGGAAGACATGAAGAAATTCTTGAAACAGTTCTTAGGATCATCAATAAAAGTGAAAACTGGATTGCACGGGGAGCGATGAAAGACGAAGAAGCAATTGCGCTATTCGACGCCGAAAAATTCGATATCGTGCTTTTATGTGGCGGTATCCAGGCGGAATGTGAAGCCGTTTTGCGTGAAACTTTCAAGCAAAAAGATCCGGAAGTTATGATCATTCAGCATTACGGCGGCGGAAGCGGATTATTAAGCAACGAGATCATTCACGCTTTGTCGCAACGCGAATCCTCAAAAAATTACAACATCTGATTTTCTTGTCCTGGTTCAATGCCCGGGATTCTGAAACTTCGGAAATTTGTATAACATAAAAACAAAAACAATCATGGAAAATCAAATCTTAGGTCTGCATCATATCACTGCCATCGCAGGAAACGCGAAACGTAATCACGATTTTTATACGCAAGTATTAGGTTTAAGATTGGTCAAAAAAACCGTCAATTTTGATGATCCCGGCACATACCATTTTTATTATGGCGACGAAGTTGGATCCGCCGGAACGATACTAACATTTTTTCCATGGGAAGGTACTGCACAAGGCCGTACCGGAACAGGGTTGGCGACTGATATCGGATATTCAGTTCCAAAAGGAAGTCTTGATTTCTGGGCTGACCGTTTTACAGAATTTAAAATAAAACAGGGAAATAAAGATGAAAAATTCGGTGAATTGTATCTGCCATTCCAGGATCCCGACGGTTTGAAAATAAACCTGATCGAGTCAAAAACAGAAGATACCAGGAAACCTTGGGAAACCGCGGAAGTGAAAGCGGATGTAGCTACCAAAGGATTTCACAGCATTGTGCTGACATTGAAAAATATAAAACCAACTGCTGAAATTTTAACCGATATTTTCGGATATAGATTGTTGGAGCAGGAAGGAAATCGTTACAGATTCATCACAGATGCAGTTGAAAATGCAGCCATTGTGGATTTAATCGAATCACCAAATGAAGATCGCGGTTATAATGCCGGAGGAACCAATCACCATGTAGCATTCCGGGTTAAAAACGATCAGGTTTTAATGGAATTCCGTGAAAAAGTTGCCCGAAAGGGCCTGAATATTACGCCAAAAATTGATCGTGATTATTTCTTTTCACTATATTTCAGAGAACCAGGTGGGGTTTTGTTCGAACTTGCTTCTGAAAATCCAGGCTTTGCGATCGATGAAAGTGTTGAAAATTTGGGAAGCAGTTTAAGACTTCCAAAACAATATGAAGCATCTCGTAAAGAAATAGAAAAAATATTGCCAAAGTTGTAAAAGCCAGTCAAAATTTCGAAGAAAAAGCGGGGTTAAAACCCCGCGCTTTTCTCCTAAATCCAAGACTTGCTCAACATTAAGTTCTGAAATCATGCATACGAAAAAAGTAATAACCGCAGGAAAAAGTATTGACGAAACTGATAAAGTTTTGATCATGATTCATGGCCGGGGCGGAAGTGCAGAGGATATTCTATCGCTGGCTGCACATCTGAATACCAAAGATTACGCGCTTCTTGCCCCACAGGCCACCAACAATACCTGGTATCCGACATCATTTCTCGCGGCTCCGTCTGTGAATGAGCCATGGCTGTCCTCGGCTTTGCAAATTATTGATGAAGTGGTCGTTGATGTGGTGGCCAAAGGTATTTCGAAAGAAAATATTTTTCTGGCCGGCTTTTCCCAAGGCGCCTGTCTGACGCTGGAATACGTTACCAGAAACGCTGCAAAATACGGCGGTGTGGTTGCTTTCACCGGAGGATTGATAGGCGATAAAATCTATTATGAAAATTATTCCGGGGATTTTGAAGGCACGCCAATATTCATAGGAACCAGTGATCCAGATCCACACGTGCCTGTTTCACGGGTAAACGAAACAACAGGAATTCTGGAATCCATGAATGCCAAAGTAACAACAAAAATTTATCCGAACATGGGACATACCATCAGTCGGGATGAAATTGAGAAAGCTAATACTTTGGTTTTCAATAAATAAAATAAAAAATTTAAAGCCGGAAATCGCAAAGTACTGAGCTTTGCGATTTCCGGCTTTTTTTATGAATTAATTTCTAATTCCAGGTTAGTCACGATAATCCGGATCGCCGTCGTGAAAACCGATTGCAAAAACATAACGAAGAGATATCCCAAATGTCATTCCGGTACCGTCCGCTTTTATCGTTGACTGCTGCGTTTGTACCTTATTAACGAAATATGCCAGATCCGTAGTCAAGGAAGTTCCAAACCCCCATTGTTTTCGGGCGTAAAAACTGAGATCAATCGACTTTGCAACTTTCAAAACATACTCGGCCGTAACGTCTGCAAAGGTTGTGATCCTGGAACTCGTATGGGTATCACTCGTCAAAAATAAAGTATCTAAAACGGGCAGGCGGCCTTGTCGTGCATAACCTTCGAACTGTAAATATTCTTTTTGTTTTCCTGAATTTGGTACCACTCCCACACCCGCACCAACCCAAAAAGCGGATTTCCGAAGAGAGGAATTTGATCTTCCAAACAACAGCCGACGTTTTACTCTTAATGCAAGGTTGTTCTTGTCATTTTCCATTTTGTACTCCAGCGGATAGTCGCCATTAATAATCAAAATATTATGAATTGGCGATCTGGCATAATCCAGTTCGAGCGCCCATTTTTCCTGGTTTACCCACCCAAGCGAAACGCTGTATCCCGACTTTGCGCCGGTCCTGGTATCAATTAGTCCTCCGAAAGTACTGGAAATTGAAGCTTTATCCGTTCTTAGAAGTCCGTCTATTCCAAAATACAACCGGTTGCGGATTTTTAAATTATTTGTGGTGGATATCGCTTTAATTTTCTGATGCGTTTTGAACCTGTTAACCTGTGGTGTTACCGGCTCATAACTAGGTTTAACTGGCGCGGTAACCGGATTATAGTAGTCCTCAGTACCTTGCGAAGCCGCCACCTGAGCACCAATAATAATGATCAGAAGAGTGTAAAGTGTTTTCATAAAAAAGGGCTCTGAATTTATTTAGCCTTACGCCTTCAAAGTTAGAACCGTTGCATCAGTCAAATATTAATAAGGCGTTATTTGTCAATTTAACAATTTCACGAAAACTGTAACCTTTTGACTACAAAATGGAATATAATGTTACAATATATTAAAGAATATTTTACAAAAAAAAATCCCTCCGAATCAACTCAGGGGGATTTTCATGGCTAATTTAACCTAACACTTAGTTCATATTTTAATCAAATTATCACGACCAAAACCCTTGCACACGCACAGTTTCGGCAGACGTTTTTTTCAATTGTTTTCTTAAATGGACACAGGTGGGTATATGTCCGGCAACGTAGACTGTCGTGTTTTCAAGATTCTCGTTTTGTACCCATTTCGTGATTCCATGAAAACCGCCCTGATCTGTTTGTTCCACAGGAATTATATCCCAATTGAAATATTGTGAAAACTCAATCCGATGATTTTCTTCGGCAATAGCAATCGCGCCGGAAAGACTGTTTTCGCCGGATAGCTGCTGCAATGCCAGATAATGCCCGATCGTGGTCATGTCTCCCAGCGCTATCATTTTGCCATGATCAGCAGGTTTGTGCATGGTCGAGCCTACACCAACATAGGTAACATGATCTCCGTCTTTCAGCGACTGCACCCATTCACTTCCCGGACCTTCCTGAACGGCGTCAATGTAGAGCGTACATGTTCTGGTTTCAACATCCCAACCGGCAGGAGTATAGTCGCGGTAAATTCCCGGAGCAACTTTTATTTTAATATGCTGTACAGATTTCCATTTTGACATATCCATAAATGGAAAATGAAAATCTACTTCAAAAAATGTAGCCGGATACCAGGCCCTTGTGGCCAGCACCACTCCTTGTTTGGCTAATGAGTTTTCAAATAAATTCAGCGCGGTTTGTTTTAAAATATTCATGACTTGTGGCGTTGGCTGTTAATAGATTAGTTATCATAACGGACTTCTCTCAGGCAGACGTTCAAGTTTCGCTTTTACTTTAACAGAAAAGTGAAAATTTACTTGTCTCCTGCCGTTTGACATTACAAAACAACACCTGAAACACGGAATTGAAAAGACATGGATAAAGGTAATGACTGGACTATTCGCGGTATTGTTTTCTGAAAGCCAGCGGCGTATTTGAAGTAACTCTATGATATAGCCTGGAAAAATATGCCGGATCGTCATACCCCAGTGCGAAAGAAATCTCCTTAACTGTCAAATCTGTGTGACAAAGCAGTCGTTTAGCTTCCATAATGACCTCGTTTTGTATCCAATAAGTGGCAGAAAAACCGGTTATATTTTTGACTGCTTCGTTAAGATAGGCGGAGGTAATATGAAGCATACCTGCATACTCAGCAGGACTTTTTATGGATTTATAATTTTTACTGATCAGGCTTTTGAAAGTATTACTGATCTTAAACGGACGAGAATTTTTTATAAAGTTTTCTTGCTTCCTTTGCTGAAAAATACCGGCAAAAATTCCGGTACAAACCTGTGTGATGGACCGAAGCAACTGTGATCGGAAGGGTGTATCCTGCTGATGACACAGGATTTCCTGTAAAAGACTCAGTGATTTATTCAGTATTTCCGCCATTTGCGCATCTACCGGCACAGGCGTTGCACAGCGCGCATATTCTTCGAAAACAGCACGGTGCGTGTCATCCATAAAAGCAAGATCTGTCGCCAGCAGCCAACCGGAAGAATTCTCTGATGCCATCATACGGTGTACCTGTCCTGGTAAAACGCAAAAGACTACACAATCATGAAAATTTACTTCCCGAAAATCAATCATCATTTTTCCCTTTCCTGTTTGTTGAAAAAGGAACATGTGATGGTCGTCTCTGTGAACTCCATACGTTGAAGCTTTGTGGGTTGCAGCTCCGTCAACCCTATGAATTTCCAAACCAAGCCTGGTACGGTCGTTTAGGGAATGAAGCGGAATTGATAAAGTTTCAGACATTTTCTCTCAATTTCTTTTACACAAAAAAGATCTATTGTTTCAGCTTAATTGCTCTGTCGAGCATATCGGTAGATTGCAATATTTTATTTTTCAAATAATAAGGATAATCACCTTTTTCTTTCAGAAAAGTATTGGCTATGTCAGCTGCTTCTTTTTCTGAATGTCCTGAAAATGTGCTATGCAGCCAACGTTGCGGGAAGAAAATGTCACCTGTCAACTGTACGTCCTGCAAAAGATCAAGCGACGGCCGCAGATATTTCAATGCGCTTCTGGATCGCAAAGGATGATGCAGAAAGGACAATGCTTCCAAAACCCAGGCCTCGTGTTCTCTGTTTTCTTCCATTTTTAATGATTCAAAGAACTTGTCGCGTTCTGGTTCGCCCTGGCTTATGGCAGGAATGACGAATTCCATTTTAGCACGCCGGTCTGGATTTTTCGTATTGCTCAGCTGCTTGGCCAGTACACCTTTCGCATCGACATGTCCTTTCAATGCCAGTTCATAAGCCAGTGAAATTTTATCATCTTCAGACAACACCAGATCTTTAACTTTCAGCTGATCATTCCAAAGCACTTCGAGTTTTCTCAACCCGCTTTCCGTTAAAGCTACATTTTTGAAAGCACGGAAATAAGAGTTTTTCATTCCCTTATCAGGCGTGTTTTCCAGTAGTGACCATAGTATTTTTTCTATACTTTCCTGATTTCGTTTACGCTGCTGATCCGTCAGAAATTTCCACCAAATCGTCTGAATATTTGCAAGCAGATAATCAGAGATCAGCGCATTATCTTCCTTTTGCAAAACATCTGAAAGGTAAATAAGGTAACGCTCAGGTTTTGCGCCGTCACCACGCAAAAATCCCTCCCAAATATTAACCAGCATTGCTCCTCTGAAAACCGGATTTGCAAAAGTAGTATCCTTCGAAGTATCGTAACGCAGGAAAAAGTAATCTTCCGAAACAGAATCCATTTTAAAATAGCCATACGCCTCTCCATCCGAATTTGGAAAGACCATCGCCGGAAAATCAGGTTTTCTAACACTTTGAAGCTGATTTGACAGGTTAAGGTTCACCCTGCCCTCAGCAAACTTTTCTTTCCAAAAAACCGCAGCCGGCTGCTGCCAGACACGATCAGAAACAGAATCCTTTTTCTGACGGATCTCAATTTCTTCTTTTTCGCCAATTAATTCATACTCCGGCATTCCAGGCGTTTTGACCCAGACATTACTCCAATCGGCAATATCCAGCGGACTTTTTTTATCAATTATGCCAATCAGATCATCCCAGCGCGCATTTCCGAAAGAATACTTTTTCAGATATTCACTAAGGCTCTCCCGCATCAAGTCTTCCCCAATTTTCGTTTCCAGTTGGCGCATGACGATTGGGGCTTTCTGATAAATAATCCCGCCATATAAAGTCCCGGCATTTTTCAGATTTCCCAGATTTTGAAGGATTGGATTGGTACCCGCACTTCTGTCGACCTCATACGCTCCCGGATAATGTGCCAATAAAAACCTCAGTTTGTGATTGATTTGCGGGAAGGATGGGTGAACAATTTTCGCGGCCATAAAATTGGCAAAAACTTCTTTCAGCCATACGTCATTAAACCAGTCCATCGTGACCAAATCGCCAAACCACATGTGCGCAGATTCATGGGCAATCACACTTGCGCGGGCGAGCTGTCTGTTCACGGGAGGATTTTCGTCAAGAAAAAGGGCTGATTCATTATAAAAAACGGCACCCGGATGCTCCATACCGCCATACTGAAAGGAGGGCAAAAGTACAAAGTCAAACTTTCCGAACGGATATTTGATTGCGGTGTAATCTTCCAGCCAGGAAACAGCTTTTGCATGTAAATTAAAAACCTCATCGCGGTTGCGCTTCACTTTTACGCTGTCCGTTTCCCGATAATACATCGTCATTTCCCGACCATCAATCGTTTTATTCTCCTTGAAAAACTTCCCAACCGCAAAAGCAAAAAGATAGGAACTGATGGGTTTTGTTTTTTCAAAATGGTAGACGCAGGTATCGCCTGACATGGTTTTTTCTTTCAGTTTACCATTAGAAACGGCTTCCCAATGGCCTGGCGTTTTTAGCGTAAGCTGATAAGAAGCTTTAAGATTTGGCTGGTCAAATAAGGGGAAACAAGTGGATGCACGGTCAGGAACGAAGAGTGTGTAAAGATATTCCTCATTCCGGTTTAGAGACAGATCACCTGCAATGAATTCGATCGTGATCTGATTTTGTCCTTTAACAAGTTGATCCGGATTGATGACAATATGTTCATTGATAAATTTATAATCAACGATCTTATCTCCTGATTTTACCGATAGAATCTGACTTTGATCATTACTAAAATCAAGTACCAGAGCAGAATCCAGCGCATTCAGATTAAATAAAATGGTTTGTGTACCTCGTATTTTTTCTACTTTTTTTGAAGGAATATTCAGCTCAATAACATATTGAACACTATCAATCGTCTTCTTCCGGTACTCGTTGAGTGCGAAAGAAACACCCTTTTCTACAACATCTTCTTTATTAGTTTTACAGCTAAAATTCAGCACTGAAACGCTGACTAAAAATATAATTAAAGATCTGATTTTCATTAATGACTTTTTATTAAGTATTGCTATTTTTCTTTCAAAAGAATTAACTGTGTCTGCTGGTTATTCTTCATTCCGGGATTATCGTCGGTGATCAACAGAAGCCGTCGTTTCACATTCTCAGTTCCCCACCACGACATACCTTCCAGATTATCAACCGTAATAGGAAAACCTTCGTTGAAATCAAATGCCGGTTTGGTTTCCTTTTTCAGATGGGAACCTTCAACGGTGACCTGCCACAATTTTGCTTTGATTTTGTTTGTGATTTTCAGATCGAAACACCTTTCCAAAACCAGCAGCTGATTCTCGTTTACGGATAGTATTTCAGAGATTCCGCCACGCTTTTCAGTCGGACTTTGCGGACAGCCACTTCTATCAATGACATAGGAATATTCTCCCGCCTGCGAATATCCGTTTTTTAGTTTCTCAAATTTTCTGAAATGGATCGTATCATTTCCAACTTCGGTCTCCCCGGCCCAACCCGCTTCCGGCGCCACCCAAACATTTCCACTATCAGTCACGGCGATACCCTCGATACCCTTGTTGTCTGCAGGAAGATGAAGCGGCGGAAATAAAAAAGATGGAGGAAAGGCGTCCATGTAACTGACATAAGTAGTCGTGTCAC
The DNA here is from genome assembly GCF_056895235.1 of Dyadobacter sp. HNCC25DJ186. Taxonomy (NCBI): domain Bacteria; kingdom Pseudomonadati; phylum Bacteroidota; class Cytophagia; order Cytophagales; family Spirosomataceae; genus Dyadobacter; species Dyadobacter sp. HNCC25DJ186. Next base: position 62,205 of record NZ_JBXHAS010000003.1, read on the forward strand.
AAGTTTCCGAATTGGCCACATATTCATTTTCAACGGCATAAAAAAACGTATTCGAAGTTGCGTCAAAACGGAGAGCCTCATACCATAATCCCGTTTTTTTATATACAGCAAGATGTTGCCTTTTTTCAAAATCCTGAATGGTATCGATGCTGTCAAAAATAAAATAACTGCCTCTGTCGCTGGCCAGATGCCATTGATTTTTGGAAGAAATATATTCAATTCCGGATATCCCATGCAGGTTACCTTCCGGTTTTTGAGGAAGTAATGTATAATCAGACAGCTCAAATTGGAGCGGCTGCGCTTTTGTAACGTGGGATAAAGAGACAAATAATATTACTATGATCAGGTTTCTCATTTCTGGTAAGCGCTATTGAGGGGGACTGCAAAAATAGTACACATATAGCAGATAATACAGGTTGGGCCCGAAGAGTTTCCGGAAGATCACTCAAATTTTAATCATCCGGCAGATTCTGGGATCGGCTGATAAAAAGCTGGTTCACTCTTCTCAATCTAATAAATCACATCTTTTTGACAACTATAAATCTTCTCTTACCTTTATCTTATGGAAAATACCAGAGAACTAAGGCTTGCGGTGTTGATCGACGCCGACAATGTGCCGTATGCCAATGTAAAGGGTATGTTGGAAGAAATTGCAATTTACGGCACCCCTACTTTTAAACGAATTTACGGCGACTGGACGAAACCTACGCTGTCGGGATGGAAAACGGTTTTACTTGAAAACGCGATAACGCCAGTTCAGCAATATAGTTATACCTCAGGAAAAAACTCTTCGGATTCCGCGTTGATCATCGACGCAATGGACATTCTATACACGGGCAATGTGGATGGTTTTTGCATCGTGTCCAGCGACAGCGATTTTACAAGGCTGGCCACCAGATTGCGTGAGGCAGGGATGAAAGTTTTCGGTATCGGGGAGAAGAAAACGCCATCTGCATTTATAGCTGCATGTAACAAATTCATTTACATAGAAATCCTTAAAAAAGAGACTAAGCCGGAAGCTGCCGTAGCCGAAACATCGAAGTCTGCGAGCGTTCCGAAAGAAGAAATAACGCCTGTTTCTAAAATAGATAAAGGTCTTATTAAATTGATTTCTGAAAGTATTAACGACCTTGCAGATGAAGATGGCTGGATTTTTTTGGGTGTTTTAGGAAATATGATCCTGAAAAAACGACCTGAATTTGACTCCCGAAATTATGGCTTCAAGAAACTGCTGGACCTGATTCGTTCGATTAAAACCATTGAAGTTGAAGAACGGCATACCGGAAAAAATAACACTTCTCACTTTTATGTGAAGACGAAGTGACGTTGAAATTAAATTCGGTTCCAGATACCATCCGGCGACTTCTTGTGGTGTAAAATAGATACGATCACAACTGTGCCCGCAATTTCATCCACGTAAAAGTGAATTCCTTAGGGGAAAATTTTCGTATGAGCCACTCTGACGTTTTTGTACTGGACATTATAAATGAATGGAGCTTTCTGAATATTTGATATTGTATTCCTTATTGCGCTGACAAATCGTTTTTTAAGACCTGGTTTTTGCTCATAATACCAAATTTTTGCAGATTGAAAATCAATATCGACATCATCGAGATATAGAATTTGATACTTCATATCAAATTTCCTTATCTAATTCCTTAAAAAGATCTTCTATTGGCTTTAAGCTGCCTGGATTCTTTTCTATTTTATCAAGTCGCAAATCGATAATTTCTCTTTGCCATTTCGGCAGTTCTTGATTTAGTGTCTCAATATCCGGATAGACTGATTTTATTAAAGTCCAATCGTCAATCGGGATAAAAACGCTGGTGTTCTTTCCGGAACTGTCTTGAATAACCTGTAATTTCATTGGTTACCAATTAGGTATTAACAAAAATAAGAAATTCTAAGCAGCGGTTCAATACACCGTTTGGAATCCTGGAAAAACGCAGATCTTTGTTTTATTCATTTAAAACTTTTTGAGTAATTAAAAAACCTCAGTGACTTATACTACCTAAGCGGAAAAAAATTACGCTTCAACTTATTACTCAAAACCAACTTACCACATTTATGCATTTGAATCGTATTAGCCGCATTATTCCGGCTGTTGTTATAGGATTAGGACTTTTTACTTCCGCCAGTGCGCAGGTTGGCGTTGGAACCAAACCGGTGAAAGGAGCCGAAGTTTTTATGGATGGTTCAAAAAAAATGCTTGACGAAAAATGGATTTATTGGAAAGGTCCCAGGTTAAAGGCTGAGATGCCGATAAAATGGACCGTTGTAAATGATCCTGTCGATAAAGGAACGGTTATTAACTGTTTTGATCCGGCAGCGGCTGGTGGTTTGTACGGCGCAGCTGACATTGTTACGAAAAAGGAGTTCCGCGACTTCCGTGCGCATGTAGAATTTTTTATTACCAAAGAAGGCGGAAACAGCGGTGTTTATTTGCAAAACAGATACGAAATTCAGGTTTTGGATGGCGATACAACATCACATGGAATGGGCGCAATTATTAACGAGACGAAGTCACCATACCAGGCTTACAACGGCGTTGGCAAATGGAATGCCTACGATATCCTCTTCCGTGCAGCAAGATTTAAGGATGGCAAACTGGTCGAAAAACCTATAATTACGCTTTATTTTAATGGAAAAAAGGTTCATACCAATCATGCAATAACGCAGGTTTGGGGCGGGCCAAATTCCGGAATTGACGGCGGTAACGATGGCGGAAAGGGAATCACGGATGTTCCCGGCGGGTTGAAATTACAATCCGAAGGGCATAATGTGTATTATAGAAATATCTGGATCAAGGAAGAAGATCTGAAAAAAGCTGATACTAATTTTTAATATTTCAACTGGAAAAATAAGAAATACATACGTGTTTCAGGAAAGTGTAATCTTAGTCAGGTTACACTTTTTTGTTTAAAAAATTCGCAATTGAGAGGAATAGCCTTGTAAGAGGATAAATTCATTATAAAAAAAGGCTAAATTATACGCTATTAAACCCGATCAATTGACGATGGATAACAGAGTAGTATTTGATTTTGAAATAGCATTCACAAATGGCGGTGGCATACAAGGCCAGGATTTTCGGCTGGATATAGATTCCGACACGATTTCTGACGAAGACCTGGCAGACTATATTGTCAAAGACCTTCGATTACTCATGGTTGGAAAAGTTAATATTCTTAATAAATTCTATATCAATGAAAAACATAAAAGGAAAAGCGAATCCGCTATATCGCCTGATAAATTCATTGATTTAAGCCATGTAATTTTCGACGGATTGATAACGTATAAAGGCCTGCCTGCTCCAATTATTTGTGATTATCTGAGTCGTGAAAAATCAAGGGGCAATTATGAAGAAGGAACAGAATTCCAGATCGGAAAAATCGAAATGGTTACCAATACCGGAACGTATATCGACTGCCCATTCCACCGTTTTAAAGATGGGAAAGACCTGTCAGAAATTGAGCTGGATGCATTTGCCAATCTGGATGCAATTACCATTTTCGCTCCGGAAACGCTGGAAATCGGCATGGAATATTTCAAAGATATTGATATCAGAGAAAAGGCTGTATTGGTTAGAACTGACTGGTCTAGACATTGGAACACCGGGAAATATTATGAAAATCATCCTTTTTTAAGCCAGAAAGCTGCCGAATATTTACGTGATTGCGGCGCTAAACTGGTTGGCATTGACAGCCACAATATCGACGATACGAGAGTAAAAAGCAGGCCGGTCCACACCGTACTTCTTGGCTCAGAAATCCTGATTGTGGAACATTTGTGCAATCTGGATAAATTACCGGAGGCTAATTATACGTTCAGTGCCGTTCCACCAAAATTTAAGGGCGCCGGAACATTCCCTGTTCGCGCCTTTGCCACTATTTTCTAGTTAAAACAAATTATATGATTAATCTCGAAGACGCAAAAAGTAAATATACTTTCAAAATGAAACTGGATATTCGCTGGAGCGATATGGATGAACTACGGCATGTTAACAACGCAGTTTATCTTACCTATTTTGAGCAGGCACGCGTTTACTATTTTCAGGAAGCGTGTCGGTGGGACTGGAAGGAAATCGGTGTAATCCTGGCAAGTGCGCATGTAGATTATTTAAAACCTGTTGTATTTCCTAATCCGACCAATATATACGTCAGGACAAGTAAATTGGGCACAAAAAGTTTCGAAATAAGTTATCTGATTACAAGCACTGTAGATGGCGTTGAAGAATTAACAACAACCGGCTATACAACTATGGTTTTGTATGATTATGAAACCAATAAAAGTGTGATAATCCCCGATTTTCTCAGAGAACGTATCAGGGCTTACGAATCCGCAGGAATCTAAGTTTTTACTGCTGAATATAAAACAAAAAGGGCTGATAATGAATACAAAACCAGCCCATTTCAGAGATTTTTAAACCTATTTCTTCTTATAATTAATCCTGAAAATTGTTCCGTTTAAATCGTCGGTAACATACAGCGCGCCATCGGGCCCTTGGGCGAGCCCACATGGACGGTGCTCTATTGGACCGGTTGGTTTCACAAGGTCAGTACCCGCAAAGTTGTCGGCGAAAATCTCCCACTTCCCTGCTTTTCCATTAACGAATGGTACGAAGGCAACCATATAACCTTTATGCAATTCCGCAGACTGGCTGTGAAATGCGATGAATGCTCCGTTTTTATATCGGGCCGGAAACATGTTTCCCGTGTAAAACATCAATGCATTGGGACCTAAATGTGCTGGAAACGCGGCAACGGGATCCAGTGCTTTTGCTCCGCCTGTTTTTTTGCCGTCACCTCCATATTCCGGAGCCAGGATTTTCTTTTTCTGAATATGATCATAGTAGATATATGGCCAGCCGGCATCGTCTCCTCCTTTCAACTGATACATGGTTTCAGCAGGCAATTCTGCACTTTGTTTCGGCGTATAATACTGAGGATAGAAATCATCAAATTTTCCTCTTCCATGCTGCGTGGCAAACAATGAATTCGTTTTTGTATCCCAGTCAATTCCGACCGCATTTTTGAGTCCGGTACTATAAAGTTTGCCGTCAGCGAAAGTCTGGTTTAACTTATCCGCCTTAAATTTCCATATCCCGCCAGCCGAATCAAGGATTGTACATGGCGACATTCCCTTCCCACTTCCGGCAACCCTGCAATTGTCGTTATAAGAACCAACAGTGACATAAAGATTCCCCTCTTTGTCAAGCGTGATCGGTTTTGCATTATCGCGGCCCTTATCGACCAATCCGTCCAGAATTTTTTCAGGTTTGTCGGTATCAATAATTTCCTCTTTTTCATTTAGTTTGTACCGATACACGCCTGTATTACTCGAAGAATACAAATATCCATCCTTGATATAGATGCCGGTTCCTGGGTAATCGCCAAACATTTTTTTCTCGTCAATAACACCATCGTTATTTGCATCCCGTAAAATGTATATACCTTTCCCATCTTTCAGCTTTGAAAGTTTGACGTAGATATCACCACTTTTTCCAACTGCAATATGTCTGGTCGGGCCAAGATCGGAAGCCAGAACGGTTGCGGAAAAACCGACAGGAAGTTTAATCTTTTTATCTGTTTCATTGGCAGTAATTTTCCGGGCTGTCGTTTCAGACCGATCAAATTCTCTCATGGCGAGTAACCCACTAATTCCTGCAACGGCTGTAAAAATTGTAGCAGTTCTAAAAAATGTTCTTTGCATCTGGTTAATCAAAAGGTTTAGAAAAGTTTAACTTTATGTAATAATTGGACTGATGGACGGATTGACCTATGCTAATAAAAGCATTAGAAAGGCAATATTACTCTGGACCTTCAATGATTTTCAAAATAATAAATTCTTATGGAATGTTTTTTGGAAAAATTAGTTTAAAACAATTGTCAGTAATATTTTTGACCACGTTTTAGGCACTTGCCAAACTTCCGCTAACCTTAAATTCTATTAACATGATAATTGATGACGATTTTTCACTAGATGACGATGATGATGACTTGCCGGGATATCCGCTCTACCCTGCATCAGAGGATGTTTTCAGCAAAGGATTGATTGAGGAAGATATTGATCCTGAGGATATCAGCAAAATAAAAAAAGAATTGGGCCTGGAAGCCGATGACTGGAATGAGAAAGATTTCGACGATGATCTGACTGGTGATGACCTGGATGTCCCTGGATCAGAACTGGATGATGATGAAGAAATTGACGGGAACGAGGATGAGGAAAACAATTATTACAGCTTAGGCGGCGATAATCACAACGATCTTGAAGAAAACCAGGGGGATTAAAAATTCATAAAAGGTTTATAGCTATCTGATTTATCCCGGTCCTTAACCGGGATAACATTTTTGTTACCGTTAACAAAAAAGAATTAGGAGAACACAGTAGATAATTTTGAAATTAATTTAATAATAAGAGGATTCTTATTCAATATTTTAATCAAACCAATATTATTCCTTTTTTCTCACTTTTTGTTAGAATATATTTGCTGTAATGATTATTATTATACTCAAATATTCTAATGAAATTCCTATTTACAAGTTTTCTTCTCCTATCCTGTCTTATACATCCCGGCGTTTTTGCTCAAAGCAAATATGAATTAAATGCTGGCTGGAAATGCAGCTCTATCCTGAAAGTAAAAGATCAGGGACAAGCTATTTCTTCTCCGGCTTATTCTTTAGCAAACTGGCTACCGGCAGTTGTGCCAGGTACTGTTTTGACCACAATGCTGGAAAATAAACAAATTCCGGATCCGTTCATTGGCATGAACAATGAGAAAATCCCTGATATTTTCAAAACCGGTAATGACTATTACACTTATTGGTTTGTAAAAGATTTCTCTGAAACCGTTAAACCTGGCGAAGAAGTATGGCTTCATTTCCGGGGTGTGAATTACAGCTCGGATATCTTCTTGAACGGAAAAAAACTTAACGCTAAAAAGCACAGCGGCATGTTTCTTCGTCAGTCTTTTAATATCACATCTCTATTACAAAAATCAGGCACCAACCGTCTGGCTGTCATTGTTTACCCACCCGAAGAAGTTGGAAATCCAAATGGAGGGCAGGGCGGAGATGGCGCTATTGCCAAAAATGTTGCACATCAGTATGTGGCTGGCTGGGACTGGATTCAGCCAGTTCGTGACCGCAACACAGGGATCTGGGACAAAGTTATTATTGAAAAAACAGGGAAAATCAATATCAAAAACCCTCATATTGTTACGCTTGTCAATGGTCCGCGAAAACCAGAAGGAAATCAGAAACCTGCAACGGTTAAAGTTTCAACGGAGGTCGAAAATCCAACGAACGCTTCTCTAAAAGGGACTTTACTATTCACGATCGATGGAAAGAAAGTTTCGAAAGAAATTACAGTAAAACCGCATACCACAGCAGAAATTACTTTGCCTGATCTTACTCTGGAAAACCCAAAACTTTGGTGGCCGTATGGGTATGGGGCCCAGCATTTGTATGCTTCAAAAATTCAGTTTGTTATTAACGGAACGGTTTCAGATGAGGAAAAAATTAATGTGGGTGTCCGCGAGATCCAGGCTGACTGGAATTCGGTGACGCGCAGCAAGCAAATTTCTGTGAACGGTCAGCGCGTATTTATTAAAGGTGGAAACTGGATTATTTCGGATGCGATGCTTCGTTTTACTGATGCCAGATATGATGCAGAAGTTCGCTTCCACCGGGATATGAACCTGAATTTGTTGCGTATCTGGGGCGGCGCGCTGACAGAAAGGCCTGAATTTTATGACGCCTGTGATAAATACGGAATCCTGGTTATGCAGGATTTCTGGGGATCCGGTGATTGCAATGGCCGGTGGGTTGACCCTATGAAGAGAGACGACCAGTGGGTACGCAGGAAATATCCGGACGATCATAATTTGTTTCTTGAATCAGCGGCAGACCAGATAAAGATGATACGAAATTATCCGTCGCTTGCCATCTGGTGTGGCGGAAATGAAATTACGCTGCCACAGGATATTATGCTTCCGCTTCGTGATTCGATACTGACCAGGCTGGACGGAACTCGTTGGTTTGTTGATTATTCAAATTCTGATGATATGTCTTTCAATTTCCTTGGAGGAAACGGTGACGGGCCTTATGGAATTCAGCCATTAAAACGCTTTTTCGAATATAGAACCTGGCCGTTTAACTCAGAAATCGGGTCCGTAGGTGTTGGGGATTATGAGTCGCTGGAACGTTTCATGTCAAAGGAAAATCTTGTTCCACCGGTTTACAATACAAAAGACAAAAAGGAAACTGTGGATTCGGTTTGGGAATATCACAAATATATCGGCTACGGCGGATATATCGAACCTTACGGAAAAGCAAAAGATCTGCGGGATTTTGGTAAAAAAGCACAGCTTGTGAATTATGATCAGTACCGATCTTTGATGGAAGGTTTTACTGCGCATATGTGGGATTGGTATACCGGTGTAATCATCTGGAAAACACAAAATCCATGGACATCGCTTCGCGGCCAGATGTATGATTATTATCTTGACCCAAATGCCTGTTTATACGGTTTAAAAAACGGAAGTGCGCCTCTGCATATCATGTTTAACCAAGCCGATAGTACCATCATGATCGCAAATAACACCTTCAAACATCAGTATGATTTGATGTGGGTGGCCAAAACGATTGATATGAATGGCAAAGAAACCAGTCTTGGACAGGCATTTTCAGAAATAGGGCCTTCGACTACGAGAATGATTACGCCTTTCAATACTTCTATTCGTGAACTTGCAAAAAAAGAAGGCGTTTTCTTATCGCTAAGATTGTTGAACCTGGACAAGGAAATTGTGAGCGATAATTTATACTGGCTCCCCGATGCCGAAGGTAATTACAGCGGTTTGAATAAAATGCCAAAGGCTGAGATCAGTATCAGAACAAAACAGCTGGAAAAAGGAAAAATTGAAGTGACTTTATCAAATCCAGCAAAAAATCCTGTGGCATTTTTCAACCGATTATCACTTGTTGACCCAAAAACGAAAAAGCGAATTCTGCCTGTTTTTTATGATGACAATTATGTGTCTGTTTTACCGGGAGAAAATAAAACGGTAATTATGGACTATACACCTTCATCAGAAGAAATGCCACTCGTGTCACTCGATGGCTGGAATGTGAAAGAGCAATTTATTGAAATAAAATAATTTATCGCAAAATATAAAGACCGGAGAAAAGACAAGTAAGTTAAGATTGCGTATTCCTTTTTTTATAAACAATCAAAACCATGGCTGACTTTTCTCCGGAATCTTTTAAAATCGAGTTACTCAATATTCTCAGTTACTGGGAAAAATATGCTGTTAACAGAAAAACCGGAGGTTTTTATGGGCGGGTAAATTATGACAATGAAGGAATTGCTGATGCGCCGCACGCCGTTGTGATCACCAGCCGTATTCTCTGGACGTTTTCAATGGCGAAGCGATTACTCAAAGATCCTAAATATCTGATCGTTGCTGACCGCGCTTTCCAGGACCTTTCGATTCATTTTATTGATGCAAAATATGGTGGTGTGTTTTGGTCGACAGATGGTGATAATAAGCCGTTGGAAATGAAAAAGCAGATTTATGGAAATGCTTTTGCCTTGTATGGTCTAAGTGAATATTACCGGACGACCAACTTCCCTCCTGCTCTTGAACGTGCGAAGGAATTGTTTTATATTATTGAAAAACATGCTTTTGATCCTGTGAATGGAGGTTACCGCGAAGCATTTTCCAGAGACTGGACGAATACTGACGACTTTATTTTGAGTAAAAGTCCATGGAATAAAAGTATGAATACGCATTTGCATTTGGTGGAAGCCTATACAAATCTGTACCGCGTTTGGCCTGATAAGAAGCTTAAAAAACAAACCATTGGCATGCTTAATGCAATACTTGATCGTATCGTAAATAGCAAAACCAACCGTATGGAAATGTTTTTCAGCGAGAAATGGGAAACAAAAGATCAGGTAATTTCCTATGGCCATGATATTGAAGCGTCCTGGCTTTTATACGAAACCGCGGAAGTTTTAAAGGATGAAAAGTTGTTGAGCAAAACGCGTAAACAATGTATTCTGATGGCCGAAGCAGCTTTAACAGGCCTTGGTGCTGATGGTGCATTAAACTATGAATATGATCCCAAAACCAATCACACCAAAACCGAGCGAAGCTGGTGGGTTGCAGCCGAGCAATTGGTAGGATTTTATAATGCATACCAGCTCACAGGTAATGGAGATTTCAGGGTAAAAGCGGAGAAAAGCTGGGATTACATAGAGAATAAATTCGTAGACAAAGAACGCGGAGAATGGTTTGGCACGGTAAAAGACGACGGTATTCAGATCCGCGGCGACAAAGCAAATTTCTGGAAATGCCCATATCACAATGCCAGAGCATGTGTCGAAATGTGGAAACGGCTTGAAAATGCACATTAGTAGACGTGAATATTCTTATTCTAATGTAACTTTTAAAAGAATCTTTTAATTTATTTATTCTACGAGTAATTAAATTTATTTAAAAAAGGTAAATTTAGGAACACATTCCTATATTTATAACGACAACCACTCATCGTTACCTCATTATATTGGCAAACTACCCACACTAACGGATTTTATTTCGGATTCTTTAATCAAATAGAACAATTCTTGCGTATACCAAAAAATACAACCTAACTATAAAAATTTAACCTAACTCCGCTACAATGGCAAAAGTTAATCTTGACGTACCCGATAAAGTTCATCTAAAAGCGAAACAGCTTCAACTTGAATTAGAAGAAAACGACAAACGCATTACCCTTCAGGAGCTATATAAAGAGCTGGTCATCATCGGACTCGAAGCAATGAAGAAAAAAATGATTAATGGCACCGCTCTGACAGATTCCAAGAGTTTTTCAGCAATCGCCAGTTAGTTTTATTACCATTTTGTCAGGAATATCTTTCTGACTGTCCAGCCATGTCTTAATTCTTGTTAGTGATTTCTTAGCATTTTTTGCTAGGATGTTATTCTTATGCGTCTCGTCTTGATATACCGGTGTGACCATTTTGCTCCATGACAGTCTGTTATTGAAAAATGTAGTTATTTGATTGGTGTTTAAAATTAAATAAACACTCGTTGGGAGATTACATAAAATTCATCAACACACGAGTCAATGAAACGCAATGACACGCTATGGAAGGGCATATTGGAAAATGTCTATGAAGATTTTCTACGCTTCTTTTTTGAGAACGCGGATGAGCTTTTTGATATAGAAAAAGGCTTTCAGTTTCTGGACAAAGAGTTGGAACAACTGTTTCCGACTGAGGATATTGAATCGCCAAAATTTGTTGACAAACTGGTAAAGGTGTTTACAAAGAGCGGAACTGAAGATTGGATTTTGGTCCATATTGAAGTTCAGGGCTACGACGATAAAGACTTCGCCAGGCGAATGTTCACTTATTTTTATCGTATCCTGGATAAGTATGGAAAGCCGGTAACAGCCATTGCAATCTTTACAGATTCTAACCAAAAATTTCGCCCATATGAATATGAGTACGATTATTTAGGCACCAAGTGTGTTTTTCAGTTTAATACTTTTAAAATAGCTGACCAAAGTGAAATAGGGTTATTAAAAAATGAAAATCCATTTTCTGTCGTTGTGCTAACGGTCATGCTGGCGTTGAAGAAAAAGGATCTAGGTGACGATGAGTTATATAATCTGAAATTTTCACTTGCTAAAAATCTGCTTGGAAGAAATATTGAGAAGAGGAAAGTCAATGATTTGTTGATTTTTTTACAGCGGTATGTAAGCTTTGCAGATCCACATTATAATGTTAAATTCGATAAAAAAATAGAAGAGTTAACCGAAAACCAAAAGACTATGGGAATAAGGGAGCTAGTACTGGACCTGGCAAAAAAGGAAGGTATCAAGGAAGGAATTACCAAAGGAGTTGAAAAAGGGATCGAACAGAGCAAAACCGAATTTGTTAAAAATTTGTTAAAAACCGCTAAATTTTCGGTATCAGAAATAGCCAGTTTAGCCGACGTGACAGAGAGCTTCGTTTTGAAGGTTCAAAAGACAATATAACAATTAATTTGAAAGCTCAGTCTATCTTAATTGTGCAGGTATTATAAAACGAAACGCTCCGGAAATTGACTTTTCGGAGCGTTTTGTTTTCTGATATATCGAACTATTTTGTTGTTTCGCCACCCGTAATCCAGGTATTTATTTTCGCTTCCAGCAGGTTCAGCGGAACACATCCTGATTCCAAAACTTTGTTATGAAATACCTGGATATTGAATTTATCACCTTTTTCCTTTTCAGCTTTCGAACGTAGTTCACGGATTTTCAACTGCCCTATTTTATAGGACAATGCCTGCCCTGCGCCCGCCATATATCTTTCTACTTCTGCGGTGATACTTTCCTCCGATTCCGCTTCGTGATCGATTGAATATTGGATCGCCTTCTCTCTCGACCATCCTTTTGAATGAATTCCGGTGTCAACGACAAGACGTATTGCGCGGTGCATTTCGGCACTTAACATTCCGAAATACTGATACGGATCGGTATATAATCCTAATTCTTTACCAAGCGATTCACAATAAAGTGCCCAACCCTCGCCGTATGCGCTATACCAAATATTTTTCCTAAAAGTTGGCAAAGCTTTATTTTCTTGCTGTAACGAAATCTGGTAATGATGTCCGGGAATAGCTTCGTGTAAAAATAAACTCTCGTCTGAAACGTCGTTATACTCTTTCACATTTGGAATCGGAACATAAAACACGCCCGGCCTCGAACCATCGGCCAAACCCGGATTATATTCGGCCGAAGCAGATGCTTCTCGAAAAGCCTCTGTACGCCGCACCTCAAAAGCTGCCTTCGGCGTCAGATCAAACAATTTTCTCAGATTAGGTTTCATCGTTTCGTGAATCTGATTGAAATGCGCAATCACCTCTTCCGGTTTTGTAAAAGGCATCAGCTTCTTATTAGTTCTGACATCAGCGAAAAATGCTTTAAGATTTCCTTTGAAGCCTACCTGCTCTTTTACTTTCAGCATCTCTTTAGAAATACGCTCCACCTCACTCAATCCTAACGCATGAATTTCGTCGGAAGTCATTGAAGTGGTTGTGTAATACTTGATGTAGGCGTCATATAAGGCCTTCCCATTCGGAAGATCCATAAAACCACTCGTTGAGCGACCGGCCGGCAAATACTCTTTCTCAACAAAATCATGTAACCGTTTGAAGGCAGGAATTACCTTTTCTTCCACCATTGCCGTATATCCCTTCGTCAATCGGGCCTTGTCATCAGCGGCAAAAGAATCAGGGAACTTCGTTACGGGTGTATAAAACAAATGCTGCGCCGTTGGGCCATGATCCATGTCAGCCAGCTGAGGAATCATTTTCTTAATCAAAGGTACCGGTAAGACATATCCCTTTTTTATCCCCTCCCTCATATTAACGATGGCAGTATCACACCAAACGGTAAATCCATCAACACGTTTCAACCAATTGTCATAATCCTCTACTGTTTTAAAAGGCTGCATACTTGCTCCACTGGCCAATTGGGCAACCACCAAATGCGTTGAAAAGATCTGGTTTATCGGCATAAGTTGTGTCGGAAAAGTCAGCAGTTCCAGGTTAATACTGCATTCCCAGCTTAATAAATCAAAACTGGTTTTCTCCTCCTCATTTAACTCCTCCCGATCATATTTCCCAAGTTCCGCCTGATATTTGCTGTAAAATTCAACGAGCTTCTTTTTATAATCTTTTGTCAGATCATTAGGAAACTGATCATTGTATCGGTTATCACCGTTCATCGTTGCTTCCAGCGGATACAGAGGCAACTTATCTTCATAATAATTATCAAACAATTCGCCAACCGGCGGAAGCAATTCTTCAGAAGCTTTTTGTTGACAGGCTTGCATAATAATACTCATTAATAAAACCAGAATCAGGGATTTGTTCATTGTAAGGATTTAAGGTAGTGGGCTAAAACAGGTTTATCGCCTTCAACGATTTTCCTGTCCAAGTTTAAGAAAACAGACGAAAAAATCTAATTTTTATTTTACATTTATCTCAAATTAATGGCGTGTCCCGCCATTGTTATTAAAAGAAAATCCTGCGCATCAATTTCTCCACTTGACCGTGAGAAGAAATTGATGTGCAGGATTTATAAATTTTTCCTTATTAAAACAATTCATCAAAAAATTGAAGCATTGCTTCCCAGGAACGCTTCGCCGCTTTTTCATTGTAAGCGGCGCCTTTGGAATTATCATTCCCTGCCGCTGGATCTGTAAAACTATGCACGGAGTTGGCATAATAAACCATTTGCCAGTCCGCGTTTGCCTTTTTCAGTTCGCTTTGAAACGCCGCAACTTCTTTCGCAGGAACAAAATTATCATCGGCTCCATGCAGAATCAGAAGTTTTGGCTTAATCGCTGGAACCGCGCGAGAAAAATCACGACCCAAACCGCCGTGGAAGGAAACAATTCCCTTCACCGGGAAGTTTTCTCTTGCCGCTTCAACTGCTCCCGTTCCGCCAAAACAATATCCGATTATGGCAATGTTCTCTGGATCGGCCCCAGCCTTCACCAATTGATCTAAAGCCAGTGTGATACGCTTTTGGTATTCGGTATAATTTTTCTTAAAATAACCTGACAACTCTGCCGCCGCTTTCTGGTCTTTTGGTACTTTTCCTTCACCATAAATGTCAGCCACAAATGCATAATAACCCAAGGCAGATAATTTTTCTGCGCTGTTCTTAGAATGCGCATCGATACCCATCCAGGCTGGAAGAATCAATACGCCGGCTTTTTTCTTATTCGAGGTTTTCGGTTTTGCTGCGAAACCATTTAATTTTTGAGTTCCGTCAGCATAACTGACAGGTTGCAGCTGCGCATAACCGGAAGACGTCATCAGGAGTAAAGCAAATAACAGGTAAAATTTCTCGATTTTCATAGGTTTGATTTATGGGTTTCTAATTTAAAACAAAATTAAAGCAACATGGAAACTTCACTTTCAACATCACTGTTTCGCGCAGCATTGTTGACAGTTGCATTACCAACAAACAGGATTACCAGACTCACCAGCGAGCAGGCGGCCATCATCGCCACCATAGGAATGGCGGTATTGTTGTGCAAAACACTGACAATAATAGAAATGATTGCCCCAGCTCCCATCCGCCAGCTTCCCATCAGTGCAGAAGCACTACCCGTATGTTTTTTGAAGGGTGCCAGAGAAAGTGCGGATGTATTTGGCCCGGTCAAACCTTGGCCTGTCAGGAAAATAAACATCATTCCGATCAATGTATACAGGTTATACCAGTTGTAATAAACGCCCAGAACAAGCAGTGTACCGACAACGCTTTGATACATCAGTGTTGTTTTAATGATCTGCTCGCTATTGTATTTCTTCAACAGAAAATGATTCAACTGGGTGGAACCGATCATGGCAAATGCCAGAAACGCAAAAATCCAACCGTACTGCTGTTCAGAAACTTTGTAGATATTCATGAAAACATCAGAAGAACCAGCGATATAAGCAAATGGAGCCGCTGTTGCCAGACCTCCTGCCATCGTATAAATTAAAAACTGAGGCTGTCTGAGTACCGTTAGAAAACTGCCAATAACCGCTTGTGGTTTTAGTGATACAGTCGGGTCTGGTGATTTGCCGGCTGGAAGAAAAAAGTAAATCGCGGCGATAATCAGAAGCACAATACCTGCAAGAATGATAAAAACCCAGTTCCAGCCAAAAGCCGAAGTCACGTAACCGCCAACCGTCGGAGCAATCATTGGGGAAACCGCGATTACCAGCGTAATCATAGAAAAAACTTCTGCTCGCTTATCTTTTGTAAATAAATCACTTACCAAAGCTTGTGAAGAAACTAATCCTACGCAACCACCAATAGCCTGGAAAAATCGCATAACAATCAACGCCTCAACAGAAGAGGTAAGTGCGCAGCCGATCGATGCAAGAATGTAAATCACAAGGCCGGCATACAGTGGAGTTTTCCTCCCAAAACGATCCAGAAGAGGGCCATAAAGCACCTGACCGATACATATCCCAATCAGATATCCTGTTAAAGATAGTTGAACTTTATCAATTGTCGTGTTGAGATCCGTTGCAATCCTGGGAAAACCAGGCAGATACATATCGATTGAAAACGGACTTACAGTGGCAAGTGATCCTAAAATCAGGATCATGTAGGAGTATTGTTTGCGGCTCATGCGTGTTGACGGAACTTATTAGCATGACAACGAAAACAGAAGCGTTTATAGTTCCTATTATCTTAGAATAATCTTATTTGCAATATATAATCCTACTTATTCGCCAGTACCTTCAAAAAGGGTCCGATAAAATGTTTTGCTCGCAGACTGGCCATGATTTTCAGGTCGTCAAGAACTGAACTCTCCGAGTCCAGAAATTTAAATATCGTTTTCGCCTTTACATTCTTAAAAAGATCCGTGAATATTTCATCGCCGGGGTACCGGCCTAAATCAAAGACATTCAGAAACGTGGCATCCAGGACTTTATGTTTTTGACTGATCTGCTCATCCTTGAAGAATGGGTGATTATTCTCAGCAAATGAACGGATTATTTTGGAAATTGTCTTTTGTGTGTTTAAAAAAGTGTAACCGGTAGAAGCTCTTGTGTCACCTCCTGCACTTCCAATATTAATCACATTTCCTGATCGCCTTTGAAAAGCGTAATCAGTCATTGGGATCACACCAAACTCCTCCTCAATAATTTTATAGTTTTTGATTTTCAGAATGTCGCTAATGTATTTTCTTATTCCGGCATCATATTGCTCTTGTGTTAAAAGCTTTTTAGAAAATATAGTATACTCGGTGAAGATTTCTGTTTGAGAAAATGGCAGGGTGTAAAAAAAAGTTGCTCCGTTTTCCTGTGATGTCCTGAAATCCATGAAGTTTATCTGCGATGGATCTCCCTCGAATTCGTCCGTCTGAATTGTGATGCCTTTAAAATGCTGTAAAAAATATTGATCGTGACGTTTTAATGACGGTTTTATATAGATCGAATTAAATACATATTTTGCACTGTAAGTGGCTGTTGCGGTCATCACCTCAGCTTTTCCAACTTTACTGGCGACTGATTTAACCTCTTCATTTATAAATCTAACCTGATCGTGATTTTCAAGGAACGAAAGTACATGTTTATAAAAATCAATGCTCCTGATCATCGTGTAGCCGTATGAACCTGTATCCAGTTTGATTTCCTTTCCGTTATTTGAGAAAAATAAAAGGTTACTCCATCTCCTGAAAATTATTTCTTCAAACGCTGTTCGATCTTCTTCTTTTTGCCAAAAACACCAGGTCCGGTCGTTCTGGTCTTTGCTGTTTTTCTCTACGACCAGAATTTTCTCATTATTCCAAACGCCCTCTTTCAAGGCACGATATACCAGGCTCAGACCGGCCATTCCGCCTCCGCATACAATAATGTCGTATTGTTCTGATTGCATTTAACAAAATTTAGTTATGCTCGTTTATTTCACGCAAAGTAGTAAAAGTTAAAAAAGCAAAGCGCGCAAAGTTCAAAAAACTTTGCGCGCTTTGCTTTGATTCTATGTTTTAAAAAAATTATAATTCTGAAACGTTAAATAATCAAATATGATCAGACTTTATCCGGATTTGGATGTATACAAGGTTTCCGATAGGTTCGGGCCAGTAATCCGTTCGCTTCCTTGTCACCAACAATTTCCCTTTTCTTTGGATCGTAAACAATAGGCCGGCCTGTTTTCATGGAAATATTTGCCAGAATACAGCTCGCCGTAGAGATATGCCCTTCTTCAATATCTGCCACCGGCCGGCCACCATTTTCGATTGCCGCAATGAAATCAAGCATATGTAAACGCGTTGCAGGGGCAGCATTTAATTCTATCTTATCTTCTTTCAGATCTTCGGGATACTTCTCTTTTTCAAAAACAACATCCTTATGAATTTTTTCTCCTTTCCCGACCGGAATAAAATCGTAGGCCATTGTGCTGGCTTTCAGCGTTCCTTTTTCACCAAACAAAGTAAAAGACCAAGGATATTCCAGATCAGCCGGAGTGCCCCAGGTTCTGTGTTGCCAGACACAATTAAGACCGTCATACTCAAATATTGCAGATTGTGTATCTGAAATATTTGATTTCCCCTCTTTCTGCACGTAAATCCCACCCGTTGAGCTGATTTTATTTGGCCAGCCAAGTTTCAGCATCCAGCGTACGGTATCAAACATGTGAACACACATGTCACCCATTACTCCGTTTCCATATTCGTTGAAAGTCCTCCACCAACGTACGTGGGGTATGCCGTCATAAGGGCGAAGCGGCGCCGGACCAGTCCACGTTTCGTAGTCCAGAAACTCCGGAACAGCTTCAACCGGAGGATTTCCATTTGCTCTCATGTGATAATAACAGCACATTTCGACGTGGGAAATTTTGCCAAGCAAGCCCGCGTCGACAATATTTTTCTTGGCGTCGATCAAGTGAGGCGTACTTTTCCGTTGAGTTCCAACCTGCACAACTTTTTTATATTTCCTGGCAGCCGCAACCATTGCTTCTCCTTCCATCACATCCACACTGATCGGTTTCTGCACATAAACGTTGGCTCCCGCTTTCACAGCGTCGATCATTTGCAGCGCATGCCAATGATCGGGAGTTCCAATCAGAACGATATCCAATTGGTTTTCTGCCAGCATTTTCTGGTGGTCGCCATACAGTTTAGGTGTTTTTCCGGATTTCTGCCGCTGACTGACCAACTTTCCAGCCTCGGTTAATTGATTCCTATCGACATCACATAAAGCGATAACTTCAACCTGAGCAACCTGGATTAATCTGAACAAATCACTTTTCCCGTACCAGCCGGTGCCTATTAAAGCAACTCTATAAGTTTTTGCGGAATCTTTCAGATCCATACCCTGAGCACCAAGTGTTGTCAAAGCAAGTGATGCAGAAGCTCCGCAGAGAAATTGGCGACGATTGATATTATAGTTGTCCATCGTTTATGTTATCAGGTTTTTAGCCGGTTTAGTAATAATTTAAACATTAAAGCAGTGATTATTATTTAAATACTTCAATGCATTGTACGATTTTTTATAGAGCTGTTACAATAGTTATTCTTTTGATATTACCAGTAATTTAAAAAAATGTACATTTATCCAAAAAACTTTTGATAGCTAACACATAGGATTGCCATGATTCGTCGAGCATTTTTATATCCATTACTGGCGGTTTCGCTTTTATCAAGCTTTGCACCAGCCAAGAAAATCGGTGATTTTGATCTGAACGCCGACATCGGAACTCCGAAACTTCCCGGAACTTCTGAATACGATAAAGAAACTAAAACATATACGCTTAAAGGAGGTGGATATAATATCTGGTTTGAACGGGATGAATTTCAATTTTTATATAAAGAAATGAGTGGAGATTTCACCTTCACAGCAGACTTTGAATTTCAAGGGAAAGGCACTGATCCGCATCGCAAAGTTGGGTGGATGATCAGGGAATCACTTTACGACAATGCCGCACATGTCAGCGCAGTATTGCATGGCGACGGATTGACTGTCATGCAGTGGCGGGTAAAAAAGGGAGATAAAATGCGTGATCCTGAGGATGAGATTTTCAGCAAAGAGAAAAATCCCCAAACCATCCAGCTCCAAAGGAAAGGAAAAATATACACCATGAGAGCCGCAAAAAAAGGGGAAGCATTAAAACTGGTCGGTTCTCAGAAAATGGAAAATCTATCTGATAAAATCATTGCTGGCCTTTTTATCTGCTCTCATAACCCGGAAATTTTGGAGGCAGCCAGGGTTTCCAATGTAACGCTGATTGCAAATTGACCATTTTTTCCAGAATCACTTATGTTATGTCTGAGATAAAATATGAATCAAACAAAATCCCCAGGTGGTAATTCTAACTTTGCGCCTGCATCTTCAAGCTTAACAGGAGTGGGTTGAAATGTAGTTGAACAGCACTTACCTTAACAAAAAATTCATGAACCTTAGCAGAGTCATTAGACAAACATTTTTTAACAAACCCGATTTCAAACCTTATCAACCTTCCAAATTGGCCAAACCGGAAAATTTGCTGGATGTAGTTTCTGCCTGGAAAGGTTTGGAATTGATTATTGAAGACATTCTGGACGAGTTTTCAATTGGCCGGGAAAGCTGTATCGAATTCGGGGTTGAGTTTGGTTACTCCACCGTTGTATTTTCTAATTATTTCAAAAAAGTGACTGGCGTCGATACCTTCGAAGGTGATATTCATACTGATAATAAAGAAAATCATTACGAGCAAACGAAGGAAAAGCTGTCGGTATACCAGAACATCGAACTAATCAAATCCGACTATCAGAACTGGATTTTGAAAGACAATTCCCGTTATGATTTTGCGCATGTGGACATTGTTCATACGTATAAAGAAACCTTTGAATGCGGTCTGTGGACTGCGAATCACAGCGATTGCACGATTTTTCATGATACGGAAAGCTTTCCTGAAGTAAAACAAGCTGTTTTAGATATTGCCAAAACAACCGGCCAGTCGGTATACAATTATCCAAATCATTATGGCCTGGGAATCCTGGTTGACAAAAAAGGAATGAAGAACAGGAAACGGTGACATTAACAATATGTTAAGATCGACAGAAGTTACTCTCCTTTGTACCGTTTCAATGATTTATACACCGCTAAATTTATTTCGCTGGTACAGGTTTTTTACTATACTAAGTAACTAAATAACCAGCTTAATAAATAAAAAAATGAACCTTGAATCTTTCGAAACAAATCACGAAAATTTACTGATGGCCCAAACGGATCTTGCAGTACTTAAAGATCTGTTTCATACTCTTAACGATGCTGGTATCAGCTATTCGTCGTTAAACTGTTCTATCGCATTACTTGAAAAATATATAGAAAACGCTTGTGTGCTGACCCCGGATTTTGAGACGACAACAAGTGTTATCGGCACAAACTACACATTAAAAAATTCACAGGTGTGGAGAAAGAGTAACAGAACTTTCGCATATCAACAGTTTTAGGAAACATTAATTTATAAAAAAGCCGGATTAAGAAAATTTAATCCGGCTTTTTTTATATTTTTTTATATCACTTTTTTGTCACTCTCATAGAAATCCTTCTATTTCTGGCTCTTCCATCTTCTGTATCATTGGATGCAACCGGGTGTTCTTCCCCATAACCTTCGGCATCCAGCCTCTCCTTGTCAATATCCAGATCCGACAGTTCTTTCATGACGGATTGTGCCCTGTCGGTCGATAGTTTGAGGTTAGCCGATGCATCTCCTGTGTTATCCGTATATCCTCCAAGTTTTATCTCAACCTCCGGGTATGCTTTCAGAATTTCAGCAACATTTTCAAGCTGTTCTGCCGACTGAGGTTGCAGTTTCGCACTTCCTGTCTCAAAAAGTAACCTGTCGAAATCAAACCAGGTTTCTTTGTCAACTTTTTTATCCGACTTGACAAAATCCAGCAACGCTGCTTCAACAGGATTTCCGGAAGCGGCGATATTTAATTTAGTCCCATTCAGATCAAGCGTTGTTGTTTCAATGTTTTGAACAGGCATTTCGATAACTTCCTCTTCAATAACATTAACCTCCCCTGCTGCCGGAACCACGGCGATATGCGGAGCGATCACAAGTGAAACGATAGACATCAGTTTAATCAGGATATTCATCGATGGTCCAGAGGTATCTTTGAATGGATCACCGACCGTGTCACCCGTCACCGCAGCTTTGTGCGGATCAGAGCCTTTGTAATAAGTTTTACCGTTGATGTTGACGCCTTTTTCAAATGATTTTTTCGCATTATCCCAGGCTCCCCCCGCATTGTTTTGGAAAATACCCATCAAAACACCTGAAACCGTAACGCCTGCCAATGTTCCGCCCAATACTTCCGGACCGAATAAAAATCCGACGATAACCGGAACGAGCAAAGCGATTAATCCGGGAGCCACCATCTCCTTGATAGAAGCCTCAGTCGAAATTGCGACACATTTGTCATACTCGGGTTTTGCAGTCCCTTCCATAATACCTGGTATTTCACGGAACTGACGACGAACTTCCTCCACCATTTTCATTGCTGCGCGGCCTACTGCCGCTATGGCAAGAGAAGAAAAAATAAACGGAATCATCGCTCCTACAAAAAGTCCGGCCAGCACGTTGGCCTTATAAATATCAATCGAACTAATCCCCGCCACACCGCAAAAAGCTGCAAAAAGAGCAAGGGAAGTAAGCGCTGCGGACGCAATAGCAAATCCTTTTCCGGAAGCAGCCGTCGTGTTTCCCACTGCATCGAGCACATCTGTCCGACCACGAACCTCCTCTGGTAAATGTGCCATCTCGGCGATACCACCCGCATTATCCGCAATAGGCCCGAAAGCATCAATGGCAAGCTGCATGGCAGTCGTCGCCATCATACCGGCGGCTGCAATAGCGACGCCGTATAAACCTGCAAATTCGTAACTAATAAAAATCCCTGCTGCCAAAACCAGTGTGGGAATAACAGTTGATTCCATACCAACAGAAAGACCACCGATAATATTTGTCGCATGCCCGGTAGAAGACTGATTTACAATCGATTGCACCGGTCGCTTACCCATTGCTGTATAGTATTCAGTCACTGTTGACATAATTGCACCCACGATTGACCCTAACAAAATAGCATAAAATACATGCATGGAGGTAAACTCTACCCCCCGAATGGTGAGCACGCCTTCTGGTAACATCCACATGGTTAGCGGATAACAGGCAATCAGTGTCAAAATAATGGAGCCCCAGTTACCGCGGTTTAAAGCGCCCTGGACGTCGCCACTATCGCTACTTATTTTCACAAATAGCATACTGATGATGGAAGCGATCAACCCTGCTCCGGCAATCACCATCGGTAACAATATGGGAGAAATTCCTCCAAAATTATCAGCACTTTCTGTAATGATTTCGCGACCTAAAACCATTGTGGCAAGAATTGTTGCAACATACGAACCGAATAAATCGGCGCCCATACCTGCCACGTCTCCTACGTTATCACCCACATTATCCGCTATGGTTGCCGGATTTCTCGGATCATCTTCCGGAATCCCTGCTTCCACTTTCCCAACTAAATCAGCACCCACGTCGGCGGCTTTGGTATAGATACCTCCACCAACACGTGCAAAAAGCGCTATCGATTCAGCGCCCAGTGAAAAACCGGCAAGAACTTCCAGCACTTTCTCCATACCGAGGCCATTCACCTCTGAACTATCGCCAACAAAAAAATGATATAGTATAATAAAAAGACCGCCAAGCCCGATCACAGCCAAACTCGCGACGCCGATTCCCATGACCGAACCACCGGTAAATGAAACTTCGAGTGCTTTGGTCAGACTTGTGCGCGCGGCTTGTGTGGTACGCACATTCGATTTGGTTGCAATATTCATCCCGATGTATCCTGCAAAGGCCGAGATGAAGGCTCCGGCGATGAAAGAGGCACCAATAAAAACACTGGAATTTTCAACCAGTGTGCCGGAATATCCTAATAAAATACTGACAATGATACCGAAGACGATGAGTACCCGCCATTCAGCTTTTAGAAATGCGAGCGCGCCATCGGCAATGGCATCTGCAATTTCTTTCATGTTTCCGTCACCGGCATCTTGCCTGATAACCCAACCTCTTTTAAAAAACATAACCAGCAAGCCAATCAGGCCTAAAACTGGCACTAAATAGGTAATATTACTCATGCGCGATATGAATTAGGTTAACGGTTTTAAATTCTCGTAAATATAGAGAATGAGGCCACATAACAAAATCCAAAAACGCTTATTTTTGATTAATTCCTATTTTTTTTGTTAAAATACATAGAAACCGTATATCACTATTTTTATAAATAAAATAAATAGTCATAGTTAACTATCACCAAAATATATCCAAACATTTAATAGTCAACGAATTGATCATTTTACCGGAGCCAAATGATAGAATCTTGACAAAATATCATACAATTCCGGATGTTTTTCATGAAATTCCTCCGGATTATTAAAGAAATATTCACTGACTACTGCGAGAAACTCGGCGTTATTGGTGATCGCATAAGGATTAATGTCAGAATCGCCACTTCTAATTTCCTGTATCTCTTTTTTTATCAAATGCAGCCATGGCAGTACGTAGGCATGATCGGCAAGGCGCTCAGGCATACCGTCGGCCACGCCATCTTCCCGATCCAGCAAGTGAACAAATTCGTGGATACCGACATTTTCATCTCCGTTTCTTCCGTTGAAACCACTAAGCAAAGCAGGTTTCGATAGCAACAGCGAATGATTCATGTATCGATTTCCAACCATTCCTTCAATATTTTCAGCTTTCTGATTCTCCCCTATTTGAAATTTTTCACTAAACGACGCCGGATAAACGAGTACTTCATTCAGGTCAGGATAATCAAAAGCAGGAAATGCAAAAGTTGGAATAATTGCACTGGCAGCAACCAGGACGCGCACCACATCATCGATTTCGGTATCAATTCCTTCAACCCTTTTTTCAAGCAAAAATAACTGAACACGTTTTTCAAACAACCCTTGTTTTTTCGCATCCAGGCTTTGAAAGAAAACGGAATGTTTTTTCAGAATTTCACGCCACGTGTCGGGAAAAGGGGTTTTGAAAATCGCTATTCGGGCATAAGACTTTTTGTAATAATATTGGTGAATGATTGCGATAACGGCTACAATTACGAAACCGAGGATATACAAAACGGTTTGTTTACTAAAATAAGCCAGAACGCCAAACAAGATCATTACCGCCAGCTCCCAGCCAATCGTCCGTAAACGCGCCGACTTTAAATGATTTTCATGATAGGTTTTAAAATCCGAGACGGAAGTAATTGTGGAATTCATAGGTTAAACTTGATCAGGGCAGACCAGCAAAATTGAAAGTTTAGGAATTTTTTCGGACGGTCATTAAAACCAGCCATGAAATAGTAAAGGCCGCAAGCCCGGAAAATAGTGCAAGTAAAGTGCCACCGATAAAATACTGAACAAAATTCACATGGATTGATTCCAACGTCAAATCCTGAAAAGAAGTCAACTCCACGCCATTTCTGTAAAATAATCCGCCAAATTTATAACTCCCGAAAATAATAAGAGGAATACATGGTGGCAAACTGATATTCGCAGCGGTCAGGAAAAGTACCTTGTTCATTCGAAAATAGATCGAAAGAGGAATACCGATCAGCAATTGAAATCCCCAGATCGGAACAATTCCCATAAAAATACCAAAGCCGATTGATTTCGCCTTACTTATATTGCTTTCATTTTTTTTCAACGCTTCCTCTTTAATAATCTGCCAAAGACCTTTTTTTTTTACATAATAAAAAAGTCTGCGCGGTAGATAAAAAAGCAATGTCAGAATAACAAAGTAAGTATTTAAAATGCTGATCCGTGTAAAATCGCGGAAAGGCCGAAAGTGCGTAACACGCTCATTACTGTCATAAATAACCTGAATATTAATTGGAATGATCTTCACATCGCGCCAGGCGAGTTTAACGATTACTTCAATTTCAGTCTCAAACTTCGAAGTAAAAAGCCTGATTTCCCTGATCGCATCAAGGGGATAAAGCCGGAAACCGGTTTGTGTGTCTGGCAAGGTAAGGCCGGTCTCGAATTTGAACCAGAAATTCGAAAATTTATTCCCAAAAGAACTTTTCCCCGGCACGCCTTCCTGATCCATATTTCGGGAACCCATCAACAGTGCGCCTGGATTTCTCAATGCGGTTTCTATAAAAAGAGGTATATCCGAAGGCAAATGCTGTCCGTCAGAATCAATGGAAATGGCATTTTTATAACCCAACGTCGTAGCTTCTTTAAATCCACGTCGCAGCGAAAATCCCTTTCCACTATTTTTCTCATTCGTCAGTATATGGATGTTTCCACGATAAGACTCAAGAATTAAAGCAGTATCATCAGTAGATCCGTCGTTAATGACAATAATATCCTCAGAGCTGTATGCTAAAACACCATCAATAACACTGCGAAGCGTTTTTTGATTATTGTAAGTAGGTATTAAAATGCAGCAATGAATATCTTTTAAAGTCATTGATTAATATCAGACGGTGAGTTTTTTGCACTCCAATGGCGCAAATCCGGCTTTAAATATAAGAAACTTGCGTTTTAAAAAAGATAATCTCCTCAGAACTTCCCAAAGCGACGACATCAATGACTTCTCCCTCAGTAAATTTAATATCAATCCGAATCTCAGGTGTTTTCTCAGGATTAATAATTTGAAGAAATTTACAAACCCGCATGGTTTTCATCATCAGATTCTTTTTGAGATGCTGCGCTAATAACTCCTTTACAATCTGCAGTTGAACGACACCTGGCATCACAGGTGCTCCCGGGAAATGTCCTTTAAAAATTTCATGCGCAGGATCCAGGATAATTACAGCAGAAATGGATTGAGAATCGGACGAGATTTCCGATATGGTATAGAGATTATTGAGAAACATAACGGTGCAATTTGGTATTAATTCCAGAAACAGGCACTATAATTTCGAAAACACCGACTCAGCAATTTGCTGATTAAATTTCTCGTTCAGGAATTTCATGACACTTTTATCTCCGCCTTTCTCAAAAAAAGTAAGTTCCTTTAATCGAAGACTACTGCGGGAAAAAACCAGGTTGATTTTGGAATAAACACTTCTCATTCGCTTGTTGGTTGGCGTCAGAACGACCATATACTGATCGGAGCTTTCCATGCAAGCCAGGGTAAATGCCTTGCTGTTCTGAAAATCTCCATTTACAAGTCCGAGCATCACCTGCTTGATCTGACCGGCCATACGTCCAGCCGAACTCATATTTTTTTCCTTGCTGCCATCCTGAACACGCAATTTATCTCCGTTTATCAAAATGATATATTTGAAAGGTGACTGCTGTTCCCAGCGCATTTGATCGGACTTCTTGAAATAAAAAACCCCACTCGATTTCTCAGGTTCTTTCAAAAATGACAAATATTTTTCCTCCCGGAAATCTGCCTGAATCGATGTGGTTGCCTGTGATGATTTCCTGAGATCTGACAAAATTTTATCCGGGTTTACAGCCTTTTTAAATTCCTGTGAACGGGCAGATAGAGCACTGGTAATCAGGATAATCAGAAGAAATAATTTATAAAATTTCATAAGGTTCTTTGTTGATTATTAACGGAAGCGGCTGGATATCGATTTTTTTACTGCGACAATGTTCGATTAAGTCTTCAAGTGCGTCTGCGGTAACGGGCAGGTGATCGTGAAGTAAAACGATATCACGTTTTTGCAGTTTTGAAATTACATTCTGAATCAATTGGTACTTATTTTTCGCACGGGTATCAAAACTACGCAATGACCAACCGATGGATTGCAAGTTCAATTCCTTTAAAACATTCCCATAACGAGGATTTGTTACACCAAAAGGTGGTCGGAAAAGTTTCGGTTTTTTTTCAAGTATCTGATGAACAATATCGTTACAATTCGTCAGATCATTTTTCAAACGTTTTGTCGAGAAAAAACCGATCAGATAATTGTGGCTGTAAGAATGATTTGCAACAATATGCCCTTCGGCATCAATCCGGAGTACCAGGTCAGGATATTTTTCAGCATTTTTTCCAATAACAAAAAAAGTTGCTTTAACACCCTTTTCCTTCAAAATATCCAAAATTCGAGGGGTATTCTCAGGATGCGGACCATCGTCAAAAGTAAGTGCAATTGACTTTTTCTTTCCTTTGTGAATAGATGTTACAAAATAATTGGCGCGGATCTGAAACGAGCCGTAGGTAGTGCTAATCAGATAAAAAACCGAAATAATTCCCAGAATATATTCAACATATCCCGTCTCCCAAAAAGCGAATCCGCAGAGAACAAGCGAAATTCCGGTGATTGCCGTAACTATATTATGCTTCAAGAGATTCTATTAAGATTAAACCCAGATTTATTTTATTCAACCCGTTGAGAATTAAAACGTTTTTCAGCTTTGGCTCCAGCTGAATCCTGTCGACTGCATAATGCATTGCAAAGGCTGAATTCGTAGGATATAATCCTGACAGTTTCGTACAATTGATCAGTTTGGAATCCGTATGATAGTGCTCATTAAAATACTGATGCGCAAACGACTCCATCATTTCCCTCTCGCTAAAATCAGAATACAAAACCAGGTCAACTTCGGAAATATTTAGAAAATTATCCAGCAAAAATGAATCAATCGCAGCATCAATATCCTGAATAAGACCCATTGTCCTCACATCCTTTACCCTGGCAACAGACGTTTCCGTTTTATTTTTACCTAATATAAAAAATGAAGCCCCGGAAGTCAGATGACGTTTTGACGATGCAGCGAGATGTTCAGCAGCTTCGTCCAAAAATGTGATAAACTCATCCGCCGCGCCGGTTATAATATTATCTTTTCCTTCGCCAAGCAGCAACGATGCATCGATTAAGGCATGTTCAAAGGAAAGGGTATTTTGTGTATGTGTCATATTATAACCATGATTTCCAATACTCAGGGAAATCTGGCCGGCGATGGTGTTGTGGGTGGACTGAATAAAAGAGGTTGGCGGAAGAAGGCCTTCAATGGATAAAAAAGTGCTTAAAAACTTCTCCGTATCTTGTAAACATCCTAAACCTGTACCTACGATAATGGCTCCCGGCTGGTCTATTTCTGCTTGTTTCAAACATTCTTTCGCTGCTGCAACGGACATTCGCAAGATCTTGCTCATCCGGCGAAGAAGCCCGGCATCGATATATTCTTTATAATTCGGACTTATCAGTTCGGAAGAATTATCGAGCGGCTCAATCAATTCCGAAAAACCTGCATTCTGAAATGTAGGCTGATGAGAAATCGTAGACGCAGCGTTTATATACATTTTTTAATAACTTATTAATTCACAAAAGGATAACAACAAAAAGCTGACTCTCTTATCGGTTAACAGAAAAAACCAAAGAAGAATTATTTCCACCAAATCCGAAAGAATTTGACAGAACAGCCACGACCGGCTGGTCTTTTTGCAACTCGGTTACAGGTACAAGACCTGTTTCTGTAATTGGCGTTTTAAAATTCAGATTAGGGAAAATTAATCCTTTTTGAATAGCTAATGCAGAAAAAACAGCCTCGATGGCACCAGCGGCTGCTAAGGTATGTCCTGTGAATGGCTTGGTTGAGCTAAAATAAGGGATATTGTCACCAAAAATATTAATCATCGCCGTAGACTCGGAAAGATCATTATTCTTCGTACCAGTTCCGTGCGCATTCACATACGAAATATCCAAAGCGCTCAGCCCGGAAACTTCAATTGCATTCTGGATAGCCATCGTCGCTCCGGTTCCCTCCGGCGAAGATGCGGTCTGGTGGTATGCATCTGCGGCATTCGCCCAGCCGCTCAGACAACAAATCGTCGGGTTACCTGAAATCCTGGCACTTTTGTCACTTTCCAACAACAAATATGCAGCACCTTCACCAAGATTTAGTCCTGTCCGGGATTCATCAAAAGGACGGCACCACTGATCATCGTAAATCATCAGTGAACGAAATCCGTTTATCGTAAAATTGGTCAATGCATCTGTTCCACCTACCAAAACACGGTCGAGCTTCCCTTGTTCAATGAGCCTGGCACCGAGCATGATCGCATTAGCTCCCGACGAACAGGCCGTTGAAAGTGTATTGATATATCCTGAAATTCCGAGTTCTGCGGCAATTCGCTCCGTTGTACTTCCGCTGTCGTGGCATCTCAAAACAGCATAATCAGGATTATTTTGATCCAGATAATCCCTGTAAAATCGCTCGGTCGTATCCATTCCTCCGACCGAAGTAGCAGAGATAAAACCTGTACGCAATTCTTGTGTATGACGATTCCTGCCCCAGGCCTCTCTTGCAGCGGCCAGACCAAGCAATGAAGTTCTGGAAACGGGTTGAGATTTTATGTTGAGATAATCGGACAACTCAGCATTAGCGCATTTCACTTCCCCAACCAGAAAATCTTTTTTACTATCTAAATATTTCACAGGTGCAATACCGGACCTGCTGTTTTCTAACGAAAACAGATTTTCTGCAACGGTCAGCCCAATTGCAGAAATAATCCCTAAACCTGTTATCCGTACTGCCATTTATTCCTAAAACGTCGAGATTAATAAAGTAGAATTGACGCTTCCGGGAATCATATTCAACCGGAAAATCAAACGTTAATAATTCAACTTCGTTTTTTTTCAATATAATCAGCCATCGTATTGATGGTCAAAAACGCGTCTTTTCCTTCCTCCGGGTTAGTTACCTGAATTCCGTAAAACTTTTCCATCAGCACGATGAGCTCCAATGCATCGATCGAATCCAAACCAACCCCATCGGCACTGAACAAAAGACTATCGTCATCAATATCGGCAACCTGTAAATCTTCCAGGTTTAATTGTTCAATTATCTGCTTTTTTAAATCCTCTTTTAAGCTTTCCATTTGTTCTAGTAATCGTTTATTGAAGGCGTAGCGTTTGGTGAAATGATCATTCCTGATCCGCCAAACCGACACACTTGATTATGTTTGCTCTATTGAACGGTAATCCGTCAGCCTTGTTTTGTTCAATTAAAAACACTGATACTTCAACCTTGCCTTTCAGAATGTTGACCCAACCTGCCAACACCGCCTTCGAGCCGGTTGTCAACATAATTTCTCCGTATTGAAGGAAAAAATCAGGTGCGAATTTAGGGAAAACTGCAAACATATTTTCACCGTAAAATTTATTCCTGATCGCCAGTTCGCCCAACACAATGTTAGGCAGCGTATACACAAAAAGAGACGGGCTCGGCGATTTTCTGTCCTGATACGATTCCTTGAAACGGATATCAGTATCCGCACTGGACTCACTATTGGCAAATAACAGCGCGATCTCATCATCAGCATAAGATGATATCAGCTCGGGAAAGGTTTTTTTTATAAATTCAGAAGCTAAAAACCCGGCTTGTGAAAGCATATCCATTTTATAAAATTTAGGATAATCAAGCGCTAGCTCCTTGTATAATTGTTTAAACCAGGTATCGGCTGACTGATCGTTTTTCCGGACAATAACGTTTCCGTTTATAGCACAGGCATCCGCACTGATTTGACAATAAGCAGTAATAAAATTCATAATTTCCGAAGTAATAAGGATGCGTTACAACCTCCAAAACCCGAAGCCGTTTTTAATATCGTATTTAATTCGGAAGATCTGTTTTCTGTTGCAATATTCAAGGTCTTGGAAGTTCCTGTCTCAGAATACCCCAGGCTTTTAATCAGGAAATTATTCTGCATCATCTGCATTGAAATCGCTGTTTCCATAACCCCTGCGGCACCTAAGGTATGACCAAAATATCCTTTCATACTGTTTAAGGGAATATTTGCCATATTGAGGCGGTCAAAAGCAACAGCTTCCATTTCGTCATTGAAAACAGTCGCCGTTCCGTGTGCAGAAATAAAATCTATCTCATCCGCCGAAACATTGTTTTGCCGTAATGTTTTTTGAATGGTCCGGTATAATCCTTCGCCGGTTCTTGAAGGACCGGAAATATGATTGGCATCATTTGCCGAAGTACCGGATAACAATTCCAACGGCAGATTTTTAAATATATCTTTTGTCTTTGAAACAACTACTGCGGAACAACCTTCACCCAAAGTAATGCCATTTCTGTTTTTATCGAAAGGCATACAGGGCAACGCACTTACCGCGAAAAGTGACTGAAACCCGTAGAGGACAAAGTCAGAAATAACATCACAGCCGATAACGACTACGTGCTCGAAAAAACCGGCTTTAATAAAATTATTCGCAGCATTGATTGCAAGGACGCCCGAAATACAGGCATTTGAAACAATGACCGGTTGAGTTTTTAAATCAAAATGTTTTACCAAAACCCCTACTGCCGGATCAAAAGGGTTAGAAATATCGCTATCCAGATCTCCTTTTGTTGAGCTTAATATGACAAGTGTTTTGGTTGATGAAATTACAGACGGGTCAATCTGTTTTGATATATTTTCTAACATATCAACTAGTAAAAACTCGAATTTTTTCTCACCTGACAGCGAAGTTATTTTTGCCAGGTGCAGATCCTCATTGCTAAAACCTACCTTCGGCACCAACGAAATCCCTGAACGGTTTTCGCATACCGCCAGAAAACTCTCCTGAATATTTTGCCCCAGTGGACTTATTATTTCTTCAGCACCTATGTAGGTCATTTCAAACTTCTCTTTACAAATAACCCGAAGGTCTCAAATATTATTATTTTCTTTCCAAATCCGGTAAAAATCCGGGGTAAGCAGTTCAAGTGTCCGGCTATCTTTTTCTAAAAAAACCTGCATTGTTTTTCCGACTGCACAAAGTTCTCCCGTTGTGACATTCATTACCTCATATTCAAACATAAGTTTAGCCGCTTTCGAAGGGATAAATTTGGTAATGACCTTGATCACCTGGCCATAATGAACAGGCGCCTTATGATCAATTTCAGACTTAACGATGGGAGTAAAATATCCGTGGCCGAAAATAGTGAGATATTCAAGTCCAAATTCTTTACCGAAAGCCTCCCTTCCGTCTTCAAAAAATTTGAGATAATTGCCATGCCATACAACACCCATGGCATCTGTCTCACTAAATCTTATATCAATTTCAATTTCCGAGATGAGCATATATTCTACTATGTAACCACAAAAGCACCTTCACAAGTGATCAGTTGACTACAATTTTAATTTCACATTCAAGCAATTTACGCCCATTACAGTAATTCTCGCCTTTTACCAGAAAAATATTTCCTAACTGGTGCGTTGGTGTAACGATTGTATGGATTGTCGAGTTAACCTTAGGCAATTCAAATAATTCGAGTTTTGAAACGGCTCCGATGAAACCAATCCTCGGTTCACCTTCCTTTTCCCTATCCAGAAAACCAAAACCTGCGGCGCAGGTTTGTGCAATATTTTCTACCAACCCGGACTCTTCAAAAAATCCTGACCGAACCAGAATATTATCATCATGGACAAAAAAGTCTGACTCAAAACGGCTTTCGCTCACTTCGAGCAAGTTATCAATCATCACAAAAGGTGGCCTGTGCGGTATGATTTCTGCTATTTTCTCTTTCGTTACGAGCATTACTGAAAAAAATTAAAATAGTTAAACCACTGTTCCGGATACTGTCGAACTTTTTTCTCTAACTCATCAACATATAATCTTGCTATTTCCTCAGGCTTCATTTTCCCGGTGATTGGCGCAGTTGCACTCAGATGATAACTGTATTCGCCATCTTTTGCTGCGAAAACAAAGGTTACAGGAGCGTCAAACTTCGAGGCAATTATAAAAGGTCCGTAGGGAAATTTGGCCGTCTTACCCATAAAATCAAGCTCGATAAATTTTGCACCTTCCAGGAACCTATCCGCATGAATGGCAACGAACTCGTTATTGATCAGCGCATTACGGATAGAAATAATGTGCGACAAATCGTTCTTAATGGGTATGACTTTGAATCTGGAACCTCCCGTTGAGAGCTCCATAAATTTCTTAATGCTTTCAACTTCCGCATCCAGCATTACAATATTGATTGTGGGAGTAATTCTTCCTTTAAGCAAATTACCAGCCGTTTCCCAGTTTCCAAGGTGAGCACTGAGTAATATGCCTCCTTTTCCGCCATTTTTTATATCCAGCAGATATTGTTCATTCTCAAAGGTGTGGGTAAAAATGGTATCTTTCCCTAAAAGAAACGCAGCTCGATCCAATAATGTCTGTCCGAAAATATAGAAATTTTTTCGTACTAAATTCAGTGCAGGTTTACCAGAGATGTGCAGCGTTTCCTTATAAAATCCAAGCAGGGCATTCTTCGGTTTGGCAGCAAAAATATAATAATAAAACGTTACCAGTTTAAGCAGTTTATAAGCAGCACCCAAACCAAAAACGTTAACAAAAAAAAGGAAAATTTTATACCCTAATAAAGATCCTTTGGTTTTACCATCCCAACGGCTCATTAATTAAAGCGATAACTTCTTTTGCACCAGTTGATAAAAATCGCCGAAGGTTACAATATCTTTGAAATCTTCGCCTGTTACCTTGATATTTAAATTTTCTTCAATCAACACAACCAAGTCAACATAGTCCAAACTATCCAGATCCAGCGTATCTTTTAAGCTATTCTCAGGAAGAATAAGATCGCGATCAACCTCAAATTCTTCTGACAAAAAGTCCCTGGTATCCTCGATAATATCTTCCCATTCCATCGTAACAAGTGTTTCATTCATGGCTACAAAATTAATTTATTCTTTGGTTATACTTTTCAAATTGTCTTTAAATTTTGAGAGATTCCTTATGAATCAGCATCAATCCATACAGGCGAGTCGAATTATATCTGCTAAGTCGTTATATATCAAAATTATAGAAAACAAAAATGTCACTTTTAAACCTGATTTTATATGCCGGAGAGTAAAATTGAAATAAGTTTTTATCAAACGGAAAATAGTGGAGGACACAAAAATCCTGATTTTATGCCGGGATTCAATTCAAAATCAATAAAAAAGCCACTACATTTTCTTAATAATCAAAGTAGAATTAGTTCCACCAAAGCCGAACGAATTGGATAGGAAACAATCGATATACTGTTCCCGGGTCTCGGAAATTATATTGATTTTTGAAGACTCTTCATCCGGATTTTCAAAATTGATATTAGGGGCAATAAAACTTTGCTGCATCATCAGCATAGAATAAACAACCTCACTCGCTCCTGCCATCCAGCATTCATGTCCGGTCATAGATTTTGTGGAACTTACAGGCACCTTGCCACCAAATACTTCTCCAATAGCTTTTGCTTCGCTGCTGTCACCGACGGGCGTTGAAGTGGCATGTGCATTGATATAGTCAACTTTATCCACAGAAATATCTGCCTGTTTTAAAGCCATGTTCAGTGATCTGACCTGGCCATCCATACTTGGATTAGAAATATGGTCGCCATTAGATGAAAACCCATATCCGATCACCTCAGCCAAAATCGGCGCGCCACGTTTCACCGCTGCTTCATAAGATTCCAGAATCACCGTTGCTGCGCCTCCGCTGGGTACAAGCCCATCGCGGTCTCTGTCAAATGGCCGGGAAGCTTTTGTTGGATCCGACTCTTTAACAGAAAATGTGCCCAAACCGTCAAAACTACACATGGCGGCTATATTGATTTCCTGAGCTCCACCACAGATAATCCGATCCTGCAAACCTTGTTTGATCATAATGTAACCCATTCCGATGGAATGAGAACCGGAAGCACAGGCAGCGCTCAACGTAAAATTGATCCCTTTCAACCTGAAAATCGTTGAAAGGTTCATATTAACCGTGCTGTTCATATTCTGAAAAATTGCGCCACTTCCGATCAAAGTCGTATCAAACTTTTCTCTTGCCTTATCATGCGCCTCCACAATGGAAGCGGCCGTACTGTCATTGCCGAAGATGATGCCCGTTTCGGTTGATTCAAGAAAGTCTATGTCCAGCTTCGCCATTTCCATCGCCTCTTTCGTAGACATATAGGCGTACATTGCCGGCTGGTGCATACCCAGGCGCTGTCTCCTGGATAAAAAAGGTTTCAGATCCGGCTCCTGAACCATGCCTGTAAGTGCAGAGCGAAAGCCGAAATCTTTTCTGACCTGATCAAAAATAATACCACTTTTCCCGGCATACAGGGATTTTGCAACCTCCCCGAGATTTTCTCCAAGGCAGGAATAAATACCAATTCCGGTGATGACAACTCTGTGGTTCATTCTAAGAATAAATTCCTCCGTTAATATTAATCACTTCTCCCGTTATGTAAGATGCCTTATCCGAAGCCAAAAAGCTTACCAGATGGGCCACCTCCTCCGCTTTTCCAAAACGATTCATCGGAATCATTTGTTTCAATTCGTCTTCGTTGAGATCCTTGGTCATATCGCTCGTGATAAAACCAGGAGCAACCGCATTAACAGTAATTTTCCGCTTCGCAACTTCCTGAGCAAGAGCCTTTGTAGATGCAATCATCGCACCTTTCGCAGCCGAATAATTTGTCTGGCCGGCTACACCTTTCAAACCCGAAACCGATGCAATATTGATGATTCTCCCGGTACGTTTCCGAAGCATTTGCTGGATAACATTCTGGGTTACGTTAAATAAACCTTTTGTGGAAGTATTCAGCACATCATCCCAATCTTTCTCCGGCATCCACATAAAAAGACCATCACGGGTAATGCCAGCGTTGTTCACCAGAACACTGATAAACTTTTCGCTATTTTTTTCTTTCCAACCATTCAGGGCTTCATCGACTTCCGTTTTAGTCTGGACATTAAATTGCAAAATCTCCCCGTCTCCGCCATTCTCCTTGATTTCTGCAAGCGTTTCCTCCGCCGCCGATTCATTGGAAGTGTAATTGACCAAAATAAAAAGACCATGATCTTTGGCCAATTGAATAGCAATCGCCCGACCCAATCCTCTTGATGCTCCTGTTACAAGTGCGCAGTTCATACGTTAAACGGGGTTTCTTTGATTAATTTACAAACTTCTGCGATGCTTTCAAAAGGCACAATATCGTCTTTTATAAAGTGTGCCTTCGAACGTATTTGTTTGTATATAGTTTTTGTTTTCGGCGACAATCTTTCCTTTTCGTCCGCTTCCAACAGGTCAATCGCCTGGCATATCGCCATAATATGGATCGCAGTAACCTGAAACGAGTTTTCAAGAACTTTTTTAGCCAGCACCGCACTATTGGTCCCCATACTCACAATATCCTGATTATCATTATTGTTCGGAATACTATGCACATACATGGAAGTAGACAAAGCCTGGCTTTCAGCCGTCGTCGAAGTTGCAGTAAACTGAATTCCCTGAAAACCAAAGTTTAACCCCCAGGTTCCTGCATTCAGGAATGGAGGAAATTTACCATTTAATTTGCTGTTCATCAAGAAGTTAAGCTGGCGCTCCATCAACATGGAAAGTTTGGTCAGGACAATTTTTACCTTGTCCATTTCCAGAGATATATAATCGCCATGGAAATTTCCGCCGTGGAAAACATTATCCTCATCCGGTCTTACAATCGGATTGTCATTCGTGGAATTTAACTCATTTTCAATGACTTCCTGAGCGTAATTTATCGTATCAACGATTGGACCGATAATTTGTGGCACACAGCGGATCGAATAATATTCCTGTATTTTCCTTTCAAATTCGCGCGTTTGAAGCGCTTTATCATCCTTAAACAATTCTTCTCTGTTCCGGATCATGCCGCTGCCGGCAAGAAATTCACGCATTTGCGCTGCAACATACTGCTGTCCTTTGTGGTGTTTTACAGCATTCAATTCCTGTGAAAAAGAATCATCAAAAGCTTCCATAATTTCATTCAGCATGGAAGAAGCGGCAATGGACCATTGAACGAGACGCTGCGCATAAATTAAATTTACCGCCGCAATTCCAGTCATGCAGGAAGTTCCGTTGATCAGGCCCAGGCCATCACGAAGTTCCATCTTTAATGGAGGTATACCATGTTTTGCCAACACATCAGCGGTTTTCTGACGTATTCCATTTTCATAAACATACCCCTCGCCAATCAAATTCAGACCCAAATGAGATAACTGAACAAGATCTCCACTCGCGCCAACGCTACCATGTTCGAATATCTCGGGAACAATGCCGTGATTAAGAAACAAAACCAATTGCTGAATGACACCCACACTTATTCCCGAATTTCCCTGCAAAAAAGAATTCAGGCGTGCGATCATTACACTACGTGCATACGTTTCATCCAATACATGACCGATTCCGCTGGAATGGCTTCTGATCAGATTATATTGAAGTTGATTTAATTTATCAGTATCAATGCGAAACTGGGCCATCGGACCAAAACCGGTATTGATACCGTAGATAATCTTATCTTTTGAAAATTCAGTTAAGAAATTAAATGACTTTGAAACGTTGTTGAGTGCGTCCTCTGCTAGTTGAAATTCCTTCTTATCAATGGCATACTGCTCGATTTGAGCTAACGAGATACTATTCATTTATTGTTACTGTAATTAAAACCCAT
The DNA here is from genome assembly GCF_056895235.1 of Dyadobacter sp. HNCC25DJ186. NCBI lineage: Bacteria > Pseudomonadati > Bacteroidota > Cytophagia > Cytophagales > Spirosomataceae > Dyadobacter > Dyadobacter sp. HNCC25DJ186. Next base: position 100,180 of record NZ_JBXHAS010000003.1, read on the forward strand.
GTAAAATAAATCTTTTTTTATGGCTTTGACAAGAAACGCTATTTAGCGGCGCGGTATGTCAATATATTGTCAGGACTCTTACATTTGTCTAAATTTACCCCAAACTCACGTTCAAAATCCGATGATTGGAGATTTATTACTTAGACTAAACACCCTCCTTTCAAGAAAAAAAACACTTTTTTTTGCCGTATTATTTCTCATGATCGGTATCCTGTTTTTCGGGATATCAAAATTGAGAATCACAGAAAGTATATTTTCCACGCTGCCAAAAGGTAAATCCTTCGAAGAATTCAACCGTTTAGTCGAAAATAAGAGCATTATCAATCAAATTGTATTTTCGGTCAATCTGCCTGCTGGTATTGACACGGAAGAGGCGAAAACAATTGCTGAAACTTTTGCTGATTCACTTGCCAAACATACTTCGGGTTATATCAAAAACATACAGGCGGTTCGACCCAATATTCAGGTGGACGTTTATGAATATACCTATGCACGTTTTCCTGAACTTATCGATTCTTCTTACTATCGACACATACAAAACAAGGCGAACCCGGATTCTATAAATGCCTCAATTACTGCTTCTTACAAACAACTATTGGCACCTGGCGGCACATTTCTCCGACAGTTCATTTTAAATGATCCCATTGGAATCTCCGGCCAATATTTTCGTGTTCTGAATGAGATCAACAATACTAATGGAATGACAGTCGACGACGGATTGATGTTTTCTAAAGACAGAAAACAGATGATCGTGATGGGTGGTACAAACTATGATTCCGGAAATTCTGCAAAAAACATCGAGCTTTATATTCAGGTTGAAGATTTTAAAAAATCCTGGGCCCGGCACCATCCGCAATTTAACTTTACTTATTTCGGCACCTTTGAGATTGCCGCACAAAACGCAATCCAGGTAAAACATGACTCGTATTTGACGATGATCATTGCGCTTTCTGCCATTTTACTGATGCTTATATTTTATTACCGAAAAGTTTTAATTCCATTTTACATTGTGTTACCGGCAGTTTTTGGCGGCACGTTCGCTTTGGGAATTATTGGTTTTTTCAGACCGGAAATTTCCGGAATTTCCCTGGCTACCGGCGCAGTTATCTTCGGAATTTTGCTTGATTATTCTTTTCACTTTTTCACTCATTTACGGCATACCGGATCGATTACCACGGCAGTCAAGGAAGTGAGTGAGCCGCTCTTGACAGGAAGTTTAACTACAATTCTGGCTTTCAGCGCACTTCATTTTGCAAACTCAGCCGTTTTGCAGGATTTTGGACTTTTCGCATCGCTGAGCTTGTCGGGCGCCGCACTTTTTACCTTAATTGCACTCCCGGTAATTTTGGAGGCTCTTTCGTTTGATTACAAAAATATTCCTGGCGAGGTTAAATTTTTTACATTTCCAAAAATCTCCGGGAAATTTCGAAGTTTTGTGCTGGGTCTGGTTGCCGTACTTACTATTGTCTTTTTGTACTATTCCCAATTTACAGAATTCGACAGCAGCTTTGAGAATCTGAGTATCCATAGTGTTGATTTAAAGGAGAAGGAACAGACTTTGACAGGTCTGGATCCAGCGACGGAAAAACGTATTTACGTTTTTTCTATGGACGAAAATCGGCAAAAAGCAGAAGAATTAAACTATAAGGTTTACCAGAAATTGACCGACTTAAAAAATCAAAATCATGTAAAAGGTTTTACGTCATCCGGCTCCTTTCTGGTTCCCGAAAGGCTGCGACAGGAACGTCTGGCAAGATGGCGGAGTTTCTGGGATGAAAAGAAAAGAAAGCTGACGTTTTCCGAAATTGACAAATCAGCTGCTCAAAATGGCTTTAACAGCACCGCCTTTAATGATTTTAAGCGCTGGATTTCATTAGAAATTCAAAATCCGGTCGAGGAGCAAGAACTTTTCCGGGCGTTGGGATTGAATAACCTGATCGAAAGTAACGCATCCAAAACAACTTTGATCACAACGGTTGTGGCCAGCCAAGATCAATTAAACGCGGTTAAATCCGACCTTCGAAAGATTGAAGGCATTGAAATATTTGATCGCGGCGAACTTGCGGAGGAATTGCTTACGATGGTCAAAGACGATTTTAATTATATATTATTTATTTCAGCTTCGATTGTTTTCATAACACTTCTCCTGGTTTACGGGAGAATCGAACTCACATTGCTTTCTTTTTTGCCGATGGTGGTCAGCTGGATATGGATCCTGGGGATTGCTGCGATTTTTAATATAAAATTCAACTTCGTTAACGTTGTCATTACAACCTTCATCTTCGGTTTAGGTGACGATTTCAGCATATTTGTGACAGAAGGATTGTTGAGCAAATATAAATATGGCAAGGACACACTTCGCTCCTATCAGTCCGCCATTATTTTGTCGGCGTTTACGACCATCATCGGAACAGGGGTATTAATTTTCGCTGAACATCCGGCCATACATTCTATTGCCTTGATCAGCGTTTTAGGGATTGGCTGTATTTTGTTTATATCCTTTATTGTTCAGCCAGTCGTCTTTGCATTATTTGTAGAAAACAGGATAAAAAATAAAAAGGCACCCGTTACATTTTTACCATTTCTACTTAGTATTTCAAGTTTCACTTATTTCCTTTCCGGCTGTCTTTTTCTTCATTCCAAGCTTGTCACGATACTTCTTTTGCCAATTTCTAAAATCAGAAAAAAGAAGATGATCAATAATTCACTTGCTTTTTTCGCAAAAACAGTGATTTATTCCGGCCCGCATGTCAGGAAGAATTTCTCCGGAACTGAAAATATGGATATTTCTAAACCGGTCATTTATATCGCAAACCATACTTCCTTTCTCGATATTTTACTGGCTATCATGATCAATCCCAAGATTGTTATGATGGTAAAAGGCTGGGTTTACAATTCTCCTTTTTTCGGTCCAATCATCCGTTTTGCCGGTTATATCTACACCGAGGCCGGGCCAGATGAGAACATTGCCCGAATGCGAAAGCTTGTCGAAGAGGGATATTCGATCCTTGTTTTTCCCGAAGGAACACGGTCAGCAGATGGTACTATCGGACGTTTTCACAAAGGGGCCTTTCATCTGGCACAGGAACTTGGCCTTGATATCCAGCCGATCCTGATTCATGGGGCTTCCGATGTTTTACCGAAAAATGATTTCCTCATCCGTCCGGGTGCATTGAATGTAAGGGTTTTGCCAAGACTAAAATACAGCGATCCGATATGGGGAGAATCGCTTCGTGATAAAACAAAAAATATCGCAGCGCATTTTAAGTCTGAGTTTGCATTATACAAAGATGAGATGGAAGACACCAGTTACCTCAAACATAAAATATTCACCAATTATGTATTCAAAGGGCCGGTTTTAGAATGGTATTTTAAGACAAAATGGAAGCTCGAAGCAAAGAATTTTTCCAATTATAACGCGCTGATCGGTGATCGAAAAACGATATTGGACGTGGGCTGCGGTTATGGTTATCTATCTTTTTTCCTCCATTACAAAAATCAGGACAGGATTATCAAGGCGATCGATTATGACGAAGACAAAATTTTGATTGCGCAAAACAGTTACAATAAAACTGGTAACCTGCATTTTGAATATGGAGATATCAGTCTGGTTAAAGTAGAAAAACAGGATGTCATATTTTTAAATGATATCCTGCATTACCTGTCAGAAGAAAAGCAGCAGATTGTATTAAATCGCTGTGCCGACGCCCTTAACCAGGATGGGATTTTATTTATCCGGGATGGCATTACGGACCTCGGCGAAAAGCATAAAAACACAGAACGTACGGAAGCATTATCAACTGGACTATTTTCTTTTAACAAAAAAGAAGATGCATTCCATTTTTTCTCGTCCATAGATATCCGAAATTTTGCAGAAAAAAATAATCTTAGCGTTGAAATGCACAAACACTCAAAGAAAACATCCAACGTGCTGTTTATTTTAAGAAAAGAAAAATCAGCTATTCATTTCAAAGTATCCGGATAATTTTAGTCTGCCGTTTACTCACAAAAAAAGCTGATTTAGAATTTTATTTAAAAATTGCGGAGATTTCCGGCTGGTAACAAATTAAAGAATACGTTTTATATCTGAATTTCATGCAGAAAAAGTCCGGAAAGGAATATGATTTCGTCATTGTAGGAAGTGGGTTAGGTGGGTTGGCATGTGCATATATCCTTGCTTCGGAAGGCCACAGCGTAGTAGTTCTGGAAAAAAATCATCAGATCGGTGGTCATTTGCAGGTGTATAGCCGGGACAAAGCGATTTTTGATACAGGTGTGCATTATGTTGGAAGCATGGACAAAGGCGAGAATCTTTACCAGTTTTTCAAATATTTTGGAATTCTGGAAAAGATGAAATTAAAACGACTGGATGAAGATAAGTTTGATGTAATACGCTTCGACGATGGCTCGGAATATGCTTATGGGCAAGGATATGAGGAGTTCAAAAAAAATATGATAGGTTATTTCCCTGATGAAAAAGAGGCGATTGATACCTATTGTGAAAAAATAAAAGAGACATGCAAAAAATTCCCGCTCTATAATCTTGAAGTGTCCAACGAAAATTATCAGATGGATTCGAGTATTATGGAGTTAAACGCCCATGACTATATTGCCTCAATCACTAAAAATGAGCGGTTAAGAAATGTCCTGGCTGGCTCCAATCAATTGTATGCGGGTGTAAAGGAAATGACGCCATTTTATGTGCATGCGCTGATCATAAACAGCTATTTGTCTGGTGCCTACAAGTTTATTGATGGCGGCTCCCAAATCGCGATTCAGCTAAGTAAAGGAATCAGAAGTTTCGGGGGAGAAATTTTGAAACGGAAAAAGGTCGTTGGCGCGGAGTATAATGAGGTGGGTGAAATTAGTGCTGTGGTTCTGGAAAACGGTGAAAAGTATAGTGGTAAGCAATTTATTTCAAATGCGCATCCGGCCATAACCATCGACATTTTTGGAGAACACCGATTTTTACAGGTTTACAGAAACAGAATCAAAAGTCTTAAAAACAGCATTTCCACCTTTCTGGTACATTTTACCTTTTACGAAGACACCTTCGAATATCTGAATTATAACATTTACCAACATCATATCGAAGATGTTTGGGGGGGTGTGGATTATGACCAGAAAACCTGGCCGCAGACTTATTTTATCTGCACACCCTTCATATCAAAACATCAAAAATATGCAGAATCTATGTCTGTAATGACCTACATGAATGCGGAAGAAACCGCCCAATGGAGTGAGTCGTTGCATACCGTTGCAGAGCCGGGTAAGCGTGGAGAAGGTTATGAAGAATTTAAGAAATTAAGAGAGGAACAGGTAATCAATCGAATCGAGGAAGTTTTTCCAGGTATCCGGGAGAAAATTAAAGCGGTACACAGTGCCTCGCCACTTACATTCCGTGACTATATCGGTAACAAAGACGGTTCATTGTATGGGGTTATGAAAAATTCCGCATCGCCAACAAGGACACAGATCAATACAAAAACAAGAATTCCAAATCTTCATTTGACCGGGCAAAATATTTCCATGCATGGAATATTAGGCGTCACCGTGAGTGCTTTTGTTACCTGCTTTGCTTTTGTAGATAAAGATAAACTTATTCAAAAAGTCAAAAATGCTTAATCATGCGAACAGTTGATGTTTTAGTAATTGGCGCAGGCCCGGCAGGAACCGTCGCCGCATCCTATTTGAAAACAAAAGGATACGACGTGATGATCTTGGAAAAAGATAAATTTCCGCGTTTCCAGATCGGTGAAAGTCTTTTGCCATGTTGCATGGAACATCTCGATCAGGCAGGATTGTTGGAAGCGGTTATTCCTAAAAATTTCCAGAAAAAAACAGGCGCGGCGTTTATGAAGGGCGACAAGCGCTGTGAATTTTTCTTTGAAGAACAATATACCAAGGGTTGGTCATGGACCTGGCAGGTAAAACGCGCCGACTTTGATCTAACGCTTGCAGAAGCCTCAAGGGCGAAAGGCGTGGATGTGAATTTTGAATGCGAAGTATTGAGCGTAACTTGCAGCAAAGAAAAACAAATAGTTGAATATAAAGACATTAACGAAAATATTATCACGGTAGAATCGAGATTTATTATCGATTCCAGTGGATACGGACGTGTTTTGCCAAGACTTTTTGACCTCAGCAAACCTTCTGCTTTCTCACCAAGAGGAGCAGTTTTTTCGCATCTTGAAGACAAAAACAGAACCGCCGATGCCAGCAATAATATTTTTGTACATTCTTTCGACAACAACAAATCGTGGATCTGGGCGATACCTTTTTCTGACGGATCGACTTCGGTGGGCATTGTAAGCGACCGGGAGAAAGTTGAAGAACTTGCAGAAAATAACGGAGAAAAGTACAAAAACTTTATCCGTGAATTTCAAGATTTGAATGGACGTTTTAAAAATTCAGAACTAAAATGGGAGCCAAAACATATTCTTGGTTATTCAGTCGGCGTCAAACAAATGTATGGTGAGGGTTTTGTATTATCAGGAAACAGCACAGAATTTCTTGATCCGATTTTCTCGTCTGGCGTAACATTCGCGACGGCATCCGGACTTCTTTCTGCCAAAATGACCCACAGGCATTTGCAGGGAGAAATTGTCGACTGGAAGAAAGAATATGAAGATGTGGTGCAGGGCGGAATTAATGTTTTCAGAAGTTATGTAACAGGTTGGTATAGCGGCGATTTTCAAACGATTGTTTTTGCGAATCATATTCAGAATGATATCAAAAACCAGATTTGTTCTGTGTTAGCGGGTTATGTCTGGGATCAGTCTAATCCATTTGTAAAAAAACATGATACCATTCTCCCCACACTTGCGAAAGTGATTAAAATGAAGGAAAAAAGTTTGAACAGGGAATAAATTCCCTGGCAATTTCGGGAAAGAAATCCATCACCTGGAACGGTAATTTTTAATAATGATTTACTACTTTGACAGCAGAATAAAGCCATGCTGAACACCCTTATGGTGATTATAAATAAGTATTTTCTCAGCTGGTTTATCAGATTTCTTCACATAAACAGTATTTTCCGGCAGCTGCTTTCCACTTAATAACTGGACGCCCAGCCACGTTGCGAACGCGGAAGCCGTAGGAAAATCACCCGTCAGATTTTTAAAATTGTAGACAGCACTGTCAGGAAAAAACTTTTCATTCAGCCACTTATACCAGTAATCATTTCTATTATCGCCGCTGAAACCCAAAATCACTGTATCGATCCCGGAAGGCAAAACATTATTTCGGTTGAGAAAATAAATCAGTTTCGCCTGTAATTTATGTTCATCTGCATAACTTATCTGTTCAACGTCGACGATTTCAGCAAGAGAATTTTCAGACTTTTCTGATTCAACGACAAACATGATCGCAGCTTCGCCACAAACCGTTCCGGCCGTCTTTGAATGAAGCAAAATATTGGAATCGGTTTCTTCTTTTTTGAAAGAACCGGCCAGCATATCAATATTATAATTATAATCGGAAATTTCCTCAATACTGCCAACTAGAAAAGACGTCGCCTTTTTGTCTTCCAAAAGTAAAATTGCATCCAGCAAAGCGGCTTCAAAAGCAAGACCTTTATGGACGTGCGTGTTGTTGTAACCCGTATTTTTGCTCATCAGTGCCAGATTTCCTGCGACTGCATTGGGAGTGCTCTGAACAAAATTCGTGGGTGTTAAAGTACCCTCATTGTAATCAACAATCTGATTAAGGAATTTCAGACAGTCTTCAAGTCCACCGTTTGCTGTGCCCAGGATAATTCCATCCAGGCCGGGGTTTCTCTGTATCAGCGGAAGTCCGGCACCCACCCCCATCCGAACTGCCTTACCCATCCTTCTGAGCAAGCCAGCCGGAATTAGCTTACCATAAGCCGGTTCAAGAGCTTCGTAACGGTTCCCAAAATAGACTTTCGGATCATTTTCAAAAAATGTATCGTCGTAAGTTTGCTGCGGTGATATGCAGAATAAATCTTTTATAAACATGTTTCAGGATTTATTTCAGAGGTCCTTTTTTACCCCTCCCGTTGCTTCCTTCTGAAAATATTGCAGCTGCTGCGCGTATTGAGATATTTGCCTTTCCCTTTCTGCGTTGTCCCAGCCAAGTTCGATCCCCATTATTTCTACAACAGTTGGCAAAACCTGTAATGTAGTTTTCCAATCTGTAATTTCCAAACGGATCCTTCGCGCAAGAAAATCTCTTGGTATCACAGCCATTTCCTGCCTGACCGTATATAACACCTCAGCTTTGATATAGGGATATTGGGGACTAAGTCTTTCTTTCAAAGGATTACTAAAGGTAGTCAGCTTCGCAACTTCACCAGCCCTGCAACCATATTTTTGTACGAGATGTTTACTGACATCCTCCGGCAAACTGAAATCCCTTGCCACGTATTTCCAGGAGTCAAAATCATAATTCGCTCCACCAACGAGCATATGGCCGGCAGTCGAACACTCATTTTTTTGACCCAAAATAAGATCGGCCTGATCAATTGTATCCTTTGCCATTAAACGATAGGTCGTCCACTTTCCACCTAAAAGACTTACAAGCCCGGAAACAGCATCGATTTCAATCTCATGGTCTCGCAGCAATGTTTTCGTTGACTTATTCGGATCGGCAGACAGTAGCGGTCTTAAACCTCCAAAACCTGATTTGATTTGGGATTTATCAATTTTATTTGCCAGGTAAGGATTTAAGGTACTGACTAAATAATCTACCTCATTAACGTTTAGATTAGCCTCATTTTCTATATCGTTTGAATCGGTATCCGTCGTCCCAAGCAACATTGATCCTTCAAAAGGAATTGCAAAAACAACCCTACCATCGGGCGTTTTAGGAATCAGCATCGCGTGATCGCTGTTTAATACTTCATAAGGAAGAACCACATGAACACCTTTGCTTGGACGAATTCTTGCTGGCAGACTGTTATTGGCAAAATGGCGAATTTTATCCGAAAACGGCCCGGTACAATTAATGACCAATTTCGCATTTATGATGAATTCTTGCCCAGATTGCGTATCGGAAACCAGCACCCCATTCAGTTTTCCAACCTGATTTTTTTCAAATCCTTTTACTTCAATATAATTTGAAACGACCGTACCGGCCTCTGAAGCAGATTGTGCAAGTGCGAGACAATAACGGGCATCGTCAAGCTGGCCATCGTAATACATAACTGCGCTGTGCAATTTTGTTTTATTAAGCGTCGGAATTTTTAACAACACCTGTTCCTTTTTCAGCCATCTGCTTTTTGGCAAGCTGTCATTCGTTGCAAACCAGTCGTACATTCGAAGTCCTATACTGAAATAAAGCCCTTCTATCCAGGAACTTACCGGTGTCAACAACGCTAACGGCCTTGCCAAATGTGGAGCGTTTTTTAATACGATATGCCTTTCTTCAAGTCCGTGCCGAACTTGTTTTAATTGAGCAAAATCGAGGTTTTTGAAAGCCTGTTCCAGATATCGGACGCCCCCGTGAATTAGCTTTGTCGAGCGCGACGAGGTTTCGGATGCGAAATCACTTTTATCAATTAATGCTACTTTGTATCCTCTCAGCACTGCATCCAATGCACAGCCGGCCCCACTCGCTCCTCCCCCAATTATACAAATATCAAATTGCTCATTTTTTAATTTCAGGAGTGACTCGGTACGATTCATGCCAGGCGGGTATAATAATTGTATTTATTGAAGTGATATACAAAAGTACAAAGATGAGCATTCTAAACGCAGTAAAAAATGTATTAAATAAGCACTTTGGAAATGTGACGAATCTGTTAAATAACCGTCTGAAAGTTGTTCTATTCAAAAAATAGACTAGCTTTGACTCTAAGATTAAATCAATTTTTTACACACAAAACCAAATTTTTACGATGGGACTAATCTCTTTTTTTCAAGGAGTAGGAGAAAAAATTTTCCACAAGGAAGCAGCTGCTCCAACACCGGAAGCAGAACCACTACGCGCCAGTGCTCTTTTGGCTCATGTAAAACAACTTGGACTTGCTTATAACTCGTTATCAGTAAAAACTTCGGTTGACACAGTTACTATTGAAGGAGAAGTCTCCAAACAGGAAGATGCAGAAAAAATTGCGCTTGCTGTTGGGAATGTTGAAGGCGTTAAGATCGTAGACAATCGTCTGAAAGTGGCTACGCCAGCACCTGAGGCAACGTATCATACCGTTGAAAAAGGTGATACGCTGTCATTGATCGCGAAAGCTGTATACGGAGATATGATGAAATATCCGGTTATTTTTGAAGCTAACAAACCTATGCTTACGCATCCTGATAAAATTTATCCGGGCCAGGTTTTGAGAATTCCGGCACTATAAAAGCTGTCGGCTATCAGCAATCGGCAGTCAGTTTGTTGAAAAAAACGACATAAAAAAAATGACAACTCTTTCGGGTTGTCATTTTTTTTATATCGAAGAAGATTGAATATTAATCTTCTGCTGCGATTACGTTCAAAGTTACTTTGTGTTTCACTTCTTTGTGTAGATCGATCAATGCTGAATAAGTACCAACAGATTTTACGTCATCAACAGTAATTTTCTTACGGTCAATATCAAAACCTTTTGATTTAAGCACGTCAGCAACCTGAGTGTTGGTAACACGTCCGAAGATACGGCCGCTTTCTCCAACAACAGTGCGAATGTCAATTATCAAATCGCCAATTGCTGTTGCAATGTCTTCTGCATCTTTTTTAAGCTTTTCAGCTTTGTGAGCAGCCTGACGCACGTTTTCAGCAACGATTTTACGATTAGAGTCATTAGCCAATAAGGCAAAACCCTGCGGAATAAGGTAGTTACGACCGAAACCCGCTTTTACATTCACGATGTCGTTCTTATAACCTACTCCGGCAATATCAGTTATTAGTATGATTTCCATTGTTAGTATCTCTTTCTATTTTATTTCAATTGATCAGCAACAAAAGGCAATAAAGCCAAATGACGTGCTCTTTTAATTGCCTGAGATACTTTACGCTGGTATTTCAAGCTAGTACCTGTAAGACGACGTGGCAAGATCTTTCCTTGCTCATTTACAAGTTTCAACAAAAAGTCAGGATTCTTGTAATCAATGTACTTAATGCCTGCTTTCTTAAAGCGGCAATATTTTTTGCGGTTGATGTTTTTTTCAACCGGTTCGTTTACGAGTGACATAGCTTATGCTTCGGTTTTAGATTCAGTTGTTTCTTCCTTCTTTCTTCCAATCAGACCTTTACGTTTTTTCTCGTTGTAAGCAAGAGAATGTTTGTCAAGGGCGATTGTCATAAAACGCATAACGCGTTCGTCACGGCGGAATTCCGTTTCCAAAACGTCAACAACGGCTCCATCTTCCGATGAATATTCGAATACAGTGTAATATCCTGTATTTTTCTTTTGAATGGGGTAGGCTAGCTTACGCAATCCCCAGTTTTCTTCGTGTACAAGTGAACCACCATTCTCAGTGATCAGCGTACGGAATTTTTCAACGGCATCCCTCATCTGAGCCTCAGACAAGATGGGAGTTAGAATGAACACCGTTTCATACTGCTTAGACATACGGCAAATATTTAAATATAAATTGATTTTAATACTCATCAGGGATTACTGGAATCCATAATGAGGGTGCAAAAATAGGGCTTGCAATTGACAATTGCAAGCCCTATTTATATTTATCAGAAAGTTAAGCGGTTACAGATTATTTTACTGTAAAATCTCCTTGTCCGATTTTAAATCCTTCACTGTAAACTTCAATTGAATATTTTCCGTCTTTCATCTGGATTCCGCCACGACCATAGTAGATATCGACCAACTGACGACTGTTTGTGAAATTAATGGTCTGTTTCGAACTGTAAATCATTTCCTTTCCATTATAAGAAAACGCACCTGATCCAGTAGCCATATCAGACAATACTGCTCCTTCCGGATCCAGAATTCTTAAATAAATATCCTTCTCATTCTGTTTTGCCACAGCATTTTCACCGAGTTTAAAGCTAACTTTCAGTTTATCAATTCGTTTAGCTTTATATTTCCCGCCTTCACGTTCTTTTCCTTTCGAGGATACTGCGTTGATAGCCAGCTCTTCTGTACGCAAAGCGGAGGCAAGTGTCACTTTTTCCGCCAGTTCACGGTTTTGAGCTGAATAGTTAGTAACCGAATCATTCAGTAATTGCCTTTCCGATTCCAGTCCCGAAACCTGCTGACTCAGCTCCTGATTTTTATTGGTAACGATCCCCAATTCCTCTCGTAAGTTCGCCAGTTCGGTATCTTTCTGCAATAATACCTGTTCGTATGATTTTATTTTTTTATCAAAATTTGCGGCTGAGAAACTATTCACATTTTTCAGCTCCTGCTTATCTCTTTCAAGTTGTTTTTTCAATTCAATCAGAGAATCAACACTTCCACCCAACTTTTGAATTTCTGCGATTTTGGTATCTAACTCAGCTGATATGGAATCGAGTTTTGTTTTCGTGAACAAAACCTCCTCGGTTTTTGCTGTGATGATATCATCTTTAACCCTATTTTCTTGTTTTTCGTGATATATAAAATAGACAAGTACCAAATTAAGCAATCCTAAAACGGCCAGAGCAGCCCATAGAAGAGTTTTTCGATCTTGCTTTTGTTCTTGGTTATAGTCCATATAGAGAGTTAAATTTTAAATTAATTGGTAAAAGAACTATGTTTTTTTCAATTTTGAAATAAGTTAAGCTCGATTTGTGCAAAGTAAGTTCCATTTATTCGATCTAAGCTGTTCATTATCATAAATTTTACTTTCAAGATGTCCACAATCGCTGAAAATATTGCCGCAATAGAAGAGCAGCTCCAAGGAAAAGCCAGGTTAATCGCTGTTACTAAAACCAAACCAGTTGAAATTTTACAAGAAACCTACGATGCCGGATTTCGCAGATTTGGAGAGAATAAGGTCCAGGAAATGACTGCAAAATATGAGGCACTACCAAAAGATATTGAATGGCACATGATTGGCCATCTGCAGTCGAACAAGGTAAAATATATGGCTCCTTATGTTTCTATGATACATTCTGTGGACCAGTTCAAACTTTTAAAAGAAATAAATAAAGAAGCGAAAAAAAATGACCGCGTCATTAATTGTCTGCTTCAGATATTTATCGCAGAGGAAGAAACCAAATTCGGACTTTCAGAAACCGAAGCGCGTGAAATACTTGAATCTGAGGAACTGCCTTCCTTAAATAATATTAAAATCGTTGGTCTGATGGGCATGGCTTCAAATACAGACGATAATAATAAAGTCCGCCAGGAATTTCGTACGTTGAAAAATATGTTCGAGTCTCTTAAATCTTATGATAAGGAAAATGTGGAAATGAAAGAATTATCGATGGGTATGAGCGGTGATTTTCCAATTGCAGTTGAAGAAGGCAGCACCTTCGTTCGTGTCGGTAGTGCGATTTTCGGAGCACGATAGTTAGTACGAAAGCAGTATTAAAAAGTACTGCTTTCTTTCTTTTCCGTATTTCCCAATGCTGAAACCACTTTATTTTGCACGAATTCAAAGGTCAGATCTGAACAAGGTGAGCCATCCTTTCTGACGAAAACTGCATTTTCCTGTCTGCCAAACTTACCAGAATAAGGATTGTAAGAAGGAAAACTGCCCAAAGATCCCATCAAAATGATTCCATTCGTACCAACAGCATTTGCCAGGTGTGATGGCCCGCTATCAAGTCCTATAAAAAATTCCGCCCGTTTAATAACCTCTGCGGTTTCGAGTATGGACAACTTTCCACACAAATTCCGGTAAACAGGTGTTTTTACAGACAAGTTACTAACCAGGCCAATTTCTATAATATGGTACGAATAGTTTGCCGCTAGCCATTCGATAAGCTGGTTCCAGCGCGCTGCCGGCCAATCTTTTGGCGCATAATTCGACTGGCAATGGAGCACAATAAATTTTTCCGGCAACGCCAGCGTATCCACTTTCTGACGATGACTTTCCTGCAAATACAGTCTTGGATTATCGTCCGCTGGAAAAGCCACTTTTTCGCCAATCAAGTCAGCCGTTTGCGCAAAAACTTCAAGCAGATTACCAAAGTTGAAATAAGTATGCACATTAATACCCCTCTTTTCTGCGACAGGATTATCTACAAAAACCTGGCATTTGGAGCAATGATTATTGTTGCTGAACTGAAGCGGATAAACTTTGTCAAATACACCCGTATTTAACAAAACCCGACGTTGTGTTACACAAAACTCTGCAAAAGTCTCATCTATGGCAGGGTTATGATCCAGCAACTCATGGTAAGCAGGTTTGACAAACCACACGATATGCGCATCCGGGTGAAGCGAACGCACATATCTGGATATCGGTTCTGCTGCAACGATGTCGCCAAAATGTTCAGTCCTGACGATAGCGATTAATTCTCTCCGCTTTGAAAAACCCGCTTTTTTAAATTTGAAATGTAACCAGGCCTTATAACCTTGCAGGTGAGCTTTAAATATGTGGGTATATTTAAAATAGCGGTGCGTCCAAAGCTGGATAAATCGTTCAATAGTCATTTTAAAAATTTTGCCCGGACCAAATATTTACCGCCGGATATTTATGTGCGCAAGTTAATAAAGAAATATGAATCAAGAGTTGGTTAGCCCTTTTCTCAAACCTAACTTTGCCCCCGGCCTATTCGTACCTGGCTGACAAGCTCGATACAAGTATTTTCAATTACAAACTTTCCTTTTTTTTATATGAAATTTATTATTCAAGCTGGTGGATTGTTTTGCGCAATAGCTGTAGCACTTGGCGCATTTGGCGCACATGCATTAAAAGGGATGCTGGAAGCTTCCGGAAGAATGGACACTTTTGAAACCGCTGTTAAGTACCAGTTTTATCACGCGCTGGCGATGGTTTTGGTAGGACTTTTGTTGCAGAGAGCGGGAGAAGACGCCGTAAAATTATTAGGGTGGTCCGGCCATGCATTTATTTTTGGCGTATTGATTTTTTCAGGATCCTTGTATGCAATTTGCTTTACCGGCATCACAAAATTTGGAGCGACCGCACCTATCGGCGGATTGCTGCTGATAATCGGATGGATATTGTTAATAATGGCGGCAGGAAAATTGAGTTAATTTTTTGCTATTCGCGAGGTAATTGTCATTGATCAACGCATATCATAAGGGTTGACTGTTGATAATTAGTTTGTTATATTTGTTAAAAGGATAACAAATGGTAATTGAACAGCAAAATCAGGATTTGATTATACGTATTAGCGCACCGGTTGATATAAGGGCGACGCAAAAGGTTGTTGACTACCTTAGTTTAATGGAATCCATTTCAAAAAATCAGGGAACGGAGGAAGAAGCTGCGGAATTAGCGCGTGATATTCATAATGAGTGGTGGATAAAAAACCGCAGTCTCTTCATTAAATGATTGTCGTTGTCGACATGAATATCTTGTTCAGTGCTGTGATTGCACCGGATAGCAGGATTGAACAAATAATTGCACATCCGTCGTCCCCTTTTAATAAAGTAAGCTGCTATTATGCATTTATCGAATTATTCAAGCATCAGCCAAAGATCATTAAATATTCAAAGAGGTCTCAACCCGAAGTTTTGGATATTTTATACTCCGCACTCAGGCATATCGAGTTCTTTAATGAGACATTAATCGAACAACAATACTGGATAAAGGCTAAGCGCTTGACTGTTGGTGTGGATGCTTTTGATATTAATTATGTAGCGCTGACCTTGCAGACTGACGGCTGGCTATGGACAGGAGATAAAAAATTAATCAATTACTTGACTGCGCTAGGCTTTAATCGTATCATTACTACTAGCGAATTATTTGAAAAATTGATTTAAAAGCCTACCTGATTTCGATCAAAATCACCCCCTGGATAACGTAAATGGCCGTTGCGCATCTATCTTTAAAAAGATAAAAAGCAATACAGAAAACGACCATAAGGACGATCCTCCATAGCTGAAAAACGGCAGAGGAATTCCAATAACCGGCATCAGTCCGATTGTCATTCCCACATTGACCAAAAAATGGAAGAAGAATATTCCTGCGACACAATAGCCATATACTCTTGCAAAACGGCTTCGCTGTCGCTCCGCCAAGATTACAAGCCTGGAAATCAATAAGATAAATAACGTAACAACAACAGCAGTTCCAATAAATCCGTGCTCCTCCCCGACGGTGCAAAAAATAAAGTCGGTGCTTTGCTCAGGAACGAAATCAAATTTTGTTTGTGTCCCTTGTAAAAATCCTTTGCCGGTAAACCCGCCCGAACCGATCGCAATTTTTGACTGAATAACATTCCAGCCGATACCGCGAGGATCGGAATCAGGATCCAGAAGCACCATAATACGTCCGCGCTGATGTTTTTGTAAAACATTATTCATAAAAAAATCTACGCCAAAAACAATCGAAATCATCACGAAGGCAATTAAAATCGTTGCCACAAGACCGCCCCGACGACGTGTCATAACCGGCATTAACCAGATCACAATTCCTGCGATAAAAATGATTGCTCCGGCGATATACCAGGAGTCGTAAAGAAGAGAAATTATCAGCAAAGCTGCTGAAACAATTCCGATAGCCGGAATAAATCCTGGCATTCCCTCACGATAAAGTATGATTGCAAAAGAAGCGAAAACGAGCATCGAACCTGTCTCATTTGACAAAAGAATCAATATTGAAGGTAGAATTATGATACCTAGAATTGGATAATAATCCTTCAATTTTCGCGACAAACTAATAGCAGGATCACTCAAATACTTCGAAATTGCCAAACTAACAGCCAGGTTTGCAAACTGTGCCGGTTGCAGCGAAATGGCACCGAATTTGATCCAGGAGCGCGAACCATTAATATTAGACCCGGCAAAAAGTACGACGACGAGCAGAAATATTACTATTGCATAAATAATAAAAGAAAAGGTCTCGTAAAATTTATAATCAATAACCAGGATACAGATGATCAGGATAAATGTAGTACCGATCCACATCAGCTGCTTGCCGGCATTGTTTGATAAATCGAATATACTGCTATGCGTTTCCGGATTATAAACCGCTGCATAAATATTGACCCACCCTATCCCAAGACAAGCGATATAGATCAATACGACCATCCAATCGACATTTTTGGTTATGGGTTTTCCCTCTTCCATTAACTTGACAATTAAAAAATTATGATGATTTGACTACTAACAAGACCAGTCAGACTAGAATCTTTTCAACCAGTTGATCACTTTCGGCATCGGTTTTTCAACCGGCACCATCGGAATTCCCGTTCTTCTTTTTGTGGTATCTTTAATGATTGGCTTGGGCGGAGCAGGCAAAATTACGTTTTTCATGAAATCCGCCTTCATCATCCTCTCTTCGAGCCCCTTATTTGTGATTTTCCTCGTTAGATATTTTTCTATGATCAGGTTGGCTATCGGAGCCGCCGCCTGACCTCCGGATCCTGCATTTTCTACAAAAACAGCAATTGCAATTTTCGGATTCTCAACAGGCGCAAAAGCAATAAAAATTGAGTGATCCAGACCTCTTTTATTTTGGGATGTCCCCGTTTTACCAGCAATCGAAATCCCCTCAACCTTCGACCTTCTTGCCGTACCACCTTCTACTGCCCCTAACATTCCTTCAATAACAGGATCAAAATGATGGGCCGCTACCCCGGTTTCATGACGGACTGCAAATTCCGGTTTTAGTGTTTTTTTCTCCCCGATCCCATGAATCACGTGTGGTGTGTAATAGTAACCCTTATTCGCTATGATGGCAGCGACGTTTGCCATTTTCAAAGGCGTAATCAAAATTTCACCTTCCCCAATACTTAACGAATAAATATTCGAAAATTTCCAACGGTTTTCGCCGTAAATTTTATCGTAATATTTCTTGTCAGGCAAATTCCCTTTACGCTCACTTGGTAAATCAATTCCCAGTTGCTGGCCGATTCCAAACTTACTGATCTTGTCATGCCAGTCATCCAGACCGACCGCAGAAGCTTTAAATGTATTTGAAATTTTGTTATTGTAGATAATCCGGCGAAAAACGTTGTAAAAATACGGGTTACAGGAATGTGTCACGCCGAGTGCCACTGTTGGGGTTCCCGGATGAACGTGACAACCAATAGGACAATTCGCATGCGTAAAGCCACTATTAGGTGTGATAACACCCTCCTGCAAACCAATCAACGCCTGAATTAATTTAAACGTCGAACCAGGACGATAACTCGCCATAACCGGTCGGTTGAAAAGCGGCTTGTATGGGTTGCGGTAGAGTGCCGTATAGTTTTTTGAAAAAAACCGGGTTGCCAGGATATTCGGATCATAAGTCGGCGCGGAAACCATTGACAAAATCTGCCCTGTTTTTGGCTCGATTGCTACAATACTACCTACTTTGTTCACCATCAAACTATCCGCATATTGCTGAATATCAATATCAATTCCGGAATACAAATTTTCTCCCGCAACAGCCATGGTATCCAGCTCACCGTTTTTCCATGCACCTTTGTAAACACCGCTTACATTTTGCATGATAAATTTAGTACCCCGTTTCCCTCTCAGCTCGTTCTCGTAAATCTTTTCAATCCCCGTTTGCCCGATGTAATCGCTTTGTCGGTAATAGGGTTCTTCCTGATTTTCCAGCTGTTTTTTGCTGATCTCACTAACGTAACCAAGCGTATTGGCAAGTGTTGCGGCTTTGTATGTACGCATCGAACTCTTCGCGAATTCAAACCCCGAGAAATCCACCATAATGTCCTGGATAGACGCGAAATCTTCTTTCGACAATTGTCTTAAAAATAAAGAAGGTTTGTTGCGGGAATAGGAACTTGCTGCATTGACCAGACTATCAAATTCCCGACGTTCAATACCCAAAACCCGGCAGAAACGTAGCGTATCATCAACTTTTACCTTATTAGGAGTTACAAGCAAATCATAAACAGGCGTGTTATAGACAATCAATTTTCCGTTTCTATCATAAATCTGACCACGGAAAGGTACTTCAATGACACGTTTGATGGAGTTGCTGGAAGATTCGATTGAATAACTCTCATCGAGGACTTGTAAATAAAATAAACGAAATAAGTAAATGATACCTATTAATGTAAAGAAGCCAATAATTACAAAGCGGCGATTTTCAAGCATTCTGCACTAAATATTCCTGTTCTCTCAATTTTGTTACGAAGTTCGTGATATCGAAAGACTTATCAAAGCCATTTGATACCTAAAATATCACTCTTTATTCCGGCGTAGGAACAACCATGATCACATCTTCTTTATCAATCACGACGGCTCCTTCAGGCAATCCTTTGGGCTTACGTACATATTTTTTTGGCGTTACGATCACGGGACATAAACTGTCCGTTCTCCTTTTCGAATGCCATGCTGCAAGCTGTGCAGCTCGTTCTATGACCTGCGACGGAAATTTCTTCCCGGATTGATTTTTAATGACTACATGCGAACCCGTCACATCCCGTGCATGCAGCCATAAATCTTCCTTGTGGGCATATTGTTTCGTTAACAGATCGTTGTTTTTCGCATTTTTACCAATCAAAATGGTATACCCCAAAAAGACAACTTTCTTAAATAAGTCAGCCTGTTCTACGGAAACGGTGTTACCCCCCGCCAAGCCATTGGATTTGATAAACATCCGAAGCTCCCGCAACATTTCGATTGATTCGATTGACTTAACATATCCAAGCATCTTTTCCCGTTCATTTTCCCTGACTTCCAGACTATCGTGCAATCGTGCAATTTCTATCTTTTCGTTTTTGGATTTACGATAATAACCTTCCGCAGTTTTTTGAGGTGTTAGATCTTTTTTCAAACGGATTTTTATAGGTTGGTCACGATAGAAATCATATAATTCCACCGACTCTGCCCGATCAGGAATCAAATGCAGATTGGCCATAAGAATGTTGGCGATTTCATCATTTTTCGTTCCCTCTTCCAGCGCAACAAGCTTTTTGAATGTGTTTTCCAGATAGTTATCTGTTTGAGAAATACGTTTTTTCAGAATCCTCAATATTTCAGCCTTTTCTTTTTCTATACCTGTCAGGCGGATGAAAGCATAATAATACGCATTCAACGCTTCAACCGGATCCTTATACGAATCGAGAACCTCACCGAATGGTAAAAGTGAAAGAATAGGCACCAATTCAATTTTGGTGAGGTAAAACGTCGGCTGTTCCAGCTGTTTTAAAATATTCTGGACGATAACCCATCGCTTTTCAGGTTCACCAGTTTCTTTTAACAATGTGTTCAAATGATTGTTAACCAACTTTCCAAAAGTTGGAAACAGAGACTCAAAACGGTAGTCATTTTTAACAAAAGCATCATAAGACTGATCGATTTTACGATCCATCGTATCGAGCGAAAGTGTCTGATCTGCTGCCAACTTATTGTTGAATAGTTGAAGAACCGACCCCTCCTTGGAAAACGAAATAAGATTCGAACGGTTTCCAAATAATTTCAGAACCAACACCTCCGCGCTTTTGAAAATAATTTCAATTGCCCGCTCATTAGTAAAAACACGGACATGAATAATTTGCTGTTGATATAAGTCTGTGAACAGATTTACACTATTTCTTCTCGCACGATCAAACTTATCAGGAAAACTAAGACAGGCGAAATCAGACCTAAGTGTAGCTTTGATGAAAAATGGATTTTTCAATTCCTCGTCAATCTCAGACTCGGCAAACACCAGAACGATCTCATCTTTTTCCTGGCTGAAAGCCTCGATAAATTTTTTTCCGGTCAACTCCTGATTTAGTCGCGGAGCAAGTTGCTTTAAGAAATAATAATTCTGATGCACTGGGTTTTATTTGTTGTTATTTTTTTAAGTATTTTAAGACACTCCCAACAGAGTTTTCTGCCTCTCCACTTCGTCTGCATAACCATGGTCTTTTAGCCAGTCTTCATTGTAATAGGTATTCAGATAACGATCTCCTGAATCACAGATCAGTGTGACTATGGAACCCGCTTCGCTTTTTGCCTTCATTTGTTTCGCCAATTCCAAAACACCCCAAAAATTGGTTCCTGAAGAGCCTCCTACCTTTTTATTTAGCAGCAAAGTTAAAGCCTGCATCGCTGCAAAACTCCCGGCGTCCGGTACCTGAATCATGTGGTCAACGACAGTCCTCAAAAATGACGGCTCAACTCTTGGCCGGCCTATACCTTCAATGCGCGATCCATGTTCACCACAAAGTTCGGAATTGCTGTTTTTCCAAAAATCATAAAAGACAGAGTTCTCCGGATCAACAACGCATATTTCGGTAGCATGTTGCTCATAACGGACATAACGGCCAAGCGTAGCAGAAGTTCCACCAGTCCCTGCACCAGTCACAATCCAGCGCGGCACAGGATACCTTTCATGGGCCATCTGCCGAAAGATCGATTCAGCAATGTTGTTATTGCCACGCCAGTCGGTAGCCCGTTCTGCATAGGTAAACTGGTCCATAAAATGCCCGCCGGTTTCATGAGCTAGCTGTCTCGAAACTTCATAAACCTCAGCAGGATGCCCGACAAAATGGCATCGCCCTCCGTAAAATTCGATAGCCTGAATCTTGTCCGGACTGGTTGACTTTGGCATAACCGCAACAAAAGGTAGCCCTAATAATTTTGCAAAATAGGCTTCGGAAACAGCCGTTGAACCACTCGAAGCCTCTACGACAGTCGTCCCTTTGTGAATCCAGCCGTTACAGATCGCATATAAAAAAAGTGACCGGGCAAGGCGGTGCTTCAAACTGCCGGAAGGATGCGTGGATTCATCCTTAAAATAAAAATCGATATCCGGAAACAAGGGAAGTTTCAAAAATATAAGGTGCGTATCAGCAGAGCGCTGATAATCTGCATCAATTTTTGAAATTGCACTCCCGATCCAGGATGATTTATTGTGCTCGTTGGACTGACGATACATAGACTGGTAACTTTTAGAATTCGATACCCAATATGCGATATTCGGCATCTTTATTAATAATGCAAAGATTACAGCATATTAACAGAAAGCAATAAAACATAAATCTCCTTTCAAGTTTTTACCATCAGCGAATTACTTCAACGCGTCCGGCAAACGCATTTCAATATTTCTTTTTCGAAAGATAAAATAAAGAGACGCGATCGTTAGTGGCTGAAAAATAAGAGAGATCAGCGAACCTTCAAAACCAAAATCACCTCCATTCCAGATATTCTCCTTTTGAAAAGTTGTTATCACGAAAGAGTAGAAGTCGTTCCCGCTGACATTGAATCCAAAAAAGCTTTGAAAAAAATTCCAGCTGAAATGCAAAGACATCGGTAGCCACAGATTGTTGGTAATTATGTAGGAATAACCAAGAAGCAACCCGGCGAAAAACAATCCAACAAATCCGAGAACGTCCATATTTGGATTGCCAATATGCATGAAAGCAAACAGAGCTGAGGTAATGACCAATGCGGTACTTTTCTTGCAAGAGCGCATCAGATTGTTCAAAACATAACCCCGCAAAAGCAATTCCTCCGATATCCCCACGAACACAAAGGTCCCGAAAATCCATAATCCATTTAAAAAATTACGATCCAGGGTTTTTATCACAATTTGCTCGGTTTGGATCAGAATTAAAAGAGAAATTAACATGATGATGAAACCTGTTAATATGCCAATCAAAGTGTCCGTCAAAATAAAACCTGGACGAAAACCAACCGTAACGAATTTACTTTTAACAAAATAGATTGTAAAAGTTCCGACAAGAAGAAAAGCAGCGATAAGGTCAAAAAGGGCGATAATGAAAAAATGCTTGTCTGTCTCCAAAACATCAGAAGAGAACTCCAGACCAGCAACATGAAGGGCAATAAACTGAAAAATACCTCCAACAACCAGATATGGAACAATAATTAGCAGTACATCTTTCCAACCTTTGCTTTCGGGTGTATGATTTTTCAAATGGGGCGTGTAGTTGTGAGTTGCCGATTATGTCTAATTATTGATTAACAAAGTTCCATCAAATACACTGCATACGTTTCGTATTAACTCTTTTATGTTTAACTTTATTTTAGAAGCTGTTCTCATATTTAACACAACTTAACATGTCAGTCTCGCAATTATTGGAAAAGATAAAAAAAGTTCCTGTTGCATACCAGCAAGAGGTTGAAGACTTTGTTGATTTCATCCTTGAAAAAAAACTTCATTCTCCTCATAAAGATCCTAAAAGGACGCTGGGACTTTTAAAGGGAAAGATGAAAATGAGCTCTGATTTCGACGCCCCTTTGGAAGAGTTCAAGGACTACATGTAAAATGAAGCAATACTTACTAGATACGCATACCTTGCTCTGGATGCAGGATAACAGTAGCCAGCTTTCTGATGGAGCCAGGCAAATCCTTACTGACAGCAAATCCAGACTATATATCAGCATAGCCTCTTTTTGGGAAATTACGATCAAGTCTAATATTGGTAAATTAGAATTGGATTATACAATTGATGAACTTTACGAAGCATGCGTAACTTCAGATATTGTTGTACTTCCAATTGAAATATCCACATTAAAACAGCTCCAACTTCTTCCGTTTATTCATAAGGATCCTTTTGACAGGATTATTGTTTCGACAGCTATTGATTTAAATCTATGTGTGATAAGCCGGGACGATCACATAAAGCAGTATAGCTTAGATACATTCTGGTGAGCAGTCGACTAGTTTGACTTTCTCACAACTCCAAAACCAGCCCATCATAAGCCAGATGCACATTTGGGGGAAGCTCTTTTTCAACCTCAGCATGCAATCCTAGTTTATGACTTATATGCGTGAGGTATGCAGCGGGTACGTTGAGTATATCGATTAATTCAAGTGCCTGTGATAATGTGAAATGGGAAAGGTGCGGTTCCTTTTGAAGTGTATCAAGGACAAGTATCCTGGATCCTAAAATTTTTTCCTGTTCTATTTCAGAAATATAATTGGTATCCGTAATATAGGTGAAGTCGCCGATGCGATATCCATAAACGGCCAGCTTGTGGTGCATCACTTCTATGGGAATAAATTGAACACCCTGCACGTCAAAAGGTCGGTTTTCAATTGGATGTAGTTCAAAGTGCGGAACTCCCGGATATCTTTTTTCTGAAAAAGCGTAAGCAAATTCTACCTGAATCTGGTTCAGAACATCCTGACGGCCGTAAAGTGGAATATCCTGCTGCTGGCGGTGATTAAATGCACGCGAGTCGTCGAGGCCTGCAGTGTGGTCCTTATGCTGATGGGTATAAATAATTGCATCCAATTGCCTGACATCGGCGCGCAGCATTTGCTGGCGAAAATCAGGCCCGCTGTCAATTACAAAAGACTTACCATGAACCTGTATCCAGACAGAGGTTCTGAGGCGATTATTGCGTAAATCAGTTGAACGGCAAACGGCACAATCACAAGCAATAACGGGTACTCCTTGTGATGTGCCGGTTCCTAAAAATGTAATCTTCATGCAACTCGCTATTCTGTCAAATGCGCAACCACCTCTACCAAACGGTCAAAGTTTAATGGTTTCATAAGCGCATCGTCAAATCCGGCTTCTTTAAAGTCTTCTTCAGAATAATTTTTTGCGTTGCCAGTTATTGCTACAATTGGTGTTTTGGCTTTGTCAGCATTTGCCAATTTTCTAATATTCCGTGCACACTCCATTCCATCCATCACAGGCATATTGATATCCAGCAAAATGATGTCAAAATCTTCCTTTTCAAGAAGTTGTAACACTTGTTCTCCATTCTTAACGGAAGTAATCTCGTAATGTTGAAATTCCAGAATCTTCCTTGCCAGATTTTGAATTACTGAGCTGTCTTCGGCAATGAGTACTCGTTTTGTGTAGGACATATAATGGATCAGGTATTGTTTTTTAATTATTTGGCAGGTGAATTTAGGTATATTTCAATCAAGAACGCAAATTCCGCTGCGTGGAAGTTCCAAAATTATGATAAAAATATAAATAATCAGGCTCTGATTTTTTCAAACGCATGTTTCAGATGTAAGTTTGTAATTCATTTTACTATTTGATTTGGGAAATTATGTTCAAAAATAAAGTAATACGCTGGAGTACCCTCGCGATGCTGATAGCTATACTGGCTTATTTTTTTATTGAAAATTTTGGTTCAGGAAATGCAGAGGCCGATAAAGATGACCTTATCGCTGCCAATCCGCAGCAATATATTGACAAGATCACACAGGAAAGAATCGCGAAAGACGATCAGTTTAAAACCACAAAAGACTCCCCTATCCAGGATAAAGATAGTTTTCACGGACTTCATTATTTTGATATTGATCCGACTTATCGTGTGAAAGCCTTTATAACGCCTTATGAAAAGGAAGATAAGGAAATGAAAGTAACCTATACAGATGGAAGTACAACTGATTACGAACGAATTGGTTACGCAAATTTCACCATCAATGGCGTTGCTGAAAAACTCCTGCTGTTGAAAAATGAGGCAGTAATATCTGTCCTTTTTAAAGACGCGACGAGTGGAAAAGAAACCTATGGTGGCGGAAGATATCTGGACTACCCAGTTTCCAAAATAAAAGGAGACTCGTTGGTTCTGGATTTTAATACTGCTTATAATCCCTATTGCGTTTATGCGCCAACTTATGCATGCCCGGTTCCGCCTGCGGAAAATACTTTATCAGTCGCAATTCGTGCAGGAGAACAAACTGAAGAAGGAAATCATTAATTTTGTATAAATAAATTAAAATCAGCACCAGATAATCAAAAGTGGTTGTTAACGCGAGGAAGCCAGGAAAGATAAATTCTGACTTTATGTCGATTCACTGATACTTTGGATCTGGTACTCATATAAATTACCCGCATGAAAATTTCGTATAAGTGGCTTAAAGAATTAATAGAAATTACCGAAACTCCGGAAGAAATCGGCAAATTACTGACGGGAACAGGTCTTGAAGTAGAAGGTATAGAAGAGGTTGAATCCATCAAAGGAGGTCTGAAAGGTGTTGTGATCGGTGAAGTGCTGACTTGTGAAAAACATCCTGAGGCGGATCGATTGAAAATTACTACTGTTGATATTGGTCTGGAACAGCCGCTTAACATTGTTTGTGGCGCGCCAAACGTTGCTGCCGGACAAAAGGTAATTCTGGCGACCGTCGGTGCTACATTATACCCAACAGGAAGCGATGAACCTTTGGTATTGAAAAAGTCAAAAATCAGAGGAGCACTATCTGAAGGAATGATTTGTGCCGAAGACGAACTTGGCCTGGGAATGTCACATGACGGGATCCTTGTTTTGGATACCGATTTGCCTAATGGTACTCCTGCCTCTGAATACTTTGGGATTTCTTCTGATTACTTGATAGAAATCGGATTAACACCGAACCGCGCTGATGCAGCCTCGCATTATGGTGTAGCGCGCGATTTGAAAGCCGTTTTAAACCGGGCAATTAAATTACCTTCAGTGGATTCTTTTTCCATTGACAACAACGATCTTTCAATTTCGGTAACTGTTGAGAATGACGAGGCAGCTCCGCGTTATGCAGGTTTAACAATCACAGGAATCAAAGTTGGAGACTCTCCGGAATGGCTGAAACAGCGACTGAATACGATTGGTATCCGGTCCATCAATTCGATTGTAGATATCACCAATTATATCTGCCACGAACTTGGTCAGCCGATGCACGCGTTTGACGCAGATAAAATCACAGGTAAAAAAGTGATTGTAAAAACCGTCGCAGCCGGGACGACGTTTGTAACATTGGATAGCCAGGAAAGAAAACTTTCTGAGGCCGATCTGATGATTTGTAATGAAACAGAGCCGATGTGTATTGCCGGTGTTTTTGGAGGATTGACTTCGGGAGTAACCACAGAAACGACGTCGATTTTTTTAGAGTCAGCCTATTTCTCGCCGATCTGGGTGCGTCGAACGGCACAGCGTTTTGGATTAAAAACAGATTCGTCTTTCCGTTTTGAGAGAGGAACTGATCCGAATATGCCGGTTTTTGCTTTGAAAAGAGCAGCATTATTGATTAAAGAAATTGCGGGCGGGACGATATCTTCTGACATTACCGATCTGTATCCAAATCCGGTTGCTGATTTTGAAGTAAAAGTTAAATACCGAAACATCGACAGATTGCTTGGGAAATCTTTGGAAAAATCGTTGATCAAAAACATTCTGAATGGATTGGATATAAAAATTGAGAACGAAGATGAAACTGGTTTTACTGCTATCGTACCACCTTACCGTGTCGACGTATTGCGTGAGGCTGATATCATCGAAGAGATTTTGCGTATCTATGGTTTTGATCAGATAGAACTTTCACAGGGTTTAAGCTCCGATTATCTTTCTGATTTCCCGGTTAACGACCCGGAAAAACTAAAAATGCGGGTTTCTGAACTGTTGGCTGCTAATGGGTTTAATGAAACAATCACCAATTCTTTGACCAAACCAGAACCGCAGTCGACGCTGGGTCAAAGTGTTGCTGGGAATCCCGTTAAGATCCTGAATTATCTGAGTGAGGATTTGTCTGTCATGCGCCAGACACTTATTTTCACAGGATTGGAAGTTGTCGCTTACAATGCAAACCGCCGACAGAAAGATCTCAAATTGTTTGAATTTGGAAAAACTTATCATGAAGTAAATGGTAAGTATACTGAAAAAGAACGCCTGGCTCTTTTTATTTCGGGAAATACCCAGGAAGAAACCTGGCTGCAAAAAGGAAGAGAAGTGGCATTCCATGATCTTGCAGCTTCGGTAAACCAAATTTTGGTTGCCATGAAAGTGAAAAATATCGAAAAGGAAACAGCCGATTCTACTATATTTTCGGAAGGAATTGCCCTGACGCTGAATAAAAAACAGCTTGTATCGTTTGGTTTATTGAAATCAGCAATTACAAAAAAGGCCGACGTAAAAGCGCCCGTTTTCTTTGCTGATTTTGATTGGGATTATCTTTTAAAACAATACAATTCAGCAGTTGAATTCAAAGAAGTTTCACGCTTCCCGGAAGTGCGCCGCGATTTGTCGTTGGTTGTTGAAAAGAAAATAACATTTGAAGAGCTTCGCCAGATTGCATATAAAACCGAAAGACAGCTACTGCGCTCGGTGAACGTTTTTGATGTATATGAAGGAGCCAATCTGGAAGGAAAAAAATCATATTCGATCAGTTTTATTTTACAGGACGACCAGCAAACCCTGACTGATAAAGTTATCGACAAATCGATGCAGAAATTAATTTCCTCCTATGAACGTGAATTAGGCGCAGTGATCAGAAAATAAATGTAGTCGGACTGCCTCAAATTGCACGGATTTAACGCGCCATATTGGTTTTGTAAAATTTAGATACTACTAAAACCGGGCGGTTTGGCCGCCTGGTTTTATTTTTTAACCGCGGCCAGCACCGCATTTGATAAAAAATGGAACAAAGCAATTCACGCATGATTGAGCGTAAATTATCCGACTTTGAGAAGAAGTTGGACATCTTAATCCTGACGAAAGAGAAACTAAGTTGGTCAGTTTCAGAATTGCAGCGCGAAAATGCCGAACTACGGTCGGGTAATGCCGCGTTAAAGGTAGAAGTACAAGAAATAAAGAAAAAATACACAAGTTTGCAAAAAGACTTTAATAAGTCTAAAACTTTCGTTAAAATTGTCACTAGTAAACTGACACCAACAGGCGGTTTGGCCGAACTGAAAGAAACAGTTGAACGATATATTGAAGAGATCGATAAGTGCATAGAATTGCTTGAAGATACCTTATGAAAAAGAATCATATACCCAATCCTGATGTTTCGGTGTTCATAAAAATACTTGACAGAGGTTTCAAGTTAAGTGTTCCCGCTGATCAGGAAATATTTTACAGGGATGGATATGATGTTTTTAAGGAACGCGTGAAAGCGTTGAAGGAAAAAGGAAAAGGATACGACGATATTGAGGCCATAGCACTGACTTCTATTGAATGCCTGGTTGCATTACAAAGAAATATGGAAGAGAATAAAAATCTTCTGGCAATGTTCGAAAAAAGGATAGATGCACTGGAAGTGAATGTTGCAGATGCGATTCCCAATTAAGTTGATAAATATTTTCCGGTACAGACCCATAGTGATATAAGGTTTGATACAGATTATCCTTTTTAAAATCAGGCATAGAGCAAAATCTTTAACCATCGTACAACAAACAGGTTCGGCATTTTAAGCGCATGTAGTCGGTAGCACCCAACTATTGTAAACACATTACTAAAATGTCAAATTCTTTAATGTTTATTGTTTTATTATCTGATATCATCGCGCTTGGCGTCGGTGTATTTGCAGGTAAATACATTTTCAAAAAATCTTTCGATCAAAAGGAAAAAGATGCTCAGGAACGGGCTGCTGAGATCGTACGAAATGCAGAACAATCTGCTGAAAATATCAAAAAAGACCGCATCCTCGAAGCAAAAGAAAAGTATCTTCGCCTGAAATCAGAATTCGAAGAAGAGTCTAACAAAAAGAGAGTTATTCTTCAGACCAACGAACAAAAGCTTAAACAGCGCGAACAGAGTCTTCAGCAAACGGTTGAGCAAAACAAGCGTCGTGAACATGAGCTTGAAACACTAAAAACCAATCTTAACGGCCAGCTGGAAACCGCTACTAAAAAGCGGGAAGAAGCTGAAAAAATGCTTAGTCAGCAAGTGGCGCAACTGGAAAAACTTGCGAATCTCACCGCAGATCAGGCAAGAGAGCAATTGGTGGATGCTCTAAAAGCGGAAGCAGACACAAGAGCAGGGTCGTATGTGAAAAGCGCGATGGAAGAAGCTCGTCTTACAGCTACGAAAGAAGCAAAGAAGATTGTTATTGAAACCATTCAACGCACTGCCGCAGAACACGCGATTGAAAACTGTGTATCCGTTTTCAACATCGAAAACGACGACATCAAAGGTAAAATCATTGGTCGCGAAGGACGGAATATTCGTGCACTGGAAGCAGCCACTGGTGTTGAAATCATCGTTGATGATACTCCTGAGGCCATCGTAATTTCCGGTTTTGATCCTGTTCGTCGTGAAATTGCACGACTTGCCTTACACCGTCTTGTTCAGGATGGCCGTATTCACCCGGCTCGGATTGAAGAAGTTGTAGCCAAAACAAGAAAGAATATTGACGACGAAATTGTTGAGATCGGTGAGCGTACGGTAATTGATATGGGTATTCACGGATTGCATCCCGAGCTTGTAAAAATGATCGGACGTATGCGATTCCGTTCTTCGTACGGACAGAATCTTTTACAGCATTCACGTGAGGTTGCTAAGCTTTGTGCAACTATGGCGTCCGAATTGGGGTTAAATACCAAACTGGCGAAACGTGCTGGTCTGCTTCATGATATTGGAAAAGTCTGGCCGGAAGAATCTGATCTGCCACACGCCATTTTGGGTATGGAGCTTGCGAAAAAATTCAAGGAAAATCCGGAGGTATGCAATGCAATCGGAGCTCACCATGATGAAATTGAAATGACAAGTATTTTGTCTCCGATCATTCAGGTTTGTGATGCTATTTCAGGATCTCGCCCGGGTGCTCGTCGCGAAATGATGGAATCCTATATCCAGCGTTTGCGTGATCTTGAAAACATGGCGATGTCATTTGATGGTGTTGAAAAATGTTATGCTATTCAAGCTGGCCGCGAACTTCGCGTTATTATAGATGCAGACAACGTTTCGGATGAAAAAGCGGGAATGCTTTCTTTTGACATTTCTCAGAAAATAGAGAAAGAAATGCAGTATCCCGGACAAATAAAAATTACCGTAATCCGTGAAATGCGCTCAGTGGCATATGCGCGGTAAAACAGCCTAATGATACATGAAATATTCAGAGCTTACAAGTAAAGAAACATTGGGCATTCATACGCTTGGTGAGTTGAAAAAAGCAGGTTATGAATCCCGTTCGATCAAACAGGAGCTTCGGGATAATCTGATTGAAAAAATAAAAAGTAAAACAGAAGTTTTCCCCGGGATCTGGGGGTATGAAGAGACAGTTATTCCTGATGTTGAGCGTGCAATCTTATCTATGCACAACATCAATTTGTTAGGTTTACGTGGACAGGCAAAAACACGTATTGCACGGATGATGGTCAATTTGCTGGACGAATATATTCCTTATGTTAAGGATTCTGAATTGCATGATGATCCTTTGGCACCGTTGTCGAGATTTGCCAAAGATCTGATTGATGAAAAAGGAGATAACACGCCCATCGCCTGGCTTCACAGGGATGAGCGTTATACAGAAAAACTGGCAACGCCTGATGTTTCAGTAGCCGATTTAATTGGTGATGTTGATCCTATCAAGGCTGCTACTTTGAGATTACCTTATTCAGATGAACGCGTGATCCATTATGGGTTGATTCCACGTTCGCACAGAGGGATTTTTGTAATCAATGAGTTACCGGACTTACAGGCTCGTATCCAGGTCGCTTTGTTTAACATTTTACAAGAAGGCGATATCCAGATCCGCGGATTTAAGCTTCGTCTTCCTTTGGATATCCAATTTGTATTTACTGCGAATCCGGAAGATTATACCAACCGTGGAAGCATCGTAACGCCGTTGAAAGACCGTATCGAAAGCCAGATTGTTACGCATTATCCAAAAACGCTTGAAGTTGGTAAGAAAATTACCGAGCAAGAGGCACACGTTAAGAAAGAGCAAAAAGAAATTGTTAAGGTCAACGAGTTAGTAAAAACACTAATTGAGCAGATCGCTTTCGAAGCGCGTGAAAGCGAATATGTGGATAGCAAAAGCGGCGTGTCTGCCCGTTTGACAATTTCCGCTTACGAAAGTCTTTTGAGTGCTGCTGAACGTCGCGCTTTGATCAACGGTGAAGATACAACATACGTCCGCATCGCAGATCTTTATGGGGTTATACCAGCCATTTGCGGTAAAGTTGAATTGGTATACGAAGGTGAGGTTGAAGGTCCGGTTATTGTGGCTCAAAACCTGATTGGTAAAGCAATCCGCACCCAATTTCTGAACTATTTCCCGGATCCTGAAAAATCCAAGAAAAGCAAAATCAACCCTTTTGCGAAAGTAATCGAGTGGTTTGGTTCTGGAAATGAAATGGAAATGATCGGTGATATGACGGATCGTGAGTACAATGCCCGCCTTAAAACAATTGACGGACTTGACGATTTTGTTGATATGTTGAGCGCATACGGCGATTCCAATGAAAAACTATTCATGATGGAATTTGCTCTTCACGGTATGGCTGAATACTCATTGATCGGTAAACAGTCGCTTGATCAAGGTATTAAATTCCAGGATCTGGTAAGCAGCATGTTCTCCGGGCCGGACGACGAAGATTATGATTTTGATGAAGATGAGGATGACAAGAATCCATTCTAATTTAAAAATAGCGATAAAAGTAAACGGCCTCAGGAAATTCCTGAGGCCGTTTACTTTTATATTTCTGTAACTTCTGAATATCATTCAGGCGCTCCGTCGTCAGCGATGTTTGGTTCCAATGTATCAACCAAAACTTCTGGTTCACGATTAACTTTGGCACGTACCTTTGCTTCCAATTCGTCCATCAATTCAGGATTATCCTTGATAAGCGCTTTCACGGCGTCACGGCCCTGTCCAAGACGGTTTCCGTCATAGCTAAACCATGAGCCTGATTTTTTAACGATTTCCAGCTCAACCGCCAAATCGATGATCTCTCCAACTTTCGAGATTCCTTCGCCATACATGATGTCGAATTCAACCACTTTAAACGGCGGAGCTACTTTATTTTTTACGACTTTAACACGTGTTCTGTTACCAAGGATCTGGTCAGCACTTTCTTTAATCTGCCCAACACGACGGATATCCAGACGCACAGAAGCATAATATTTCAAAGCATTACCACCCGTTGTTGTTTCCGGGTTACCGAACATCACACCAATCTTCTCACGAAGCTGGTTTATGAATATACAGCAGCAACCCGTTTTATTAATCACACCGGTAAGCTTACGTAATGCCTGGGACATCAAACGAGCCTGAAGACCCATTTTACTGTCTCCCATTTCACCTTCCAGCTCAGCACGCGGCACAAGCGCAGCAACTGAGTCAATGACAATAATATCAACAGCGCCACTGCTGATCAAATGTTCAGCAATTTCTAACGCTTGTTCACCATTATCAGGCTGAGAGATCAAAAGATTACTTGTATCAATTCCTAATTTCTCAGCATACGCACGGTCAAATGCATGTTCGGCGTCGATGAATGCGGCAAGTCCTCCTTTCTTCTGTGCTTCGGCGATGCAGTGCATCGACAAAGTAGTTTTCCCGGAAGATTCCGGACCGTAGATCTCAACTACCCGGCCGCGGGGAACTCCTCCTACACCGAGTGCAAGATCCAGCCCAAGAGAACCGGTAGAAATTACCGGGATGTCCAACACTTTGGTATCACTCAGGCGCATTACGGTACCTTTACCATACGTCTTGTCTAGTTTTTCAAGTGTAGTTTGGAGCGCCTTTAATTTGTTGTCTTTATCCGATGTTGTTGGTTGTGCCATAAAGCAGGACAAGTTGTGTTTTTAGTTTGTATATAAAATAGCGGCTTAGGAAAAACAAAAACCGCACCCACCAGCATATTTCTGATATGTAAATCTACCTTTTTCCAACCTCAAAAAAAAGGATATTTTCAGGATCATTTACACATTATTATAACGCTACCAGATACTATCCAGATGGGATAAGATAATATCAGTAACAAAGATATGATATTATCTGTATCAAAACTAAATTTCAAGATATTATTTTTTACAATTTTGGAGAGACATTTAATTCGTAAAACGAATTCTCTTTCCCGAGATACTGATCCGCCTCCTCTTGCGTCCACTTGGCTTGAAGTGCCTGATATATACCAGGATACGCGTCGTAAGGTATGGGTTTAAAAACAACTTTATCCGGAAATAAAGTAGAGGTAGCCTGATTGATGGTTATCGCCCGGTAAATTCTGGCAACGGCAATTGTCGAGGATGATACTAAAAGTAATATGATGATGACTGAATAAGGTGTTTTCTTAATTACAGCCCAGCTTCTCTGATAGTTTGCGGTCTGCGCCAGCGGATGGAAAATGTATATTCCCGCAATTAACAAGCATGGCATCATACCTCTGAAAAGGAAGTCATTCAACTTGCCAATGCGATAAAGAGGGAAAAACATGATAACGCAAAGCGTTACGAAGATTGGAAACATCGGTAAGAAATTCTTGCTGTAACGTTTATAGTAAAAATAAACAAGTGTAAAAATCACAAGGTTCAGACCAATATTAACGCCGTATTCAACAAATCTGCTGAAGATATCGCCGGAAAACTGCCATATAAATCCCGAAGCCGGCATATTTTTATGTGATAAATAAAATAGCAAAACCGGCAGGCAAGCTATAAACGGGAGTAATACAAGTTTGGCCGTTCCTGACCAGTCCAGTTTATCGTGTTTAAACAGCCATTTTCGCAGGACTACGATGGTGATTACCGTGCCGCTTGTGACAGATGGAAAAACCGCCCACCAGAAAGCAAGGGCAACCGGAAGAACCATATATTCCACATTCAATTTGTTTCGCAGGACAAAAACAAACATTCCTGCAATGATCATTGTCGGAATGACCTGGTTTGGAACCCAGAGAAGGTTCTCAAAATTAGACCAAGGTTCGATGGCGAACGCACTTTGGGTATATAGTGGGCCTGCAATATAACTTAGCACCGACTTTATAAATCGTGGGGTATCTCCCACAGACAGCGCCAGAATTACGAAAACCATTTTTTTATTCAATGCTAAATATACCCACGTCAGTCCCAGGAAAAAACCTAAATAACTCCATACAAAAATTACGTCCTCTCTAATCTGGCCTGCAAGTTTTGATATAAGTATAGGCACAACATAATAGCCATAATAATAAGAGACCACCGGACCTTTTAAAGGAATCCGCTGCGGCCAATCTGAAATAAACAGCTCATAGAGTTTCGTATTGTGTGCCCAGTGATCCAAGGTTTGAAAACATATTCCACTTACTCCAGAAATTAAGGTGGCCAGCAGAGTGACGACAAGTAAAGTAATTAAACTTCTCTGATCGAGAACTTCCGACTTACTGAAATCTTTATTTCTAACAACTTCAATAAATAGAAAACCTAACAATAAAACTCCGAAAAATGCAATTGAAGTTCTCGTCCAATAAATAAAGAAAATGAGGTTTGGGAGAAGCAAATATCCAATACTGATGCATCTGAGAAGATAGATACTCATAAGGACGTTAGTTTAGGAAAGGTTGGAACACAACTTAAACATACAGTCCTAATTCAAAAAATCCAAATCGAAGTTATTTTACGGTCGTCCGCTATGATCTTAAAGCCGCATTGAACAGTTACTAACAGAAATAGTTTTTTACACTGACAATAATCATCTTTTATGTGAATCTCTAAAAATAACTTTGCGCAGTCTAAATAGTACAATTGTCTTTTTCTGAGTTATTTCATGGAGATCTTAATCCTTTTTATTGCGCACTGGTACCTTTCATTACTGATGCAAACATTCTTTCTACACCGATATGCAGCACATAAAATGTTCACAATGAGCCCGGTATGGGAGAAAATTTTCTATACTGCAACTTGGATATTTCAAGGATCTTCTTTTTTAAGCCCCTATGCATACGGGGTGATGCACAGACTCCATCATGCCTACGCCGATACAGAACTTGACCCGCACTCACCCAGCTTTTCAGACAGTATTGCGGACATGATGTGGAAAACAAAAAATTATTATAATAATATTGTTCACCGCACAGACCAAATAGATCCTAAGTTTAAAAAAGGTGTTCCGCACTGGGAATTGATGGAAAAAATCGGAGATTCCTGGATTTCCAGAATTGGCTGGGGAATGCTATATGTCTTGTTTTATATCCAGTTTGCCACTTCCTGGTGGATGTTTCTTTTACTACCCATTCACTTTTTAATGGGTCCTGTTCATGGTGTGATCATCAACTGGTACGCCCACCGCTATGGATACGTAAATTTTAAAGTTGACGATACAGCTAAAAATCTGCTTCCATTTGACTTTCTAATGATGGGTGAATCCTACCATAACAATCATCATAAATTCGGAGGCCGGGCGAATTTCGGAATCAAATGGCATGAACTCGATCCGACTTATCCCTTTATTTTACTGTTAAACAAAATGAAAATAATCAAATTGAAGAAAAACAATGATTTGCTTTATATGTAAACCTTAATTTCGATTAAGGCTAAATTGTAGTGCTAAGATATCTCTTTCAATTTCACCCTTTTTACAAGCTAAAAGAAACAAAATTGGAATAAGCGGTACGAGTAATTTATAACAATCTTGCAGTTTACTTGTAATCGAATGTCAGACTTTGTCCATTGTATTCATCTCATTTATAAATTGAATCACTTCTTCAAAAGATAACTCTTTTGCTTTTCTTTCCTGAATATCAATTTTATGCTCTTTAAGTATATCTGTTAATTGGCTTCTTGTTAGATAATTGCCAAGGCTTCCCCCGTTTCTGTTACCAGCCTCCGGTACGTATTTAAGCGTGTCAATAAACAGTATTCGATTCTTCTTTCCATCTTTGTCCAGCCACGCTTTACCCCATTTGACAGAGTCTTTCATTAATGCTCCGCCAGCTCCCAATGGATAATATGAAGTGCCGTTCCTGATGAACGATGGAGTTTTGTCGTCAATGATAATCGCGCAATATCTGCCAATAATATCAAACTTGGCATAGTATGTCACGCTAGTTATATCAGTTGAATAAAAAAGATTAAAGTAGCTTTCACCTTCATATTTGACTGCAAATGCAGACGTACTTCCTTTAATCTTTTTTCCGCTTCCATCAACAAACTTTTTTATTCTAAAATGATTTGCACTCAGCCGTTCAACAAGCGCAAATGCCTCAGTTTCTATTGGGTTATCATTAAGAAATTCGCGGGTGGTGGAATATAGAACTATTGGCTGTTTAACTTTCTGTGCGTTTGCGAAAATGCTTATGAAGATAAAGAGGGGGAATAGATAAATACGTTTCATTTGTGAGTTGAGTAAAAATAATTCGCAATTTATGAAAAAAATGTCAGCCGGATTCAATAGACAAAATTTGCCAAAGTGTGGGAATTGAGAAAAATGAAGATTGTCGCGTCTTTGCAGTGACCAGACGCTGAAGATCTGATCAAAAAGAATGGTAAGCTGACCGAATTCCATTAGACAGCAGCGTCCGCATTGTTAGATATCAAATGATGTGATATAAGTTAAATACGACGAAGCAAATAACCGCTGTCCATTAAGAAATTATTGCGATACGAATTAATACCTCAGGTTTTCTCTATATTTGTTCAATGTAAAGGCTGGTTATAAAACCAGCCTTTTTTTGTTTTGTACAATCACGAAACTGTATTCCAGGTGTTTAAGAAAATATTAACTGCATTACTTGTTATTCTGCTCCTATTTGGTTTTTACTACCGTGATCTGATTAGTTATGGCTGGATGCAGGCAAAAGGCCAGGCTACGATTTTGCTGAATGTTCAGGATGTTGAAGATGTTTTGCAAGATCCTTCGTTTCCAGACTCGCTTAAATCAAGAATCCGCCTTATCGAAGAAATCAAACAATTTGGTGTTGACTCCCTCGGATTAAGTCCTTCAAAAAATTATACAACCTTTTATAACCAGCATAACAAGCCATTGATGTGGGTGATCAATGCTTCTGAACGCTATCAGATTAAAGCCCACAAATGGACTTTTCCAATCATAGGCACATTCCCTTACAAAGGCTATTTTGATTCAACACGAGCAGTACGTGAAGAGCAGGAATTAATTAAATCCGGTCTTGATACCGATATAGGAGAAGCATCCGCATGGTCGACCCTGGGTTACCTCAAAGACCCTATTTTATCTAGTATGTTGAGGAGACGGGAAGGCAGTCTGGCAAATCTTATCCTGCATGAGCTCACGCATGGTACACTTTTTGTGAAAAATAATCTTGAACTGAATGAGAATCTGGCCAGCTTCGTCGGAGACCTTGGCGCAATAAGATTTTTAACCCAAAAGTACGGAGCAGATTCTAAACAGCTTAAAGCGTATGAGTTTTCGAAAAAGTATAATGATGCGTATGCACAGCACATGTTAAGGGGGATTGGTAAACTTGACAGCCTCTACAGGACGTTTAGTTATAACAATCCAGACAGCACCAGAAAAGATTTTCTTAAAAATCAGGTGATTTTAAAAATACTTAATGACGCAGATACACTGTTTGCAGACCGAATTACGTTGAAACCCAAAAGTAGGTGGACAGAAAAAAATATTCCTAATAACGCTTACTTTATCGGTTATCAAACTTATAAATCAAAACAAAATCAATTCCGGGAAGAATTCGAAACGAAATTCGGCCGGGATTTTAAAAAATATTTATCTTATTTAAAGGAAAAATATCCCTCGTTGTAGATACTATCGCACATGATGAAGAGATTGAAAATTACGATTGTTGCCGTTTTATCCCTTGTCACCATCCTTGCATTTAAGCAATATGAGCAGAATAGAGTTATCGTAAACAAGAGTTTCAGTTTTGGTGAAAGGGTTGAATACCGGGTTCACTACGGATTTATTAATGCTGCTGAGGCAAGGGTAGAAATCGCCAGAAACATATCTGTGGTCAATAATAAGCCTTGTTTTAAAATCAATGTGACTGGTCGTACAACGGGTGCCTTTGATTTAATCTCCCGGGTTAGAGACAATTGGCGCTCGTATGTTGACACCGTTGCTATTGTACCGCAAATGTTTTATCTGAATATTCAGGAAAACAAATACCGAAAAGAGGAAACCGTTGTTTTTAATCATGACCGAGACCAGGCAGTGTCTACGGTAAAAGAGGAAACAAAAACTTTTAAAACGCCGAATAATATACACGACATCATCAGCGGATATTTTTATTTAAGGACTATTAATTTTGATAAAGTAGCAGAAGGAGAAGTGATCGAAGTACCCACATTTTTTGACGGCGAGGTTTATAAACTTCGAATCCGTTATGTAGGAAAAGATGTAATTAAAACAAAATTTGGCAAAATCAGGGTTTTAAGATTAAACCCCCTCATTCCCGACAATAAGTTGTTCAAGGGTGAAGGCGCTGTCAAACTTTGGGTTTCGGACGACAGTAATAAAATCCCTCTTAAAGCCGAAGTTGAACTTGCGGTTGGATCGCTTGAAATGGATATAAAATCTGTTAAAAACCTTCGAAAGGAGCTTGCCTGGTATTAATCAATACTTTTAGCCGACAGTTTTGTATCTGCCTAAGAGGAAATGGAAGTGTATTTTTTCTAATTCCTAAGTATCGCAGCGGTGTAGCTCCGAAACCCTGGTAAAACTGCGCGATAGATTGAACTTCCGGGCTTTCAAAATCGAACAATATGGGTAGTCCTGAATTATCCTGAAAAAATTTATCGAGTAAAAAAGTGCGTGCATTTCCTCTACGTCCTGTTTCGTCCGCTGAATTAAAAAGATAAACTGCCTTATCTCCCGATTTTATTATTAGTATACCGGCATGGATCTTATTATCCTGAAGTGCGTAGAGAAGCGTAGCTGGTTCATGTTTGTTGATTTGTATCAGCAAATTACTTAACATATCATAAGCATTCTTTCTCACGCCTCCCTTGATTTTTGACTCGTGGTTTCGCTTAAATATCTCGATTAAAGGATTAATATCTTCACTTTTCTTAATAACCCATTTTTTTGAAAAACTTCGTTTCAGATTTAGCTTCTTGTCTGGTGAATATTTTGAAAAAATCTCTTCATAGGGTACAGAAAGAGATAGCCCAAAAGTGGTGTTTTCTGTTATCCGGAAAGTGGAAAAATTCGGTAACGCGAGTCGGAGGATCGCAGTATTTAAAGGATTGAACTGATAAAAAGAAATATATGAGAATTTTTCTGCAAGGGATTTGAGGAATATTTCAGTCTCAACTGCCGAAAGATCCTGAAGAGAAAAGATGCCTAAATACTGGCAAAACAAAGGCTGTTCAATAACTTCAATCAGCCATTTCCGCTTTACAGGCAATGGCATTACAATCTGATAATCGTTGGCCGATGGCCAGACTAAGGCTTTCCAGTCCTCACAAACAACATCCAGATACCACGAATAGGCGTAAATGATCTGTTGCTTTGAATTTTTCACCAATTCATTCCAGAGTACGTCGTTAATTTCATTTCTTGAAAGTAACAACGGCGCCGTCATGATAAATTATTTAAAGTAACTGCGAAGCTTTTGCAAAGTTTCCTCCACGTCAGGCGTTTCATCCATCAGCAAATTTACACTTTGAATCGAGTGAATCACCGTGCTATGATCACGACCACCAAAATGGTATCCAATTGATTTCAGCGGCAAGTCGGTATATTCTTTTGCCAAAAACATAGCAAGCTGGCGTGGGTAC
Source organism: Dyadobacter sp. HNCC25DJ186 (assembly GCF_056895235.1). NCBI lineage: Bacteria > Pseudomonadati > Bacteroidota > Cytophagia > Cytophagales > Spirosomataceae > Dyadobacter > Dyadobacter sp. HNCC25DJ186. Next base: position 140,480 of record NZ_JBXHAS010000003.1, read on the forward strand.
ACAACCTCCTTTTTTCTGCTCTTGCTTTTCAGATCAGCAATCGTAACCTTGAAATAATCTGCTACGATCTCCTGAATTGTATCAATGGTTACTTCCTTATCCTCGTTCATTACGATGTTTTTGAGCGTGTTTTTCGCTAGCTCAACATCAATTTCACGACGCGTCAGGGAAGCCTGGGCCATAAGAGAAACAATCACACCTTCCAACTCACGCACGTTAGAATTAACGCTGTGAGCGATATATTCAATTACATCGTAGTCTATCTGAATTCCTTCCGCCTGGATTTTTTTCTGGATAATTGCAATACGAGTTTCAAAATCAGGCGTTTGCAAATCTGCCGTTAACCCCCATTTGAAGCGGGAAAGCAAACGATCCTGCAACCCTTCCAGCTCGCGGGGCGGCCGGTCGCTGGTCATAATAATTTGCTTGCCTAACTGATGCAGGTGGTTAAAAATATGGAAAAAAGTATCCTGAGTTTTCTCTTTTCCTGACAAAAACTGCACGTCATCAATCGCCAGAACGTCCACCTTCATGTAAAAGTCGGTAAAGTTCTGAAGCGTGTTATTTTTAATCGAATTAATAAATTGATTTGTAAATTTTTCCGATGAAACGTAAAGTACCAGCTTATTGTCAAAATGGTTTCTGATATAGTTTCCGATTGCCTGTACAAGGTGGGTTTTACCCAAACCCACACCTCCATACATCATCAAAGGATTGAAAGATGTCAGACCTGGACGCTGCGCTACCGCAAAGCCAGCTGAGCGAGCTAGTCGGTTACAATCTCCTTCAATAAAATTGTCAAAAGAATAATTCGGGTTCAGATAGGTATCCAGGTTCATGGAATCCTGGTCTTTAACCACCAGATTTGAACCCATTCTCGGGTCATTTGCAAAATTGTCAGGACCCGCATATTTCGGTGTTTTAACAGTCGAAACGTTCATCGTCAACGGTTGGTGTTTCTCATTTCCCTTGTCAACAATGATCGAATATTCGAGCAAGCCGTCACGTCCGATTGCATAATCCAGCGCCTTTCTTAACAAATTGACATAATTATCTTCCAGCCATTCGTAAAAGAACTGGCTTGGAACCTGGATCGTAAGAACTTTTCCATAGATTTTTAGCGGTCGGATTGGCTCGAACCACGTTCTAAAACTCTCATCAGGAATATGTTGCTTAATTACCCGGAGGCAACTATCCCATATTTGGTCTACTTCTCTATGTGCGGTTACTCTTTCCAATGTCAAATTTGCGTAATCAGATATCATAAATCAAAAGGACGGCAAAGATAAGAAAATAGATGGTCTCTGCAGATTAAACCAGTGTTCAATTTAAATCCAATCTGTACGATTACCAAGCCATCAACCAAATCCATTAGAATAATCCTACGTTATAGACGTCAGCCTGGGTTAACAGTAACGTAACAATTAAAAAAATGTAATCTCAAATTTGTAGCTTTGCTCATGTCGCGAAACCCGGTCATATAACGGATATCAATTTGTCTCATCAACACTAGAAAATATGTCAGCTTCCTTGTTTTCTGAATTTGAATTTTGCGATAAAAACACCTGGAATATGCAGGCCAAAAATGAGTTAGCCGGTAAATTTGAAAAAATAAAAAGTTTTAAAATCGGGCCTGATTTGGCCTTGGAAGCATATTATTCAGCAAACGACCTGAATCCTGAACGAATTTCAGTGCTACAAAATTGCCAGAAAAAAATACCCGGATGGTTGAATACTCCGCTCATAAATTTTGACAATCCACGAACAACAAATAATAAAATCACCTTCGCACTTAATGCGGGAGCCGATGCTGTTTTACTTCATCTGACCGAACCTGATCTGATTAAAAATGAGCTATCAAAAACATTAAACGCTGTAAAACTCTGCGACACGCCAGTCTTTTTTAAAACAGAAATAAATTCTGAAAAAATATTTGAGGAAGTTTCCCGAGGAGCCGGATATTACCTGAAAGGAGGGATTGCCAACGATCCTTTGGCTAACTGGATGCGAAATGGAAGTGCCTTTGCTGAACCTGTCAAAAATGTCTGTGCGACTTTAAACAAGACAAAAATGATGCGGGAATTCCGGCCTTTGATGGTAGAAAGTCACGTTTACCATAATGCTGGCGCAACCCCTGTTCAGGAACTGGCTTTTTTACTCGCTTCAACTGTATATTATTTAGATAAGCTAACCGACGCTGGAATTTCACCGTTGCATGCTTTGAACCGTTTTTTCTATTCTATTTCAATCGGACCAGAATACTTGACGGAAATCGCGAAATTGAGAGCGCTACGCTATCTGCATAAGAAAATTGGAATGGCCTATCAGGTACCTCCGGAACTTTGCAACACCTTTATTCAAGCACAGACTTCCTCATTTTACAGCGCTAAATACGACCTGCAAACAAACATAGTCCGCTCGACCAGTGAAGCGATGAGCGCAGTTATAGGTGGTTGTGACGGACTGACCGTTTTGCCGTATAATCAAACTTTTGAGGAGACGACAGAATTTAGCGAACGTATTGCACGGAATGTTTCTTCTTTGTTGTCGGCAGAAAGTTATCTGGATCGTGTCGCGGATCCGGCTGCTGGTTCGTATCAGCTTGAAATATTGACAATTAAAATGGCCGATGCTGCCTGGGAATTGTTTTTGGAAACAGAAGAAAAAGGCGGAATAATTGCTTGTTTTGAAAACGAATTTGTCCAGACAGAAATTGATAAATCGTGGCAAAAAAAACAGGAAGAACTCAAACAGGATAAAATCTTTGTGGGTGTAAATAAATACCGGACTGAGGGAATGATAGACCTAGGTAAAAAGCCAGATTCCCCGGAAGCAGCAAGTTCAGAAGGGATAAAATGGCTGGCGCCTAAAAATTTATCTGAGGACTGGTAAATTTCACCGGGCTGATACTTTTATAATTCCAAACCAACCTAACCTATGAAGCCGGATTTTAAAAATATTGTGCTTCAAAAAGCGGATACTGAAACCGGAGAAGGTAAAAAGCCAGTTAGGACTTTCCAGACTCAGGAAGGAATCCAAATTAAGACCGGATATGGTCCAAATGATCTTGCTGGGGCCAGTCATATTGGTTTTGGTGCAGGAATACCTCCCTTTCTGCGTGGGCCCTATGCCAGCATGTATCTCGACAGACCCTGGACGATTCGGCAATATGCTGGTTTTTCCACGGCCAAAGACTCCAACGCATTTTACAGAAAAAATCTGGCTGGCGGACAGAAAGGTTTGTCTGTTGCTTTCGATCTGGCTACGCACCGGGGATATGATTCAGATCATCCCAGAGTTGTGGGAGATGTCGGAAAAGCGGGCGTTTCAATTGATTCGGTGGAAGATATGAAAATACTTTTTGATCAGATTCCACTGGATGAAATGTCTGTCTCAATGACCATGAACGGTGCCGTTATTCCCATTTTGGCATTTTTTATTGTCGCTGCGGAAGAACAAGGGGTAGCAGCGGACAAACTTTCCGGGACAATTCAAAATGATATCCTCAAAGAGTTCATGGTCCGGAACACTTACATCTATCCCCCAGAACCATCGATGCGGATCATCGGTGATATTTTTGCCTATACAAGCCAGTTCATGCCGAAATTCAATTCGATCAGTATCAGTGGCTACCATATGCATGAAGCCGGTGCACCCGCTCATCTTGAACTGGCCTACACACTTGCTGATGGATTGGAATATATCCGAACAGGACTGCGTGCCGGAATTAAAATTGACGAGTTCGCGCCAAGATTATCATTTTTTTGGGGCATTGGGATGAATCATTTCATGGAAATTGCAAAGATGCGGGCCGGGAGAATGTTATGGGCCAAAATAGTAAAGCAGTTTGATCCAAAACTTGACAAATCCCTGGCATTGCGCGCACATTGTCAGACAAGCGGTTATAGCCTTACAGAGCAGGATCCTTATAACAATGTCGCCAGGACGTGCCTGGAAGCGCTGGCGGCTGTGTTTGGGCATACCCAGTCGTTACATACCAACTCGCTCGACGAAGCAATTGCACTACCTACTGATTCCACCGCCAGAATTGCCAGAAATACGCAACTTTTTCTGCAGCACGAAACGGATGTTTGCAAAGCGATAGATCCGTGGGGAGGGTCCTATTATGTGGAGTACCTGACCAAAGAACTGATCGAAAAAGCCTGGGAATTAATTCAGGAAGTTGAGGAACTTGGCGGAATGACCAAGGCGATAGAGACCGGATTACCTAAAATGCGAATTGAGGAAGCTGCGGCGCGGAAACAGGCAAGAATTGATTCAGGGCGTGATATTGTGGTGGGTGTAAATAAATATAAAACCGACATCAAAGATGTTTTTGACATTTTAGAGATTGACAATGAAAGCGTAAGAGCTGAGCAGATCGCCCGGCTTGGACGGATTAGAAAAGAAAGAAATTCACTTGAAACTAACGCTGCGTTACAAGCGATTTCGACAGCTTGCCGCGAAAAAGGAGGTAAAGAATTTAGTAATAACTTATTGGCTCTGGCGATCGATGCCGCGAGGAAAAGAGCTACTTTAGGTGAAATATCTGATGCGATGGAAAAAGAATTTGGCCGCTATAAAGCAGTAATCCGGTCCGTTTCCGGAATATATCAATCTGAGATCTCTGACGACGAAAATTTTCGGATAGCAAGAGAAATGGCCGATCAATTTGAAGAGCTTGATGGCAGAAGACCTCGAATTTTGGTCGCCAAGATGGGTCAGGACGGCCATGACCGTGGTGCGAAAATTATCGCAACCAGTTTTGCTGATCTGGGTTTTGACGTAGATATCGGTCCGCTTTTTCAGACGCCGGCAGAAGTTGCTAAACATGCCGCGGAAAATGATGTTCATATCGTTGGTGCATCCAGCCTGGCAGCCGGGCATAAAACTTTAATTCCTCAACTTCTTGATGAACTGAAAAAATTGGGTCGCGAGGATATCTTAGTAATTGCCGGTGGCGTAATTCCATCGCAGGATTACCAGTTTTTATATGACGCTGGCGTAAAGGGAATTTTCGGACCTGGGACAATTATTTCTGTCGCTGCACAGAAGATTTTAAAGGAGCTGATGGAAGGTTAAATACTAAACCTTGAATGGATTAATTATGGTCAAGACATCTTCGATGTTCTGTCCATGATGCAGATCTTCGGAAAATAAAATTGAGCATTCACTTTCGATTGCGGCCGATATTATGATACTATCGTAAAATGAAAAACGGTAAGCATTAGCTATTCGACAAGCACCTAAAATCGTTTTTTCTGAATTGATATAGACTTTATTATTGACAGAACACTCCCGAATACACTGCTCGGTCTGTTCGTAGGAAAACTTAAATTTTCGGGTTACCACATTGCATAACTCCTGCAAGACCTGTGTACTTATAAAAGTGAAGTTTTCTGTAATAATGCGTCGTGCAATCAATCTTTTTCTAACTCAGAGTTTGAATAAGAGTAAATTAATATACTAATATCCAAAAAGAATCTATCTTTCATTAGCCTCCTCACGATCAAATTTATAATCTCTCGTATCTTTTGATAGGGCATCGAATGTAACATTTTTACCGAATATCCATTCTTCAGAAATTACCTCGTCTTTTGCAAAAACGATCACCTCGATTTGTTTCCCAACGTAATCTCTTGGAATTTCAAGAGAGACGGTTTGTTGCATTGGCGTAATAACAGTTCGAATCATGGTCCTTCTTCAAAAGTGTTTAATAAATAAAGCTACAAATTTTCATGACAATTACCTAAGTAACTCTATTTGCTAACCTTCCCAAATACCAACGAAGTACAATTCCCTCCAAAACCGAATGAATTGGACAGCACGTAATTTACCTGAACCCCGGATTGATACTGCCTGACGGGAAAATCTTTAAAATCAACCATATCTGTTTCAATATGCAGGCTCGGATAAATTTCTGAATGATTTATACTTAAAATACTGAATATCGCTTCCACAACGCCCGCGGCAGCCAGGGTATGCCCGGTGAACGATTTCGTTGAACTGAACGGCGGGACTCTCTCAAAAACCCTGGTCATTCCGGTTAGTTCGACGCTATCGTTATTTGGAGTTCCGGTTCCATGCGCGTTGACATAATCGATCCGCTCCGCTCCTATTCCGGCTGTTTCAATTGCCTCTTTCATTGATCTAATCGCTCCGACGGCATCGTCTGACATGGCTGATGGGTGGTGCGCATCATTGGAATTTCCGTATCCCAAAATTTCAGCGTATACCTTTTTATCACCGACAACTTCCTCTGATTCCAGAACAAGATATGCAGCCGCCTCCCCAAGATTTAAGCCATCCCGATTTTCGTCAAAAGGTTTACAGGGATTTTCTGAGAGGATTTTTAATGCATTAAATCCATTGACGGTATACTTCGCCAAAGCATCAACCCCGCCAACAATTGCCCGGGTTGCTCGTCCTGATTTGATCAGTCTGGCACCCAACATAATTGCATTCGCAGAGGAGGAGCAGGCAGTATTGATTGTGTCTGTAAATCCGTTGATATTATATTTTTCTACAAGTTTCAAAGTATGCGATCCGGGCCCGTATGCTTCCAGATATTCGGAACCAACGGATTTTTGATTGGCATCCTCATACAACTGATCCGTGAGACACATCCCTCCGACAGTGCTCGCTGAAATTAATGCTGTATCAAAAGAAGATAATTCAGTAGAATTTATTCCGGAGTCTGCCAAAGCTTCTTCAAAGGCCTTTGAAGCTAAAAGGCAAGTTCGGGTGTATCCCGGCACATCTTTGAGATTCAGGATTTCTTTTAACTTTTCATTGCTCATTTCTATTTCTCCAAAAGGCAGAAAAGCAGCATAATGAGATTTAAAATGAACAGCTTTTTTTATTCCGGCCCGACTATTGACCAGGCTATCATGATTTTTTGAGACATCATCACCTAATGCGGAAACTATGCCCATACCCGTCACAAAAACCCTTACCGGTTTACTTTGCTGTTTTTGCATTTTTAATAATATACTCTGCCATGTGGTTCACATCAACCAAAATCTTTCTTCCTTCGGCGGGATTAGTGATTTTGATGCCATACTCTCTTTCCAACAAAACTACCAGTTCCAGGGAATCAATAGAATCCAGACCTAAATCACCGCCAAAAAGTGGCTCATCATCTTTAATGTCTTCCGGATTAATATCTAACAAATTTAAATATTGTACTATTTGTCCTTTTATAACTGGTTTTAAGCTTTCAATTTCCATCAGTATCAGATAATTTTTTCTATTCTAAGTTTAATATAAGTGCAAAGTTGGCAAATCAAAATGAATACTCCCAAAAATAACACGACCGACCTGAGCTCGTGCCAACTTCCCCCTTTGAGAAAAAGAATGTAAAATCCTTCCAGACACCAGTGTAACGGGGAGAATTTACTTGCGAACTGCATATATTCCGGCATAACAAAAGCTGGTACTAAAATTCCGCCAATTGCTCCAAAAATGATGATGGATATTGCACCAAATCCATTTGCCTGTTCCTGCGTTTTTGCCCACGAACCTATCAAAAGCGCATAACTCACCGCCGCCAGACTGCTGATCAACACCACTGTCGCAAATGCGGGAAAGTTGGTTGGGATTGTCAATTCGGGTAAACCAATTTTTGGAAGAATCCAGACACCGATAGAAAAGGTCAATGAAACCTGCAAGATGGCCACAACAACATAAACCGCCATTTTGCTAATCATTACCAATACAAAACTCGTCGGCATCGTCTTTAATCTCAAAAAACTCCCGTTTATCCGCTCTTTGACAATATTACTACCCAATGACACCACCATAAAAAACATTGCAAAAATAGTCCAGGCCGGCACGTTATGCTGTGTTGAATTGGGGACGGCAACAGAATTGCTGTTTGTCGCAACGATCTGATTGATCTTGACCCGGTTGCTCGCCATTTTTTCGCTTAATGAGATTGATTTTGAGGCAATATCCATATCCGCATATATCCTCTCAATCATCATTGTTTTTTCAATCATGCCAAGATATGAATCCACAACACCTCGTACGGATGCGCTATAATTTTCTTGTAAAACCGGATCATGATAAAAAGATAAAACCGGCATCTTTTCCGTGTTTACATAAGATGAATCAGTTTCCAATCCCATATCCCGCATCATCATGTGACTGATCTCTCCGGTATTACTTTCGAGTCCGCTCGTAAAATTAGGAGGAATAAACAGTGCGATCATTTTGCCCCGGGCAAGCAGCTCCTTTTTTAAAGCACTTTCCGGAAGACTGTTAAGCGTATCAATTTTGAAAAGTCTCGACGTAGTCAGCAAGTTCAGCAGTTTTTCTCCTCCATTCCCTTCGTCGTGATTGACAACCAGCATCGGTATCTCATTTTCATTCACAATTTTGTAGGCGCTGTCCTGAATAATCGTGATGATAAAAACGAGTAAAAGCGGCATCACAAACATAAGTGCTAACCCAACTTTGTCGCTGACAAGTAGAAGAAATTCTTTACGAATGGATGAGAAAATTTTAAACATAGGTTTAGTCCCGGTACTCCTCTCCTGTCAATTTGATAAATAAATCCTGTAAACTTGCAGTGCTGTTATTTTCTAATAATTCGCTCATTCCGCCTTCCGCTACAACCTTACCATGATCGATCAGGGCGATGCGATTACAGAATTCTTCCGCTTCCGACATGTGATGAGAAGTATACACAATCGTTGTGCCAGTCCGGTTAATTTCTTCAAGATATTTAATAATCGCGTTCTTGCTTTGCACGTCAACGCCAACGGTAGGTTCGTCAAGAAACAAAATTACTGGCTTATGGATCAATCCAATTGCAAGATTGACCCGCCTTTTCATCCCGCCAGAAAAGGTTGAAACTTCTTTATTTGCCACTTTGGTCAGACCAAGTTCTTCAAGCAATTCATCGATACGGATGGAGAGTTCAGCCCTTGACAAATTATACATCGCTCCGAAATAATCGAGATTTTGCTTCGCCGTAAGTTCCTGATAAAAAGCATATTCCTGCGGAACAAAACCCAAACGGCTTCTGCGCTCCTGCCCGTCAATTTTTTTTGCGCCGATATAATAGTTTACATTTCCATGGGAAGGTGGAATAATTCCGCAGAGAATGGAGATAAGCGTCGTTTTTCCGGCACCATTTGGTCCTAATAAACCATAGACATCCCCTTCATTGATTTGCAGCTTTACATTACTCAGACTGTCCTCTTGTGCGGATTTATATCTTTTGGTAATATTTTCAATTTGAATGGACGGACCTTTATACATTTTGCAGCAACTTTGACTGAGAAAAAACTATTTTCCCAAATTCAATTTAGAGAGTTTCAAAAAGGCCTCTTTCTCAACAGAACGTATTTCCAAAAGTCGGTCAGCAATTTCGTCAAAACTCTGCTGTTCTGTCAATCTGCCTTTGTAAACACCAGCCATCTGAATGGCGCTTGCCCGCCACATATCCCCTGATTTTGTAAATTCCTCAGAGATTCCGATCAAACGGTCATCCTGCAAATATGCTGCCGCTTCTTCAAGAAATGCACCGTAAAGAAAACGAAAACCTCCGCCTCCGGTCCCGATTTCCTCCTGCATCCGTACGATCTGACCTAAATATAAACCCGCTTTTTTGAGTCCAAGTTTATCTCTCCATTTCCGAATATTTTTGGATGTGTAACGGATTCCGTTGACACCTGCAAAATTACCGGGAATGCTGATCATATCGCGGACGTTACGTTTGATCCCCGTCACGATTCCTTTACGGATCAAGTCATCGGTAATCACGCCAACTTTTTCAGGAAAATAAATATGTCCTTTTGGAGCGAGCGGTCCCTGTGCAAAACGCACGCGGGAAAGCTCTTCGGATGACAAAGAAGTGACTTCCTCCATAATCGGATCACTGATCAGATATCGGTTGTCTTCTTGCCCGTATACAATCAGATTATGGGCATTAAAGTGAAAGCGATATTCTTTTGGGAAATAGGTAAGATGAAAAACACCGACCTGACAACCCACAGGATTTCCTTCTTTAATTTTTTTATCTAAAAATAATTGCGCCTTCGCAGGATCCCTGAATTTATTCCGGGTAACTTCTACGCCAAGCGACCGGCAAGTGCGTTTAAAAATTGCCCCCGGCATGGTCCGGAAAGAAATAGCCGGGCCATTATTTATCGTCAAAAATGGAATTTGTATATAAAAAAGACCAGAACCCATACCAAATGCCAGGGGTTCAGTCATAAAATCGAGACCATGGTGACGCAACAAAGCCGTCGTGACGCCATTTTCGCAATGCGCAGCATGGACGTGATGAAATTCTTCTGTTTTGGTATCGGTATTCACTTACTTAACCTTTAAAATTTTTTAATTCGCTGACGGATATATCAAACGCCCTGGCATATTTTTCCAACTTTTTGTCGCTTAATGTTTTAAACACGGAAGGTTTAAGATGCCTTTTGACGAAAAAAACAAAAAAACCGGTATATCCGGAAAGCACGCTCAGATCCATGAGGTTCAGTTCCATGAAATAGTATACCGGACTTTTTTCACCGTTGACAACAGCCTTTCTAGCCTCTTCCACACGATCATTTACTTCTACCCAGGCACTGTCGAGTGCTTCCTTTTTTATATCCCAGCCCTCACTTAACGCTGTTTCATATTTCCCTTCTTCATTTTTGACATAACACAATTCCCGCGTCAGTCTCGAAAGTGCGCCTGGTTCCTGGGGCAGATCTTCTTTTTTCATAAGGAATGACACTTAAAACCTGTTGACAATTTCTTGGATTAACAAACAGTTAGCAGGCAGAACATGTACGAGAATCTTGAACTCTCCGGAACGGCCAGCAATATTTTTTCGCCCTTTTTAAGTTTTCCGCTGTTAAAAATTTCCTCCACCATCATGTAAATTGAAGCCGCTCCCACATTCCCCATCGTCGCCAGGTTTGTAAACCATTTTTCTTTTGGAACCGGGATACCATTTTCAATCAGGACGTCTTCAATTTTGCTTTCAAAAAAGTAACTTGAAATGTGCGGAAGGAAATAATCCACCTCATTCATATCAAATCCTTTTTTATCCAGTATTTGTTTCAAATTGTTGAAGCCAAGTTTTACGATATTCTCGCTCAACAGCTTCACATCCTGCTTAATACTAAAAATCGATTTGTTAAAAATCTCCTCATTCGTAAAATCCTTGAAACTCTTCAAACTGCCATCCTCCTCCTTGTGCGCGCCCATGTACATGCAAGCCTCTTTCTCGTTCGCAAAAGAACAGCCATCAATCCATTCAATTTTCAACGAAATTCCTGTTTCATTGGGCTTTCCTTCAACCAAAAATGCACCGGCACCGTCCGAAAGCATCCAGCGAAGGAAATCCTTATCAAAGGATACATACGGATTCTGCTCCAAACGGATCAATTCCTGAACTTCTTCTTCAAACTGCTCTGCACGAAGAGAGGGAGAAAAGCGTTCGGAAGCTACTGCAACTGCCTTTTCCTTGTCTTCCAGTTTTACAGACATATATGCATATTTAAGCGCATGCATACCGGCGCAGCAAACTCCCGAGGGAGAAACCACTTCGATCGTTCCCGTTTCTGGTAACCATCCATGAATCATAACGCCGTGTGAAGGCATGATCTGATCGGGACTGGATGTTCCTGCGCTCAATAAATCTATTTCTTTTAATTCCTCAGGCGCAACCTTAAAAAGCTGCCTGACAGCCTCAGAGGCCATTTCAGCGTTGGTATGCGTGGGAACACCCTCTTTTGTATATGCGTAATAACGACTCTTTATTTTATTATTTCGTAGAACGATCGATTTTGACTTGGAAGATTTTCCGTTAATAAATCCTAGATACTCTTCCATTTCTTCATTCGCAACCGCTTGGTTGGGTACGAACTTTGAAACTCTGGTAATAAACGCTTCTGACATTGCAATAAAAATTGATTATTTAAAAGTTGATGTAGTTGTTAATCCTAAATTTAGCTCGGCTTAACTTACACCGAAATAATATTCCTTAGATTTTTTAATCGATTTTTGACTAAACGGGGCAATCAAAAGGAAGTAAACGGTCAAAATGATTGGTGATGCAACAAACAGTGCAATCAACAGGTAATACTTAAAAAGATTTACGAAAAACTTTCTTTTTTCCGGAGTTGTCCCTTTCTTCTTGATCAGCCCTGCCCAAATCCTGAAAATCTTCTTGCCCCGCATTTCTATAAACCAAATGTCCGTCGGAATGTTGATAAGGCCCAATGATAGTATTTTCTTTTGTAAATCTCCGAATTCATTATTGATAAGTCCGGTATGAACAATGGCTCCAAATCTGTCCGCACTCGATATATCTTCCTGACTAACGCCCGGTACCGGAAGCAGATTCCACTTTCTCTCTTTTTTACCCGTGAGCATCCAATGAAAGATCGTCAAAACGCTGATCAAATTCGGCTCCCGGTCCATCAAAGGAATATTTCCAACTAAAATCCCTCCTGCTTTTTTGATATAGGCCTTCACACTTTCCTGTGAATTCAGCCACATATTCCGACCGCCAATAACGGTCACTATTGGCGTATCCTTCATCTTTTGCTGAAATACTGGATCTTGCAAAAGCGAGGTTACCGGTAGCGAGGGTGACAAAAACCATGGCTGATAGCCAAGAATTATGAGATCATATTTTTCCGAAGCATATTGGATCGGCTGTAATGCAACGGGCTCTTCGTTTACGCATTCAGGCATTGTGTCATAAAATACTTCGCTTGTCCAGGGAAACCGGAATGGTTTAACAGTTTCTATCTGTTTTCTCTCAATTTCAGCCGAATTAAATGGCAACAAAAAATTGTCAATAATCTCATTTAACTGTCCTGACTGCGAATAATTTATTACAAGCACCTTTTTCATTCCACTATTTTATTCAAATTTTCTTAGCAATCATTGAAGGTCATCCACTTTAAGCATTGCTGAGCCGGAAGCATAATTCTTTATTATCTTCTGCAATTCCGGATCCAGATTTTTATAACCTTCAATCACCGCCTTTTTATCAGCGTCCTTATTTTTGTTGTATTTTAAAACTTTCGGCGCATGTTCCTGAATCGCAAGTCTTAAAAACCGATATTCCGTATTAGTAGGTTTCTTTGCGATCTCCACTTCCAGCATGCTTGCGCCTTTTTTAAAAGTTTTTATTTTCTCATTAACACCTTTCAGTAAGCCCGCCTTTTTCGTGTAAAGCGCACCCAGGAATGCATTCTTCCATGATGAAAATCTTTCTTTTTCCAACAAAGCAATCGTTTCATCAATTTCAATCGGATTGTCACTTCCAAAAGCTTTGTAAAACACAACCTTGTCGACCGCAGGATTTACAAAAGATGAAAAAAGAATAATAAAGATAAAGCCAAAAATCCTGACTGGGTTCATAACGTTACATTTTTCTTATAAAAGCCTTACCAATTGGCTGAAAATGAGGGTTCAAAGTATATTTTTTTTCGACATTCCAGAATGGTATGGTAACTGTCTCCGATCAACGGATATGTTTCGACAACTTCAAAACCAGCTTCTGCTACAAGCGATTTCATCACATGGATGCTGTACATTTTACTGTTGCCATTGGCCATAATTGTAAAATACAGCGAAGTGGCTACCAAACTGAAATGAGCGGCAGGGTAATTCTGGTTATCAAAAAACGGTTCCAAAATATATAACCTTGTTTCCGAGGAAGCGGCCTGATGGGCATTCTTCAGGATACAAACAATTTCTTCCTTTGAAAAGCAATCCAAAAACTGGCTCATCCAGATGACATCTGCACCCTGCGGAATTTTTTGTTCCGTGTCGAGCAGGTTAATTGGGTAAAATTCTATACGGTCGGTCAACCCCTTTTCCGTTGCATTCTGTTTGGCAACATTCAATTGTACGGGCAAATCAAGTATTTTGACTTTAACATTTGGATCATACGCACAGCACGCAAAAGACCATTTCCCGGTATTTCCACCCACATCAAAAATTGTACCCGTAGGTTTACTAAACACAATTTTAAGCGCTGACGGAAAGGCTCCATCGGAATAATAATGGTCGAAATCGAACCAAGATTTCTTGGCAGGTTCAGGCAGAAGGGACAATCCTTCGTAAATGGTTGGCCAATCGCCCAACACTTTTAATCCCTCGGGTTTTCCATTTCTGATACTGTCAGTCATAGCCTTCGCCCCAAGATAACAGACATCGTTCATGAAATTTACATTCACTTTTGTCATTTCATCTTTTAAAAGGAAAAAACCGATTTTGGTGATTTTGACCATTCCGTCTCCAAAACACTCAACAACGCCAAGAATTTCTGCCGCTTCAATCAGTAGTTCGACGCCGTACTCGGAAACATCCAGTTTTTCAATAATTGTAGAAATGGCGACGCCCTTTCTGTTATTGTTTATAAATTCAAGGATTCCCAGATCTCTGAGTGCAATGACCGACTGAAAATATATCGGTCCGAAAGCTATTTTTTGTGCTTCATATTTGGCATCAATTGCCGAAATTTCTTTTTTCATTGTACTGATTAATGTTCTTTATTCCGGGCTGGGTCCGGCACCATTCTGTCTTTAAATCGTCGTCTGTATTTCTTCTTTTTTAAGTCTTCTTCGTGCCAGACAATATTTTTACCCATCGTGCCTTTCAGTCGTTGAACCAGGTTTTCACGATCCGATAGTTTTACGAAGTCCTTTTTTATCGCCGATTTTGGATCGATGTTGGGTTCATATAAATTCAGGACTTTTAATGTATCGATAACCGTCGGCAAAAGTGCAACCGGAATTTCAAATTTCCGCATAAACTTTCCCATATACCTACTCTGAAACGGATCCGTCGCCAACGCGATTTTAGTAAAGCCCATTTCCTTTGCCTTCCGGTAAGAATAGTAAACGTTTTCAGTACTGTGTTCCGCTTTTTCTTCGGTGAATATATTTTCTTTCGGCAGACCCATCGCTTCGGCGTACATGGCCATCACCCGGCTCTCAATGTAAGGCGTTGCAACAGCTGAACCTGAAAAAATTACATTTTTTGCTATTCCGTTTGTAAAAAGGTATTTCGCCCAATGGATTCTCATTTTATGCACCATATCCCACTCCTGCCCATTGTACGGAAATCCGGGAACGATAATGGCATCATAAGGCTGTGCCTTCAACCCTTGTTGAAATGCTCTTGAAGCCGAGCGATAGTATATTTTCGAACATCCTGAAAACAGGAATAAGCTGAAAACCGATAAGATAAAAATTCGTTTCAAGCCGGACTATTGTGTAAGGAGGAAGCTGTGCAAAATCCTGATTAAAGGGGATCTTGCACAGCTTCCGTTATTTTGTCAACGATTTATAAAATATCGAAATGAAGAAAAAATCTTCACCTTATGTTATTTAGCAGTCTTACTCCACTGCTTATAATATTTTGAATTAATCGATTTATTAATTTTATAAACTGCTCCGGCCCAGTAATTACGGAATCCAAAACCGGCGGCCGAGCCTTCAAGTTTTTCTGTGTAAAGGACCTTTTTCGTTTTTAGGTCGATAAAGGTAACCCATGCGTACATTTTTTCCGCATTTTTGTTCAGGCTTTCAACTACATAAACCAGGCCTATACCATCTTTTTCACTTAACGAATACTTAGCAACCGACTTCTTAACCTGGTCTTCGGTGATTGTATATGGTTCTTCAATTATATTATCTTTTACATCAGCAGACTCATTCAGCTTAATCATATCCGCAACTTTTGACTGATATTGTTCCGGCCTTAATCGGAATGCATCTTGCATAGAGAATTTTTTAGGTTCATACTCAATAAGATTATTCCAGCTTACCATGTGTTGGTTTTTAATGGCAACCGGATCAGTGAAACCAACTCGCCCGATATATTTTGCCTGTGTAAAATCCAAACCAAGAAAAGTAAGTTTTGCCTTTCCGCTATAAAGATCGGATAACGTGTTCTGGGCTGAAACCTGACCTGCCACAAATAGTAAGGTCAGTAAAAACGTAAACTTTTTCATAAACATTGTATTTAGAAGAGTTGGACAACTTGTTGAAAATATCCGGAACTTCATTGAAAGCTTAATATTTTCAAAATTAAAGAATATTATAATTATTTGACCTTTTTAATAAAACTCTGGTAAAGTGAATATTGCATACTTTTAAGAATTAGTATTCAACAATAATCAAAGATATATCAACTTTTCAGGTTTTCTTTTTTCCTGTTTGAATATTCGGTGGTTTAGTTCTTGAGCGGTGATGAATTGCAGTGCAGGCGTCACCCGCAAGCGTGATTTAAACAGAGAATGAAGTTTTTCTTTAAACAATGCAGTTTCAAGATTCATCGTCAAAAGTATCGTAATTTCGTCGTTCCCAAACTCGTTTTTGGAAACAACAACCTGGTATAAATCAATCTCGGGAACCATATCCAAAACATCAAAAAGCGCAGGCGGGAAAATAGTGGTGCCCTTGAATTTTATCATCTGCTGTTTTCGCCCGACAACAGGCCCGAGCCTTGTTGAAGTCCTACCACAAGCACAGGGTTGATAATAAACATGGCATAGATCTCCGGTTTTGTAACGAAGTAATGGCATACCTTCTACGCCCAACGTCGTCACGACAACTTCGCCCATTTCGCCCTCTCCGACCAAATTACCGCTTTCGTCTACCACTTCCAGTATGAGCAGGTCAGGATTTAAGTGTCCGCCTTTGCCCTCCCGACATTCAGTAAAGGCAGCGCCCATTTCCGTTGACGCGTAGGTGGAAAATAATTGCACATCCCATTGTGACGTAATCCTTTTTCCTAGTTCATTATAGGTAAAATCCGGATTACGGATCGGTTCGCCAATGCATAATACGGACTTTACCGAGGAAGATTTATAGTCAATTCCGTTAGCTTCCGCATACTCGATTAGCCTTGGGATAAACGAAGGAATGGCGATAAGTACCGTAGGCGAAAATCTTTGAATAGATTCCCATTGTAAAAAAGGAGCTCCCGGTCCCACCCGGATCATTCCGGCACCCATTTTTCTCGCTCCCATCCAGTAAGCCAGGCCAGCCATAAAACGCCGGTCGATGGTGGTCATTAACTGGTAGATATCATCTTCGGTTCCATTTGCGCAACGAAAAGCTTCTGCTTCATTGTTGGCCAGCCTTTCCACATCTTTATCGGTAAGGTAAAAAGCAACAGGGTCGCTTAATGTTCCGGAAGTTGTGACAAAATCGGCTATTTTAGTTTTAGGTACACAAAGAAAATCATCATTATAAAGCGCAAGGTTGTCTTTTGTAGTAAACGGAATTCCCGAAAGATCTTCGGGTGATTTTATCAACGAAATATCAATTCCGTTTTCCTGAAAAATCCGGTTGTAGTAAGAAGAATTGGTTTTAAGGTATTGGAGAATTTCTTCTAACTTTTTACTTTGTGATTCTAAAATTTCCTTGGTCATAGGGGTGATTTTCTAGTCAGTCTATTCGTTTTCAGGATTTCTCCTTTTTGCACATTTCGATCTTCGCTTTGATCGCATTAATCTCATTTTTGGAAGAAACTACATGCTGCAATGATTCCTGGTAATAACCAATGGCCTTATCATAGTTCTTTTGTTTTTCAAAGTAATCACCCAAAGTCAAGTAGGTGACGTAACTTTCAGGATTGTTTTTAACCATCGCAAACTCCTCAGCAGGGGTAAGTTTGTACGGTATCCCTAACATCACATATTTGTGAATTTTCTGTTTGGTGACTTTAAATGCTTCAAATTTTTTGTAATCCTTGGAAAGCAAAAAAGAGTCTGCCTTAACGGCCAGTGAATCAATTGCCTGAAAGGTCTTGGTATGGGCAAAAGCATCGTCAAGGTCGTAACAGATAAATTCTCCTAATTGATAAGGCGGAGTCGATATCCATATTTTCCGCTCGGCAGGTTTGAAGATGACGCCGTGATGGGCAATCAGCTGATTAAGCGATCGGGAATTTCCGTAACCTATGAAAGTGTCGTTCAGACCTTTTTTATCCCGGAGAATTTCAGCCGCTTTATTCACATCAATCGGATAATTCCGCCCCATCAATTGGGTCATGCGCTCAAAACGGGCTTTCGAATCAGTCTCATGAATATTCTTAATATTGACAGAATCCTTTATAAAAGCTGATCCCTGATAATGATTAGCGCAAACCAAATAATCTTTTCCTGATGAATACACATCCATTTTTTTAGGCGACTTCTCAATAATAACTGCCTTGTTATCTTGCGCCGAACCAATCAGTAAGGATTCAGAAACAAATGTGTCTCTCTTTTTTGCAATGGAGTCGGCTTCTTCAATGGTCGCAGCGTATTGTAAAATTTCCCTGGCCAACAAAGAAATCGGTTCTTTCGCTCCGTATGGGATATCTGATTTTGAGGCATTGAGCGTCACCGTAATTCCCTTTTCATTGATTCCTGAAACGACGCCAGTTAAACCTGCCCAGGCATAAGATGCAAATTTGTATCCTTTGTCAGGATTAATAAAAACGATGAGTTTGTCTTCTGCAAAAGCATCACCCATATAAAAATCAAAATTCCTACCAATCAATAAAGTAGAGTCTTCCGAAAGCGTGTTATTAACCGCAAAAGAAGTGCATCCGACCATGTTTAAATCGGTCAGCGCATGACCGATATCGTGTGCCGCGTGGTAATTTAAAATCCTGTAATATTTTGGGCCTATATAATTAAAACGATCAGAAAATGATTGGGAAACTCCATAGATTTCTTGCAAATTTTCATCCTGTATATATTTATAAATATCTTTATTAAACCATGCCACGAAGCCTTTCAGGACTTGAAGAAAGAAAGCATTAGGAATAATTTCCTTAATTTGAGCAAGGAAATGGACTTCCTGTTTTTCCATTAACTCTTTGGCTAAAACGCCGTAAATTAACCCGCGTTCATATGGCGCACCTTCCAGATACATTTCCCAAATGCCATTTTTATTTTTTCTTAGCCAGCAATTGTCAACCTTGTAAGAATTCGGTCCAAGTTGCACGCGTTTGTAGCTTTGCGGTGTTTTGGTACTGGTAATCTCTGGCGTTGGCAATTTTACCAGCCAAATAAACAAGCCAAAAGCCAGTCCTGCCAGTAGAAAAGTGATACTGAGAAATTTGAAAAGGATACGTAATGATCTATTTTTTGGCCACATATTTCGCTGGGAATGATAATTTCAGAGGAGAAAATGGACGACATTTGGTCTTCCTCCAAGTAATTAACGCGCAAAATTACAAATAAATGGGCTTGGTATATAAAAAGATATTGTCGGAGGATACGCTGCTGGGACTTTGGGAAATCTCGGAATCTGTTCAGGAGCTGCTTTTAATTGCAAATCTTTCTGCGACGGGGAAAGAAATTTTATCCAAAAAAGTCAGTGATAAGCGTAGAAAGGAATGGCTTTCGGCTCGATGTCTGGCTAAAAGTATGTTACCAGCGCTGGCTGAAATCCTTTATGACAAAAACGGCAAACCAGTCATTGAAAATGGAGAATATCATATTTCAATTTCGCATTCCGGCAGTTACTCAGCAGTTTATCTAAGCAAAGAAAATCCGGTTGGGGTTGATATTCAAAAAATAAAACCGGATATCTCGAAAGGAATTGATTATTTCCTGAACAATCAGGAACAATTATGGGTTGATGAGACAGATTTCATTACACTGAATATTTTGTGGTCATGTAAAGAATCGGTTTTCAAGTATGTCTCTTCCTACGAACTGGATATTCGTAATCAGATTTTTTGTAATTCGTTTGAAGCGAAGTCCACAGGAGAGATTGAGGTAATCATCCGTAATTATAAACATGAAATTTTGTCTATTCATTACGAAGTCTTTGAAGATTACGTGCTTACACGTACATTGTAGAAGAAAAGGTGGTTATGCCGAATTAGCCACCGCATGCTCCTAAAAGCTAAGCCCATTCGATATTTTTTATGAAAAAATTTACATTCCTTCTATTTCTTTTATCTACTTATCAAATTAGTGCTCAGGTTCCCACACTATCTTCCAGTGAAATTTATCAGGGTATCAAAAAATTAAACGTTCTTGGTTCGGTTCTCCACATTGCGGCGCACCCTGACGACGAAAACACGCTGATGCTTTCTTACATGTCGAAGGATCAGCTGGTGCGTACGGGTTATCTTTCTCTGACACGTGGTGATGGCGGGCAAAATCTTATTGGTGCTGAACAGGGTTATAATATTGGTGTCATTCGAACACAAGAACTTTTGGGAGCGAGAAAAATAGATGGCGCACAGCAATTTTTCTCACGCGCTTACGACTTTGGTTTTTCAAAAACGAGAAAAGAAACCCTGAATTTCTGGGATCAAAATAAAGTACTGGGCGATGTTGTCTGGATGATCCGGAAATTTCAACCAGATGTCATTATTACCCGTTTCCCACCAGATCCAAGAGCCGGACACGGTCACCATCAGACATCTGCTTATCTTGGTGAAGAAGCATTTAAGCTAGCCGCTGACCCGAAAGCATATCCGGATCAACTGAAATATGTAAAAACCTGGCAGGCAAAACGTCTGGTCTGGAACACATTCACGCCTGGCTTTACCAATAAAAAACCGGAAGGAGAAAAAAATCCATTTATTTCAACAGAGATCGGGGGGTATAATCAGATTCTCGGAAAGTCTTATACCGAGATTGCTGCTGAAAGCCGTAGTCAGCACAAGAGCCAGGGATTTGGCAGCGCGCCGACCCGCGGCGAACGAATAGACTATTTTCTACATAAAGAAGGAATACCAGCAAAAGAAAGTCTGTTTGACGATGTGGACATTACCTGGAAGCGGGTGCCGGGAAGTCAGAAAGTTCAGTCACTTGTCACGGACGCTATCAGGGATTATGAGATCGCGAATCCGTCGGCTTCTGTTCCTGTTTTGTTGAAAATTAATGCTGAACTGAATAAATTGGATACTGCCAATATTTATGTAAAAGCAAAAAAACAGGAAATCTGTGATTTGCTTGCTCAGTGTGTCGGGTTATTTTTTGAAACAAATCCTACGGAATTTTCTGCGGTCGCCGGTGAATTGACAGATGTAAAAATCACGATCGTGAAGCGCTCAACATATCCTGTAAAACTGACTTCCCTGCGTTGGACAGGTATCAAGGCCGACAGCAGTCTTAACATGGCTCTGGGTTCTAATGAAATGAATACATTTTCAATTAAAGCACGTTTACCGGAAAATTTACATACTACCCAACCATACTGGCTCGAAAAACCCATTGATAAAGGAATTTTTCAAATCGATGATCAGCAGGATATTGGTTACCCGGAAAACAGGCCTGAAACGAAAACATATTTTAAATTCGAAATTGAAGGACAAAAGTTTACGTATACCAGGTCCTGGGTTTATAAATTTACCGATCCGGCTGTTGGGGAAATCTATCGTCCATTTGAAATCCGTCCGGCGGTTACGACAAATATTAATGAACCGGTTTTCATCTTCGCCAATCAGGATTCCAAAATGTTGACGGTTATGGTAGAGGCTCAAAAACCCAATATGAAAGGTGAAGTCAAACTTCAACTGCCAACAGGCTGGAAATCAGAACCCGCGAAAGCAGAATTCAATCTTGCCGAAAAATATCAGGAACAGAATTTCTCTTTTACAATAACTCCTCCGGCTAAAAACGAGGAAGCAGTGATTAAATCCATTGCAGTTGCAAATGGTAAAACGTATGATAAATCAATTCGTACGATCAATTATCGCCATATTCCAAGCCAGACATTATTTCCGCCGGCAGAGGCAAAACTTGCCCGGGTGGATGTCAAAACTACCGTGACCCGGATAGGGTATATTGCCGGAGCCGGCGACGATGTGCCAATGGCGTTGAGGCAAATGGGCTGCTCGGTTACAATGCTCAACGAAGCTGCGCTCTCAAAAGACCTGAGCGAATATGAGGCAATTATCGTTGGAATTAGAGCTTATAATACAGAAACCCGCCTGGCTTACTATCAGGAAAAACTAATGGATTATGTAAAAAACGGTGGAACCATGGTTGTCCAGTATACCATCCCGGCACGTTTGATGGTCAAACAAATTGGCCCGTATCCAATCCAGCTAAGTCACGACAGGGTTGCAGAAGAAGATGCTGAAATCAGGTTTTTGAAGCCCAACCATGATTTATTAAATTATCCAAACAAAATTACCCAGAACGATTTTAAGGGATGGATTCAGGAACGCGGCTTGTACTTTGCAAGTGACTGGGACAAAACGAAATATGAAGCTATTTTTTCCAGTAACGACACAGACGAAAGCTTGAAAGAAGGCAGTGTGTTATATGCGCAATATGGCAAGGGTCATTACATCTATACCGGCCTGTCATTTTTCCGTGAACTTCCAGCTGGGGTGACAGGAGCCTATCGCCTTTTTGCGAATATGATTTCAGTAGGCAAAAGGTAAAAATAACCGGTTATATGCCGGTTATTTCATATTCTTTCTGCGATTTCTTTGGAAATCTTCCAGCACAAATCCGCCTAATCCTTGCAGGTTGCTATAATAAGCCCGTCCATTATTTACTTTGGTAAAATCCTGAACAAACTGTTTTAAGTACGGATCGGTTGCAATCATAAAAGTAGTGACCGGAATATCCAGACGTCGACACTGGGCAGCAAGTGTCAAAGTTTTACTAATTATTTTACGATCCAGCCCGAAGCTATTTTTATAGTATTTGATCCCTTCTTTCAAACAAGTTGGCTTACCGTCGGTAATCATGAAAATTTGCTTGTTACGCGTCTTTTTACGACGAAGGATATCCATCGCTAGTTCCAGACCGGCAACAGTATTGGTATGATAAGGACCAACTTCCAGGTAAGGCAAATCTTTCAATTGAATCTGCCAGGCGTCATTTCCAAAAACGATAATGTCTAATGAATCTTTTGGGTATTTCGACCTGATCAATTCTGCCAAAGCCAATGCGACTTTTTTTGCTGGTGTAATTCTGTCCTCACCATATAAGATCATAGAATGGCTTATATCAATCATAACAACCGTGGCCGTTGTCGTTTTTTGTTCCCGCTCAACAACTTCAAGATCATTCTCCATCAGCATAAAATCACCAATTCCGTGATTTACCTGCGCATTTTTGATAGACTCTGTCATGGCAATCTGATCAAGCGTATCGCCAAATTGAAACTGACGGATATCGCTGCTTAATTCGTCACCCGCTCCCATGTAAGGCGTATGGTGGTTCCCTCCTGATTTCGATCTTTTCAGTTTTCCAAAAATTTCATCCAAAGCACTTTTTCGGATACTCTTTTCTGCCTTTGGCGTCATGATCAGTTTACTCTCTCCCTCCCCTTTTTCCTCGGTGATATATCCTTTTTTCTTCAAATCATCGAAAAAATCACCAATACCGTAAGAGTCGTTCGTCAGATTGTATTGCCTGTCGAGCTCACTTAGCCAGGACATAGCCTCGCTAACATCACCTGACGTCATCAGCAGCAATTGCTGAAAAATATCAAAAAGCTGATCAAACTTGCTATTTCCAGTTTGCTCAGCTGGTACAAATTTGGTGAAACGATGTCCTTGCATAAAATTCAGATCTGAAAATAAATCTTAAAAAAACAGACGGCTACTTTCGATTCATTTTGAAAGTAGCCGTTTAAAATATCAAAAAAGAATCAAATTACGCTTCTTCAACGCAAAATTCTTCAAATGCCATTTGCAAGTGCTGAGCGATCATTTCAGCAGAACGGCCTTCGATATGATGACGTTCAACAAAATGGATCAACTCACCATCTTTGAAAAGAGCAACCGCCGGTGACGACGGAGGATATGGCAAAGTATATTCGCGCATTTTCGCAACAGCTTCGGAATCGAAACCGGCAAAAACAGTCGCCAATTGATCTGGCTTCACTTCACTGCGTTCCAAAGATGCTCTCACACCCGGACGGGCCGCACCAGCAGCACAACCGCAAACTGAATTGATCACTACCAAAGCAGTGCCTTTCATATTCTGCATGAAGTTGTCCACTTCTTCCGCACTTGTCAAATCCTGAAAACCGACATTAGTCAACTCCGCCTTCATAGGCGCTACTAACTGTGGAGGATACATATTTTCTTAAAGTTTAAAGTTAAAATTTGATTAGCTTATAGTCATAGCAATTTCGCGTCCGACTATTTAATTATTTTTTATTTAGTTTGATAGCCGACTGCCGAAAGCCGATGGCCACATTTACATAAATCCAAGTTCCAGTTTCGCTTCTTCTGACATCATTTCAGTCGTGTAAGGAGGATCAAAGGTAAGCTCTATACTTACATCATTCACACCTTCCACTTCTCTGATCTTTTGTTCTACTTCTCCTGGCAAAGTACCCGCGGACGGACATGAAGGCGAAGTTAGGGTCATCGAAACAAAAACATTATTAACGGGAAATATCTTCAAATCGTATATGAGGCCAAGCTCGTAAACGTCTACCGGAATTTCCGGGTCGTAAACCATTTTGATCGCTTTGACAACCTCTTCACGCAATTCTGATTCGCTCATTTCTTTTTATTTAAGATAACAGTAACTGAGGCCTGTTAGTTTTTATTTTTGCTATTTTTTTAATCAGCCGCCTGATAGGCGATGCCGTAAGTTCTCATTTGTTTTAGCATAGACGCTAATCCATTAGAGCGGGTTTGGGCCAAATGCTGGTGTAAACCAACTCTTTCCATGAAATAAAGATCTGCTTTGGAAATTTCTTCGGGCGTGTGGCCAGACAAAACTTTTACCAGCATACTGACCAATCCTCTAACAATGATGGCATCACTATCTGCTTCAAATTTTAGAAGATCACCATCCATATAGGCATTTAACCAAACTCTGGACTGGCAGCCTTTGATAATATTTTCTTCGGTTTTATATTGTTCTTCCAACGGAGGAAATTGTTTTCCGAGATCGATAATATACTCATACTTACTTTCCCAATCGTCAAACAATTCAAAATCTTCGATTAGTTCGTCTTGTGCTTCGTTAATTGTCATAGTTAAACAATCCTCAATTTTTAGGCATTTGCCATTCGGTTTTCCAACCAATGAATAATAACTTCCGCTTCTTCTAAGCCAGCTTTTGCAACCAAAGCACTTGGATTTCCATCGTAGCTCATTGATAAATGCAAAGTATCATAAACAGCCAGGAACCTTCCAAGTAACTTCTTATCAAGAACAGACAATTGTTGCTTGTACCAGTCCACGTCCTTTCTTCCTTTTCCCTTTTTCCCAAGATATGAATCCAAGGCTACCAAGACACCTACATAAGCAGTGTGGCCAGCCATTTTCACATATTTTTGATCTTGATAAATCCCATCCTCTTTATTAGCCTTATCGCTCAAAATTTCTCTGGCATTGTCAAGATATCGTCTGGCTTCAATAATATGAGTATTCATTCTTAACAAAATTATAGTGTGTAAATATAAAGAATTATTAAATCCGTTAGCCCAGCATCTTCTTCGCCTTATGAAGGCCTTTTATCAGGCTGTCAATTTCCTCAATCGTATTGTAAACAGCAAAAGAGGCGCGCGTGGTTCCTAAAATACCCAAACGGCTCATCAGAGGTTGGGTGCAGTGATGCCCGGTACGGACTGCTATACCCTGATTATCCAGGATCACGGCGATATCCTGGTGATGAATACCCTCGATCACAAAAGACAGAACGCTTACTTTCTCTTTCGCCTGACCTATAATTCTCAATCCCGCAATTTCTCTGACCGCTTCTGTTGCATACAAAAGAAGATCATTCTCGTGTTTGGAAATATTTGGTTTCCCCAAAGTATCAACATAATCGATAGCATATTTGGCAGCTACCACATCTGCAATATTCGGTGTTCCAGCTTCAAACTTATAAGGCAGTTCATTGTAAGTCGTTTTTTCAAACGTTACTTCTTTGATCATTTCTCCACCGCCACGGTAAGGAGGCATGGCTTCAAGCAATTCTTTTTTCCCGTAAAGGATACCCATTCCGGTTGGGCCATATATTTTATGAAGCGATAAAGCATAGAAATCAACATCCAGTGCCTGCACGTCTACTGTAAAATGTGAGCTGGCCTGCGCGCCGTCTAATAATACCTTCGCTCCTACTTTATGTGCTTTTTCAATAATTTCTGCGACAGGATTAATTGTTCCTAATGCATTTGAAACATGCACTACGGAGACAAATTTTGTTTTTTCTGAAAGCATTTTTTCGTACTCATCCATCAAAAGTTCACCCTCATCATTGATCGGGATCACTCTTAATACACATCCTATTTCCTCACAAAGCATCTGCCACGGAACAATGTTTGAATGATGTTCCATGGTTGAAATGATGATTTCATCCCCTGCTTTCAAAAATTTACGCCCGTAAGTTTGCGCAACCAGATTAATACTGTCGGTTGTACCGTATGTAAAAATGACTTCCTCAGACAACGCAGCGTTGATAAATTTTTGCAATCTTCTACGGGAATCTTCAAAAGCACCTGTCGCTTTTTCCGCCAGATGATGAATGCCGCGGTGGATGTTGGCATTATAATGCTCGTAATATCCCGACAGCGCGTCCAGTACAATACGAGGCTTTTGCGTCGTAGCGGCATTATCAAGATACACAAGTTGTTTTCCGTTAACGATTTCATTTAAAATGGGAAAATCATTTCGGATGGACGCTATATCTGGGAAATTATTCATTTCTATTCAGTATTAAAGAAAAATGCCCAACCCAATTGAAGAGAAGGTTGGGCATTAAAATAAGTATTTGTAAAGACAGAACGAATATTAGTTCCTGGAAAGTTTCTCTGCGATTACATTTTCAAGATATTCACGGATCGAATCGATTTTAATCTGCGAAACTACATCAGCGCAGAAAGCAAACATCAAAAGTGACATTGCTTCAGGCTTCGAAATCCCGCGGGAACGCATATAAAACAATGCTTCTTCGTCAATCTGTCCTGTTGTCGTTCCATGAGAACATTTCACGTCGTCAGCAAAAATTTCAAGCTGCGGTTTTGTGTACATCGTCGCGTCAGTCGATAAAACGATGTTTTTACAAGACTGGAATGCGTTGGTTTTCTGAGCATCAGGACGAACAAAAATCTTGCCATTGAAAACGCCTTTCGACCTGTCGCGCAAAATTCCTTTATACAGTTCGTTACTCTCTGAGTTTGGTTTGCGATGATCTGCAACAGTATGATTGTCAACGTGCTGTGTTCCATCAGGAAAATACAACCCATACATATAAGCCTCACAATGTTCTCCGTCAATAACGATATTGAGATTATTTCTGGTAAACTTTCCGTTTAGCGTCACAGTTGCTGCATAAAAGTGAGATTTTTCCAGCATCCGAACTTGTGTAGTTCCAATATGGTATGCATTTTCACTTTCATTTTGCACCTTATAATATTCAACGCCAGCTTCTGCTCCCACATTGATTTCAGTGACAACATTAGTAAAGGAGCGTTGATCTCCAATGGTTCTGAAAGCTTCTGCAATTTTCACATGGGCATTTTTCCCAACCGCAATTATATTACGAGGCTGGCTTCCAATGTTTTCCAGGCGTGCATCACTTACAAATCGCAAAATTACCGGATGTTCAACCGTTTTATTATCCGGGATATGGATAAAAACTCCGTCATGAGCGAAAGCAGTATTTAAAGATGTAAAAGCATCGGTATCATCCTTCACCAGCTCATCAAAATAGGAATTAACCAGCTCAGGATTATTCTTATAGGCATTTTGCAAAGAATCTATAATGATCTGATCCGTAGAAGAGACCATTGTAGACAAAGCGGCATTGTAATGACCGTTTACAAAATACAATATATTGGCAGCCTGCTCCGGCATTTTCAGATCCACCAGATCCTCTGCCGAAAGCGTATCAGTTGTGTTAAAGTTATAAGAAGCGCTGATCAGATCACGAACATTGCTGTATTTCCACTCCTCATTTTGGATCGTCGGAAATCCCAACGTATCAAACTGGGCCAGCGCAGCACGTTTTTTCTGATGAAAGGCCGATTTCGCCTCACCATTCATCACGGATTCCCGTGCGTGAAAATCTGTGATTAACTTCGTTTTTAAATCTATTGTTTCGAAAGTCATTCCTAATTGGTATTGAAAGTGATTTTACTTGATTGTCCTGTCGGCCAATCCGACAATAACCTGAAAATTTCAGCCAGATTATTGATTTACTTCCGCAGCCTCAACTTCGGCCTTAATCCAGTCGTATCCTTTTTCTTCCAATTCAAATGCCAGTTCTTTGCCTCCGGATTTAACAATTCTTCCTTTGTAAAGCACGTGGACAAAATCAGGTACTATATAATCCAAAAGACGCTGATAATGAGTAACAACGATAGCAGAACGCTCAGGAGAGCGAAGTGAGTTAACACCTTCCGCTACAATACGCAACGCATCAATATCAAGTCCTGAATCTGTTTCATCCAAAATTGCCAGTTTCGGTTCAAGAACAGCCATTTGAAAGATTTCATTTCTTTTTTTCTCACCACCTGAAAAACCTTCATTTAAGGCGCGTTTCAGCAGCGAGTCGTTCATGCTAACCAATTTCGCTTTCTCACGTACCATTTTCAGGAAACGTGCAGCATCCAAAGGTTCTTCTCCGTTATATTTACGAATTTCGTTAACAGCAGTTTTCAAAAAGTTGATGGTTGTAACACCGGGAATTTCGACAGGATACTGGAATGCAAGAAAAATACCCTCTGCAGCTCTTTCTTCCGCTGCAAGTTCCAATAAATCTTTTCCGTCAAAAATTACACTTCCCCCGGTAACCTCGTACTCTTCTCTTCCGGCCAAAACCGAAGCCAAAGTACTTTTCCCCGATCCATTCGGCCCCATGATGGCATGCACTTCACCTGGTTTAATTTCCAGATTGATGCCTTTTAATATTTCTTTACCTTCGATTGAGGCGCGTAATCCATTAATTGAGAGCATAACTAAATTTATACTTGTATATGTAGTTCTTGGTAAATTTACCGCAAAAGTAGTAAGCTTTGGTCGTATATGAAAATTATACGACATCATGTAAAGCTAACACTATCTTTATACATCTATATTAACCTTTTTAAAGGCCCGTATGTTCCATCACAGTGGATGAATTTCGAACTTCGTCTGTATAAATATAGACAAAGCGATTAACAAATAGGCTAATTCCCGAATATCCGCATTACTTTGCGGCAAGTGTATTTAAGTTCCTAAGTTTATGAAATCAGACAAATCACTTTCCCCGACCATAAACGTGTCATCAGAAGTTGGCACACTAAGAAGGCTTTTAATCCATAGTCCAGACCGGGGCCTTGGAAAAGTTATACCCTCAAAAGCTCAGGACTGGCTTTTTGAGGATATCGTTCACCTGGATACTATGCGAAAAGGTGAATACGATTTTTACGTAAAGTTGCTCCTGTATTTTCTTGATCCTGAAAAAATCAAAGGAAAATTAAAAGCAATTGATTCAGATATTTCCAGATCGTTTTATATCCCCGGTTCTGATCATTATTTTGATTCCGACAAAGTTGTTGACATACAAAAACTCCTTGCAGAAATTTTACAGGATGAAAATATCAGAATAAAACTTACCGCGGCAATTTGCGGTATCGAACGTTGTTCATATCAAACGCAAAACGAGCTGAATACCTTTGATCCGATTGAACTGGCTAAAATATTCATTTCAGGTTCGCTTTCAGACAAGCGCATGTTGTTTGCGCCTTTGCCCAATCTGATATTCATGCGGGATATCGGTATCGTGATTAACGACCATATTTTGCTCAATAAACCGGCAAAGTCAGCGAGAACGAGAGAATCTATCCTGGCCCAGTTTGTCTTCTTTCATCATCCGATGTTTGCGGATATGAAGGAAAATATTATCGAAATACCTGAAAACGGAAGGCATTTTCTACTTCCTGACGATGAGAAAGGAAGCGAATTTCAACGTTGCACGCTGGAAGGTGGTGACGTCATGATGGTCGCTCCCAGACATCTGCTGATTGGGTGCAGCGAGCGAACTTCGGTTTATGCTGCTCAGGAGGTTATGAAAATTCTGTTTGAGAAAAATGTGGTGGATACCATTACGATTATTAAAATTCCGAAAAAGCGGGATTACATGCATATCGACACCATTTTCACGCAGGTGAAAAAAAATGTCTGGGTATTGTTGAGTAGCCTGGGGAGATTAGGCGATGAAGCGAAGAAAAAAGATGTTCTTCATTTTTTCGCGCCAAAAGAAACAAACCCGCCATTTCAGATTCTGCAATTCATCAAGGGTTTGGAACATAAACCGATTGAGATTGAGAATCTTGAAGATCTGCTCGCAGACATCAGTCGCAATGATCTTGGAAGCAAAGAAGAGGTTCAGTTTATTTATTCAGGAAATAATCAGTTTCCATACGGAGAACGGGAACAGTGGACGGATTCCTGTAATCTTTTGGCGTTAAAAGATGGCGTCGTCATTGGTTATGACCGTAATGATAAAACCCTGGATGCTTTCCGGGATAAGGGATTCCGGATTATCAAGGCAAAAGATCTGCTTGAAAAATTCGAGAGCGGGCAGCTTTCGCCTGAAACTTTGACAGACACATTTATCACGCTGCCATCCGCGGAATTGTCAAGAGCGCGGGGTGGGTCACACTGCATGAGTATGCCGATATTAAGAGATTAAAATCGATTGTAAACTCACCAATTCGGTTGTAAATTGCATTATATACTTCTCAGCTAATTGAATCAAATAATCTTATGCGTACGATATCAACCACTGCCCATATACAACCGCAATCCACTGCAAGAATCATGATGATCCGGCCGGTTCAGTTTGGATTTAATACCGAGACTGCCGGAAGCAATGAGTTTCAGCAAAAAGAACTTGCGGCACAGACGCATGATCTTGCCCAGGAAAAAGCACGTGAAGAATTTGACCTGATGATTTCACAGCTTCGGCTCACAGGGCTTGACCTTCATATCTTCGAAGATACGGACGATGAATATAAACCTGACGCCGTTTTTTCGAACAACTGGGTTTCTTTTCATCAAAGTGGAAAGGTAGTGCTTTATCCGATGATGGCAGAAAATCGTCGTGCGGAACGTCGCATGGATATTATCGAAAGCCTGAAAAAGGATTTTTTGGTTGAGGAAATTATTGATCTTACCCATTTTGAAAAGGAAGGAAAGTTTTTAGAGGGTACCGGAAGTATGGTGTTAGACCGTCGATATAAAATCGCCTATGCATGTCTCTCGCCTCGCACCCATCCGGAAGTTCTGGACGCTTTTGCCGAAGCGATGGGATATGAATTGGTCACCTTTTCAGCTTCTGACGAAAATGATAAGGCTATTTATCATACTAACGTACTGATGTGTGTAGGTGATATATTCGCTATCGTTTGTCTGGAAGCGATAAAAAATCCTGATGAAAGGCAACTGGTCAGAGCTGCGCTTGAAGAAACAAACAAATACATCGTTGAAATTTCACTGGATCAGGTACGACATTTCGCAGGCAATATGCTGATGGTAAGAAACTTGAAAGGAAACAAATTTTTAATGATGTCGACCCAGGCGTTTGATTCACTCACGGAGATCCAGAGAAAATCGCTGCTTGACTATGCCAGAATTATCCATACTGATCTGTCCATTATTGAAGGATACGGAGGCGGCTCAGCGAGGTGTATGATGACAGAAATTCACCTGCCCCTGAGGTAACACAACAGAAAGCCCGGACAACCATGCAGTTTATCCGGGCTTTAATTAATTTAACAAATTGATTAGTCGTTAAGATCAGCCTTAACTTTATCAATTTTAGTTCTTGTTTCAGATTTGAAATTATCCCATTTCGCATCTGTTTCAGCCTGAAGCTTGTTTAGAGAAACTTTAAGTTCATCTTTTTCTTCCTGCAATTCCTTTTTACGATCCTGCCATTTATCTTTTTCCTTTGCAGTCGCCTTGTCCATTTTGGCGTCAGCCTCTTCTATTTTATTATCAATTTTACTTATTGCATCGTCGATCTCAGTTTTCAATGCCTCTTTATCCTCGTTCAACTTTGATTTAAAGTCATCTCCCGCCTCTTTCATGTCAGCCTTTGTTTCATCAAGGGCTTCTTCTGTATCTTCTGCTGCACCTTCAACAGTATCTTCTGCCGAATCTTTGGTCTTTTCTGAACAACTGCTAAAAGTCAACATTCCAAGTGTGAGCATAGAAGCTACGAGCAAACTGATCTTTTTCATTTTTTTTGTGTTTAGATTAACAAATGTCAATTACGTGACTAAATCATCATATACGTCAAAAATATCCTACCAGCTATGGATGGGTTTCAAAATGATGGTTTGTGGGGAATTAAGTACTCAGCAGAAATATCCGGTTTGCCATACTTCACCCAATTTAAACTTAGGTTTAATCAACATCCGGAAGCATGGTTTTGATTACAGAAACCTCTTATAGAAAATACTGATTTGTTACTATCCGCATTAATGAAGAGATTTGCCCAAATTTGCTATTCCAATTAATATGCTTCGAACTTTATCCCTACCGCTGTTATCATTTCTGATTATATCTAAAAGTTTCGGGCAGAATCCGGTGCCAAAAGATACACTGCAAGCCAGACAATTAGAAGAGATTACTGTTAGCGCGTTTGAAACTAATACAAACCGTCTGGCCACAACCGCAACCGTTGGATTACTTACCCCGAAATCCATAGAAAGATTTTCTGCAACTACCTGGACCAATGCTGTCAATGCGATTGCCGGTGTCAGAATGGAAGAAAGATCTCCCGGGAGTTATAGATTTTCCGTGCGGGGCAGTATGATCCGCTCGCCTTTTGGAATCCGAAATGTCAAATTCTACTGGAACGGAATTCCATTCACAGACGCAGGTGGAAATACACCCCTAAACTCGGTTGACTTTGGTGCAATCCAGAGTATGGAAGTAATTAAAGGACCCGGTAGTAGTCTTTACGGTGCCGGAACCGGCGGTGTTGTTTTAATGCATAGTCGCACCGATAATCCTGCATTAAATCGTATTGAACAAAGTGTTGGTTACGGAAAATATGGCTTCCAGAGTAGAAGTACTACTTTACAGGTTGGTGATATTTCCATTCAATATGGTCACCAGGAACAAGACGGATATCGCAAGCAAAGTGCTATGAAACGTGATGCGATACGTTTTACTTCGACTTCAAAAATTGGCGAGAAAGGCTCTTTGTCTCTGCTGGGCATGTATTCAGACTTATCCTATCAAACGCCGGGCGGTATTAATCTTGCACAGTATCAGTCGGATCCGACACAGGCGAGACAATCTACCGCGACGGTTCCCGGAAGTGAGGCCCAACGAGCTTCGATTTATACCAAATTTGCGCTTTTGGGTGGGAATTATTCAATCGCACTTTCCGAAAACTGGACGCAGAGCACAGCACTGTATTTAACTGTAAACGATTTTGCAAATCCTTTTATCAGTAACTATGAGAAACGGGACGAGCAGGGAATTGGTGGAAGAAATATCTGGAAAAACAGTTCACAGATCGGCGACATAAAGACCAATTGGACGTCGGGTTTTGAATGGCAATATGGCCGTTCAGCACAAAGAAATTATGACAATCTTGGTGGAACGCCTGGGAAACAGCAAACGGTTGAAGATGTTCGCACCGCCAATTTAACAGCATTCAGCCAGCTCGAAGCTGTTTTATTTTCAGATCTTACCGCAACGGTTGGACTGAGTTACAACACGTCAAAATACAAATACGAACGTTTTTTCGTGCTTCCGTACAGCAAAGAGCAGAGAACTTTTGACGGCATCTTTGTTCCAAGATTTGCAATTAATAAGATAATCGCGAAAACCTGGGCCGTTACCGCCTCATACAGCAGCGGCTTCTCCCCTCCCACTTTGCAGGAAGTCCGCCCTTCTGCGGGTGGTTTTAGAAAAGACCTGGAAGCAGAACGTGGCATGAATACGGAAGTGGGAATTCGAAAGATAACGGAACATTTTACCGCAGAAATCAGTGCCTATCATTTTGGTTTAAAGGAAACGATTGTGAGAAGAAGCAACGAAGCGGGTTCCGAGTTTTTTGTAAATGCCGGCAAAACAAAACAATTGGGACTTGAATGGAATCTTGGTTACGATCTTCTTTCGAATCCAAAAATCCCTGTTGCGCTACGTCTATGGAATTCAGGAACTTATACCAAATATACCTATGAAAACTACCAGCAGGCGGATGTCGATCTGACGGGTAAGCTTATTCCGGGCATACCACGCTTTATTCAAACCACGGGTATTGATGCCATTTTCAAGTATGGTTTTTCTCTTTTCGCAACCTATCAGCACGGAAGTTCCCTCTTCCTGAACGACGCAAATACGTTAAAGAATACTCCTTACCACCAATTTACCGCACGGGCGGCCTGGAAAAAAAGCTGGGGACAACATCTTTACAGCGAACTATCTGCCTCAGCCGAAAAAGTTAATGCAGGAATTTACAGTCTGGGCTACGACCTGAACGCATTCGGCAGTCGCTACTATAACTCAGCTCCAAAAAATAATCTTTGGGCAGGCGTTAAGGTTGGCTGGGAATGGGGAAAAAAATAATTGTCAATTGTTAATTGTTAAGGGTTAATGATGGAAACTTGTTATATCACTGACCATTCACACATCTTGGCGAGAGACGTTGTGAACTTTTGGGACGCTATTCGTTGTAATACAATTCTTTAATTTTATGAAAGCGGATTAACGCAAACCTATTAATCCTTTACAATTAACCATTAATAATTAAAAAATTGCATCTCTACATACATATACCCTTTTGCAGACAGGCTTGCCATTATTGTGATTTTCATTTTAGCACGAATACGAAAAATAAACGGGCTATTGTTGAAGCCATTGCAAAGGAGATTGTTTTAAGGAAAGAATATCTGGATTCAAATAATGTAGAAACCATTTATTTTGGCGGAGGTACACCTTCGCTATTAGACACCTTAGAGCTGGACTTACTGTTGAATACAATTCACTCAAATTTTACAGTAAATTCTGATGCCGAAATTACATTGGAAGCCAATCCTGATGATCTTGATCTGCAAAAACTTGTTCAGCTAAAAAATGCAGGGATCAATCGGTTAAGCATTGGTATCCAATCATTTCACGAACCGCATTTAACATATCTTAACCGGGTTCACAACGCTTATGAAGCTGGAAGCTGCGTCAAAATTGCTCAGGATGCGGGCATTACCAATATTTCCATTGATTTGATTTATGCAATACCTGCCCCGGATCATTCCATTTTGAACTTGGATATGCAGAAAGCATTTGATCTGGATGTCTCCCATATTTCTGCTTACTGCCTCACGATCGAACCGCAAACTGCATTTGGAAGTTGGCTTAAAAAGAAGAAAATCAAACCTATTGATGAAGAATTTGCCGCACAGCAATTTGAAATACTCATTGCCGGACTTTCCGAAAAGGGATATGAGCAATATGAAATTTCTAATTTTGCCAGAAATGAACAGTACAGCAACCACAACAGCGCATATTGGAAACAACGCCCATATCTAGGTGTCGGGCCAAGCGCACATTCCTATAACCGGGTGAGTCGTGAGTATAATATTTCCAACAACGCCCAGTACCTTGCTGCAATTCAGCAGAATACTATTCCTTCGACCATTGAAATTCTTTCCGCTGCTGACCAGACCAATGAGTACCTGTTGACCGGCTTACGTACAAAATGGGGATGCGAACTTTCGACACTGGACCTGCTATCCGGCAATCAATTTCAAGAGCGAAACCGTGCGGAAATTTCCGAAATGGCTCAGAAGGGGTGGCTGTATACGGACAACGGCACCATTTTTCTTTCCCAAGCTGGAAAATTATTCGCCGACCGTGTAGCCAGTGAATTATTTATCGATTGACACAAAAATAAGAAGGCGCACAAAGCTAAATCGTGCGCCTACATGAGTGAAATGTTCTTAATTTAACCGGTTATCTTTTATTGCTTCACAACTTTCGTAGTGCTGACTACCCCGTTCGCCTGATTTACCTGAATAACATAGATACCAGCTCGGACTTTTGACATATCAATTTTGTCAGCTGACATCGACATCGCTGTTTTCTGGCCCGCTGCATTGATCAGATAAATTCCGCTTACCGCTTTCCTGTCCTTAGTTTCAATGGTCAGATCATTTACAACGGGGTTCGGATAAATTGTTAAAGTAGTTTCAACATTCATGAACACGTTCTGAACGCGACTAAATGCAAACGTTCCGTCCCGGTCAATCATTTTTAAGCGATAATAATTTTGACCATTTAAAGGACTTGCGTCAACAAATTGGTACCGAATTAGATTTTTGCTTTCTCCGGTAGAAGCGACTGAGCCTGCCAAACTCCAATCCTTGGCATTAGCACTACGCTGTATCTCAAAACGATCACTGTTTGTTTCCAGCGTCGTTTCCCAATTCAAAACAACCTGATTTCCCTCTTTTCCGGCTGAGAAAGAAGTAAGCGTTACTGGAAGCGGGGTTACAGTTGGCATTGCGAAAGTGGAGCAATAATTATGAAATTCGAATCCATTATCCTGGGTGACATTGCCTCCGATAACAGACTGGCCATTGATATTCCCCCCACTTCCCGCCAGATTTGCCAAAGGCGCAAGTAATTGCCCCTGTACGGCAAAACTTTTTAAAGAAATATTGGTCGCAGCAGGAAAATTAAACAATGTGTTTTCCGCTTGTCCTCCGTTGATTGATCCTCCATCTACAATTACATTCTTATTGGTTACATTAATTAATACAGCAGAATTAACCGGAACATTGATGTTGATACCGAAGGGCTTATCCTCTGGAAGTGTTACATTAAAAATATTCAAACTCGTATTAGTTCCAACAAGATCGATGGTCACAAAACTATACGGAGCATAATTTACAGTACCGTTCGCAGTCATGTTTGACAGACTGACAGAGAGATCTGTAAAGTATGTTTTCAGATTATTATAGGCCAGCAAATCCGTAATCCCAGGTCCTTTATTTGTTCCTGTACCGACCGGATGGGTTGGATATTGAGAATTGATAGCCGCTTCGTTGTATACAAAGTTCCCTGTCATCCCCCAGTTGTTCGCATTTGTAAATTTCCCGTTCACGATAAAATTGTCTGTGTTTGGCGTAGCATCACGTCCACCACCAGAACCTACACTATAACTGCCAGGCGCAGTAAAATCACCGGCGACAACAAGCCGGCCTTCACTGTCACCTCCGGTGGCAACCAAATTGCCGAAAATGATAGCATTGA
Organism: Dyadobacter sp. HNCC25DJ186; assembly: GCF_056895235.1. Taxonomy (NCBI): domain Bacteria; kingdom Pseudomonadati; phylum Bacteroidota; class Cytophagia; order Cytophagales; family Spirosomataceae; genus Dyadobacter; species Dyadobacter sp. HNCC25DJ186. Next base: position 177,662 of record NZ_JBXHAS010000003.1, read on the forward strand.
AATTTCCATTTCCGACCAACTCATCACTGAGATAGGAAGCGGGTACCGTAAGTACGGTATTCGAATTACATTGTGAGAAAGCAACATTTACCGATAAAATGAAAATGTTAATGACTACCAAACTAAAAAAGCAAGCGAAATTTCTTGTACACGATTTCATAGAGTCCAGGTTTAATGATAATTGAATTATTTCAACTTTGTAGAAAAAGATTTAATCAGAATTCCTATTAATTCTAAATCGATAAAAACTAACTAAAAATTAGTTCTACAAATATTAACTATCTAAATACCAAATAGTTAACAGATACAAATATATACCAACCTTAGGAAAATATCATATTTTTTTGTCATAAAAATATAATTTTTCTACGAAATAGAACTATATCACATAGTACTTTACACATAATTCTACACACCAGATATGTGTGTCGTTGATCGTCTACAAAGTCATAATTTTAATTTTTGAAAAATATTTCAACCCAACTGACATAGGGCTGTCACTGGCCGTTCTTTTTTTTGCGGCATCACTAAACAGGACAGCAATGGAAATGATATCGGTTTTCTTAAAAGAGTTTGTACAGGAAGCAATGACGACGCGCAAAATGTTGGAGCGCGTACCCACAGATAAATTTGACTGGCAACCGCATCCTAAAAGCATGACGATCCGGCAGTTAACTGCGCATATCGCTGAATTACCCACATGGATATCTTTGGTCCTCAATACCGATGAACTTGACTTTGCAAGCAGTCCATATAGCCCTCAGGATATTAAGGACACTCCTGGTTTACTGGAATTCTTTGAAAAATCGTTAAAGGAAGGGCAACACGCTCTTGAGCATGCACAAGAAGAACAGCTTAACGACATTTGGGTACTTAGAAACGGGGAAATAATTTTGAGTAAAACCTCAAAGGCTGAATTTATCCGAATGACTTTCAGCCAGGTGATTCATCACCGTGCACAGCTTGGTGTTAATCTGAGACTTCTGGATATTCCCATTCCGGGAAGTTATGGCCCAAGTGCAGACGATCAGCAGTCATAAAATATTGGGCTAAAAAAAACGAGGCTAAGAAGAAATTTCTCAGCCTCATTTTTATTTTCTTTTGGTATTAAGAAATAAATTCAACCTCCAAAGTTTTCTCTGCATTCAAAACTTTGGAAACAGGACATTTTTCTTTGGCGGCGTGCGCAATTTCATCAAATTTTTCAGCCGTGATTCCCGGAACTTTGCCTTTCAACACCAACGCACTTTTGGTAATTGCGCCTTGTGAAGGATCAAGGGTAATGGTAGCAGAAACATTCAATTCGTCAGCTGTAAAACCAGCTTCATTCAAGAGAAAGCTTAATTGCATGGCGAAACATCCCGCATGAGCAGCCGCAATAAGCTCCTCAGGATTTGTTCCAACACCATCAGCAAAACGTGTATTGAAAGAATATTGTGTATTTTCAAGGACAGTACTTTGCGTACTCATTACCCCGGTACCTTCTTTTCCAGTACCTTTCCAAACGGCATTAGCTTTACGGTTGATCATATCCTTCTTATTTTTTGGATAAATAATTGTTTTGATATTACAAGTCAGCAAAATACTATCTTACTCTATTCATTGCAAATTAATTATTTGTTAATGAACAGCGGTATTTCCGTCCTCAAATACCCAACTAATACCGCGCAAGAGTAGTTTCATTTTGTCAATGAAAAGTTAATGGCCCGAAATTATTAGGGCAATTAAAAAACATAACATACGTTTGTTAGCAGTAAAATTCACTTAGCCAATTTAAACTCATGATGAAAAAACTCATTCCCCTGTTGTTAGTAATTTCAGTTCTTTTTGCAGGATGTAAAGGAGACGATGGTGCACCAGGGATTCCAGGTGCTGATGGATTGATCGGCACTACCTTTGAAGCCGAAAATATCAATTTCACAGCTGGAAACGAATATACTTACACGATCAGGTTTGCTGATGTTCCGAATCTGGAAGTTGTGGAGTCTGATGCGGTGCTCGTGTACATTCTTTGGGAAGTAAACGGTTCGGCACCGATCTGGCGTTTATTACCACAGGCGATAACGACCACAGTAAGGTATAACTTTGACTATACGCCGACAGATTTCAGTGTATTTATTGATGCAGATGATCCTAATTATAACAAAGGTTCATTGAACAGTGCCACATTACAAAATCAAACGGTGCGTGTTGTTGTCATTCCGTCAAATTTCAACGCAAGAACAAGTGACGCTGTGGATGTAACCAACTACGAAGCTGTAAAAAATTATTACCACATCGACGAAAGCAAAATAATCAAGATTAAAGCGAAATAAATATTCAGACATCTGGTGATAATTAATTACCACCAGGTGGCACAGTATTGACAATATCACAAAAATCCGGTAATTTTTGCCGGATTTATTTTTTTAATACATTATGAAAAGCTTGCTCAACCTAACGATTCTTCTTTTACTCTGTACCAACGTTATCGCACAGAACTTCAATGAGGAAACTGAAAATTTCAGAAATCATTACAAAGAAGATTTTTTAAAATCGAAAAACTCCCCATTAAAAAAAGACGATCTGTCATACCTCCGCTTTTTTGAGCCGGATTCGACTTATCGTGTGACTGCGGTTTTCAAAAAAATCGAGAAAAGCCGGCCTTTTGAAATGCCAACTTACAGCGACACCAACAAAACGTATGTAAAATATGGTGAACTAAAATTCCGGCTTCACGGTAAAAAGCAATCGCTCACCGTCTATCGCAGTCTAAGTCTGCAATCACTTCCCCAATACCGGGATTATCTGTTTTTACCTTTTAAAGACAAAACAAATGGCGTTGAATCTTATGGCGGCGGTCGTTATATTGATCTGAGAACCGGGGATATTAAGGAAAACGTTGTTATTCTTGATTTTAACAAAGCTTATAATCCATATTGCGCATACAGCGACGGTTATCACTGCCCCATTCCTCCTGCTGCAAATCACATTTCTGCCAAAATTGAGGCCGGAGAGAAAAATTTTGGTAAAGAACATTAAGATCATTTTTTTGGTTTTAGAGTAATGTCAGATACGCCAAAACCTTCTCATCGTAAAATCATCCATATTGATATGGACGCATTTTACGCGTCGGTTGAGCAGCGTGATTTCCCCCAGTATCAGGGAAAACCTCTGGCAGTCGGAGGCTCCCCCACCGGCCGCGGCGTGGTGGCGACGGCAAGTTATGAAGCCAGAAAATTTGGTGTCCGTTCGGCAATGTCATCCCGCCGCGCAATTCAGTTATGCCCCAACATTATTTTTGTTTACCCAAGATTTGAAGCTTATAAATCAGTTTCCCGCAGTATCCGGGAAATTTTTGAGCGTTATACGGATATCATCGAGCCGCTTTCGCTGGACGAGGCATTTCTGGATGTTACGAATGACAAACAGAAGATCGGATCGGCGCTGGAAATCGCGCAACAGATAAAAAAAGCTATCAAAGATGAATTAAATCTTACTGCTTCCGCCGGTGTTTCAACCAATAAATTTGTAGCAAAAATTGCTTCTGATATCAACAAACCTGATGGACTGACTTTCATCGGCCCTTCAAAAATTGAATCTTTTATCAACAATCTTCCCGTCGAAAAGTTTTTCGGCGTTGGCAAAGTGACGGCGCAGAAAATGAACAGTATGCAATTGTTCACCGGTGCAGACCTACGAAAACTACCTGAAATTGAACTCGTCAAACATTTCGGAAAATCGGGGCATTTTTATTACAAGATTGTCCGGGGAATTGATGAGCGGGAAGTACAGCCTCACCGGGAAACCAAATCATTGGGAGCCGAAGATACATTTACTTATGATCTGGTTACGACCGAAGAAATGCACAAGGAACTCGATCTGATTGCGGAGACCGTTTTCAATCGCTTGCAGAAAAAACAACTGAAAGGACGGACAATTACTTTGAAAATCAAGTATAACGATTTTACTCAAATCACGAGAAATTATTCGTATCCTCATCCGGTTGGCGACTTCGAAACCATTTTTAATACGGCCAAACAACTTTTGGAAAAAGTAGACAGGGAAGAAAAGCCCGTAAGATTGCTCGGAATTTCACTTTCCAATTTTGGAGAACCAGAAATAAAACCAAGAAAACCGCGCGATCCTGAACAGCTGGAATTATTCTGATCTGCATAAATATAGAAAAACGCTTTACCGAAGAAAAGCCAGGTAAAGCGCTTCTAAATTTTGATCCTGTAAATTTTGCGGTTCAGAGCCAACAGCCGACCGCCGATAGCCGACCGCCGATAGCCAAGTTAGTATTTCACAATCTTCTTCGTCAGCGTTTTGTCATCAAATACAGCTTTAACGATATACATCCCGGCTGGATAATTTTGCAGGTTAAAGTTGAAAATATTTGTAGCAACTGCTCCCTCTGGCAGCGTAAGCCTTGCTACTTCCTGCCCGCTGATATTGTAAATCTGAACCGATCTCAATCTTGTTGGATGCGGATAAAACTGAACGGATATCTCACCACTTGTTGGATTAGGGGTAACTAAAAACCCTGCCTCTTTCAGATTCGGATTAACAGTGACCGTCCGAATATTAATATCGTCAAGATATACATCATTTTCGTTTCCATTAATGTTCTGGAAAGCGATCAGAACATTTCCCTGGCTGATAAAATTGCTGATGTCAAGCTCCTCTCGTCTCCATTCCTCGGATAATGGAGTAAATGCAGTTCGGGTTGCAGCCGTTCTTGTCACCAGATTTGGGCCCCATTTTTTATAAATACTGGTGTAGGTAAGCCCGCAATCCGTACTTACCAAAACCTGCAAGGTATCCCAGGCGCTGCTGCTAAAATTGGTCGAATTGGTATAAGTGGCCGCAGCTACCTGGAAAGAGACAAAGGCAGAATCGACGCCTGAAATATTAACGGTTGGCGTACGCAGATAATCTTTTTGGCCGATCGACAGGTAATCAAAATTCCTCATTCGCGCCGCACCATTGCCTGTTTTTGCGGCTACGTTTGTTTTCTCCCAGGTTTGCCCCCCATCCGGGTTTACAATATCCCAGGCCATTGCCGGGAATGTTCCTTCAAAACCTTCGCTAACTGGCGGGACCGAAGGCAGGTAATAAATAAAGTTGAAGCTTTGGGTATCATTGGAAGTGTCTTCATCCGCAACATCGTTTGGATTAACGGAGGTGACAGTCAATACATGATCACCCTCTGTGGTCGTCATCGTTGGCAGCGTGACAGATACTTCCCCGTAACTTTTCAAGGAGCCTGTCCAACGATAACTGGTAACAGGACCGTTATCAATACGCACATTAATCGTAACAGAAGTCAAAATCTCGCTACCCCTGTTTCTTAATAGAATGGATGGAGTAAATGTATTGGTACAAAGACGTTGTTCCGGGGCGGTAATCTGCCTTATCGACGCATCGTTACGCTTCAAATCCAATGGCAGACATCCTTTGGATTCACTTAGTAACGATCGGTAAGTTGCATAAGCAGTTTCCATCCGCGCGACCTGCTCATTGGTGAACATCAAAAGACAGTTGTCAGGCGAATAATCCATAAAATTCTGATACATAATTCCGGGAGATGCCGGACTGCAATTGTCCGTCACCACTCCCGTACGGCAGGTTGTCGTACTGTTTCCTTGATTGGGCGTATCGCTGACAAAATCGGTGCCGTTACAAGCACCACGGTCATCACCCCAGATGTGGTATAGATTGAAATAATGTCCGATTTCATGCGTTAGTGTTTTACCTGCATTGAAATTCGTCGCAGATCCTCCCGGGAGACTATTATACGCGATTACAACGCCCTGCTCATCATCAGCACCATCGTTAGGAAATGTGGCATACCCAAGGGTTTCATTATTCAGGACACAGACCCAAATATTCAGATAACTATTAGGATCCCAGGCATCAGCACCTCCCATCGCTGGATGTTTCACAAAATTATTTGTAAAGTCGAAAGACGTTTGAGTAGTATTATACCTGACGATTCCAGTAGTAGGTTCGTCGGAAGGAGTTCGCTGCGCGAGGCAGAACTGAATGCCCGACTGACCAAAAAGCGACTGGAAGTATGATGGAATTCTTGCAGAACCTTCATTTAAACCTGCATAATCTTTGTTTATCGTATCGAGCTGCGCTATAATCTGTTGATCCGTTACAGCCGACTGATTATTCATTACGATATGAAACACAACCGGAACCGTTATCAATTCATTCGTTTTTGAAGATTTCCGAGTGGCCATCCGTTGCCTGACCATATCCTGAAACTGGCTTTCCCTGGCGCTGAATCTAAGTTTCAAGGCCGGATTTGCTGAGAATTTTTGTTCCAGAAGTTCAATTGTTGCACACCTTTCCTGTGCTTCGGCTAAAAAATGAAGCGATAAAAAACAAAAAAGGTAAAACAGTCTGGAAAAATTTATAACATTAAAATACAATTTATTCATTTCAGGGCGCAAATAAGTTCTGATTCACTTTTTGTTCAGGTCGTTTTTTAACTTTAAAGCCAGTCAATCAGTACTTACGAAAAAAAGACCCGGAATGATGCAAGCACCCGAGTCATTTATTTATTATTTAATACCATACAAAGACTGGTCAACCAAGGTGACCAGCTATTTAACCGAATAGAAAATTTTAACGTTCGCGAAAAATCGAATTAATTCGTCAAATTGATTCGATAAAGGTCAGCATTTTTTTCAAACCAACCTGATCCGGTAATTTCCCATAACCTGCTCCCATATTGTCAATAAGATGTTTTTCATTCGAAGTTCCGGGAATTACGCAATTGACCGCAGTGTTTGCCAGAATATATTTTAGGAAAAACTGAGCCCAGCTTTTGATATCATAATCCGCAGCCCAAGCCGGCAAGGTTTTTTCTTTTACGAGTTTGAATAAGTTGCCGCTATCAAAAGGTTCATTGATTATAACCGCGACACCATGATCTTTCGCTGCGCTCAAAAGGCTTTTCTCTGCGTTCCTGACCTTGATCGAATAATTAAACTGAACGAACTCCACCACTCCGGATTTTACAATCCGTTCAAGTTCGTCATGTGCAGAAGCGGTATAGTGCGTAATACCGACGTACCGGATCTTCCCTTGTTCCTTCCAGTCTTTAAGGGTCTTGATATGGGTTTGCCAGTCCTGTAAGTTATGGATCTGCATCAGATCCATTTTCTGACGTTTCATCTTTTTAAAGGAGCTGTTCATTTGGTCGATGCCAGCCTGTTTGCCTGTGGTCCAGACTTTCGTTGCGTAAAAAAATTGATCCGCCTCGCCGGAAGCTGCTGTTAAATCGCCAATAACCTCTTCTGCTCGTCCATACATAGGCGAAGAATCAATTAATTTCCCACCCTGTTTATTCATACTTTTTAAAACCTGAACCAATCCCTGGCGTTCATTTTCAGATTTCCCAACGTCAAACTGCAACCAGGATCCAAGCCCGACAACTGGTAATTTCTCTTTCGAAGATGGAATTTCTCTTTGAAGCATATTTTGTTGATTATTAGCCTTCAACGCAGATGAATTGAGTAAAGCGGCCGACGTTAACGCACCAATATGATTTAAAGCTTCGCGTCTGGACAAGTGATTTTTCATATATTTTTTTATCTGTCGACATAAAAAAACCGATCCTGAAAATAAAGATTTCAAAAGCCTGTTCCAACCTTTGAGGAGATTATGGGTCTCAATACTATACGCAGTTCCAGGAAAAACACAAAAACGGGTAAACGATTTAAAATTAAAAACTGATTTTATGCGTTACTTAATATCTTATCCCAACTAAACAGAAACGGATTCGCACCCGGATCTTTACAGAACGGCATAAAAACGTATCTTTGTGCCTTTATATAAAAAATGAAAACATACTTCCGATTATTATCCTTTGCCAGGCCAATTGAAAAATTCGCCATTCCATATGTCATGTTCACTGTTTTAGGTGTTATTTTTAGTACCCTTCAGTTAGCACTTCTTTCTCCATTGCTGAACACGCTGTTTATAAGTGGAGCTAATAATGCGACACCACTCGAAGAGCCGAAGAGCTGGGTTGACATTACCGGATATTTAAATTATTATGCTCAACAGATTAGTATCAATTACGGCCCATTTGATGCTTTAAAGTACGTTTGTGGAATTATTGTATTAGCTGTTCTTTTAGGCAACGTCTTCCGATACTTTTCTCAGCGAATAATGGAGAACCTCCGCATTCACACATTGTTAAACCTTCGGAAAACCGTTTTTAATAATGTCATGAATCTTCATGTAGGATACTTCAACAATCAACGAAAAGGGGATATTATTGCAAAAATAGCATCGGATGTTGGCGCTGTTCAATTCTCCGTAACAGCTACTTTACAGGTCGTTTTCAAAGAACCTTTGCAGCTTCTTGCTTATGTGTTCATGCTTTTCTCTATTTCTTTTAAGCTCACGATATTTGCGATCTTGGTAATTCCAGTTTCGGCATTTATAATTTCGAAAATCGTAAAACGCTTAAAAGAACAAGCAGCTATGGCGCAACACATGTTTGGCCTGATGATCAGCTATTTGGATGAAGCTTTGTCCGGAATTAAGATCATTAAATCGTTCAACGCGACAGAAGCTATTAAAAATAAATTTGATTCGGAAAATGTACGTTATTCCGACTTAGGCCGTAAAATGGCGCGTCGACAGCAGCTTGGGGGACCGGTTTCGGAAACGCTCGGAGTTGCCATGGTTGCAACTATTGTTCTTTATGGAGGGTCACTAATTCTGAATAATGAGTCAGATCTTACAGGACCTGCATTTGTTTCTTACATCGCACTTTTTTCTCAGGTGATGCGCCCTGCGAAAGCATTGACCGAATCGTTTAGTAATATTCATACAGGTATAGCAGCAGGAGAACGCGTTCTTGCGTTGATTGATGAAAAACCAGAAATCACAGACGCTCCTGACGCCATTGCGCTTACTACTTTCAATGAAGCCATTCGTCTGGAAAATCTTTCTTTCTCGTATTCTGAAAGACAAGTACTAAAATCGATCAATCTAACTATTCCAAAAGGGAAAACCATTGCTTTGGTTGGGCCTTCGGGTGGAGGAAAATCTACTTTGATGGATTTGATACCGAGGTTTATTGATGCAGAAAGTGGCCGCGTAACGATTGATCATGTTGATGTCAAAAAACTGAAAATGGAATCGTTGTGGTCCATGATTGGTGTGGTGAACCAGGAATCGATGTTATTTAACGATACGATTTTTAACAACATCGCTTTTGGTATGCCGGATGCAACACAACAGGAAGTGGAAAACGCTGCGAGGGTTGCCAACGCTCATGATTTTATTCTTAACACAGACAACGGTTATGAAAGTAATATCGGTGACCGTGGAATGAAACTTTCCGGTGGGCAAAAACAACGGATCTGTATTGCAAGAGCTGTTTTGAAAAACCCTCCGATTATGCTTTTGGATGAAGCAACATCGGCTTTGGATACTGAATCAGAAAAACTGGTGCAGGAAGCGCTTAATAATCTGATGAAAAACAGAACGTCGCTGGTGATAGCTCACAGGTTGAGTACAATCCAAAATGCCGATATGATTGTGGTTTTGGAAGATGGACAAATCATCGAAACCGGCACACATGCTCAGCTTATGGCAAGCCATGGTTTGTATAAAAAGCTGATTGATATGCAGCAGTTTACGGAAGCATAAATGGATAGTCTGCCATTAATTTCTATTGCTTTGTGTACGTACAATGGCGAAGAATTCCTTGAAGAACTCATGGATTCGTTGCTGGCCCAAACGTATAAAAATATCGAAATTATTGTCGTAGATGACTGCTCTTCGGATGGGACTGTTAATATCATCCATGCTTATTGTCAGCGATATCCGTTTATCCGACTTATTCAAAATCCTGATAATTTAGGCTACAATAAAAACTTTGAGAAGGCTTTGCGCCATTGCTCCGGAGAATTTATAACACCTTGCGACCAGGATGATATCTGGGATAAAGACAAAATCAAATTACAGGTTGAGGCGATTGGGCAAAATCTGATGATTTATCATGATTCAGAATTCATTGATTCTCATGGAAAATCCATGAACCTGACAATTTCCGATAAGTTTATTTTTTATAGAGGAAATCACCCCGGACCGTTTCTGTTCATGAATTGCGTTTCCGGGCATAGTATTCTGATGCGGAAATCATTAATAGCACATATTCTCCCGTTTCCGGAGGGGTTTCATTACGATCAGTGGATCGCTTTTATTGCCACAAATCTTGGATCCGTTGATTTTATCGAAAAACCCCTGGTGAAGTATCGGCAGCATCAGCATAACAGCACCGACCTGCTGGCAATAAGAACACCAAGAAAAAATAGTACCGAAAGGAAAATCGAAAAGCTGACTCAGGAAAGTGCCTGGCTGAAAATTTGTTTGGAGCACAGTTCTGAGCGGAACAGCAGCCTGATTTCAAAGCTTTACCAATTAAGTTTGAAACGAAATTCCTCTTTGGTAAGTCCGGCTTATGGGCTGGAAATTTGGAAACATCAGGACCAGCTTTTGTATTTAATGAAAAAAAATAAAGTCAGCCGGTTCTTTTTTACAGTAAGAAAAATATGGGGAATAGTTATAAAGCGTGTTTTTTAGTTTTGTAAATCAAATTTCCGTCCGATGAAAAAACGGTATAAAAATAGTAAGTATCCAAGATGAATCAACCAAATACACCCCTCGTTTCCATTGCATTATGCGTTTACAATGGAGAAAGATTCCTGCACGAACAACTTGATTCACTGGTTAATCAAACCTATCCCAACATTGAAATTATCGCCGTAGATGATCGCAGCAGTGATACCTCGGTTAGTATTGTACGGGAATACCAGCAACGATTTCCCTTCATCAAAATTTTCGAGAATGAGCAGAATCTTGGTTATGTGAAGAATTTCGAAAAGGCGGTTAATTTATGCCAGGGCGACTTAATAGCACTTTCTGACCAGGACGATATCTGGGATCTCGACAAAATCAGGCTGCAAGTCGAAGCAATTGGCGACAGCCTTTTGGTATACCACGATTCCGCGTTGATAGACGAGGATGGAAATGATGCCGATAAAAAAATGTCCGATATTGTCAATTTGTACAGTGGCGATAATCCGAAAATTTTCCTGCTTTTCAACTGTATTTCCGGCCACAGCTGCATGATCAAAAAAGAATTATTGCAGTGGGCTCTGCCTTTCCATAAAGACTTTTTCCATGACCAATGGCTGGCCTACGTTGCGGCAAATGTTGGAAGTATAGCCGTGATCAACCAGTGCCTGGTGCAATATCGCCAGCATGGATCCAGCTCAACGGATATTTTAAATAAAAGAAAAAAGATAAACAAGAAATATCACGAGAACCGGGATATCGTTAAAATGAGGAAAGAGCTGAAATGGCTGAAACATTGCAACGGTTACAAATACAACAAGTATCCTGAGTTTGTTAACAAACTTGTCACGCTTTTTGAAGAACGTCTGGATACATTTTTCTCCTTCGAATATTCCAGTTTATTGCGCGAAGATTATGATTCGCTTTACTACATTCCGAGATATAGAAAATCAAATAAAAAAGGATTTATCAACCGACATATCTGGGGTATGAAGTCTAAACTTCTCTGGACCAGGATCTTTGGATAATCATTTCCCAATACCCAGCTTCTGCTCGACCAAGTGAGCATAACCCTTGAAAAATAATCTCAGTGGCATTTTACCAGACTTCCCGACCGTCAAAAGCATCCGGTGAATCTGGTAAAATGAATATTTCCAGTCGATCATCTGCTCAACCAGATTTTTCAGTGCTGCTTCTTCCGTATCATATAATTCAATATCTGCCACATCAGAGATCGTAAGCGGAAGAGATTTCGTCCATTTCCTGTGAACCTTTAAAATTTCGTCAAGCCAGTTTTTATTGAAATTTCCTTCGGACGCATGTTTCATCAGAACATCGTAAACGACGACAATTTTGTGCTTTCCGTAAATGTTCAGGCAAAAATCTACGTCATAACCGTGAAAACCTTTTAGAAGCTCTTCATCAAATGGTTTCTCATCCAGAATTTCTTTTCTTGCACAAAACCACAAGCCATCAACGCAGATTACTTCTGATATCTTTTGTTCGTACGGGTTGTGGTAAGCATGGATTTCATCTTTGTCATCCAGTTTAAAACCTTGTAAGAGATTTTGAAAATATCTGTCCACAGACTTGTATTCGAGGCAATACCAACCGGAAGGTGTCAAAGATTTGTAACCGCCGCCAGCGACCCCGATAACGCCAATATCAGCACGGCCTGCAAATTTGTCCAGCACGTTTTTTCCCCAATCAGGCGTATCGATCCTGATATCCTCGTGCATGAAACAAATGATATCAAACTTCGCCTTCTTTGCACCAATATTGTATAGCTCGCAAATACCTTTTTTTCCATCACTATTGTCGAAAGAAATAATTTCAACCGGTACGCCGATGGTTTGTTCGATATTTTGGGAAACGAGCCTTAGATCATTTGCGTTGGCCGAACAGATTACTATTGATATCATTTATTTTTATCTAATTTGAAAACAAAAAATTAAAACGGCTAAGTACCATAACCTAATCACGTTTTAAATATTAAGTAAAATTACTTTCCCGCTATGATTCCGTTGTCAATTCGTGGCAACACAGACTGATAAGTTTTAAGATCCAGCATTTGTTGAAGCCGTTCCTTGTCCGGATAGGGTATCTCAAAACGAGGTCTGTCAAGTGCCGATTTATCATGCGTTTTATAATATACAGCGACATTGCTCACCTGGAGAGACATCAGTGCATGCTGGTTTTTCATGTCAGTCATATCATCTGCAAAGCGCAGTTTATGCGTTTTATAATAAGTGAGATAAAAAGACAAACCAATAACAAACATCAAAACCCAGACGCGCACATTCCTTTCGAATTCTTCTAACAACCGTATCGAAAACCAGCTGACCGCAATAAGTCCCGGCGTCAGCAGATCAGAATACCGCGACGTAACCTGAGCCAACTCATGGCCCCTGCCATAAGAAATTGCCAAAACCTGAGCAAAAGTCCAGGCAAAACATGCAGCCATTAAAAGGTCAAATCTTTTGAAATTTCTGCGAATCAAGATAATAGGAATTCCTATAACAGCGGGAAGCCAAAGCGGTATTCCGAGCCAGCGGTTTAATCTGGATGGCCAGCTGAGAACTCTTGTAAATCCTTCAAAAAACTGGGTTAGATCCGCCGCACGAAGCCGCTCATGGCCTTCGACATGCGCCACCATTTGATATCCAGCATAGGCTAATAATAACAGAAGCGAAACAAAAACCAATGTCATCAGATAAGCCCGGCGATCGGCAATACTATGGTAAATATAAATTCCGCAGGCTGTCAATGGCAGCAGTATACCGGATGCCATGGTTAGAATACTCAATAAACTAAGACTTAAAACACCAGCAAACGCCCAAATGTTTTGAGGATGAAATATGGCGAGCGCAAAACCGGACAAAGCAAAAAACATCAGAAAGAAAAACTGGCTTTGGAACCCTACCAGGATATTTTCCCAACCAAAAGGAAGGATAAACTGTGCAATAATGATTAGTAAAATGACCCATCTGAATCCGAACAACTGCTTTTTTACCTGCATTAACCAGACGAGAAAAACAGGTGTTAACGCGGCAATAAATACGTTAACTCTTGCTTCATTGAGATTGCTCCATACACCGGTGAGTTTAAAACAAAGCCATGTAACGATGCGCGTCGGTAAAACGCGATGTTCGTTGTGAGGCAGCCAGAGATTTGAAAGTTTAAAACGTCCTTCCACAATTGGCCTGACAACATCTTCACCCTCGGCATCCCACTGATCCCAGAATGGAAAAGATAATCCAAATGTTTGAAGATAATACCACCGCGGGATAATGATTACAGCGGCGAAAAGAAGGAAAAATATGACATTTAAAATTCCTTTATTTTCTTCAAATTTTTGGTACCATTTAAGCTGAATGGTTTTGTTATACATTTCAAATCGTGATACTTTTCATGACATTTCACCAAGACGATGAAACTGATCGACTTTGGGATAAAACAAAAAGTTGAAGATAACGAACCATCCGGCTTATCCTCAACTTTCGCTGTTTAAAATCAAAAATTTATTCTAAATAAACCGTTTTGCTACAAACATATTGACCAAAATTATTCCAACAATTGCACAGCTGATTCCAGCCAAAACATCCAGAACATAATGATGACTTGTGTAAACAGCGGCGAACCAGATTCCCGGCATCGTTATCCCAATAATAATGGTCAGTGGCAAACTGATTTTACTTTTGACGGCATAATATAAAGCAATCAGCGGATAGGACGAATGTAACGACGGCATTGCGGCGAAAACATTTGAGCTTTTCGAATAAATGGATTTGAAAATGCCCACATCAAAAAACGAATCAAATCGTGATAATCCTGCTGTATTCCCCGGCGTGTTGGCTATAAATTCAAAACCATATAGCTGGCTATACCAAGGTGGAGCTGCCGGATAAAGATAATAAATCACAAACCCGATCAAATTGACAAGCAAAAACGTGAAAGCAAAGGTGAAAAACATTGGTCGGTTTTTGAAAAAAAGATATCCCGCCAATGACAATGGCAAAGGGATCCAGGTAAGATAAAACAGCCCAGACATGACATCCAAAAATGGATTTTGATGTTTGATCCAGAATTCATTTGGTGTCAAAACAGAGAGACCTGACGAGATACCAAACACCGATTTTTCAAGATCATATAAACTTTTTATATGCACCGTATTGTAATTATAATTCGGAAAAGCCTTCATATAATCAAACAAAATCCAATACACGATGAAGATCGAAAATGCGGTTATGAACCTACGGGTGGCGTCAGAAAAGAAATAGAATCCATTGGTTAAAACCAGCAAGACAATCTGTTCACTGCGAAACCCAATAAGATATCGGGATAGCAAAAGATAACCCATCGATAAACCGAGCATCGTCAAAAGGGCTTTTGGGCCAAAAAAATCTCTTCTCGAAATACGTGTTACCGGGCTATCTAAATCGTTAATCATTTTTCTTGTTTAAAAAATCGGAGTTAAAAATTTTGTCCCACAACGGAGAACTCACTCCATATCCTCTGGACGCATCATCATAGTGATGTAACATGTGATGTTTTTTCAGTTTCTTCCAGAACTTATTTTTAAAGTTAGCATGATGCAGCATGTAATGGGTCATGTCGTAAAATAAGTAACCTGTCATGAACGCCGAAAAAAATGCTGCCAATGGACCTGTTTCCAGAAAAAAAGAAAAAAGGAAATAAAACGCTGCCGAAAGTGGAATGCTTACCGACGGCGGCATGACCAGCCTTTTCGCATCACTGGGATAATCATGATGAACGCCGTGAAAAATAAAGTGGATTCTTTCCAATGCTTTATTTCCTTTTTTTGGTTCTAAATGAAAAACAAAACGGTGCATAACATATTCCGTCAGCGACCAGACAAACAAACCTAACAGATAAAACCCTGAAAATTGAATTGCGGAAAGCTGCTGCTCCCAGATTGCTTTCCAGGCGAAATAAATAATTACAGGTACAAAAATAAACAATGGCACTGAATAGTGCACTTTGGAAACGGATTCCAGGAGATCGCTTTCGAACATCCTTACCGATTCTTTGGAGTTGGATACATAGTTCTTAGGCATGGCAACATCATGAAAATTTGGTAATACGTTCGACCACAGTCTTACCATTTGAGGGATCGGTGCCCGTCACTTCGATATACTTCACGTTAGGAACCCAGAAAGTTCCCCCATCGATTCTTACAAAAATCCTGGTTAGCACACACTGTCTTTGATTGATCTGCATGAAAACCTGATATTTGTTATTTGTGCCCTTTTTAAGATATAAAGGGGTTTTAGCGTAAGCCACCGACTTCAGCTGGTAAAAATCTTTGCCAGATTTTTTAACTGTAATACCATAAGCAAATTTGCGCTGAAGATAATTTAACTCTTTGCGTGCTCCACCCGTAGGATAAAGTATCCAGTAAGGGTGAACCGGATTTTCCTCGTTTAACTGGCCTTTGTTATCCACATTAAGTTCATAACAAATGGTATTGGTGTTCGGATCTCTTTGAATGTAAAAAAGGAGATTAGGAACTCTTGGAACCGGGAAAGTGTCTACAGCCGTGGCTGCTACGTTCTCCCGTTTGTTTTTGTCTGCGAAGGTTTTGTCAGTTGTTGCGAAGAAAGCAAACAAACTAACGATTAATAGAAATCTCATCGGAATCTTTTTTGTCCAATATTTTTTTTACACTTAACAATCGATTAACAGCGGTAATATTGGTGAGAACGGCCATGATTGTAATGGGAATTGTAAAAATTGACATTGTTTCAAATACATGGAAAGGTAATCCCGGGATAAAAAGTTTATAATCCCCACCAATATAGCCAGATGCGACGCCGCAGGAAATTGCTGATATTCCTACCAAAACAACCCTTTCAGGACGTTGCATTAGCCCTTCTTTGCATTCAACTCTGAGCCCCTCAGCCCTGGCGCGTGTGTAACTTACCATAACGGATCCGATCAAAGCGATAAATGCAAACAGCGAACTAAAAAAATAGTGATGACCTACCAGATAATAACAAATACCCAAAAACATCACCATTTCACTATATCTGTCCAAAACAGAGTCATAAAAAGCACCAAAAGTGGAGCTCATATTTCCCAGTCTGGCCACTTGTCCGTCGAGCATATCAAAGATTCCTGCGAACAAAACCAGAAATCCAGCCCAGCCTACATAGGCAAAATCTCCCCTGTTTCCATCTTCGACACCCAGAATAAAAATCACCGCGACCCCAATATTCAGGACCAAACCGATGGTTGTTACCATGTTGGGTGTCAGTCCGGCTTTAATCAGAAACCTGACAAACGGATTGATCACTTTGTATATTCCTTGCTGTAAAGCCACTCTTAACTCGTCCTTATTCATTTTACCTGGTTTTATACTAAAAATCCAACTTTACTCTTGCCCTTATACCCCATTCTGAAACATTGGGGTTGTCAAGATAGTTGAAGCGCTTAACCAAATCAACTCTTAATAATTTAAAAATGTTCGCGATCCCTACACTTCCTTCCATATAAGGTTCTTTGTTGAGAGAATATGTGGCTGATGTCCCGTCATCATTTTGTAAAAAGCGGTATAATTCCGGATTATTGGCGGGGTTGTTCTCATTTCTCAATCCACCATATAACCCTTTGAATGCTACGACCTCTCTAAGTTTTAATCTTTTTAACAGCGGTATTTTATTGAATAAAAATCCGTTCAGATAATATTCAACACCTAAACTGGCATAATGATCGCTGACAAACTCCAAAAAGTTCATAAGATTATAAGAGCTTAGCTGATACGCATAACTCTGGTTGGCGCGGTGAATTGTCAGCAAAGGAAACGGTATATTTTTCCCAATCATATAACCACCTTCTGCGGTTACGTCGGCATAACCGAACTGTGAAAGGAAAAAGCGTTTGGCAATATTTCCTGTAAAATTATGATAACTGGTTTCACCGTCAAGAAAACCTTTGATACCTGCCCCATAACGGAAAGTGAAAACAGGGTATTTGTTAGGAATTGGAATACGGTATAATTTACCCTGATAGTATTGCTCCTTCGGCGCATACCGAAGTTCCAAACTTACTTCCGAATTGGATAATTTAGGAATATTGACCAATCCGTCGCTCGTTGTATCATATCGCTGATACACCAAAGCTCCGGCGGGACTCTGCGCCCATTGTGTAAAACCTAGTTTATAAGAAACACGGCTTGGAAATTCTCTTACATACTCAAATTTGTAAATGTCGTTGTACAGCCAGCGATCGTTATTCCCTCTTTTAAAAGATAAAAGAAAATTATCTTCCTGAACAAATTGCAACTCCTGTCCGGGAATTTTGGTATCATGCTGATAACTTAGCCTGAAATAATGAAGCGGGAAATGGTAAACAGATTTATTATTCAAAGAATACGTGCCGCTAACAAAATATTTCCATTTCATGTCCTTAAATCCGTACGCTGCATAAGTCTCGAAATAAAGTCTTTTACTGAACTGTGGTGTTGTCCTTCCGCCAAAGCGCAACCTTAAACCTTCAACCGGATTGAAGCTATAAAACGTATTTACCGGCCCGATTTCCAATGGTCCAAGAGACTTGTAACCAGCCAATAATAACGTACCGATATCCATTGTACGTTTAAAGGATTTTATTGTCTGAAGCGTATCTACGTTTTTGTAAATCTCAACTTCGCGGCGTTCCAGCGGAATGTGGCGGGAGTTTACCCAGAAATCCGGATTCTTCTTTTCCTCAGGATTATACATAATTTCCTCAGCCGGACCCTGATAAACACTATCCTTCTGCGCCTTATTTATCTCATAATCCCTAAAAGTAACAGTCCGCTCTCCGTATAACCCTCCGCCCTTATCTCCAAAGGCAAATTCCATCCCGAGTGTACTTTTACTCATATGATATCTACCGTCTGAACTCTTTTCAAATTCAAGTTTCGCTTCAAGATTACGCATGAAGTTCAGGTTAATATCCTTATTTACTGTCAGATAAGCGTGTTGAACACCATAATGACCGTCCAGGGTAATATATAATTTCCCCTGAAAAAGGAGATCGGTTTTGTTACGGGGAATAAAACTCAGCTCAACTAACCAGGGTTGCTGCGTCTTGATTGTATCCGTAATAAAAAACTTGTAAAAAGTAGGAGCACTATTGGCTATCGGACTCAGCAACAGGTTAGTAACCACCGAAATATTATTATTGTAGATGTTAATATCTTCATAGAGACGGTTAAAATAAGTGCTTAAACCATCATTATCAATAAACCGTGCGTCATACTCTGCTCGTTGATCGGCCAGAACACGCTGCTTCTTTTTGTATGGATTTTTACGAAAGTAAACCTGCGAAAGGCGCTCTCGTAAATAAGCAGGCAGCATATTCTTCCCACCGATGGTACTTGAATCCTGCTCTGTAAAAAGAAATTGATAGTTTCTAAATATTCGCTTTTCCCGGAATTTATCCGATAAGTTACTCAATGCCAGCGATATTTTTTCATATTGTTCATACTGCACATACGCATTTGCCTCCATCTGATTTTCCTCCTTATGGTCAATCACTTTTTGGATGAGCTCAACAGCAGGATTATTGCGATTTCTGTAACGCGCTTTGCCTTTGATAACAACCTCCGTCAGCATGGAGGCATTAACACTCAATTTCACGTTGATCACCTGCTCCTTACCAGGCTGAATCGCTCTCACGGCAGTATTGTAACCAATATAACCAAACTGAATTTTTGAATAGGTACCTTCCAGCTTGATTGCGTAACGGCCTTCGTCATCAGCCAGGACACCGATGGTGGTTCCTGGTATCAGAACATTCGCGTAAGGTAACGTCTCCTTTGATGCGGAGTCGGTAAGCACTCCCCTGATGATTGTAGTTTGTGCGCTGACAATATCTGCTCCAAACAGTATCAGGAAGAATATGGCAACTGTTTTAAATCGTACTAACATTTCTATTTTTTTTTAGCGTCTCCTGCTGCGGGCTTTAAGGCAGGAGCACCTTTCATCTGATTTTATTCTTCATGTGCTAGCTGAAAACAACCTTTTTCTGAAAGACATAGTTATAGCCAAAACCTACAACAAGTGCTACCAATGCCTTTGAAACTACGTAATTCCATTCTGTACCGTGTAAGATCAAATACATTCCTGCGGCATTAAGAGCCAAATTCCCGATCCAAACAAGGAAATATTTGAAAGCCTGGGCGCCCATTTTATTCTCTGTCGCTTCAAAAACCCAATAGCGGTTTATGATGAAATTAGTAACACCGCCACAGGTCGTACCGACTACACTACTCATAAACGGATCTTGTAAAAAAAAGTTCACCAGAACGATTGCAGTCGAAAAGTCGATAAATGTTGCCATCAAAGAGGAAGCTTGCGCTTTGATAAACCTTAACATTTTACAAGAGATTGAATCTGAATATGATTTGTAGAAGAATGTTTGCACAGACACCTGCCAACACGTCATCAAGCATAACGCCCAACCCTCCGGGTAGTTTTTCTGCTTTGCTGATATACAAAGGTTTTACAATATCGAAAAACCTGAATAGTACAAGCCCAGCTGCGATATAAGCAATTGATGCAGGTAAAAATAATAAGCTGATACACATCCCCGCGACCTCATCGATCACCACTTTTTTATCATCTTTTCCCCAAAAAGGCTCAACAGCATCGGAAGATATTATTCCAATTACCGTAATAAAAAGCGTAACCCCTAACGTCAGCCACAGGCCAGGCACAAAACGCTCATGCCAAAAATACCAGCAGATACATGTGAAAACAGCCGCGACTGTCCCTCCTCCTTTTCCGACGTATCCTATTCCCAAGGATGTTGCAATTAATTTATGCAACTGGTTCATTATTTTCAGGTTAAATCTGCACTAAAAGGTTCCAAAATCTCATACGAGAAAGCGAACCAATTTTTATCCCTGACCTTTCTGTTCAATCAATATCATGCTCCAAGTCAGTAAAGCATGATGCGGGTTAGATTCCCGGTGGTCTGATGTGCTGGTCTGGATTAATCATAAATTTTCAAATAAGAGGTGATTTTAAAGCCATTTCTTCTCTGTATACCAAGGCAATGATTCCGCCAATCCTGTTTTTAGATTATAAACAGGCCAATAATTCAGGTCCTTTTTTGCTGCTTCGATACTACAAGCCCAATTTGGTGCCACTAGTTCATTCAACTTTTCCTGATTTAGAACCGGCATTTTCCTGGAGTTAGCATATGCCAGTTCCAGAATACTTGCCACAACTTTTACTACACCTTCGGGAATGTGAAAACGCATTGTTTTTTTTCCTGTCAGGTCTTTAAAAGTATCTGCGAGTTCGTATCGGTTGTAAACATTACCGTCCGAAATATTATAAGTATACTCTTTCTTGTTTTCAGCCTTCAATGACAACATCGTGGCATTTACCAGATCCTGCACATAAACAAAACTGAAACGCTGCGGGTTATCGCCTATATACGCATCAAATCCGTCCTGTAACATTTTAAAAACGATGAACAAATCTTTTTCTCCCGGACCGTATACAGCCGTTGGCCGTAGAACCGCTTTTGGTAAATTAATTTCCTTTAAAAATTGCTCTGCCAAAAGCTTACTTTTGCCATAAGCCGTTACCGGATTCGGCGTTCTGTCTTCTTTAAAAAGATGATGATCGTGATATGCGGACGGTCCAAGGGCCGCAAGGCTACTTAGAAAAACAAATTTTTTCAACGGAATATCGGCCTCCGCAGCGGCTAATGCTAAATTTTTAGTGTATTCAGCATTGATAAGATTATACTCCCTTTCGTCTTTTGCTTTCGTAGCCCCGGCAGCATGCACGATGTATTCGTATTGTCCATCTTCCAGGTTTTTAAGAAGTGAATCTTTTGACCTGAAATCAAGATATATATATTTAGGAGCAAGAGAATCCAGTTGCGATAACTTGCTGGTTGCACGCACGGCAGCGTGGACTTCCAGGCCGGCTTTTTGTGCAGCTTTTATAAGATGGTACCCTATAAAGCCACTAGCACCCGTTATCAGGATTCTTTCGCTCATATTTCTTTTTCAAAAAGCCGGTAACGTTTATAAAGCTCTCCGTTCATCTGATCCAATGCGCGGTTCATCATATGATTATCTTCCAGCATCCAGGAGCACTCTCCGCCTTTAATTTTGGTGCCCTTCGAATTTTTGATTATCCCACCATACAAACACGCCTCTATCCCCATTTTCCGGTAACCGTCAATTACACCCAGCGTTAGTATGCGTAACATGTCGATATTTTTCTTCAAAAACAGAAGTTTGAAAATACCTGTCGGAAGCAATCGCCCCTTTTTTATCTTGATCAGTATCTGGTTAATGTCCGGGATGGCCAGAATAAAACCTACGATCTTATTATCTTTCTCAGCAAGCAGACAGTAATCAGGATTCAAAATCATTTTCAGATCTTTTGCCAGATATTCAAATTCTGCTTCCGTTGTTGGCACAAACCCAAGGTTTTCGGCCCAGGCAATGTTATAAATCTCCCGGATTTTCACTACCTCGTTTTTGAAATCTTTCAGATTTACCTTGCGAATCACGATCCCGTGTCTTTCAAGCAAACGATTTTGGAGCGTATCCAGCATTCTGATCGCCTTATCATTTACAGACTCATGCATTACCTTATAAGCGAGCAAATCTGTTTTTTTCTTCAAACCAATATTCTCTACAAGTTTCAGATAATAGGGAGCATTGTAGGGCATCATTGCAACGGGCGGCATATCAAAACCCTCAACTAACATTCCACAAACATCATTTGTAGAAGGATTTGCAGGTCCTTGAATTTTGTTAAGTCCTTCGCTTTTTAACCAGTTGATTGCACTTTCAAACAATAAATCAGCCGTTTCCTGATCGTCTATACAATCGAAAAAACCAAAGAAACCGTCCTTTGCACCAATAAATTCGTTATGATTTCTATTATTTATCGCAGCAATTCGTCCCGTTATCTTGTCGCCATCAAAAGCTAAAAACAGCTGAGCTTTTGAATGTTCGTAAAAAGGATGTTTACCAGGTGTAAGAAGATCTCTTTGTCCGATAAAAATTTCCGGTACGTAATTTACATCGTCCTTATACAGATCATGTGGAAAATCAACAAACCGGTCTAAATCCTTTTTAGAAGTAACGGGTAAAACTCTGGTCATACAGTTTCGGTGACGGGGTAAGAATATATCTGCTTATAAGCTTTCGCCATTTTTTCGACCGCCTCTTCAATCTGGTCAAAAGTGTGCGTAGCCATCAGTGAGAAACGAATTAGTGAGTCAGAAGTATGAACAGCTGGCGAAACCACCGGATTAACAAATATACCGTCTTCCTGCAAAAGTTTTGTGATATGGAAAGTCTTCTCGTTATCACGAATATAAATCGGCAGAATAGGGCTTTCTGTGCGACCAAGGTCGAATCCGCTTTCAATCAGTAATTTCTTCGCGTAATATGTATTCGCCCAAAGTCTTTCTATATGCTCAGGTTCTGTCTGTACAATTTCAAGACAAGCCAAAACACTTGCAACTGAGGAAGGCGTCATACTCGCACTGAACATCAATGAGCGGGCACGGTGTTTCAAAAACTCTATCGTTTCAGCATCAGCAGCAATAAATCCACCGAGGGATGCAAAAGACTTACTGAATGTACCCATGATAAGATCCGCCTTGTCAGTCAGACCAAAATGCGAAGCAGTTCCCGCACCGTCAGTACCGATAACACCCAAACTGTGCGCATCATCAACCATGATATTTGCTCCGAATTCCTCCGCAACTTCAACCATTTCAGGAAGTTTCACGATATCACCTTCCATACTGAATATACCATCAGTAGCGATCAACTTAATCGCATCCTCGGGAAGATTCCGAAGTTTGTTTCTAAGATCAGCCATATTATTATGCTGATACTTAACCACTTTCGAAAAGGACAAACGGCTGCCATCAATGATAGAAGCGTGATTTGCATCGTCAAGAATCAAATAATCATTTCTTCCGGTCATGCAGGAAAGCGCACCCAGATTAGCCTGGAAACCTGTACTAAAAAGCACAGAGGCTTCTTTGCCAGTGTAAACTGCCAGTTTCTCCTCTAATTCTTCATGGATATCAAGCGTACCATTTAAGAAACGGGAACCTGCGCATCCGGTTCCGTATTTAGTAATCGCCTCGCGAGCTGCTTCAACGACCTTTGGGTGGTTCGTCAATCCGAGATATGAATTTGAGCCAAACATCAGCACCTTTTTGCCATGAATGATCACCTCAGTATCCTGACCTGACTCAATTGGCCTAAAATAAGGGTACAGCCCCTTCTCCTTAATTACCTTCGAATCTCTGAATTCAGAAACCCGGGCATGTAGTTTATTCCCCATAAATATTTAGTGTCAGAAACATGCACCTACTTCCAGATTTTCAACTCGTTCAAGTGGGTTATGTATCATGTTCGTCATTAAAAAAGTAATAATATCAGATTTCGGCAATATTAACGCAACGTTTCGCCTGCATTACCTAACATGTTTACTTCAATAAAGGTTTTTACTTGAATTGATTTATTTAAAAAATTTATAACAAAAACAGTTTTTATTGAAATACCGGGAAAATCATCGAATTGTTTAAAGACAATTTATTGCTCTTCCTGGTATCCTGATAAAAGTCTGTCCAAATATTAATTAGCTACAATAGTATTCATAATCACAATGTTAACATCTGTTACAACTGTTGAATATCACCATTTAGAACTGTAATAGTACCGTAGCTGCAAAGATAGATAAATTGTATTTTAATATGTTCGTTACTTCAATTAATTCATGTCAAACAGAAAACAATATTATCTAATCAATAAGAAATTATTAACTGGCAAAGAAAATGTATTTATATCACTAAACCCGTTTAACAGATCAGATTATGGATATTTTAATACCTATTTAATCTTGAACTACGAATGAAACCCGCAAAAAAATAAAGCACTGCGGATCGTTGTAACAAAATTGACAATCAATAAAATAATTTAGCCAAATCGTCTGGAAGTTAAGATTTCTTAATCCCGTTCATGACAAGCTGCATCAGCAAACTTAAATAGTCAAGCATTTCGTCCAGTTTATCATACATAAGAAGGTCGAACTCAATTCCCCTTTGAGCACTGGCAAGCACAAACGCCATTTTTTCGAGTTCGCTTTCACTTAGAATCCTGAACTCTCCGCTGATCATCCCGTATTCGAGAATACTCTTCAGGATAATCATTTCCTTCTCATCGTATTTCTTCCGCCAGGTACAATCTCCTCCTACTGAAAACATTGCGTCTCTCGTTTCTGAAACCAAAACAGTATACAGATTGGCCATCTTCTTCATCATTTCAAAACGCTTTACATAAAAGGTTTTGAATTTTTCAAGCGCAGTTGGAGCCTTTGAAATTTCACCTTTCAGCATCTGGAAAAACTCATCTTTCTCCCTGCCGATTATAGCGTCAAAAATCTCTTCTTTGCTTTTGAAATAATAATAAAGCGTGCTTTTCCCCTTCCCGGCGTCCTTGGCAATATCTTCCATCGTGGTTTTATTTAAACCATATCGCTGGAATAACTTGTCAGCACCCTCCAAAATTTTCGCCTTAATTACCTCATCCTTATTCAACATTGGTCTTAACTATTTTTTCGACTAAAACCGTATTACGGTCTAAAATTAACTTATACAATTAACAGAACAATATATTTTTAAAAATAACTTCAAACATTCAAGATAAAGTACAAAAAAGTCTTATCATTATTTAAAAAAAATAATGCCAGGGCAACTGTAATAGTACTTATGCATGTGAGCATATTGAACGTAAAACTCCTTCTAAAATTAGTGTAGAATAGCTGAATCAAGTTTTTTAAAGTTGCCTGGATTGATGTAATTATTGATAAAAATCAAAGAATATGTAACCCTAGTTATTTAACGGTTAGGCAATTAAATAAATAAAATCCAAATTGACGCTCAATTCAAAACCAGCAACATTCTTGATAAAGTACAGGTAACCATTTTAACTATTTAACCCAGACGTATGAAAACTGACGAAACATCATTTACCGAAATCAATCGGCTCCTCGAAACTTACATGACAGAAATTGAGTCATCCGAGTTGAAGCCACTTGCAGCCAACATTTATCTTACCCATGCCAAAAATTTCGTCCGCTGGATCGAAGGTGAATTTGTCCCGGGAGGCAGGCTAAAAAAAACATCCGAAGCATTAAGCTAACAATTTAATAACACTCAGAGCACTTAGCACACACTATACTTTCTGAGTTTCAATTCCAAACCTGATTTCAGATTCTTCATTAATTCTGCCTTTCTCAGATTTCTTCAAAATACTTTACACTACAGCATTATTCTGATTTGAATTAACAAACCGTGACAGTTTCAGATTTCCCAGCCAGTTCTTCTGCCACACTCCTTATAAACTCCTTCCCATGTCCTATTAAATTACTTTCAGGGCCTTTGAAATTTTAATCTTAAAATTAAACTGACCTACTACACTTTGTGTTGTCTTGATAACAAAACTGAAAAGAAAGAAAATTCAGACTGCCACTTAGGATAAATCAAACAATGGAATTAGGTATAAGTACTTTTGGAGAAGTGAAACCAGATGGCGTTTCCGGAAAAGCTTTCAACGCACATCAGCGCATGAAGGAATTATTGGAAGAAGTTAAATTGGCAGACGAAGTTGGTCTCGACGTTTTCGCATTCGGTGAGCATCATCGTCCCGATTTTGTAATTTCTGCCCCGGAAGTCATTCTTGGCGCAGCGGCGGCGATTACTAAAAATATAAAATTATCAAGTTCAGTAACCGTCCTGAGCTCCGCAGACCCTGTCCGGACTTTCCAGAATTTCGCAACTGTTGATCTACTTTCAGATGGTCGGGCAGAAATTATGGCAGGACGCGGTTCTTTCATCGAATCATTTCCGCTTTTCGGTTATGATCTGAATGATTATGACGAATTATTTACTGAAAAGCTGGATTTGCTTATTAAAATCAATCAAAGCGAGAAGGTATCCTGGAAAGGCAAATTACGCGCGCCAATTGATAACAAAGGAGTATACCCAAGGCCTTTGCAGGAAAAATTACCGATCTGGCTGGCAGTTGGAGGAACACCTGCATCCGCAGTTCGCGCCGGGAAGATGAATCTTCCAATGACGGTGGCATTGCTCGGTGGCAGAGCTGACCAGTTCGTTCCTTTTGTTAATCTATACAGGGAAACTGCAAAAAATGCCGGGCACGATGTGAATAAATTACAATTGGCAATCAGCTCACAGTTTTATGTGGCAGACAATGAGCAACGCGCCGTGGATGAATTTTACCCGTCTTATGAAATTTTGATGAACCGGGTTGGCCGGGAAAGAGGTTGGTCACCGCTGAGCCGCCCTCAATTTGAATATATGCGCAGCGATGGTCCGCTTATGGTTGGTAACGAGCAGCAAGTGATCGACAAAATTCTTTACCAGCATGAACTCTTCAAAAATACCCGCTTTTTAGCGCAGTTGGTAACGGGATATATTCCGCATAAGAATGTACTGCGGGCTATTGAATTATATGGAACGAGAGTAGCGCCGGTAATCAGGAAAGAGCTGAATGTTATACCGAAAACATTAAAAGATGTTTTGAACTAGATATGTTCCAGGTTCCTTAAACATTATTAACGCAAGATCCGGGTTATTAATTAATGAGAAATCTGTTAACTTCGGATTTCAACTTAGCTCGTTTTTTACACAGCGCATGCCTGAAAACATTCTCTTTATACCAATTTCTTCCACATTCAATTTTAGCGAATCCTTGTGGTTTTTGAACCGGAATTTTGACGATTGCCTCCATACTGTTTTCCCTGATCATGTTAGAAAAGCACTCGTGATCAATAGCAAACCGATTTTAATTGAAATTGTACAAAAGGAAGATTCCTTACAGATAGAAATTCTTTTTGGTAGCTGTCAGGAAGAAAACAAATCTGAACTTCTTGCTTATATTAAAGAATGGTTGGATATCGATCAGGATATTTCCCATTTCTATGAACAGCTTAGAAAAGATGAACGTCTTTCTTACATGGAGCAAGCGTTCGGAGGACTAAAACTTGTTGGCATACCTGATCTGTTCGAAGCATTATGCTGGGGGATTATTGGACAACAAATAAATCTAACGTTCGCTTACAGATTAAAACGAAGACTTGTAGAAAAATTTGGAACACACATAGAATTTGAAAACCAGTTCTATCACATTTTCCCGACCGTTGAAGTACTTTCGGAAGTTGACCCGGAAGATTTGAAAGGGATGCAGTTTTCTTCTAAAAAAGCGGAGTATATTGTCGGATTAGCTAAAATTTTTAAAGAGGGAAAACTGGGCAAGAACCTATTAAAAAACTTACCTGATTTGGCTGCACGTCAAAAAACATTGACTTCCATCAGAGGAATCGGAATATGGACGGCAAATTACGCTTTGATGAAAAGCCTGAAAGAACAAACCAGTATTCCATACGGAGACACTGGATTGATGCAGGCCTTGTTCAACCATCAAATCATTCAACACAAAAAGGACACAATTCCTGTTAAAAAGTTTTTTGAAAATTACTCCGGCTGGGAAAGTTATCTCGTTTTTTATCTATGGCGTAGTCTATCGAAAAAATAATTTCAGCTGATAATTTTCCTGAAAGTCAGATTGATCCTAGCTCCTGAAATTTTGGGTTCTTTTGGTATACTATGATACCAATGATGCTGTGTGTTTCCTGCCATTAGCAAAAAACTTCCGTCGGTCAATAACAGTTTCTCTTTTAAATTTTTATCCAATTGGTTTTTAAAGTTAAAACTTCTTGAAACGCCGAAACTGACTGAGCCTATCACAGGATTTACTCCTAACTCCTTTTCATTATCCTTATGCCAGCCCATGCTGTCATTTCCGTTTCGATAATAATTCAACAAAACATTTGTGAAATAACAGTCCGCCTCTTCTTCAATTCGTTTTTTGATTTTCATTAATTCCTCTGTCCAGGGCTGCGGCGTCATCGTTATACCTGAATATCGATATGTTTTTGGCTCGCCATACCAGGCCGTAAGCCTCGGCTGCATAATCTCACGACCCATAATTTTTATAGGTTCCTGCTTCCAAAGAATGGTTTCCTCCAATGTTTTGAAAAAATAGGTACTTTCCTCTTCGCTGAAAAAATGAGGATAAAAATATACCTCTCCATCCTGCGGCAATAAATTTTCTGGTGTCATAATGTCTTACCGTATCAAATTATATCTTGGTTTGCTTTCCAAAGTTTATATTTTTCTGATAAGCAATTTCCGCAAGGGCGGTATCCTTCGCTTATTGCTTCCTGCTCATTTTTGAAAAAAACGCGGTTTTCTTGATTCATTCGCTTGCCCGAACCACAATGTAAGGTCCCGTAGACTTTCGTCTTTTTATATCCACCCAAAGTCACTTCGCCCTTCCTGATCAACCGTGCCAGATGACTTTTCCGCTCTTTCAGATTCTCTCCAAGCTCGATATGCATGACCATAATTAACTTTAATAAGTTGCCCAAAAATAGAGATTCCTATAATCTCACCAAACCTGAATCTTGCCGAAACTATATTTATTACTACCTTCTGTAAAACGCTGGTGCAGGACAAACTACGAGTTATATTACAGCAGTTTGAAGCCCATGAAAAAACACTGGAGCAATTACGCAAAACCATTTCAACGGAGCACCGCCCCAGGATGGTCTTTTTAAGTATTTAAGCGAAGCGATACTGCAAAAACGAAGGGGTACGCAGAAAAGTTAAAACAGACAACTCTGTACAGACATTACCGCTTTTTTCATTTATCAGTTGACGAATTTTCAATAAATATTCAGGATGATCAAGTTTGCAATTGAATCGACCATTTTTTGAGCATCACAATCAATTCTTCCAGTCTGACGGGTTTACTGATGTAGTCATCCATGCCAGCTGCCAAACAGCGCTCCTTATCTTCCTGCAAAGCATTTGCGGTCATTGCAATGATATAAGGCTGAACTGGATAGTTCTTCTTGATTATTTTAGTCGCTTCCAGACCATCCATGACAGGCATCTGTACATCCATTAATATAATATCAAAATTCTTTTGTTCTGTAAGTTTGATTGCTTCTGATCCGTCCGTTACGAGATCAACGCTGTATCCAAGCTTACCAAGCGTATTCATGATAAAAATCTGATTTACCTTGTTATCCTCAGCAACAAGAATGGACAGCGGGTGTTTGGCGGAAAATTCTGTGTACAGCATATTTGTAGATATGCTGGATTTTAGAGGCTCAGTTCGTGTTATTGTTTTTCGCCTGTTAAATTCTTCAATAATGGCTTGAAGGAGAAGATCCTGCTTGACAGGCTTCGGCAAAATTGCACAAAATATTCCCGGATAATTATTCTGTATTTCATTACCCTTTGTGCTCAATAAAATTACAGGCAAATCACCATGCAATTTATTTATCTTCTGACCAAGTTCGATGCCATCCATTTCAGGCATTTCGCAATCTGTTATAACAAGTCGGAAGTCGTTCGTCTTTGCTAAAATGTCATACGCATCAGGCCCCGACATTGCCGTATACGTAACGAAACTCCAACTTCCCAACTGTTCTGCAAGGATGTTACAATGTGTTTGATTATCATCTACGACAAGAATCTTATAATTTTCAAATTCAGTCGGATTGCTCTCATTTTGTTGAATTAACTGATCCCTATTTTCGACGATGATGGAAAAACGGAACTTACTGCCCTTTCCGTCAACGCTCGTAACCGAAATATTTCCGCCCATGAGGCTAACCAATCTCTCACAAATCGCAAGGCCCAGGCCGGTTCCACCATATTGACGGGTGGTAGAAGAATCAACCTGAGAGAACGCCTTGAAAAGACGATCCATTTTGTCTTCCGGTATACCTATTCCCGTGTCGCTCACTTCAAAACCAATCTCCAACTGAAAGTCATCAATATTTTTAATTAAAGTGATATGCAAAAATATTTCTCCTTCTTTCGTAAATTTTAAGGCATTTCCAACAAGATTAATAAGTACCTGCCGAAGACGAAGACTGTCCCCGAATAAGAAAACCGGAACTTCATTTTCAATTTTATAGATCAGGTCCAGTTTCATTTCAGCAGCGCTGGCTGCAAAAACGTCCATAACCTCCTCCACACAAGTTCGTAAATTAAAATCTCCCTTGTCCAACTCCATATTCCCGGATTCAATTTTTGAAAAATCAAGGATATCGTTGATCACGACCAGTAAATCCTGTCCACAGGTCTGAATAGATTTTGTAAAATTCTGCTGCTCTTCATTTAATGGTGTTTCGGCAAGCAACGCAGCCATACCAATCACTCCATTCATCGGCGTCCTTATTTCATGACTCATCACAGCCAGAAATGAACTTTTTGCCTTATTTGCCAACTCTGCCTTTTGAACTGCTTTTTTCTCTTCTGCAATAGAAAATTCCAGTTGTTCTGTCCGTTCCTTGATCTGCCGTTCGAGAATTCTCTTTTGCTTCCTGATGGTATACGTCCGGATACGATAAAAACCAACAGCCACACCGAATAGAACGAATACACCCGCAAGCCTGAACCACCACGTTAACCAAAATGGTGGCATTATAATTACCTCAACAGAATTTCCAAGCTCATTCCAGACACCATCATTATTCGACCCTTTAACTCTAAAGGTGTAGGAACCAGGGTTCAGATTGGTATAAGTTGCGGTCCGGTTACCACCAATATAATTCCAGTCCTTATCAAAACCTTCCAGTTTGTAGGCATATTTATTATTGCCCGGGAGAGAATAACTCAGCGCTGCAAATTCAAACGTAAATACAGACTGGTCGTACGATAGTTTTATCTTTTTTGTTTCAATGATATCCTTTTGAAGCGTATTACTCTCATCGCCAACGGCAACATCCTTATTAAATACCTGAAATCCAGTGATATATACAGGAGGAATAAAATCATTTTCTTTTAAACTATCCGGGTAAAATGTACTGAAACCATTTACTCCTCCAAAGAACATTTGCCCATCCGCAGCTTGATAAGCCGAGTTATCCCTAAATTCATTCCCCTGCAATCCATCAGAAGTCGTGAAATTTTTAAACGTTTTTTTCTTCGGGTTAAAACAAGAAATCCCTTTGTTGGTGCTCAGCCATAAATTACCTCTTGCATCTCGACGGATGGCAAAAACAACATTGCTGGGTAATCCATTTTTTTCAGTGTAAGCTGTGAAAGTATTCGCGGAACGGTTAAAATAATTTAGTCCCCCACCAACAGTTCCCAGCCATAAGTCGCCATTTTCAGCTTCCAGAATTGACTGGATTTTATCATGGGAAAGACCATTTTTATCTCCAACATTGTGCTGAAAATGACTAAACTGCTTTCTATCAGCACTTAGTAGATTAAGACCATTGTAAGTACCAACCCAGATATTCCCGATCTTATCCTGGAAAACGGTCGTCACGATATCGCTGCTTAGACTGCTTTCGACCAATGGATTATGTCTGTAACGTGTTATTCTACCGGTTTTATTATCGTAAAGATTTAATCCTCCTTTCCAAGTTCCAAGCCAGATATTTCCGTCCCGATCCCTGAACATATTATTAATATCCGAAATAGACAGACTATTCTGATCATTATTGTTAGAAATATGATGTTCCGCAACTCCCGTTCTTACATTAAAAAAGTCAAAACCTCCATTATGAAAACCGAGCCCCAGCACATCACGGCTCACTTGAATAATTGAAATCACATAGTCATTGCTTATAGAATTTCTGTTATTCGGGTTGTGCCGGAATTGTTTAAACGTTTTGGTTTTTCGATTAAACAAATTTAAACCGCCGCCATCCGTTCCAATCCATATTTTGTCTTCATCGGCATCGCCTTGAATGGACAGTACTGTATTGTTGCTCAAACTGTTAACATTACCTGGAATTTGACGATAGGAAATAAATTTTTCTCCAAATTTTGGCAAAAAATTCACCCCTCCGGCGTATGTCCCAATCCAGACATTCCCTGCATCGTCGTTATAAATAGAGTAAACCGAATTATTACTGAGTGTTGATTGATCGTTTGGATTATGGGCGAAGTTTGTAAACGTATCATTTTCAGGATTGAGAATACTTAAACCCCCATTTTCGGTACCAATCCATATTTTGCCATCCTGTCCTTCATTAATACAAAGAATGTCATTGTGTGCAAGACTCTTCCTATTACCGGGACTATGCAGGAAGGTTTTAAAATCATTTGTTTTAAAATTATACAACGATAACCCTCCACCGTGTGTTCCAATCCAAATGTTTCCCTTTTGATCTTTACACAAAGCCATGATCCAGTCACTGGCAAGGCTTTTTCGATCCCCTTCATTTTTTAGATATGCATTTATCTTTCCGGTTTGTTCATTGAAACAGTACAGACCCTGGTCAGTTCCTAACCATAAAGCTCCATTATTGTCCTCTTTAATTTTGTAAACATGGGCGTAAGCCAAATCGTACTTTCTTCGTCCTACATGCTGATAAGACTTAAATATGCCGGTTTGAACATCAAATAGAAACAATCCCTGATTCGTCGCAAGCCAGATTCTATTTTTACTATCCTGAAAGATATCCTGAATATCGTACTGAACTGCCTTATCGGTATAATGAACAAAACAATTTTTATCCCGGTCAAAGCGATCGAGACCATTTGACGTAGCAATCCATAGATTTCCTGCATTGTCTTCCAGCAAATCCTGAATGTAACTATCGGCTATACTGGTATTATCATTGGGGTCATGTTTGTAATGTGTGAATTTGTAACCATCGTATTTATTGAGCCCATCTTCACTTCCAAACCACATAAAACCACGCTTATCTTCCAATATGGCACTAACCTGGCTTTGAGACAATCCGTCATTCGTGGTTAGATGTTTAAACCTGAAATTTTGCGTTTGCCCGAAAGAGGAGCATATTCCTGAAAAAAGGAGCCAGAATGCGGCAATTGGTAATTTTATTTTCATGGCGTTTGACGAATGTGCCTGTATTACAAAATGAGAATAAAACTTTATCTAACCCTGGATCCAAATAGTTCTATATGAATCTTAAATTTATAAATATTTCTCAATTCTCAAAATCTTCCTGTCGTATTATCTATATAAATAATTCAATAAATAACCTGACTGCTCTATTCGCAGTAATTTAATTATAGTACTATTTTTTTTCAGAAAAATACAATCCATTCAAAACTACAATGTTACCCTAATCTGTTTGTGTAAATTATTTTTTCTCTACTGACATACTGTTGTCATTACCAAATGTGTCATTTGCATATCACTTTTAATCAAAACAAAAAAATATGGAATCGAACGTAAAAGCGCCGGAATCATTACCACAAGTAGTTATCACGCCGGAAATATTATTAGATCACTGGCAGGCACACCGCCGTCTTACCCGCCGCGTCATTGAAGCTTTCGGGGAAGAAGATTTATACAATTATTCAATCGGTGGAATGCGCTCGTTTGCACAATTAACGATGGAAATGATCGTTCTTGCTGGTCCTGGGATCCATGGAATCGTTTCAGGTAACTGGACTTCGGAAAAGTTTCCATTTGATTTTTCAACGCCGCCGCCGTCAACAAAAAAAGAGATCCTGGCATTGTGGGACTTGGTAACCGAAGAAATCAATACCCTATGGCCGCAAATTCCTGCTGGCAGGTTCCAGGAGAATGATTTGGCGTTTGGCATGTATGAGGGTACCATCCAATATATGACATTTTACTTGATCGATAATGAGATTCACCACCGTGGGCAGGGTTACGTATATCTGCGAGCGCTTGGTATCGAGCCCCCTGCATTCTGGGATAGAAGCTAGGGAATTATAATGAAATAGATCAATGATCCGGTTCCTGCCGAATTTATTGATCTATTTCATCTGTTTTCCCGGCAACACACCGGATCACCTTATCCAGCTCCTGGACAGATACCAGCATCCGTTCCAGGAACTCGCGCTGTTCTGTCTCTGAATTTTCATAATTCGTAGCCAGGTCAATCAGGCTCATCAATCTAGCCACAGGCGCTCTGAACACGTGAGACTGCATCCAGGCAATTTCTTGTAATTTCTTATTCTTTTCTTCGATTTCCTGAATATATCTTAACCGTTCTGTGACGTCATTTACCAAAACAACCCGGGCAGTAACATTGTTGAGCAAAATGATGTTACTCTGGATTTCGGCCCATAGGATTTCCCCATTTTTCTTTGAGTGAAGGTAAATCCCACTCAAATGGCTGTTTTCTTTTTGACGCAGGCGATCCAACTGTTCGTCTAATTTAGGAAGCTCCTCGGGCGGCCTGATATCACGAATGGTCATGGATAAAAATTCCTCAAAACTATATCCGTAGTGTTTTATCGCGGCATTATTGACATTCAAAAAACGCAGTGTTTCTATATCATAAACCCACATGGGCTGAGGACTGAGCTGAAAAAGATCGCTGTACCGTCGCTTAGATTCTTCAAGCTCCTGAGATTTCTTCTTCCGTTCGATACTGTAAAGAATGCTTTTAAAAAGCGAGGAGGAAGATAAATCATCTTTGACCAAATAATCCGCTACGCCCAGAGAAAGAGACTTGACACTAAAAGCCACATCCGGATAACCGGTAAGTATTATAATCGGGATTCCTGAGCTTATTGCAAGAATCTCTGTTATCAATTCTTCTCCGCTTTTGTCTGGTAAAGAAAGATCAAGTAAAATAACGTGAACATTTTTAACAGATTTTGTTAAAAACATCTCCCCTTCCTTGAAGGTTTTTGCTTGATAAATTAGAGGAAGATGAATCTTATCTTCCAAAAAATCTTCGATCAGTGCGAAATCTCCAGGGTTATCTTCAATAACCAAAATACGGTACGGATTTTTGTCCTTTTCCATAACCTGTTATCTGAGTGATGGAAGTTTTACGATATTAATCCAGAAATTTTCGATGTTTGCCACCACATTCAAAAAGCTTTCAGATTCCACTGGCTTAGTGATATAGCAGTTCGCATGATTTGTATAGGACTTTTTAACGTCGATGTCTGACGACGAAGTGGTCAGCATAATTACTGGGATATGCTTAATACTTTCGTTTGTTTTTACATAGTGCAGTACCTCATGTCCGTTTTTCCTAGGCAGGTTTACGTCCAATAAAATAAGGTCTGGTACTTCCTCCGTCGCATATTTACCTTTTTTATCAAGAAAGTCGAGTGCCTCTTCACCATCGCGGACAACGCTGACTTTATTGGATACCTTACC
The DNA here is from genome assembly GCF_056895235.1 of Dyadobacter sp. HNCC25DJ186. Classification (NCBI taxonomy): domain Bacteria; kingdom Pseudomonadati; phylum Bacteroidota; class Cytophagia; order Cytophagales; family Spirosomataceae; genus Dyadobacter; species Dyadobacter sp. HNCC25DJ186. The sequence continues at coordinate 213,495 of NZ_JBXHAS010000003.1, forward strand.
TTCCTTCAACGCCTCCGTGGTCAGTAAAATATCACCTTCATTATCTTCTACCAATAAAATATGAATACCTTTCATAACGTCATTAAATGCTTAGCAATAGTAAAATAAAAAGAACTTCCCTTTCCCTCTTCTGATTCCACCCAAATTTTACCATCCAGGCTCTCTACAATTTTTTTTGTAATTGCCAGCCCCATGCCCGTTCCGGAATATTCATCGCGGTTGTGGAGACGTTGAAAGATAACGAAAATCTTTTCGAAATACTGACTATTGATACCTAATCCGTTGTCAGTCACACAAAATTGCCAATGTGTAGGTGTTTCTACGCTGACAATTTTGATGTAAGGACTTTGGTCTCTCTTTTGATACTTCAAAGCATTACTGATCAGGTTTTGGAAAACCTGCCGTAACGGGGCCTTAAATGCCATGATTTGCGGCATTCCGGAAAACTCAATTTTGGCTTTTTCCTCCTTTATTTTCTTTTGGTATAAAGTGAGAATCTCCCGGATCACACCATCAACGTCTACTTTTTCCGGATTTTCCTTATTTTTTCCTACCCTGGAAAAATCAAGTAAATCCAGAATAATCTGGCGCATTCTTTTGGCACCGTCCACCGCGTAATAAATATAAACCTTGGCCTTGTCGTCAAGCGATTCACCGTACTTTTTTTCAAGCAACGTTAAAAAACTGGTTACCATACGCAAAGGTTCCTGTAAATCGTGCGAAGCGACATAAGCAAACTGTTCGAGCTCAGCGTTTGATACTGCCAGAACTTTTATATGTTTTTCAAGCTCCCGGTGCATATCCTTTAACTGAGATTCTGTTATTTTCCTCTCCGTAATGTCTTTGAAATAGACCGTCAAGCCGTCCGTGGTTGGATAGGCATTGACTTCAAACCATTTCTCTATACGAACGAGCTCTTCCTCAAAACGTACGGGTATATTTTCCTGCGTGGCTTTGAGATACAGATTATAAAATCTCGGCGGAATATTTTGGTAATAAGTTTTCCAGATACTCTTACCAACAATTTCTTCGCGTTTAATACCCGTAAGATTCTCCGCTTCCCGATTCCAATAAGTAACGATCCAATCCGTTGATACTGCAAAGAAGCCATCCTGAATACTTTCTAATATTCTGTTCTTTTCCTCAAAAGCCGATAGAAGTGCCTGATCCGCCGCCTCAGTCTCAATTACTTTGGCAAGATTTACAGCGATACTTTTCAAAAATGACCTTTCATCTTCGTCCCAATACCGCTCCTTTTGGCAATCGTCAAAACCGATATAACCGTAAAACTTATTTTTAGCGAAAACCGGAAATATTAATATCGATTTGATATCCTGGCTGATCAATCCGTCTTTAAACTCCGACTGAGGCATTTTGCTTACAATTCCGATGTACGGCTTATTGTTCTCCAATGGCGACATAAGCTCGGTGAACGCCTCATGCGGCACATTTTGCAAATCAGGATTATCAAGTTGCGACTGAAATCTTCCTGAATTCCATTCCAGTTTTTGGTTACAATATATTTTACCGGATCCCGGATCTGTATAGTTCTCAAAATAATAAACCCTATCCACATCTATTGTCTTACCTACTATTCCGAAAGAGTGGTTGATAGCACAAAGCCAATTATCATATTGTAAAAGACTACTGTTTACCTCAGCAATTACAGCAAGTAATGCTGATTTACGAACTAATTTAAGCTGTGTTTTTTTCCTTTGAGATACATCCCGAAGCACGCCAATCATCCGGACCACTTCTCCCTGCGGGTTACGAATGATGTAACCATTCTCCTGGACAAACGCGTAGATTCCATCTGATTTTTTAAATTGATACTCAGCTGTCCAGCTATGCTGAGTCCGATTTTGCAGTGCAGATGATAAACTTTTACTTACAAATTCTACATCAGACTCATGTATCAGACTAACCCACTTACTGACAGGATAATTCTCCCGTCCTATTTCATAGCCAAACAAACGAGAGAACCCATCACCCCAGGCAATGTGATCTTTCAACATATCCCATTCATAAATGGCGTCCCGGGTTGCTTTATTGACATATTCATATCGGGCATTGCTTGATTTCAATTCGTCTACAAGCGTCAATAACCGAGATTCGCTGGCTTTTAAATCCTGTTGTGCCTTTTTACCTTCCGTAATATCCAGGCATGCACCAATCATTTTCACGGGCTTTCCATGGGCATCCGTTTTTAGTCGGCCCCACGATTTTAAATGACGGATCTCACCCGTTGGACGGATGATTCTTTCTTCAAAAACGATATCTTGTCTGGTATTCAAAACACCTTGTATTTTGTCCACTACACTTTCCCTGTCATCAGGATGTAACATCTCCTGATAACTTTGAAAGGATGCTTTGAAATCGGCCTTCTCAATTCCGTAAATCGAAAAAAGTGAATCTGACCAGGTGACTTTATCGTTATAAAAATCCCATTGCCAGTTACCAAAATGAGCAAGTTCCTGGCCCTGTTTCATTAGCTGGGTATTTTCCTCTAAAAGCTCAGAATTATGTCTGTTCTCCAAAATAATTCCCAAAATCGAGGTAAACCGGTTAATTGTCTCAACCTCCTCTGGTTGAGGCGATTTCACTTCATTATAGTAAATGCCAAAAGTCGCCATCACCTGTCCTTCTGAGTTAATAACCGGATGAGACCAGCAAGAACGAAGTTCATATGGAAGTGCCAATTGTTTAAATCCCGCCCAACGGCTGTCGTTTTCTATATCACTGGCAATTATCTTTTTTTTAAGAAATGCGGCAGTTCCGCATGAACCTACATTTTCCAGTGCAGGAATGCCCTCTATCGAGTTAATATATTCTATTGGCAAAGAAGGAGATGCCCAATTGTAAAGTTGCTTGTTCCTGACCTGTAGCACAGAACACAGCATTTTAGGGAAAATCTTCTCTATCCCCAAAATATAAGTAGTCAAAACATCCTGTATGGGAGAATTTTTCCGGGCATTAAGTTCCAGAACAGATTTTTCCAATCGCTCCAATTCCGTAAGACGTTTCTGTTCCGTAATGTCAATCATCACACCCCGAAGTTTCGTTTCCTTGCCCGCTTCATGAATGACCGAAACCATATCCTTAATCCAGACGAGACTTCCATCCGCATGGACCATACGATAATCAAAATCATAATTTTTGGATATTTTCGACTTTTCCACGCAAAAACAAATAGCTTGCTCACGATCCTCCTCATAAATATGACTTTCCCAGAAATGAGGAGTATCCAGCCATTGCTGGGGAGAATAGCCCAGAATTGTCTTGACCTGATCGCTCACAAAAGTAAAGTCATGGGTAAAAACATCTGTTTCCCACACAATGCCGTCAACAGTTTGTACAAGGGATTCGAATTTGTTTTTTGATTCCAGAAGTTCTTCTTCGATTACCTTACGATCCGTGATATCCTGCATGGAACCATACAGACGAGCGAACTTACCATCTTTCAATTCTCCCAAACCCGTTACCCGTACCCAACGAAAATTACCTTTCGCGCTGATCATACTGGCCTCGAGATCGAAAAACTCGCCTAGCTGGGATGCTCGCTTGATCACCAAATTTAAAGTTTCCCAGTCTCTTCCCTGACTATAAAAACTACTTACCGTATCAAAATCGATCTCATTTCCAGATTCCACTTCATGAATTTCTCGCGCGACATCCGTCCATTTTAATACGCGGCTCGACAGATCAACCTCCCAGCTACCAACCCGCGCAATTCTTTGTGTCTCTGTCAGAAATTTTTCATTTTTATCCAGGCTGGTGGCTGATGTTTTTTCGTTGATTTCGTTTTTGACAAGCTCGGTAACGTCAGAAACAGTACGAATAATATATTTCACCTCATTGTTTGCGTCAAAGACCGGCGTGTTTGAGGCAATTAGGCTTCTGATTTGCAACTGGTCTGTGGCTTTGTCATGAACCGGAAAGTCAAAAATAGGTGTCTTATTCGGAAGCTTGTCTTCAAGAAGTTTTTCAAAAAGGTTTTTCCATTCCGGTAATTTGACATAGGGGTAGTTTGAAAAGGCATCAAAAAATCCTTTCCCTTCCAGGTCTGACTCACCCAGTCGCACTATTTCCAGATAAGCATCATTCGCACAGACAATCGTAAATAGAGGAGCATCTGGCAGTAAAACAATCGTCGGCGTCGGCAGGGCTTTAAAAACCGAGTTCGAAAAATTCTGGTCCACCATAAAATATACTTGTTAATCGCAAAGCAATTTTAAATAATCAGTCAGAAAATTACAGGTAGAGTAAAGCGCAAATTATTTTCACACCTAATAATATCATAAAGATTATCATTAAAAAGTTTACGTACAAATTTTTCTACTTCGCGTAGTACGAATTTACCTAAAGGAAAATTAATCATTTGCAAAAAGTGAATATCCCCAAACTTTTTGCTCTGTTTTTCCGGATCACCAAAATCTATTAAGTCAGAATAGTTTGGTAGTGATATGACCCTATACCGAGCGCATCATGCTTCCAAAATGCAAAAATCTTTTTGAGAATATCTACCTCTAAGCTATATACGATAATAAAAGAGATTGCAAAAAAATAGTGTCCTAAATACACTTTCTGAAACACTTTCACTACCACAGCTGCGAAAATTAGAGTCATTGTGAAATTTATCAGCAGATACTCTTCACCTGATCGAAAAGTCATCAGACAAAGAATAAGACAAATTGGGAAAGTTATTAATATAGATGATTTGCTTAGATTTATTCCAATAGACCAACCACGGAAATGAAGATAATAACAGAACCAAAATTCCAAGGCAGTATTTTCTTATCTACCTAACTTGATACCAAAAGAGACGTAGCCTATTTTTCCCTTTTTGTCTTTAATAAAACCAGAATCCGGACGTTCCGTCTTACCTATTAATTTTGTTGTCAAAACAACATTTTCGGGATATAAGTTGACAAATAATCCAATCCACTTATAGCCGGCTTCTGCGATATAACTCGTGCCAAAATTATTTTTTCTACTATAAACGCTATAACCTCCCCCACTGATAACCGGGCCATGGAAAGTGCTTATGATTCCTCGTGTAGCATTTAAAGACATCCCCGCCGAATAAGCCGCCGGATCAAAATTCTCAAAAACCCGGTCATAATTAAATCTAACTCCGGCGCTCAGGAAGAAAGTCGACTGCCCTTTCGCATTTTTGATTGCAAATTTTGGAGCCATTTGAAAGTGACTTTGAAAGGCGCTGAAATCAGATTGTTTGGCTTCTATTTTTTCCTGGCTTATCAAATTCCGGGCTCTCAGCACGATCTCACTAGCCTCAGCATTATTGACAGACTGCAATAATGTCCAATGAACATAACGATGCAAATTATAGCCAACTCCCAGGCCGTACCGAAGGCTAAAGGTAAATTTTGCTCCGTCTGCTATAATCATATCATGGACAGCCGCTAAACTGGTGCTCAGTTTATTCTGCATAATTATTTCACTGGTCAATTGAGCGGTCGGATGATTTAAAAGAGCTGATGCAGGCTGAAAAAAAATATATCGCCCCTTGTCATTTCCTCGGCCAACATATAGATTTAGGAAGGTTTTGGCCAAATATTTTTGCTTCCAGGATAGTTTTGGTTCACTTAATGATGGACTTAAATATCCCTTCTCATCCAGTTTCACCAATTGTTTCGCAACCGAATCTGAGGAATTTTGTCTCTGGTTAAGTTCCTTGATAATTTTGTTTAGATCCAGCTTCTCAAGATTTTTCAGATCCAGACCCGACTTCCCGTAGAAAATCACTTTACTGTTTTTCCCGGCGTTTAAAATAATAGTGTCCGGAACGGATGCATAGGCAGGAGAAAGCAGCACAGCAAAAAGGAATAATGATAAAATTTTCATGGCTAATAAGTAAAAACAATTGACAATTTATATAGTTTAATATGCTCTTTTTAAAAGAAAACCCGAATCCGGATTGGCGGAATTATCAGTAAAACTATGCTGAACAAATGACCACAGTGCCGTTTTTTTTCTATTAGTACCAAAGTTCACACGTATTTTTCTGGACTCCCTTTCTCCCTTTGCTGTTTCAAACATCCGTCTTAATGTTGGTGCTTCTTCCACGCTTTCTCCCGGAAGTTCAATCTCCGCAATAAGTACTTTCTCCGGTTTAGAAGGTCTCTCAGACGATCCTTTTACCACATTCCTCATAGAATCCCCAGGAAGCTCAGGGGTTGGAATTGCCTGCGCCAAAACGGAAAAAGATGTATATTTCTGTACAGAGTCATTCTCTTGAACCGACAAACTTTCGCCCCCTTCATCCCTCTCAGCGAGCAAATCAGGAAGGCTTTCTTCAAAACTGGATCTTGATTTAGCTGCAGGTGTTTTCCTCGACTTGCCGGGTAAACTTTTAGTCAATTTATCCTGCTGAAGAACAATCGATGTATTGCCGGCAACTCCTTTCACAACCAACTGATTATCAGCACCATTCAAAAGAATAAATGATATACCAATACCCAGTATCAGGCAAGCAGCAAGGCCCGATAGCCAAAGCCTCCTGAGTTTCAGGTTCTGCCTTTTTTCAATTTTCAGCCATACCTTTTCCGGATTCCAATCGTCGGAATCGTCAACGTCCCTGAGAACTGCGTCCTTTATTTTTTTAAATAACTTTTCGTTTTGCATAAGATGGATCAAGCTCAATAATTTTCTTTTGCAATAAACTCTTTGCCTTGCTCAGCTGAGACTTAGAAGTTCCAATCGTAATATTTAACATTTCAGCAATTTCCGAATGCGTATATCCCTCTATTTGGTACAGATTAAATACTGTACGATAACCAGTCGGCAACGTTCCGATAACTTTGAAAATTTCTTCCGCGGTAAGGCTTTCAATCGTTTCATCGTCGACAACAAAACTCAAATCCTCGCCATCTGACAATATCTCGAATCGCTTATCCTTTTTTAAAATTCTCAGGCATTCGTTGACAACGATTCTCTTCATCCACATTTCGAATGGGGGAATTGCCAGGAAATGACAAGTATTCAGCTTTTTTAAAATGATAAAAAACGATTCTGCCACCGCGTCCTCAGCTTTGTCCGAAACAGATAAATATCGTTTCGCTAACCGATATAACACTTTTCCATACGTATCAAAAATTATCCGTTGCGCACGAACATCATTTTTTTGAGCATCGGAAATGTTGGAAAGTGTAATCAAAATTGTTAGGAACGAATTACTATAATAAGAATTGGGGAATGTAAAAGGTTGCCTCATTCCCGAAAAAATATTAAGAATTTTGATTGGATAAAAATATTTAGAAGGTTGATTCTTTTTTTGATTGGAAAACTTTCATACCAATACAACATGCTCAATCTCAATGAGCTCAAAATCTTAATTAAGGTTGCGGCTTGAAGAATACATTCCAGACTTTTTTTCTAAAAAATCTCTGAAAGGAGTTTTCAACTTCGCATGCGGTCGATTTTACTATTTAAGTCTATGACTAACACACAAATTTAAAGCTTTGACATCCAATACTTTATAAAAGAAGTAGTAATAATTACAACGCGATCGTATGTCGCAGATTAGCGCGAAAACCGCAAGAATGATCGTTTAGAAAATGGTGAAGTTTTGATCTTAACTTCATAGGGAAAATGAACAGACTTGTCTATTCGAATTATCACAGCGCATTGCAAAACCGAAGCAGTGATCTTAATTGATCCGGATCACCGAAATCAACCTTATTTTTACGGAAATAATCAGACAATAGCGCCTTCTGTCTACCGTATACCTTCATAAATCCGGATTTTTTTGCCAGATGAGACACTCGGTTTTGATCAATCAGATAGTAGTCGGTTTTATATTGATAATCTGGCTTTGTCGTAGTATTTTGCCAGCCAAATTCACCGGCCTGATTTGAAATTAGTAAGTAAGTCGGTGTCGTGCTTTCAGAGTTTGCCGAATACTTCTGCTCAGAGGTATTTGTTTTGTTTCCTTTTAAAACCAAATGCGTTTTTTTAGCAAGCATCACTTTCCCATATTCCGCTACGACCTCGATCTCTCCATGGTCTTTTTGAGCATAATAAATTCGTTCATTAAGTGCGATAAAGTCTATACGCTCTTTATTCGTCATGATGAGCGTATCATTAGTCGGGGAAATAAATTCAATCGCTCCGTGCAGATGGTCATAGTTGAGCTTAGCTTTCGTAAATTTCCCATTTTTGAAATAAACCTGCCCATCCTTAAACTCATTGAATTGATACTTACTTATCTCCTTAGGATGAAGCTTAGGGGAACATTTTTTCGGGTTAGCATCAGTTTCGTAGGAAGACAAAAAAGCTATGATGAATAATAATCGAAGAGGTGTCTGTTTCATGATACGTTTGTTTATATTTCAGAAGATCGGTTGGAGATTCAAAAAAATAAAGAGCACGCTTATTATTACTTTTTCTTATTTTAATGCCAAAAGGACGACTTTGTTTAAGGATGTGATTTTTAGCGTATTATACCCTATTGTAAAAAAATATAATTACTCCCGAACTCATCCAATATCTCGAAGCAAATTGTAATGCTCAACTTCGGCATGTACAAAAAGCTTTTAGCCTCAACTGATTTCAGGGCGTCACAATTTGTTAACGTCCGCCATTTAGAAATTATGGCAATATTGCGGGCTTAACTGCCTGCTAAAACCTTGACAAATGAAAATTCAAAAGCTTAAAATATTTACCATATCCATTCTGTTGTCTTCAACTTTGGTAGGAAAGGCGCAGGATAAAATGAACATTTTGAAATTAAAGACTGCGAAAGATCTGCATGAACTTTTCAGGTATACGAATCATGATGTTGTATTGATTTCCGGTCACCGCGGTGGTATGGTTCCGGGTTTTCCTGAAAACTCTATTGCGACATTTGAAAATACGCTTAAACATACTCCCGCATTTTTCGAAATCGATCCCCGACTGACAAAAGATAGTGTGATCGTGTTACTTCACGATGCTACCCTGGACAGAACCACCACTGGAAATGGCAAATTATCAGATTATACTTTTGAAGAACTGAAACAACTCCGTTTGAAAGATGCAGAGGGAAATATTACCCGTTTTGGAATCCCTACCCTGGAAGAAACCATCACATGGGCACGCGGAAAGACGGTTCTGAATCTTGATCACAAGGACGTCCCGCTTCAAATGACAGCCGATTTATTAAGAAAACATAAGGCTGATGCATTCATGATGGTAACTGTTCATAGCGTAGCCGAAGCAAAATTCTATCTGGCTGACAACAAGGATCGGATGTTTTCCGCCTTCATCAGAAATATTAAGGAATACGAAGAATATGAAAAATCCGGTGTACCATTTACGCAACTGATCGCCTATATCGGACCTTTGGTAAAACCGGAAAATCAGGAATTATATGCGCTCTTACATAAAAGAGGAACCATGTGCATGATCTCAGCAGCTTCATCGTATGATAAATTGAAAACTCCCGGGGAGCGTAAAACTGCCTATATTTCCATCGCGAACGACGGTGCATCAGTTCTTGAATCTGACAGACCGATAGAAGCCGCTGAGGCAATCCGCGATTTTCAGAAAAGGGGACATTCCAAAGAAAGATTTTTTGGTAAAAAGTAAGTATTTTACCCCATTAATCCAGCTCAGTATAACCGTCATCACCCAGGATATCATGGCCATTGTTATCATGAAAATCTTTGATGATCGCCGTTTTTTCTTCAAAATTTCGTGGGTCTACGCTGATTATAATTCCACCCTCTTTCATGCTAAGCCCGAGAGAATCCTTGTGCTCCACCATTAATTTTGAGTCTTTTTGGTCGGCTGTTTCTGTGTTTGCTTTTGAAGATTTTATTACCGGCGTTCTTCTAAAAAAAGTTCGGCATATAGCAACTCCCAGTCCCGGAAGTGAAATCATTGAAGATATAGATACAATCGCATCAGCGATTACATCCGACGTATTTCTAATGGCAGATTCTGATTCTCCCAGATCCTCAGAAGTTTGAACAGCCTGATCTTCAGATTTACCCAGCGTTTCATCTGACATTAAAACCGAAATATCATCAGGGGTATGTCCGCGTTTGAGTAACGCATTGTAGGCGTTGTCAGCATCCTTTTTACTAAAAAAAACTGCTGAAACAGTTCCAAGCGTGCCAGCCGGAGAACCAGAATTTCCCATAGATTTTTTTAATTTAATTTCCTATCTTCTTGACTACTTTTGGTCCAATAGTTCCAAATCTTCCTCTTTAAAAGTTTCTTCAATAGGCTCACCTTCTTCATCGTCGAATGCGCAGCGAACTTCTCCGCCAGTCACGCTGACAACCGTCATTCCTTTTGTACCCATTTTCTCTTTAACCCAGGTTCCCTCTTCAAATTTTGGCTTGCTCATAATCTTATGGTTTTGTGATTACTAATCCTTGTTATTTTTATCTTCCTTTTTTTTGTCCTTCTTATCACCATCTTTCGAGAATATCTTTTGCAGGAAAGTTTTGTCTTCATCCTTACCTACCTTCACGGAGCCGATCGAAATCTCATTGTCGATAGTCGGTTGCAGCGCATGTATAAAAGCGTTCTGCAAAACATTTGATAAGGCATACCAGACATTCGTATCGGGCTTATCCATATCTCCTTTGAAGGGGATTTTTGTTGCCAGTTGATCCTTCCGCTGGTTCTCAAAAATTTCTGCTACTGTTCCTGCTGCGCCTTCCCATAATTTATGTAAAAGATTATCTTTCCGGTCCTCTTTTCCCAACACATCCAGGTCTTTGATGATCGGTTTCACATATCCGGCGAACTTTTTATCCTTGGCGGCAACCTCTGTGTACAAACCAAAAATCCCCTTATTTACGTCAATTTTTGCATAAGCCTGAAAAAAGTCATTCAACTTGACCATATTCGTATTTTTCAGTTCAGCACTCATATCGAATGTTGGGGTAACTGCCAAAGGATTTGCTTTGGCATCAAAAGTTAAAGTCCCATCGTAAACATTTGCCGACGCATCAATCGTAGCAGGCAATACAACCGTGGAATCATAGCTATTACGTAAATTTTCAGCCAGCAGGTGAAGATCTGTCATCTGGAGGTCAACCTTTGGTTTTGTCGATTCGTCAATGTACTGGATTCTGCCATTGTTAATTTCACACCGGTTGATTTGAAGCGGCATAAAATCATCCAACAATTCCTTCAAAGCTGAGGAATCCTTGGCTACGTCTTTGGGTTCCACCTTATCTTTGGTGAACCGTATCATCGGCTCCTGCATCGCCACCTCACCAACAATTGATCCTTTAAAAAGAGCCTTCCATTCAACGGAAAGGTCAATCAACGATGCTGCAAAAAACGGTGTTTGTTTATTTGATATGGTATCTTTTTTGTTTAAATAAATGCTATCAACCTTATAAGCACCACGAATTATTTCCAGGTCAATATCGTTTACGTGACCATAATACCCCTTCATGGTCGCCAGATTTTTATTTACTAGATGGAGTACCACATAAGGTAAAATTATTCTGACAATTACAATCAATGCAATAAACCCAATAAAGAAATAAAATGCCTTTCGTTTGCGATGCCGAGGTTTGCGTGTTTCCATAGTTCGTCCGTTTTGTGCTTTTAATGTTCAATCGCGATCAAATAATAGGGTTAATTGTTTTAAAAAATCTTCGCTCTCCTTCGTAATTTGTCCCGGAGTAAGTCGCCATAACCAATTACCACTTTGTGAACCCGGGCTGTTCATTTTACTATTTTCGTCAAGATTTAAAACATCCTGAATTGGTAAAATTGCCGTTTTGGCTACTGACGAATATGCGAGTCTTGCCATAACTGAATAAACATTTTCCTCATTGAGGGAAACTCCTACGTAACTTTCCAATCGATCTTTTGTATTACTATCAATACCTTGCCTGAACCATCCCCGGATTGTATTATTATCATGGGTACCAGTATAGACTATAAAGTTGGGTTCATAACGGTGAGGAATATATTCTGACTGCGACATATTCTCCTCAAAGGCAAACTGCAATACTTTCATGCCAGGAAGTTCCAGCTTATCACGGAGTAAGTATACGGCTGGGCTGCTTTCTCCCAGGTCCTCAGCCACAAATGGTAAACTACCCAGCGAAGATTTTAGTACTTCAAAAAATTCTTCACCGGGCCCTGGTTTCCATTCGCCGTCTTCAGCGGTATCCTCATTTCCGGGCACAACCCAGTAGTCAGCAAAAGCGCGAAAATGGTCAAGCCGGACAAAATCAAAAAGCTCAATGTTTTTTTTCAGTCTGTCGATCCACCATTGATATCGCTGGTCTTTCAGTGCCTCCCAGTCAAAAACCGGCATGCCCCATAATTGACCTGTTTCGGAAAAGGCGTCTGGCGGAACGCCGGCAACACCGGTTATTTTTCCGTTCTCATCCAGCAAAAACAGATCCCGGTGAGCCCAGACATCGGCGGAATTATAGCTGACATAAAACGGAAGGTCTCCCAGAAATTCAATATTATTTTCATTGCAATATTTCCGCAACGCTTTCCATTGTTTGTCAAAAATATACTGCACCCATTTCACAAAACGGATATTCCCGGAGTCGGTATTTTTTAAAGTTTTCAGAGTTTCAGTATCCCGAAGTTTGAAGTTATCTTCCCACTCGATCCAGGGTTTTCCGTTTTGGTGGTTTCTGATGACCATATACAAGGAAAAATCATCAAGCCATTCTGCGTTGTCCTTACAGAATTTATCAAAATCTCCAGCATCAACTGCGTTATTATTTTGGTTAAAAACAACATACGCTTTTTCCAGAAGCTCCATTTTTGTTTTTTCCGAAGCACCAAAATCAACTTTGTCCGTTTCGGGCAAATGATATTGGGTAAGATCAACATCCGGCAAAAAACCGTCCTTCGCGAGCATTTCCGGGCTGATCAGAACCGGATTGCCAGCCCGACTAGAAAGCGCACTATAAGGAGAATTTCCCTGTGCAGATTCGGTAGGATTCAGCGGGAGCAGTTGCCATACTTTTTGATTACTGCGGTGTAAAAAATCTGCAAAAGCATAGGCCTCTGGTCCAAGGTCACCAATGCCAAACGGGGAAACCAGCGAGGAAATATGGATTAAAATGCCTGCACCACGCTCGTTATTTACCTTAGTCCCTTTTAGCAGTGCAATTGGGAATTGTTTAAATAATTCTCCCGCAGCAATTTTATGCTGATATTCTTCCCGGTTTCCTGAAACCAGATTCTCCCAGTCACTATTCAAACCTTCCGGTAAAACGATTTTGGTATTTCCCCAATCCAGACTAAAAAAATCCGTGTTTTGTTCCTTGCAAAGCGCAGCGGTATGTAATGGCACCACAGAGACTGCAATCGAATCTTTATGGGCACGCGCGAACGCAAGAATATTTTGTTTGTAAATACCTTCAACCTTCAATGAAACATAATTTCCCTCAGCAAAAAGTGTGACGTTATGTTTGCGTAAATTGAAAAGTCGATTGGTTAACCACAGTTTGACAGCTCCATTTTTTCTGTTTTTCCAAAGCTCTTCTAACAGTTTCCCCTGATCGTCATGATGATCAAACTCGCCTAAAATTTGCTGCCTTTTTGCATAATCCACCGGCCTGCGGTTATCAGGATCAACCAGACTCAGATCCCATAATTCGCATCCCTGATAGACATCAGGAATACCCGGACATGTAAATTTCAATAAAAGCTGGCTCAGCGAATTAATAATACCATGGTCGATAATCTGTTCCTGAAAAGCTGAAAACTTCTCCCAGAACGGGTTTTGTTTATTTAGCAGTTCTTTTACAAATCTTTTGACACCTGCTTCGTAGGCTTCGTTGGGTTCGGAATAATTGGTATTGACCTTGGCTTCCCGAAATGCTTTTTCAAGATATTCCTCGAAACGGTTTCCAAAATCATCCTCATCTTCGCCTGGCATCGGATAGGCTCCGATCAGGTTTTGGTATATAAAATATTCATCATTCGTATCCGGCGAAAAATACTTTTGTTTCAGCGGAGCATTAAGTTTTTGCCATTCTCTCACATTTGAAAACCAGTCTTCGCCAATATCAGTCAGCACATTCAGACGAGTTCGCACGTCTTCTCCTCTTTTTGTATCATGTGTGGACGTTGTGTTCTGAGATAACGACCAGTTTTTTTGACGGTATTTCATCTTCTTATGAAAATCTTCAACAGACATACCAAAGCTTTCTGGCGAATCTCCAACATCACTATGACCGATAAAGCGGTTATAGGTATACATCAGAGTATCTTCACCGCCTTTTGCCATGATCGGGCCGGTAAATTGCATGCACCGATGATAAAACTCCAACACCCGTTCATTATAATTTTCATCACCTAATTCAGAAACCGAAAGAAAACAGGATTCCAGTAATGAAACGGCGTCTGATAATTGGGGATGAACGGTACTTACCTCTTTGAAAATATTTTCCAGTGCTGTTTTTACGTTTTCTTCAAATGGAAATGATCCATAATAACGGTAAACGGGACAGTGGATCAGAAACTCACCGATGGCATTTTTGACATTTTCCTTGCCCAGCTTCTCAATGTTTTCAGGCTGCGTCAAATTTAATTCAACGAAGAGCTGATAAAGATTTTCAAGCTCTCCACCCATGTGTTCGTATAAAATAATTGCCTTTTTTTCCAGCAGCTGGCTTTTCGGTTTGTCCTGCTCTCCTGTCAGTTCATGGTAAAAATCAGTGAATTCTTTTTCAGCCCGGTTATTGGTCAAAACGTTATTAACTGATGCTAGAAACTCATAACCTGTCGTTCCCTGGATAGGCCATTTTTCAGGCATTTCTTCGTCCTGCCCAAGAATCTTTTCAACCACGATATAAGTTTCTTCGCCAGCCATTGCTCTCAATTCTTCCAGATATAAATCCGGATCAAATAATCCATCGATATGATCGATCCTGATACCCTGAAAAACACCTTCGTCAATCAGGGTTTTCGTCAGTCGATGATATTCATTAAATACCTCTTCATTCTGGATATTCAAACAAATCAAACCGTTCACAGTAAAAAAGCGGCGAAAATTAATCTGCTGCTCCGTTTTCTGCCAGTGGCATAAGGCGTATGCCTGATGGTCAATAAGCTCACGAAGTTCTGCTTCGTCTGCATTGATTCCAGCCAGTTTTTCTTCAAGCCAGTTTTTAACTTTTTCGTCTGCCGACAAAGATTTTAATTGAAGAAGAATTTCATTCCAGCGCTGCGAAAATAAATATGATTCCTCAATTTCGCGCGCTTCCTTAATCTGAGAGATAATTTGCTGAACCGCCTGGTTTTCAGAAACAGGCTCGGCAGACAAAATCGTCAGATAGGATTTGGGATTAACAGGAAATACAGATTCTTCATATCTGATCACCAGTCTGTTTGAATCATATTCAACCTTCACTTCCCCTTTTTTGATTAATTCTTCAAGATCAGAGCTGAGAAAAGGAACCATTAGTTTTCCCTGAAAAAGCCGGCTATTCCAGGCCACGTCAAAAAACGTTGAGTACATGGATTTTTCTCCTTTTTCCAGAATATCCATAAGCCAGGAATTTTCTGAATGAAATGCCATGTGATTCGGGACAATGTCCTGAAGCCAACCCATTCCCTCATTTTTCAGCAACGCGCCGATCGATTTCAAAGTATCCAGACTGCCGATCTCAGGATCAATTTTATTCGGGTTCACACCGTCATAACCGTGCATACTGCCGGCAGTGGAATTAAAAACCGGTGAAGCGTAAATAGTACTTACTCCAAGTTTTTTCAAATATGGAATAAGCTTTTCAAGTTCATTTAAAGTAAAATCTTTGTGAAATTGAAAGCGGTAAGTAGCGATTGGATTATTCATGCTCGTTGCTGTAAAGGGTAAAAGATTCTGGCGGTAAAAGCAGGGAAATTTCTTCTGAAATGGTTCTGGGCAGATCTTCCGATCCTTTCCATTTCAAATCAGATGAAGCGATCAGTTTGTGCCAAACCGGTGAAAAAACGGGTACTTTAATCTGCTGCGGAAGTTTTGAAAAATTCATCAAACAGATCGTATGTTGAATTTTATGCTGTCTTTGTAAAATAATCGCCTCCTGCTCAGCCAGGCATTCTACCGAAACATCTTTCCGGTTGAGCACATGCAAAGCTGCCTGTTCCTTTCTCATGGCAATTAATTTTTTGTAAAAGCTGAGCAGGGTTTTATATGGTTCCTGTTCAATCAACCGCCATTGAAGTTTCGAATTCATGAAAGTTTCTTCGGACATAGGATCCGGTGCCTCACCCTCAATATGAAAAGCTTCAAACTCCTTTTTTCGGCCTTTTCGTACTGCTTCAGCAAGTTCCGGGTCGGTATGGCTTACGAAATACTGGAATGGATTGGTTTCTCCATACTCTTCTCCCATAAACAACATGGGCAAATAAGGGCTGACCAATACCGCTCCGGCGAGTAACTTTTGCATTTCAAAACTTACCAAAGCACTGGTACGCTCACCAAGCATACGGTTGCCCGTCTGGTCATGATTTTGAGAAAAAACGACAAATTGCTGTCCCGGATTTTCAGTCGCTTTTGTACCAAATTTTTTCTTGCGATGTTCTGAATAACCGCCGTCATACACGTAGGCGTCTTCGTATGATTTGGCTAAGGAAACAACACCTTCAAAATCCGAATAATAACCGGTTTGGGGCTGGCCTGAGCTTACCCGCAAAGCATGATGGAACTCATCGATCCATTGCGTATCAAGCCCAAATCCTCCTTTACTGATCGGATTTATGTATCGCGTATCATTTAAGTCAAGCTCAGCAATCAGATAATGATTCCGCCCGGTCTTTTGAATCAGCTCGTCGACATGCAACTTAATTTCCTGTAAAATATGCAGGGCACTAAAATCCTTGATGGCATGAACAGCGTCCATACGCAATCCGTCAATGTGAAAATCCCGGAACCACATCAGCGTGTTTTCAATGAAATAATTCCGCACGTGGTCACACCAGGCATCATCAAAGTTGATCGCGTTTCCCCAGGGGGTGTGATATTTCCCGGTAAAATAATGCCCAAAATTTTCGAAATGATTTCCTTCCGGGCCGATGTGATTATATACGACATCAAGGACCACTGCAAGACCTTTATTGTGACAGGTATTGACAAGGTGTTGAAGCCCTTTTGCTCCTCCATATGAAGTCTGGACACTGAACGGAAAAACGCCGTCGTATCCCCAGTTTCGCTCTCCTGAAAACTGGGCTACCGGCATAATTTCAATCGCCGTAACACCCAGATCAATCAGATAATCCAGTTTTTCTTCAAGCGCAGCAAAAGTGCCTTCATCGGTAAAAGTGCCAACGTGCAGTTCATATAATATATAATCTTTCAGTTCGATGTTTTTCCATTTTTCGTCTGTCCAGCTGAAATCTTTAATATTAATTGCTTGTGACGCGCCATGTACGCCATCAGGCTGCGAGAGCGACGCCGGGTCAGGAAATTGAACTTTTCCATCCAGCTTAAAAAAATATAGATCCCCAGGATCCAGGGTATCCGACGTTAGTGTCCATAATCCCTGCTCACCACCGAAAAGCGGCTCACTTTGATTTTTATCTACATAATATATCTCAACAAGCCCGACTTTAGGTGCCCATAAGACGATTTCTGCCTGTCCGTTTTCGTTAAAATTTATTCCTATCTGGCGTTTTTCTACATCAATTTTTTCCATACAATTTCCTGAAGACTGAATTTTATCGACGCTCAGCCATGGTGTGCGTAATAAATTACTGTGCCAGTCAGAAACTTAGGCTATGCAAAAACGTATGATACCAAATTTCAAAAAAAACAGGAAAGCTAAATTAGCCTTCCTGTTAACTACCTACGAAATCACACATCACTTGAATCGAAAAAATCTCCTCAGCCTTTTCTCAGCCTAACGAATCAGACTTTCACTACCTTATTTTTTCGAGACAAATTTGCTAAACCGGCTTTCCTTCCCGCCGGCTGTTTTTTCCTGATATAAAATCCCAAGTTACTTTCGTCGAACTTTATGAAAAAGTCTCTTCAAATGAGTTCTTAATCTTTTAATTAATAATGAATATTAAAAAAGTATGCCTTCAAAAATACGTATCAGTATTTTGTCTGATTTTTTCGCCTTTAATCAATCTATATCATCATTATTTAAAGGATGGAGCCAGAATATTCTTTCTAATCTTTGACATATTTCCAGGCAGCTATATCGTTTAAATTGTGGGTAGTTAATTCAGCAGAATATATTTCAATATACATCTGATTTTCAAGATCAAATTCTCCGTCTCTCCACTGATCATCATCCATTCTTTTAAATTTAACAAGAGCGCCATTGTCAGGAGTATCTGTTGGTTTCATATTTTTTTGGTTAAAGTTTCTGTTCTGGTACTAATTATAATGATGCCACGCCTGATCTACAATATAAGAAAATAACTATCTTAAAATCAATACGTAACTCCAAAATTTGATGGCACAGGTTTTTAGTAACCTTCAGCAAAAATTTTAACGTATGGAAGCGAAAAATTACACCAGGACAATTCCCGAAAAGTTTGATGGGGGGAATATCAATGCCGAAAGAGTTGTGGAACTACACAACCTGGCTGCTGCGAAAGAATTATTTACGCTGGCGAGAAAAAGACTGTTAGACGTCAACCGCTGGAAAGAAATTTCGGCATATCCCATTGCAGATTTCAAACTTTGTGACTCGAAGGGTAACCTGACGACCGGGCTGGTCGAAGAAGGAATGTTCTTTCGAATTGATATCCCTGGTCCGGGCTCCGAAACGGGAGATGGTTTCGATTGGGTGATGGTTGAAAAAATCAGCGAGTATCAACTGGAAGATATTGAAAGTTTGGGAATACGCGTAAGGCCTGCTCCGAATCCCACAAACAGTGACCAGGAAGTTGCTCATTTCTACTCCGCTCAAACGACAAGTACTTTCACAGTTACGCGTGAAAACACCACCGTGACCGCAGCAGTTTTCGACCGGAATACTAAACTAAATACTGATGATCAAAGCTTTCTTGATAAAATAAGAAACATGCTGACCGGGACAGCAGGAATTCTGGCCTTCTCCAAAATCCAATGGCAAAGCCTTACAGACGGACTGGTGCGAAATAATGATGAATAAAATTAGAATGCTTGCCCATTATAAATCGCAACAGTTTAAGGGAATTGATTGCATTAACATTATTGCTTTGCCGAAAATCGCTTGATGGCTTCCGATGTGGAACTCACAAAATTGATGTGCCCCAGTTTATTACTCTCATAGATAAAGTCCTTCATGCTTTTACTACCGATAGCATCAAAATTTTCCGCATCAAGAATAATCCTATCGAATCCCTGGTAATACAAATTCCCCAGTAAGTCCAGACAATCCTCCACAGACGTTACGACGAGTTTGTCGGAAGTAATTTCTGCAATTCTTAAATCTCCGGCTTCATGTTCTTCAATGGTCATACGATGATTTTCTATCTGGTTATTTCAAATTGGCAAAACGGAATAATGCAATAAAGGTATATTCATTGCCGGACAAAATGGGCCATAGAATTGATATTAAGGAGTTGTATATCTACACTTAACCTTTGCTTATCTACACATTTAACGAATCAGGACCGAAAGTAAGTACCTGTGGATATTGAATCAAGCAATACTATATACTTTACTTATGCCGCTATTTCTAAACAAGCAGCAAGCTCGAATATTACTATATTTACTCGTTTTCATTTCAGTTGAAAGTACTGCACAACGTGTTTTTGTGAATGTTGTTGGCGGCGTAAACCGAAGTCACCTGCATTATTCCAACAGCATCAATAACGACTATAACAGCAACAAACCTGTTGTCATTGTTTTACATAAAAATGGAAAAACTGCAAGAGACGCCTTCTCTAATGCAGCCTGGAAATCGCTGAAAGAACCGACCATTTTAATTTTTCCGAATGCCGTTAAAAGTACATGGAATTGCCAGGATGAGGCTTCGCTGGATAATGACGTACAGTTTTTAAGGTTCATTCTTACTGAAACTTATAACAATTTCCACCACAACCGAAACCGTGTTTTTATTGTCAGCGACAAGGATAGCGAATGTGTTGTCAAAAAGTTTCGGCAGCAGTATCCAAAAGTGGTTAACGCTTTCGAAAGCTGGAAAGACGGTATTGAGGTTGACAGTCTCCTCGCTCTCAACAATGTTCAGAATCTGTTGAATAAAACAGTTAAAACCGATACAACATACTCGTTATGGGACGATCCCATGGTAAAAAGAAAGATGGATCCGATAGATTCTCTTAAGGGTTACCGGTTGCATAACAGATTGGTTCTTGAAGTGAGATACGGTGGTTTTGCCATGTTAGGCTCTGTAAAGACTGGAATTTCAGACGGGACCTATGCCAAGTTATATAACGCTCATTCCTTGTTAGATATACACCTAACAAAATGGATGAACGATTCTATCGCCTGGTTTATCGATATCGGTAGGCTAAGTGTGCCGCAAACACAGGAGGCCACCACAGGCGGAAGTATCAGAACAGGCGGCGGAATGATTATGCCGCTTACAATTGGGCTCAAATATGCACTTCCGAGAGTGAGGGCCCATCCTTATTTTATGTTGGGTTCAGGTATCATGCAGGTTATGGTTTTCGGCGGAAGGTTAAATCCAGGTGCCATGACTTCTGGCGCAAGACCCAATTTTAATGCTGAAATGAGAATGGTATTTCACACTTCAATCGGCACGGGCGTTGATCTCAGATTTGCAAAGCGTTTTACGTTTGGCGCGCACCTTCGCTACATACACTCCGCAAATTTTGAAAGTGCCGGCAAGGTCGACGCCATTCGAGGATTTAATCTCAATGTCGGTTTGGGTTACATCATTAATGCCAACAGTCTCAAAAAGCTTCCGTTTCCTCTTAGTAACAAAAAATGAACAAGTATTCTATTTTCCTTTTTCGAAGTATTGGCAGCAGCTTCGTACTGCTTTTCATTGTAGCCACCACGGCCTTTGGACAAAACAAATTTACCGTCAGTGGCACGATGAAAGATAAATCCAACGGAGAAACACTGATTGGGGCAAGTATCTTCGTAACAGAAAGCCAGTCGTCGGGTGCTGTTACAAACGTGTACGGGTTCTATTCAGTAACGCTGCCCCAAGGTTCTTACACACTGGAATATTCGTATCTGGGCTATGAGAAGATAGTCAAAAAAATTGTTCTGACGAGTAATACCATTGTGGACATAGAATTGCCAGTATTATCCAGAGTGCTGGATGAAGTGAAAATTGTTGATGAAAGCAGAATTTCCACTTCCCGAAATTTTGAAATGAGCGTCAATAAGATGGATATCAAAACTATTCAAAAACTCCCGGCACTCATGGGTGAGGTTGATATTGTTAAAAGTTTACAGTTTCTACCAGGGGTAAGCCAGGTTGGCGAAGGTTCGTCGGGCTTTAATGTCCGGGGAGGGAGTGTCGGACAAAATCTTGTCTTGCTTGACGAGGCGCCCGTCTACAATTCCTCGCACATGCTCGGCTTCTTTTCGGTCTTTAACCCTGATGCTGTGAAAGATGTAAAATTATATAAAGGCGCGATTCCAGCCGAATATGGCGGTCGGATCAGTTCTGTGCTAGATGTTCGATTGAAAGAAGGAAACAACAAAAAAACAGAGGTAGATGGTGGCGTAGGTTTTATTTTCAGCAGGCTGGCCGTTCAGGGACCACTCGTCAAAGACAAATCGTCCTATCTGATAGCAGTGCGAAGATCCTACATTGATGGTCTGTCTACGCTGCTGACCAGTAACAATTTTGGTTTGAATTTTTATGATATCACGTTAAAAACAAACTATACCTTAAACCAGAAAAACCGGTTATATCTTTCGGGTTTCTTTGGTCGTGACAATTTCGGTCTGTCGGATGATGCGAAATTTAACTGGGGAAATAAATCCGGGACGCTCCGTTGGAACTCCTTCATCAACAGTAAGTTATTTGCTAATGTTTCTGCCATATTCAGCAATTACAATTATAACCTGGGTTTCAATCAGGATGAGAATAACAAATACAGCTGGAATTCCTCCATCAGCAATTATGTATTCAAACCGGATTTCAGTTATTTCATCAATAGCAATTCAGAATTAAAATTTGGTCTGGAAAGTTCTTATTATCAGTTCAACCCTTCGAAAACGGTCGGAACTACAAATGGAGAAACTGTTGATAGCAGTCAGCCCAAAAAATATGCTCTGGAGCTGGCTGGTTACGTCAGCCATCGCCTGAAATTCGGTTCAAAACTGGAAGTTCAATATGGACTTCGGTTTTCTTATTTTAATTATCTCGGACCAGGGACAGCATATACTTACAACGACACTATTCCTGGCAGAAAGCGTACGGCCATCGCTGAGCGGCAATATAAAAGCGGAGAGTCAATCGCCTCATATAATAATCCGGAACCAAGGATATCGGCAAAATATCAGCTGAACGAAAGAACTTCACTAAAAGCGAGTTTCAGCAGAACGGCTCAATATGTACATTTTATTTCAAACACCAGCGCTTCGAACCCGCTCAATATATGGACGCCGAGCACCAATAATATTAAGCCGGCCGTTGGCAATCAATATACGCTGGGCTATTTCAGCGATCTGGGTAAAAATTCGGAGTATGAGTTTTCTGCGGAAACATTTTACCGCAATACCGTTAACGAAATTGACTATATCAATGGTGCTGAACTTTTGAATAATGACCGCCTTGAAGGTGATTTGTTGAGCGGAAACGGAAGGGCATACGGTTTGGAACTTTATCTGCAAAAGAAAAAGGGGCTGATCACAGGCTGGATAAGTTACACACTGAGCCGCTCAGAACTCAAAGTAGATGGGGTCAACAACGGGAACTGGTACCCTACCCGTTTTGACCAGACCCATAACCTGAAAATTGTCGGCTCTTATACGATCAACCCAAAATGGTCGACCACTGCGGATTTTGCATTTACAACCGGAACTCCTACAACCTACCCCAATCAGCGATATCTCTCACAGGGCATTCTGATACCTTATAACACAAACAATTCCCGAAACGACGCAAGATTAACGCCTTACCACCGACTTGACCTTTCACTCAGAATGGAAGGAAAAACACATAAAAATAATGGTCAGATAAGAAAGAACCGGGATTATTGGGTTTTCTCAATTTATAATGCTTACGGGCGTAGAAATGCCTTTTCAACTTATTTCACGCAATCTTCTGATAGGGTTACCTCATCTCAGGCCATACAAACGCAGGCGCACCGGGTATCGATCATCGGATCCATGGTACCTTCCGTTTCTTACAATTTTAAATTCTAAAATGCTTACATTTTATATGTCATCCAACGCCATCCGCATCTGTTTACGACATCTATGCTTACTCACCATCCCGCTTTTATGGGGTTGTGACGACGAAATTGATTTAACGGTTTCTTCGGCTGATCCAATAATTAATATAGATGCCTGGATAAACGACAAGCCCGAAACACAGCGTATATATCTGACGTTCACTCAGGATTATTTTGAAAATAACAGTCTTCCGCCGATAGTACGCGGAGCAAAAGTGAGCGTAACAGACGACGAAGGGAACATTTATGAATTTACCGAGGAAAGTAACGACGTGAACGGCGCTTACACCTGGCAGCCGGGCAAGGTTGGAAAACTCGGTACCATTGGCAAAAGTTATACTTTAAAAGTTATCTACAATGGCGAAACCTTCACGGCTACCTCCGTCATGAAGCGCGTACCGCCCGTAGACAGCCTTACCTTATCGTATCAGGAGGGACAGGGTATGATGGACGACAGTTATCGCGCAGAGTTTTGGGCAACTGATCCGGCAGGCAAGGGTGATACCTACTGGATCCGGGCTTATAAAAATGGGCAGCTGCTTAACAAAGCGAGTGAAGTTACAACAGCATACGACGCAGGTACTTCTTCGGGAAGCGGCTTCGATGGTGTAACTTTTATTTCACCAATCAGAATCGGGATCAATGCAAACGACTTGGATGACGACGATAGGCCGGAATCTCCCCTGGCCAATGGAGATTCCATTTATGTTGAAATTCATTCAATCAATATGGTCTCATTTAACTATCTGGCGGAAGTCGTTTCGCAGGCTGACAGAATGGGTGGAATTTCAGAACTGTTTACCTCAGCGCCATTAGCCAATGTATCAACCAACATTGTGAATTCCAATCCGAACGGATCTTTGGTGGTTGGCTTTTTCAACGTGGCTGCCGTTTCAGGATCGGGGAAGAAATTTTACTTCTGATTTTGGCAACCACAATTCCCGTCTTGCAACAGATTAAGCATTTAACGGGTACAGGCAACAAATTATCATTTTAATTATGGCCATTTTATCAGGGCATCAGCTTACCAAAAGGCCCTTTCTGTTAGACTATCGGTTTTGGTTACATGTAACCGGTTGGCTAGCGTTTTTTGCAGCACCCTTAATTTTGCCTATTCCTATTTTCAAACATCTGCCAGACTATTACGTCAATTACCTGTACGTTACCAGAGTCATAATCAACCTGATACTCGTTGGGACATTCTATCTAAACCTGCTTTGTTTAACACCTAAATTATTGTTAAACAGAAATTTACCCCAATTTTTATTATATCTCACAGTATTGTTTTTTCTGATGATACTGCTGGATAATCTGCTGCTAAGAAATATCAAAAATGATCTTCAAATGTATTTTTCAGATATAGTTGAAAACGATTTCTTTTTTAGGGATGTGAAAGAGAATACCATTTTCACTTCGCCTCAGTTTTTCGCTAATCTGATCATGTTTGCCCTGATTATACTTTCCAGTTCGTTGTGGGCCGTTCTGACAGACCGAATGCGTCAACAAGAATTTAGTCGACAAATATTGTATGAAAAGACAAGCGCGGAATTGGCTGTACTTCGTCTTCAGATCAGCCCGCATTTCCTTTTTAACACGCTGAACAACATTCGCTGGCTCACGCGGATTAAGTCTGATCTGGCTGAAACTTCAGTGATGGAATTATCTGAAATACTCAGATATATGCTTTTTCAGGTTACGCATCATCAGGTGAATCTGAAGGATGAAGTTATGTATCTGAAAAGGTACGTAAATCTGCAAAAATTAAGAATTCATCCCAAGGCGGAAATCGACTTTTCCTGCGTTGGTGACGATCAGGACGTCAGGATTGAACCTCTTCTTTTAATGCCTTTTGTTGAAAATGCTTTCAAATTTGGACTGCATCCAGATCAGTCTTCAAAAATATCGGTCTACTTATCGGTGAAAGAACATGAACTTTTATTCAAATGCCAAAATCAGTGTTTTGAGTTGACAAACGACGGCGAAATAATTGGAACTGGCCAGGGACTGCTGAATGTAAAAAAAAGGCTTGAACTTCATTATCCTCGAACGCATACTTTAACGATAACTCACGACGAACATTTTTTTTCTGTAGAACTGAAATTAAGCTTGAAACATGAATAAAATGAGGTGTATGGTGGTAGATGATGAGCCATTTGCATTGGAAATTCTTGCAGATGACATCAGCAAAATTAAAACACTTGATCTGGTCAGAACGTGTAGGAGCGCATTGGATGCCAAAAGGGTTCTTGATTATATGGATTTTGATCTTATTTTTTTAGATATACAAATGCCGGGACTGTCAGGATTACAGCTGCTATCGCAAATGCACAAGCCACCGATGGTCATTCTTACAACTGCTTTTGAGCAATATGCGGTAAAAGCTTTTGAGCTGAACGTAATTGATTATTTGCTAAAACCAATTTCTTTTGAAAGGCTCATCGCAGCAACCGATAAGGCTTTTTCTATGCGTGAAATGAAAATACGAAGACAGCATTCAGCTGACCCGCAGGCGGCATTGTATGTAAAATCTGAATATCAGACCATCAAAATTCTTCATTCTGACATTCTGTATGTTGAGGGTTTGAAGGATTATGTTAAAATATTTACAATTTCGAGATCTGCTCCATTGCTTACAAGGATGAACGTAAAAGGAATTCTTTCGCTCCTGCCAGATAATCTTTTTTGCCGGGTGCATCAATCTTACATCGTTTCAATTGAAAAAATTGAAGCATTTCAAAAAAGAAAAATATGGATTACTGACAAAGAGATACCTGTTGGGAACCAGTTCTGCAAAAATCTCAATACCATTTATCAATTAAAAAAATGATAAAGTTATTCTGGAAATTTTCAGCTCAGTCCTTGACAAAAAGAAAACCTAGATATCCTGAATTATTTCGTCCCGGCAATTGACAAAATTATATTTCTAAACAATCATTAATAAAGCAACTTTACTTAAACAACAAAAGGCCGTTCGCAATATGGAACGGCCTCCTGTTGATTGATATTAAATAAAACTGTTGGTGATGGTCTATTTCACTACAACGATCTTCTTCGACAAGTCGCCATGTTTGATGATGTAAGTGCCGGCTGACCAGTTTGCTGTTGAGACCGCTATGGACAATTATCTAATATTACCAACCTTTTTTTACCTTTTATTCGTATTTTATTATTCACGAGCAATCGGGCTAATATAGCCGCTCCTCCTAAACTACCACTAATTGTGGCAGCTTCCTTGGTGAGCGTTTTCTCGTTTATCACACTCGCTAAGAAGTAACCTACACCAGCCAGAAAGAAAATCTTCTCGTACTTATATTTAAAAACATACCATATCCTCGTTTTCTCGTCGACATACAGATGACTGATATCCTTGGGATTGATCTTGTAATTACTGACAACGAATACGCTATCCTCAAATCCTAAAATCTGAAAGGTATATTTCGTTTTATCGTTATGAAGGCGAAAACTGATTGGATCACCTTTTTTATAAAAAGCAGTTCTCCTCCTATTCTTTTGAAACATTAAACACTCCTGTGCGCAACAAATTGTTTGTACACCGAGCAAAATAAAGAGCATAAGTACCTTCACCGTTGATAAAATCGATATCGGCTTCATTAGTGCACCAAAGTAACAAAGTAGCAAAGATTCGTTTTTGTTTTCGTCCATTTATCCTGGGTTGCAATTCGAAAATAACTGGCATGACCGGAGGACATCGCTTCGGGAATAAATATTTTAGGATTCTCTCCTTCTTTGATGGTGTGCTCCAGCCATTGTATCGAGATAGCAAAATCGGTTTCAACAACAATATTATACTGCTCCAGATCAACTTTGATCCAGCCTGTCATAAAATCTACAACGTCGACATACAAATCTGTATTAAGAAGTTGCTTGTCGGGAAAATTGTTTTTTAGTGAATAAATATTCACACGAAGTTTGATCTTGCTGAAATTATTTGCAAAAAAAACCAATTGAACTCTTTTATCATCGCCGGAAATTATTCCGTTTGGAACCTCATTCCAATTTCTGTACCCAGCACAATCTGTTTCTTGGGATGCATCGCTATTTGAATAAATCCACCCGCTTTGGTTCTACCCACCACCTCGGTAGTTTCTTTATTAACAACAACCTTTACTTCCTCAAGAATATAATCACGGGGACTCAGCTCGATCTGCTTATTCATGTTTCTTTCGATGATCGACAACAACCTTAATTGTATGATAACTAATACGACTGATCTGCAACGTATCTGTCAAATTTTCCTCTTGCAAATTCAACAAGAATCTGCCGGAAGTGTCGGAGATTGTTCCGAGTGATTTATTAAGAACACCAATATTTACATAAAACAATGGCTTCCGATCTTTTCCATCAACCAGCATTCCTTTCAATTTAATCTGATCCGTACTGGTTTTCGCGCGGGTGATATTGAATGCAAACAATGACACGCAGAAGATTGCAAATCGAATCATCATTCAGGGCATCCCAGCGATATTTATTCGGATTTCTAGTAAAGCGTCCATAGCTAACCTATGTGCGCGAAGGCCGTCTGTCACTTTAACACAAATCAACAACTTTTCTCACCTTCCCACAACTTTTCCGCTTGATCCGAAGTTATTTATATTTGAAGATTAGCCTAAAACAAAGAAAACCACATACTTTCATATGTGGTTTTGGTGCCAGCTACGTCTGCTGATGGTAAAATTGCAGAGAGAGAGGGATTCGAACCCCCGGTAGGTTACCCTACAACGGTTTTCAAGACCGCCGCATTCGACCACTCTGCCATCTCTCTGTGTGCTTCGGCGTATCCGAAACGTGGTGCAAAGGTAGAAAGAAAAGTTATACTTGCAATAGTGGAGGGAAATAATTTGAAATGTTTTTTTCTACAAAAGGCTCTCTCAGCGGTTAAACACTTGTTTTTTAACCGCTTCCGGAAAAATATTTTTTATAAAAATTTTAAATTTATAATTTTCATAACACCGGATTATTCAGTCGTTGTGTGATCAATAAAATTTCTGTTGCCTCTTTCACAACTTTATATCTATCATCGAGCCTTAATCCGATGACCCAAACAATATCCCCGTTTTTATTTACCAGAACTTTCACTTTTTCCTTTTCATTTAGGCTTAATTTTAAATCAATCATAAGGTCGCTGACTTTTTTCCTTTTACCGGCCATTCCGAACGGACAAAAGCTATCTCCTTTTTCCCAAGATCTGATAGTCAAGGGAAATTCTAATTTACCGATGTTCAAATATGCCATGGATTTATCTGATGCAAGTGTCAGATCAGGGATATTTGAAATGACGGTAAACGAAAAAACGAAACTCCCCATTTGATATTCGCCGGAAGGCTGGCTGATTTCAAATGAAATGCACTCACCACTCTTAATCACTGAAACAATGAAATACTCTCTGTCTTTGAGAACCTGATGGGTTTTCGAATAAAAAACTTTCCCTGAGCTAGCTTCCACCGAGGTACAAATTTCTTCTGACTGAATATAGCTAAACCCAAAATCCTGCAAAATAAACCACAACCTATATTCCGGTTCGGAACACGAGATTAATGCAGGAATTGAAATGTAATATTCTTCTCCCTCTTTCCTGACCGCTCCTTTTTTCCAGTCATGTAAAAAGAAATCCAACAAATTTTCAGCTGACCTCAACCGCTCTGAGGTAGTTTTGAATGTGGATTCCAAAGAAGGATTGATGGTTTTCAAAACTGGTATTACCTCATGTCTGATTAAATTACGCTTATAATGGTTACTTAAATTTGAGCTATCCTCACGCCAGCTTAGATCATGCTGTTTAACATATTCAAGGATTTTATCTCTCGAAGCAAACATCAGCGGACGGATCAGCGTGTTATTTTGTGAGGCGATACCATGCATTCCGGCCAGACCAGTACCTCTCACCAAATTTAAAATGACTGTTTCGAATGTGTCATTGACATGATGCGCGGTCGCGACCCAATTGTAACCATACTCATTCCTGACTTCTTCAAACCAACGATAACGAAGATCGCGCGCTGCCATTTGCGTTGAAATCCCTTCATCTTTTGCGTAACCCTTCGTAGAAAAATGCTTTACATAAAACGACAAGTTATAAGTTGTTGCAAGATGCCTGACAAAAACTTCGTCCTCATTCGACTCCTCGCCCCGCAATCCGAAATTGCAATGAGCAATACCTGCCTCAAATCCTGCCTGAAGAAATAGATGGGCAAGCACAACTGAATCCATTCCTCCGCTGACCGTTAACAGCGTCGACTTTTTATGAAGATCAAATTTTTGTTGGTTAATAAAAGTTAAAAAAGCTTCCAACATACCATGAAGAGTTGTAATTGGTGTAATTTTGGCAAATATTTCAACAGACTACTTTTACCGGGCTCGCGAAAATGAGGTAGAACAACCCGTTTCAAAGGTAAAGGAAACCACAGCAAAATGAAGAAAAAATTATTTATAAAAGTTTGCAACCCTTTTAAACTTTTGTGCGTCATATTGATCAAAGACAATATATTTAAACTAACGTTCTTTACCATATTGTTTAGCTCGCCATATCTTATGGCCCAGCAAGTTACGCCGTCCTCGCAGCAGGGACCAACCAGTGATATTGTAGAGCTTTTAAAATCGGACGAACTGGAATTGATCAGTGAGAATGGTGTAGACAGCCGCCGTGTTGTCAACGGGATTTTCAAACACAAAGGTGCGCTCTTATATAGCAATCTTGCCATCCAAAATGTCAGTACAAACATTATTGAGGCATACGGAAATGTCAGGATCGTACAGGGCGATACGATAACGGTCACAGGCGACACGTTGCACTATTTTGGAAATTCGAGGCTAGCCATTGTTAGTGGAAGAAAAACGGTTTTGAAAGATAAAGTCAAAACCCTGACGACCCGAAAAATGGAGTATAACATGGCCTCCGGAGTTGCATATTACCGAGTTCCTGGTAGAACGGTGGATGTGGAAAATGTTTTGACGAGCAACGAGGGTTTTTATAATACGAACACAAAGGAATTTACCTATTATAAAAAAGTAAAGCTGGTCAATAAAAAATATACATTAACGACCGATACTTTGCTCTATAATTCCGTCACAAAGTGGTCGTATTTTAATGGGCCGAGTAAAATTGTGAATAAAGATGGTACGTTGTTGAGCAATAAGGGCGCATATAATTCTCAGACCGGCGAATCGGTATTTGCGACCAGAACCACAGTTGATAACGAAACTTATACGTTAACAGCTGATTCTTTGTCCGTAGATGGCCAAAAAAATAATGGACAAGGAAAAGGGAATGTTGTAATCGTTGCAAAAAAAGACAATACCATACTAAACGGGGATCATGGGTTCTACCGAAAAGCAGAAGGTTTTTCAAAAATATATGGTCATGCGTACGTAAGAAATGTAGTTTCAAATGATACTTTATACATCCGAGCCGACACTTTGTATTCTTTTGAAAACGCACGGGACAGCACACGCAGATTGGTTGGTGACAGAAATGTGTTTATCTACAAATCGGATTTTCAGGGAAAATGTGATTCGATAAGTTACAACACAGCAGATTCTACCATCTTGTTTTTCAAGAAACCAATACTGTGGAGCAACCAGCACTATCAGATGGAAGGTGATACGATAAGTGCTTTTCTGGTGAATAATGCGATTAACCGGATGCTTTTAAAAAGTAAGGCATTTGTAATTACGGAAGATACTTTGGTACAGCAGTTTAACCAGGTAAAAGGGCGAACAATAAATGCATATTTCGCAGCGGAAAGTAAGCTGCGTCAGGTGTTGGTAGATGGAAATGGTGAAAGTGTTTACTATGCAATTGACGACAAGGAAAAAATGATTGGATTAAATCGTGTAGAGTGTGGAAGAATGAACCTTCTTTTTGTGGATAACCGGGTAAATAGGATCGCATTTATCGGAAAACCTGATGGAAGATTGATCCCACCCCGACAGATTAAACCAATTGAAAGACAACTTGATGGCTTTAATTGGCGCGTTTCTGACAAGCCTACCCGGTTAAAGACCTTATGGTTAGAATAATGTGAACATCTGCCATAATAATGTTTTTCAGGCACGGTTTTTTTATCCTGAAAAATAAATATGCTCGTTCACACAATATATTTTGATGATCCAATTTTTTCTCTATATTTTTGTAAGGTACTTTTTGAATGAGACTAGTAAAAGTTGTCAAAAGTATTACGAATAATTGCTATGAAGAAAACTATACTTTATTTTATCATATGTACATTCTTTATCTGGACAGGAATCCAGGCACAGACCGTAACTAACGGTAGCCGTCTGAATATTGCACCTAAAAAGAAATCGATGACGACTGGAAATCTGAAATTTTCAAATGCTCCCGGTGTACTGAATTACAAGCCTTTGGCAGATCAAAAACCAATGGCATTGAATAAATTTTACCGTACGTTGCTATTCTCAAATACGTCAACCGCCGAAAGTACAGCAGTTTCTAATACCGAGGCTATTGAGAAAAATTCAGAGAAACGCAATCCGTCGACGGAAGCTACCGTACGGGTTGAAGAGCAGCTTTACACCAGTGAGAAAATAACGGTTTCAAACATTTACCCTAACCCTGCCAGCGAATCTGCTGAATTGGATTATGCTATGTCAGGAGACATCAGAGATGCAAAGCTAATTTTTTACAATGTACTTGGAACTCAGATACAGGCATATTCTTTGTCAAAAAATGATACAAAGCTTCGGATTAATACGCGCGAAATGTCTACCGGACTATATTTTTACCAACTTGCTTTGGATGGAAAAAAGGTTGCGACAAAAAAAATGCTCGTACGTCATCAACAATAGATTTTTTAGAATACTATAATCAGCTACGCATTCGTTAGGAATGATGTAGCTTTTTTTTATTATCTTTGCAGCTATATGCTAAAAAACAACCGTGCAAGTTACTTCTTGCTATTTTTTGCCGTACTTATTATCACTTCCTGCAGTAAATTTTCGAAGCTGCAGAAAACTGGGACAGACCAGGAGAAGTATGATGCAGCCATGACTTATTACAAGAAGGGTGACTTCTATCGGTCAGGGCTATTGTTTGAAGAACTTATTCCTTTACTGAAGGGTAGTAATGAATCCGAGCTCGCTCAGTTTTATTATGCGTATACACAATATCAGCAAGGACAGTACAATACCAGTCAATTTTTGTTTAAGAAGTTTTATGATACTTATGCAAGAAGTGATTATGCTCAGGAAGCATTATACATGCACGCTTTTTCATTGTATAAAGATTCAGCCCCTCACAACTTAGATCAGGCGAGTACCTTCACCGCAATTTCTGCGATGCAGGATTTTATAAATACTTATCCTCAAAGTACTTTTCGCGATGAATGTACACGTTACATTCTTGAACTTCGTGAAAAACTTGAATTGAAAGCATACGACAAGGCTAAGTTATATTACAAGATCAGCGATTTTAATATGATGTCGCTAAAATCTGCGGTAATATCTATTGACAATTTCCGTAAGGATTTTCCGGATTCAAAATTCAACGAAGAGCTTGCATATCTGAAAGTTGAATCCCAGTATAACCTTGCTTCAAACAGTTTCAGCGTAAAACAAAAAGACAGATATCTAGACGTCGTTAAGTTTTATAAAGAAATGGTAGACAAGTATCCAACCGGAAAATATTTACGCGACGCGGAAAAAATGTTTGACAATAGCCAGAAAGAACTGGAGATCTTGACTCAGGCAGAAAAAGAGCGTCAAAAACAAATGGAAGCTCAGCCAGATTCTGGTTCGAAACCTACGAAGGTTACAGCGTCCACCAGCACTGACCAAAAACAAAATTAATAAGCCAGTTTTTCTGGTTCTGTAATAAAGATTTTTAACTATATCATCGAAAGTAAGCATGGCAACGAATCCATCCATCATTACCCGCGATACGGACAAAATAGCTGACGTAACAGGGAATTTATATGAGTCGGTATCGGTAATCTCAAAAAGAGCACGTCAGATATCAAGCAAAATGAAAGAGGAACTCAATAACAAGCTTGCTGAGTTCGCGTCGGGAGTTGACAATTTGGAAGAGGTATTTGAAAACCGTGAACAAATTGAAATCTCAAAATTCTACGAGCGTATGCCAAAGGCTGGTAGCATTGCTATTGACGAGTTCATCGACGGAAAAACATATCACGGTTACAGAGATACAACTGAAGAATAGTATCGATTATTCTTTTAAATGAAAAACCAGTCGTAAACATTAATTTTGTTCTTACGACTGGTTTTCTTTTTCCGGCATTCAAAATGTAACTTTCATTCCAAATGCCAGAGTCTTCACAATAAACGTGCATTTGCATTTATAGGATTGAATCTGAAAGGCAAAAATATACTATTGGGCGTATCAGGCAGCATTGCTGCCTACAAATCGGCATTATTGGTTAGGTTACTAATCAAGGAGGGTGCCGAAGTTCAGGTTATCATGACTGAATCTGCACATCAGTTTATTACCCCACTAACCCTGGGAACGCTATCCAGGAGGCCCGTTTATACTTCCTTTACACAAACCGAAAATGGAACCTGGAACAATCATGTTGATCTGGGTTTGTGGGCAGATCTGATGATTATTGCCCCGGCTTCTGCAAGAACTCTGTCAAAATGTGCGGCGGGAAATTGTGAGGATTTGTTAACGGCCGTTTATCTTTCCGCACGTTGTCCGGTATACTTCGCCCCGGCGATGGATGTTGATATGTACCGCCATGCTTCTACACAAAATAATCTTAAAAATCTTCTGAGTTTTGGGAATAGAATCATTGAAGCCGAATTTGGAGAACTGGCGAGTGGCTTAATTGGAGAAGGAAGACTTGCGGAACCGGAGAAAATTGTTGCCCAAATTATCAAGGAATTTGCGGCAAAAGCGGTTGCCAGAAATAAAAGAGTTTTGATCACGGCCGGGCCGACGGCAGAGCCAATAGACCCCGTCCGGTATATCAGTAATCGTTCTTCCGGAAAAATGGGATATGCACTCGCAAAAGCCTTCGCGGAAGCTGGTGCCAGTGTTACGTTAGTAAGCGGACCAACAAACCTGGCTACTCCGGAAGAAACGATCAGACGCGTAAATGTGGAAACGGCGAAACAAATGTTTGAAGCCACAAAGGATCATTTTGAAGAAAGCGATCTTGTTATATTTTCCGCAGCCGTGGCAGATTACACGCCTGCTTATGTTGCTGACCAGAAAATAAAAAAGCAGGGCACAGATCTGAAACTGGAACTCATAAAAACAGACGATATCGCCGGAAGCCTGGGTCAGCAGAAAAAAGAAGGGCAGCTTTTGGTTGGCTTTGCTCTGGAGACGGAAAATGAGCTGGATCATGCACTGGACAAACTTCGTCGCAAAAACTTTGACTATATTATTTTAAATTCATTAAATGATGCCGGCTCCGGTTTTGCACACGATACCAATAAAATTACCGTTATTGACAGAAAGGAGAATATTAACAAGTTTTCCCTGAAATCGAAACATGAAGTTGCACAAGATATTTTAAAAATTATTCTGGATAAATGGAGCGAAGTATGAAAAGGTTTATCATTCTCTTTTTATGTTTAACAAGTATTTTTTCGAAAACCGCATATGCCCAGGAGCTTCAATTCACTGTAAGTCTCAACTATGATCAGTTGGTTGCACAGCAAAAAACTGATCCGCAGTCGATGGCCAAGTTGCAATCTTATATTTCCGATTTTTTAAATAATACAAGCTGGACAAGCGAAACTTTTGGGAAGGATGAGCGGGTAAAATGTAAGCTGAACATAAATCTGATCCGGTCATTTTCACAAGGCAGTTTCGAAGGTACAGCCCAACTTGTAATTGCACGTCCCGTATTTAATTCAGCATATGAAACTGTACTTTTAAGTTATGTTGACAGGAATTTCACCTTCAACTATCTTCCTACGACGCAGATGTATTTCAATGAAAATAGCTATACCGACGAGCTTCCTTACATTCTCGCATTTTACGCTTACACGGCTTTAATTTTCGATTTTGACTCATTCAGCAATTTGGGTGGCACGCCTTACCTGCAAAGAGCGTTCAATATCGCAAACCTGGCGAGCACTGCCGGCGGGGGTGCAAAAGGCTGGGATCAACGCAAGGGAAATGGGGATTCGAGAAACCGGTATTGGCTTATTGAAAACCTTATGAGTCAGCAGTTTATTCCTTTCCGTGAAAGTCTCTATAACTACTACCGCCAAGGATTAGATGTCGCCACACAGAATCCTGCTCAAACCCGTAGTAAAACATTGGAGCTGTTAAATTCTGCCAAGGCAGTCGCTCAATTAAGACCGGGAAGTGTTGTTATAAATTCATTTTTCGATACAAAGTCTGATGAGATTTTCCAGATCATGAAAGAGGCTACACCAGAGGAAAAAAGAGCTGCGCAAACTCTATTGGTTAATCTTGACCCTTCGAAGACACAACTATACCAGAGACTTTCTCAGTAATTTCCACCAGTACTTCTGTTAAATCATGAGTAAACGCTTGATTCGAATCGCCTCAAAAAATATAGTGACAGAACTTGGCAATACCTCGAAAGGGTTAGAGATCAATTCCGTTTCGTATACGGGTAATACTTGTTTCGGAAAATTAATATCGGTAACTGCTGAATTTTTGACGATGTTTGACAACCGGCAGCATATCCACAAATTCGCAATAGCGGATATTTTCGAAGTTGTATATGACGAAAAAAGCAAATTTTAAATTTCAGTGGCGGAATGTGATCCATATTACTTATTAAAGAACCAGTAACGTTTCCTAATTGTTGATAACATAGCTATATTCGTATCCAGGACGAATGGCCTGATTTTTTCATCAGCGGTTCTTACCAACCTTGACTATCTGCTTATTTAAGGCATGCTTTCAAATTTACTTATTAAAAACTACGCCCTGATCAAGCAACTGGAAATGTCGCCTGATCCGGGATTAAACATAATTACAGGCGAAACTGGCGCAGGTAAGTCGATTATGCTTGGTGCCATAGGCCTTTTGCTGGGTAACCGGGCAGATGTCAAATCACTTTATGATCCTGGTGAAAAATGTGTGATAGAAGGAAGTTTTGATTTGTCCGGCTATGATCTGGCTCCCAATTTTGAGGAAGAAAATCTTGATTTTGCTGAGGAATGTATTGTTAGAAGAGAAATATCGGTGGCAGGGAAATCCAGGGCGTTTATTAATGACACTCCGGTCAATCTGGATACGTTGAAAAAAATCAGCGGACAGCTTCTGGATATCCATTCCCAGCACGATTCGATTTTACTTGGAAGCAATGAATTTCAATTGCAGGTGGTCGATACCTACGCCCAGAACTTTTCATTACTTCACAGTTACCGGAAAAATTTCAACATCTACAAAGAAGCTGCAAAAGCTTATGAAAACCTGAAAGACGAAGCCGTACAATTGCGAAAGGCTTTTGATTATGACCAGTTTTTATATCAGGAATTAAGCAATGCCGGGCTGCAAAGCGACGAGCAAAGTCAGTTGGAACAGGAGCTTATTATCCTTGAAAACGCGGTGGAAATCCGGGAGCGTCTTCAACTTGCTTATGCTTATCTTGACAATCCGGATAATTCGATACTTGAATTTTTGAAAAGTGCGGTATCTGCAATCGGACAAGCAAGCCGTTTGGTTTCCGCCTACGAGCCTTTACGTGAAAGAGCACAAAGCAGTTTGATTGAACTTAGGGATCTGGCGGATGAACTGGATTCAGTTAGTTCTTGTGTCGATATTGATGAAGGCAGAACTACCATCGTCCGCGAACGCCTTGATTTGATTTACCAACTGCAAAAGAAACATCATGTTTCCACAGTCCAGGAATTGATCTCGATACAGGACTCACTTGAAGAAAAGGTTGGAACCGTTTTAAATCTTGACGAAGCTCTTTTGAAAGCGCAGCAGAAAGCGTCCAGAAGTGAAGAAATAATGCTGAAAAGTGCTCATTCCTTGTCAAAAGAACGGCATAAAGTTATAAAAGCGATCGAGGCGGCCATTATCGAACGTCTGATTGAACTTGGCATTCCGAATGCGTCTCTCTCAATCCGGATTACTGAAATTACACCCACCAACGACGGTATCGACTCAATTGCTTTTCTGTTTAGCGGAAACAAAGGACTGGCACTTCAGGAACTCAGACAGGTTGCATCAGGCGGAGAATTTTCCCGTTTGATGATGGTCATTAAATACATCCTTGCTGACAAAAGGAAGTTACCGACTATCATTTTCGACGAAATTGATACAGGCGTATCCGGGGAAATTGCTAAAAAAATGGGTAAAATGATGATCAAAATGTCGGATAATCATCAGATTATTGCCATTACCCATTTGCACCAGATTGCCAGCAGCGGGAAGGCTCATTATTTTGTGTACAAAGACCATTCATCTGAGAAGACAGTCAGTAAAATAAAAAAACTCACAAATGACGAGCGAATTATGGAAATTGCGCAGATGATCGGCGGACATAACCCGACTGAATCTGTCATTGAAAATGCGCGCGAAATGATTTCAAAAGGATAATAATTAACTGAATAACCCTCAATAAAAATGAAACAATTTATACTGGTATTAGGAATTGGTTGTCTGCTTTTTTCTTGTAATAAAGATGCTGACAAAGTGTTGGAACTGGAAAGCGAAGTAATGCGTATTCATGATGACGTGATGCCGCAAATGGACGACATCATGACGCTTAAATCGAAATTATCAAAAAAAATAATACAGATGGACAGCCTTCAGAATGAAGGTGTAGCGGGAAATAATCTTGCGCAGGAGCGCATTAAGGCCACGGAAATCAACCAGAGACTTAACGAGTCGGATAAATTGATGATGGAGTGGATGCATGCATATCGTGGAGATTCTGCGAAAAAATTAAAACCAACAGAAGCAATTCAATATTTCGAGGCGCAGAAAGATAAGATTGTAACAGTGAAAGAAATTACTTCCAAAAACATCCAGGAAGCAAAAGCATTTTTAGATTAGTAATTATGAGTGGTTTAGTGTTAAGGCGTATTAATATATTTTTTGTTTTTGTATTTGCAGCTCTTTTATTAGCCTGCAATGGAGGTGATAAAAAGCTGCCAATATTAGGGGAACGCGATGCCGTAAAGAAAATAGTAAATGGCGAAGAAGTTATTGATACAATTTACAATACAATTCCCCCTTTCTCTTTCACCAACCAATATGGCGAAACAGTATCTGAAAAAATCGTAGAGGGGAAAATTTATGTAACAGATTTTTTCTTTACCTCCTGCCCTACCATCTGCCCGGTTATGAAACGCGAAATGGTGAAAGTTTATAAAGAATTTAAAGACAATCCGGATGTAATGATCTTGTCGCACACGATTGATCCTGAACATGATACGCCAAAAGTTCTGAATACATTTGCGAAAGACCTTGGCGTAGAAGGAAAGCAATGGCAGTTTTTGACAGGGCCAAAGGAGGATATTTATGCCTTAGGCCAGAAAAGTTATTTATCCGCTGCGCAAGAAGACAAAACGGCGGAAGGTGGTTTTCTTCATAGCGGTGCTTTTATCTTGATTGACAAAGAAAAACACATCCGGGGCATGTACGATGGCACGACGGAAGAAGGAACTCATAAATTGATACGCGATATGAAAATATTGCTGGAAGAATATAAAAAATAGCGTGTCGAAAAGACATTGAATTAATGATCAAAAGAGGATTTATAATCTTGATTGCTCTTGCTGCATTTTCGTGTCAAAGTGCAGAGGAGCTTAAAACCGAGCAATACTTCGCCGAAGGATACCAGATCTACACGTTGAATTGCGCAAATTGCCACCAGGCTGACGGCAAGGGTATGGCAAATTTATATCCACCGCTGACCGGGTCGAAAATTATTCAGGACAAAGCTGCCATGGCTTGTATTATAAGATATGGCATGAAAGATACGATCATCGTGAATGGGAAACCATTTCACAGACCTATGCCCGCGAATCCCAAATTGCAGGAGCTGGAAATCGCGGAAATAATTACATACGTCAATATGAAGTGGGGGAAAGATAGTCTTTATACGCCTATCGCAACGGTGACAAAAGCATTGGAAAATTGCAAGGAAAATTAAAGCTCTTCAAACTTCATTTTGAACGTCCCTTTTCTGAATTTAATATGTGAAAAATCCTGATCCGCATCCATACCGTTGCCGTTAATCACGTCTTTCGTGACCATATTTTTAACGGTTACGAACTTATCCGTAAAAACCTTTCTCGTTTCCGGGCTCCAGTTAAGCTCCGTTGTTGTTAAAATTTCCTTCGTTTCAGATTTGACTACGCGCACATTGCCTTTCACAAGGTAGACATTTTTACGTTGGTCAAACCGTCCGGAGTCTGCGCGGAGCCGGGTGATAACGGTAGTTCCGGTGGGATCGTAAAAATGAATGTTGACAGTGTCAGGAAAAACTTTATCCTCATTTTGAAAACGAAGCTGCATAGGCGTTTTCAATAGTACTTTCAAAGCTCCCTGTTCGCTGTATTTAACCTGTACCCCATTAACCGTCTCGATAGGTCCGGTATAGGCCTTTCCAACTTTATTTTTATTTTGCTCGCAGGCGCTGAAAATTATTCCGCAAAACATTAGAAAGCAAAAAGGAGATATAAATTTATCTCCTTTTTGTTTTATCCTGAATATCTCTTTAATACCTAACATTCGTTCAGGTCCTATTTTATTAATCAATTTTTTGTTTCACGAACCAAGTTTCTCTCAATGTTAATCCGAGCGACACACGTCCGTAACGTTCACGTAATTGTCCGGTTCCTATAACCCCACGCTGCCCACCGATGAAGGAAATTGAAACAAAGTTCTGGTATCCCCGACCCATCGGGAAAGTGAAACCGAGACTAAAATTGGTATCTTTTACATTCGTTTCTTTAACAACATAGGGGGTATTACCAGCACTAAAACCGGCACGGTACCGAACATTATCAAAATAGCTAAGAGACCCAAACTTCGGCGTATACTCAACCCCCAGGTGCAGGCGGTTAACATCTTTCAATCCGCTTGAAGGATTATTACTTCCAAAGCTTCTGTATTCCGTCCATGACTGGTGGCTGTAATCAGCAGCCAGCGTTAGCTTATATGGCCATTCAAAACTGAAACCAACCTGAAACTGGGTAGGTAAAGTCATATTACCATTGTTTTGATTGACCAGCGTATCAGGTTCTATGACAGGAAAAGATCCCTGAGTCAATTCAAATGAAGTCGTATGAACTGCATTCAGTTTTGTGCCAAGTGTATAGGCACCCCCAAGATTTAAAAATAGTTTGTTGTCTTTTTTTACCGGAAGTCGCAAAGCAGCCCCACCCCGAAATGCAAAATCACTGTATGTTGTACGGTCATTAATACTTGCAAGGTAATCGTTGCCGTCTCCAAAAGGAATCATCGCTTCGGTTGATTTTCTTACATTTCCAAAGAAATATGAAGTTTCCAGTCCCAGACTTAAATATTTTCCAACTTGAAATGCGTTGGTAAGAGAAGCTTTATTTACGCCGCCTTTTCCACTGTTATAATAGTAAGCACTGAATGGAGTTCCTGCAACATTTTTAGTTGTCGTATTGGTAAAATCTACGAAGCTGTAAGGTTTAATACTTACACCAAGCGTCCACCTCTTTGCAACCGGGAATGACAAAGCAACATAACCCAGGTTACCTCCTGAATTGGTTTGTTTGGCTGATCCGGAATTAATTTGTTTATATTGTCCGATTGCACCGAAATCAAGTGTTGTAAACTTGTTTCTAATCCACAAGGCAGGATTGAGATTATTAATTTCGAAACTGCTGGCAGTACTTACACCCGCTTGTCCCATTCCATTAGAAGCAGCAAAAGCATCGGTATAAAGTTCTCCCATTCCGAGAGAAGAATAAGGAGCATTCCCTAGACCTTGTGCATTAACCTTTGATATTAGGGCCGAATAATTGCATCCGAGCGTAATTGCTATCGTGAGTAATCCTATTCTATTGTAAAGCGACATTATATGTTAAAATTCTGTTCAGTCCAATTAATACCAGTTCCGGCACTGCAAATATGGGTGGTTTCAGGCTACTTTCAAAAAAAGGTATATCACCACCACATACCACTACGCGCAAATCCGGCATTTTGTTACGATACCTTTCAATTATTCCTTCGATCTCCGCCAGCATCCCGTTCATCACGCCACTTTGCATCGCTTGTTTTGTACTTTTTCCGATAAGCTGAGGGTTATGCTCAGGATCAAATAGCGGAAGTCTTTTAGTAAACGTATGAAGCGCGTTAAATCGCATTCTTACACCCGGAGAAATTAAACCTCCATGAAATACTCCTTCCCTATCTACCAGATCATAAGTGATGCAAGTGCCCATGTCAATCACCAACACGTCCGATTCAGGAAACATCCAGTTTGCCCCGACTGCTGCTGCTACTCTGTCCGCACCCAATGTTTGCGGCGTTTCATAGTCTTTCCGAATAGGCACCGGCGTTTCACCTGTAAGGTTCAAAACCGGGATGTTTTCCCCCAGTGCTTCCACAAACTCTTCTGTCGAACGACTCACGGAAGAGTACATAATACGTTCCGGCAATTCTGATTTTATTAGTTGAATAAGATCAGGGAAGCTTAGCATCGTTTGATAGCGAAGCAAATTTTCTCCTGAAAACCAACCAATTTTGGCGTACGTGTTGCCTGAATCGACGACAATATTCATAATTGCACAAAAGTCTTCTTTTATTAGGAGAAATACTAACATTCTCGGAAACACAACACCATAATATGCCCTTGTGAAAATAATTTAACACTTTTTAATAAAAGACAAACATTGTATTTGCATTTTATTAAATGCTTTTGTACCTTCGTTTTAGTAAAAAAAGCACCCCTGTATTATTCAGTACGTCCAACGTTCGTCAGCCCTCAAAACTGACGATAAGAAAAATACTCAAAAAGTTTAATTACACACTTCATTTCCAATAAATTGCAAACAATTCCAGTTGATCCATCTTAGTTTATCGTTTTGCATGGCTTGTTTAGGCTTGTGCAAGAAAAATAGAATTTCACGCATCAATGACCATCACGTGACCCGAGAGCTAGGTTCTCTTATCATATTCCATCTATATTCACTATCCCATTAATCATCTGGTAAAGTTATCTTTACTGTATATTTTCTGTATGCTTACAATTGATGAATTAAACCTTAAGCTTCTGTCTGAGCTGAAAGAAATAGCAGGAAACACTGGCATTCAGGATTATGCCAAACTTCCTAAAAAAGAATTAGTCTCCAGAATTATTGCTCAGCAAGAAGCGCAGCAAAATACCGCGCCTGCGGTTGATACCGTTACTGAATCAGAGGCTTCCG
Organism: Dyadobacter sp. HNCC25DJ186; assembly: GCF_056895235.1. Lineage (NCBI taxonomy): Bacteria > Pseudomonadati > Bacteroidota > Cytophagia > Cytophagales > Spirosomataceae > Dyadobacter > Dyadobacter sp. HNCC25DJ186. Next base: position 256,131 of record NZ_JBXHAS010000003.1, read on the forward strand.
AGGGCGACGAGCCTAAGAAAAAAAGAGCAAGACGTACAGTAGCCAACGAAACTCCTGTGTCCGCCAAACCAATTAACGCCCGCACCGGAAAACCTAGAAAAGAAATGGGTTCCGGTAACTCGGCTCCTCTTTTCGATACAACACCCAGAACCATTGAGGTTCCTGAGGAAACGCCTGCAAATCCGTCCGCAACAAATGAAATTCCGGCAGCAAATGAAATTCCTGCCCGTCGTGAAGTTTCTGCGAGAGCAGAAGTTCCTGCAAGAAGAGAGGCTCCTGTGAGAAACTTTGAGAGAACAGGCAAGAAATTTGATGCTCCGAAAAAAGAAATTTTTTCGAAAAATATAGATACTACCCCTCAGGATGATGAGGATGGAGATACGATGGATGACCTGGGGCTTGAAGAAACTGCCGCACCAGTTGAAAACCCGGGACAAAATGATTCCATCACACAAGCTGACAATACCGAAACACCTCAAAATGCTACGGTTACTGCCCCTGAGGAGAAACCAGCACAACAGCAGGCGGAAAATACTGAACGCAGTAATCCAAATAACAATCCTTCGCAGCAAAGGGAGGATCCATCCAACAAGATCAAACGTAATTACAACAATTACGTTCGTGAGTTTGACGGTCTGATCGTCAATGAAGGCGTTTTGGAGATTATGCAGGATGGAGGTTACGGATTTTTAAGATCCGCTGATTATAACTATCTGGCGAGTCCGGATGATATATATGTATCTCCGTCACAAATAAAACTATTCGGCTTAAAAACAGGTGATACTGTTAAAGGCCAGATTCGTCCTCCGAAAGAAGGCGAAAAATATTTTGCCTTGCTTCGCGTTGAAACAGTTAACGGCAAGACAACTGAGGAAATCAGGGACCGTATTCCTTTCGAATACCTTACGCCGCTTTTCCCGGAAGAATGTTTGAGATTGAGCGGCCGTCCAGACCAATATTCCACACGTATCCTCGATTTGTTCGCGCCAATTGGAAAAGGACAACGTGGAATGATCGTTGCCCAGCCAAAAACGGGTAAAACGGTTCTTTTAAAAGAAATTGCAAACGCTATTACACGCAATCACCCTGAGGTATTTTTGCTGATCCTACTGATCGATGAACGTCCTGAAGAAGTTACTGATATGCAACGCAGCGTTCGCGCGGAAGTTATTGCCTCAACATTTGATGAGCAGGCAGACCGCCACGTAAAAGTGGCGAGTATCGTTCTTGAAAAAGCTAAAAGAATGGTTGAGTGCGGCCATGACGTGGTTATCCTTCTGGATTCTATCACACGTTTGGCTCGTGCGTACAATACGGTTGTGCCTTCATCCGGAAAAATTCTATCGGGTGGTGTTGATGCCAACGCTTTACACAAACCAAAACGTTTCTTCGGAGCGGCTAGAAATGTTGAAAATGGTGGTTCGCTGACCATTATTGCAACTGCGCTGATCGATACAGGTTCGAAAATGGACGAGGTTATCTTTGAAGAATTCAAGGGTACTGGTAACATGGAACTTCAACTGGATCGTAAACTTTCGAACAAACGCGTATTCCCGGCCATTGATGTTATGGCATCTGGTACTCGAAGAGAAGATTTGCTTTTGGACAAAGAGACATTGAAAAAGGTCTGGATTTTAAGAAAACATATGTCCGACATGAACGCGATGGAATCAATGGATTTCCTTCTCGATCATATGAAAGGCACACGGAACAACGAGGAGTTTTTAATCTCGATGAACCGATAAAAAAAATCCCGGATATAATTATCCGGGATTTTTAATTTTTAACCTCGTGGAATATTCTATTTAGAGATTAAATTTATGTGACCGAATCAGGTTATTTCAGTCCATATAATAAATTAATCCTTAAATACTTATGTCAAACAACAAAACACTTTGGTGGATTTTACTTATCGGCTGGATGGGAGGCTCAACCTATTGGCACGTCTGTAAAATAAAGCAGCTCTGCGATGCGCCACTCTCAACGTCTACGGTAAATACCGACACTAACACACCAACAATTTCAATCACGCCGTTGACCATTACCGACGGTACAGCATTCAATCTTCAATCACCTGGAAATTTTGGCTTCGCCAAATCGGGTGCAGATGCGAATTTCTCAGGAGTACAAGCTGAAATCGATTCACTTGCCTCGTTCGCAGCTGCCAATCCAAGCAAAATTATTACAATTACTGGCCTGTACTCTTCGGAGGAAACCAATCCAACCAGTTTCCCGAATCTGGGAATTGCGCGTGCGGCGGGTATCAAAACTTATCTGACCGGAAAAGGTTTGCCCGACTCATTGTTTATTTTGAACGGAAAACTAAATGACGCCATTGTTTTCAGTCCCGATTCTATGAGCGGTGGGATAGACTTTACTTTTGCCAGACGTATTGCCGTTACCGAAACCGATCTGGCTAACGAACAGAAATATGAGAGTATCTTCAAGCCTCTGGATCTTTACTTCCCGGCAGCCAGTACAGAATACATAAAAACGGCCGAAAATGGCAAATTTCTTGAAGAAGCCAAGAAGTTTCTGTCAGAAAATAAAGACAAGAAATTATTACTGACTGGCCATACCGACAGTGATGACAGTGCCGAATGGAATCTTAAACTTTCTAAAAAGCGCGCAAATATTGTCAAGGCAAAATTCGTCGCTCTGGGTATGCCTGCCGACAGGATTCTGACGGCTGGAAAAGGAGAAGCCGATCCAAAGGCTTCTAATGATACCCCGGCAGGAAAACGTGCAAACCGCCGTGTCACCATTGTCGTTCAATAGCTTATTTTAATCAAATAAACACATTATAAAATGTTTGAATTAAATCCTCTTGCAAACCCCGATGCCTTTTGGCAACACCTTTTGATGTTGGCCGTAGCGTTGATTCTTGGGTATATCATCGGCTATATTTCCAGAAAAAGCGTGATCACCGATATGGAGACTGAATTGTCCAGGTTGGACAGCGACCTCAAATATTGCCAGGATCAAAAAATCGTGATGAAAAATGCTGCTGAACGCGTGCAGGTGAATAATCTTCGTGAGGTAATTCCAGTAGTGCCGGTCGTTGAAAAAATTCAGCATGACGACTTGAAAATAATTGAAGGGATAGGACCGAAAATTGAAAGTGTGTTAAAAGATGCGGGTATTTATTCTTTCCGTCAGCTAAGCCAGAAAAATGCAGAACAGATATCAGAAATCCTTGCGAATTCTGACTCACGTTTTCTAGTGCATGATCCTACTACCTGGCCTCGTCAGGCTGAACTTGCCGCCAATGGCGACTGGGACAGGTTGAAAGCTTGGCAGGACGAATTAAACGGCGGACGAATTGAATAGCCAAAGCATTTGATATCTTTCATTTTAAGACAACTAACACATTATGATATTCTTACAACTTAATCCGTTCAGTAAACCGGTCGCGATTTCTGAAATTATAATACTTCTTATCATTGCCGCTTTACTCGGCTGGCTTCTCGCACGTCTGATGACCGCCGGACGTATAAGGGTACTACGTGAAGCCATTGATGAGAGAAAAGCTGAGCTTGCTGACTGTCGATTGCAAAAAGTTGACTATAAGGCAACGCAGCCGCTGGTAGGTAAGGCCTCCAAAACGGTATATCCCGAAATAGAGCCAGTCGTTAAAACGTCGGAGGTAAAAAAAGTAGATGATTTGAAACTCGTTGAAGGAATCGGACCAAAAATTGAGGAGTTAATTAATAAGGAAGGTATATACACCTACGAACAATTAGCAAATACTTCACCCATCCGAATCTCCAATATCCTGAAAAATGCAGGTCCGCGCTTTCAAATGCATGATCCAACCTCATGGCCCAGACAAGCATTCCTAGCAAAAGAAGGAAAATGGGAGGAACTTCAAATACTGAAAGACAAACTGATTTCAGGAAGAAGTTAGATCCCTTTATAAACCAAAAAATCCGCCTTCACAACGAAGGCGGATTTTTACTTCCATACTATTTTACAAATTCACAACGGTTCGTTGAATGAATTGAGTCAAATCTTTTCCTGTCAACAATCCTTGTGATAAGAGCGCTAGATCATAAACCTGTTTTGCAAGGGTCTTCTGATCTTCTTCATTTTCAGTACTCAAGATGCGTCCCAGCACCGGATGGTTTGCATTTACAGAAATCGTGTACATCATCGGCATATCACCAAACATGGAACGCTGTCCTGACGAAGCCTGCATATCCGTCATACGACGCATAAATTCAGGAAATGTTATCACGACTGGTAATTCATCAACCGGCATCGCTTCAATTTTCACAGTACCAGCCTTGCTGTTTACTACTTCTTCAAAAAGTTTCTGCGCTTTCTCTTCTTCTTCTTTCGAGATAACGCTTTCAAGCGTGATGTCTTTTTCAATCAGTTTGTCAAGCGTATCTGCATCAACACGTTTCACCTGAACTTTTTCAACCTTCTGCTCTAACGTATTGATAAAGTGAGAATCAATTACGCTGGTCAGTTCAAGAATATCATAGCTGCGTTTTTTCGCAGACTCGATAAATGCATCTTGTTTTTTTACATCGGTAGTGTATAACCAAACCTGCATATCATTTTTGTCAGTCTGGTTCTCTTTCACCGCTTCACGATACTCTTCGAAAGTGAAATATTTTCCGTCAACGTTTTTCAGAAGGCAGAAATCTTTCGCTTTGTCATAGAATTTTTCGTCGCTGATGATACCGTACTTAACAAAAAGTCCGATGTCATCGAATTTTTTCTCAAAACCTTCACGGTCATTTTTGAAGATTTCAGAAAGTTTGTCAGCAACTTTACGTGTAATATATCCGTTAATCTTCTTCACATTTCCATCAGCCTGCAGATAACTTCTTGAAACGTTCAAAGGAATATCCGGAGAGTCGATCACACCGTGCAGTAATTGAAGAAAATCAGGAACGATATCCTTTACTTCATCCGTGATAAATACCTGACGGCTGTAAAGCTGTATTTTTTCACGCTGCCCCTGGAAATCATTTTTCAGTTTCGGGAAGTAAAGTACACCTGTCAGATTAAATGGATAATCAACGTTCAGATGAATCCAGAACAACGGATCTTCGCTGAATGGATAAAGTTCTTTGTAGAAAGAAAGATAATCTTCATCGGTCAGGTCAGCAGGATTTTTAGTCCAGATCGGATTAGGATTGTTAATTACCTTATCTTCAAACTGAATTTCTATCGGAAGGAATTTACCGTATTTTTCAAGAATTCCCCTTAACCGATGCTCGTCTAAAAATTCTTCTGAATCCGCCGCAACGTGGAGAATAATATCTGAACCGCGTTCAGCCTTTTCCGCCGATGTCAATTCATATTCTGTCGATCCGTCACATATCCAGCGAACTGCTTCGGAACCGTCTTTATACGATTTTGTAATAATTTCAACATTATCCGCCACCATATAAGCAGAGTAAAAACCGAGACCAAAATGTCCGATAATACCCTTGTCACCTTTTCCGTCCTCGCCTTTATCCTTGTATTTTTCTACAAATTCCGTAGCACCTGAAAAAGCGATCTGGTTGATATATTTTTTTATTTCATCGGCTGTCATACCGATTCCATTATCGCTGATTGTGATCGTTTTGGCCTCTTTATCCAATTTAACAACCACTTTCAGCTCTCCTAACTCTCCGTTAAATTCACCATAAGAAGCAAGTTTTTTAATTTTTTGACTTGCATCAACGGCATTTGAAACTAATTCTCGTAAAAATATTTCGTGGTCCGAGTAAAGGAATTTTTTAATAATCGGAAATATGTTCTCGGTGTGAATGCTAAGATTTCCTTTTTCCTGAATCACTGATTCCATAATTTTTCTGTTTATTGAATTTATATTTTAGAATTATTTTCTGCTTTGCAATACCGCATAAAAATTTGCGTTCCAATATGAATTATATGCAAAGGAGTCTGACAGATTGTCAGCAACGTTCCGATTAATAGAGAAGCAGATTTCCTGTTGGTTACTGCACCGCTTTTTATTAATTTTGCGATCTCTGCATGAAAGAATAAGCGTGAAGATTTGAGAATCAGTTAATAGTGAAACACGAATTACAACCCATGAATCTAATTAAAAAACTTTTTGCCGGCCTGGCACTTATCGTTGGCGTATCTGCTTGTACCACCACGAATTCTATACCTTTTACCAATTACACCGTGTTTACGGAAGATCTGCGAAAAGATCTTGAAAGCGCAGGGATTCCTTTGAGCAAAGTTCAGTTTTTCAATGACAAGGCAATCACAATCCGTCGTGAGGTATCTGACCCCAATGATATTAAAGTAAATCCGGAAGGACAAATCAGTATCAGCAACGGAAAAAGTATTCAGACAATCAATGTCCGTCCTTTTACACCGGGTGTTTCGCTGGGATCCGGAAATGGAACGATTTATGTTTCCTGGGATGATACGCAGCAGGACAAAAAAGGAATGTTATTTAACCTGAGTGGTCAGAATTATTTTCTTGATGTTATGCCAAACAACAAGTTTACTTACAAGGAACGTACGTTTGATATGCAAGCCGGAAACGGTACGCGTCTTTTTGTAAATAAAGATTTGTTAAAACAAGTGAACAACCAGCGCGAAACCTTGAAAGGTCGTAAGGTTGGTCAATAAGGATTAACGGTTAAAACAAAAACAGCCATGAGGACATCATGGCTGTTTTTGTTTTAATTCAAATGAAAATGGTGTTTTTCATCTTTCATTACTTTCGAGGTATCAATGATTCTGGAATTTTGAATAAATACCAGGATAATTAACCCTATAATTACAGCTAACCCAACCTGCAAAAAGGAAATTATCGCGTAACTCGCAAAGTCACTTTGCGATTCCTTTATTAATTCTTTTCCAACGATCGACTGGATTTTTGTCAGTTCATTTAAGTTACTGATCGTGCTCTGGAAAGTCCTCGCTCCGGCTCCTTCAAATATTTCCCTTCCTGCCTCCCGGTGACCGGAGTTATAAAGATTCAGCATCATATTTTCTAAAAGCGCATATTCTTCCACCCTATTTTTGAAAACCGCCAAACTTTTTGCTTCCTGATCCACCAGGTACGTCTTTTCAAACAAATGGATGAGTGAGTCAATACTTCGATTATGTACGGAAAGTAATTCAGAAATTTTTCCGCTATCGTCAGCGTCATTGGTAAGAAGAAACTTTTCCAGCAAAAGACGTTTTCCGTATAAATCTTCGGTAAGATAAATAATTGTGGTAGCTGGTATCAGCCGATCCTGATATATCGACGAAAAGGACTTGTCAATTCCACTGATATTTCTTCTGGAAATGATTGTACCTAAGACTATCACAAGCATAATTCCACCCAAGAGTAGCGTCGCTTTAAATTTTTGCTGAATTACAAATGACCATTTCATGGCTGACTTGACTTTGTTTTTTTATAAAAAATAATAATTTATTATAATAATAATCAAACATTATCCATTTAGCTAACAAAGACAGAATAATTTAAGCGGCAATGGAATAAAAAAAGGCTAACCAAAAGTTAGCCCTTGAAATTACGAAAGTGACGATCTATTAGTTATTCTCACCACCGCTCTTAACATCTGAGTTCGAAACCGACCGTGTTTTACGTTTCGGCGCATCAAAGCTCATTTTTCCAATTGAATAACTGAAAGTAATCTTGAAGTTCCGGTTATATAATTGTGTCTGACTGGATTGCGCAAGGATTGGTGATTTTAAATCTGATGTAAATCTAACGCCTTTCGTCAGGAAGTTTTCAGCTCCAAAACCGATGCTCCCTTTCTTGTTGGCAAAATCTTTTTTGAAGCCAAGCGAATACATATAAAAACCGGTTCTCGTTCCCTGCAACTGGACTTCTCTGCCCCGGTAGAAAGCAAAAGCCTGTAATCCCCATCCTTTTTTCAGCGATAACTGTGACATCAAACGACCGCCATAATTGAAGCCAGAATTGCTGACCGCCTGCGAAACGCCTTCTTCGTTAACCGTCTGACCTTCCATATAAGATTGCAAAAGATCAATACTTCCGTTAACGGTCCATTTTGATGTTAGGTAAACATTGGCAAAAACATTCATTCCATACGCACTTTGCTTCCCGATATTTTCGAAGGTCGTCACGATCGCACCGGCAAGGGTATCAACTGTCGTCCGGATCTGTGTGATTGAGTTATTCGTATTCCGCGCAAAAGCAGACACGTTCAGATATGTTTTTTTGATGTTTGTACTCACACCAACTTCGAAATTATCTGTCAATTCCGGGCTAAGTAATGGATTTCCGGTACTTATACTTTGCGGATTTGCAAGATTGACATTCGGATTCAGTTGCTGAATACCCGGGCGCTGGATTCTTCGGTTGTACGCTGCCTTTATCGTCGTCGCGTCTGTCAGGTTCTTCGAAACATTGATGCTTGGAACCAGATTTCCATAACTTGGAATATTCACCGCGCCTTCCGCCCCCATATCTGCGTTGATCCCGGTATACTCATACCGCGTTCCCGCTTTGAAAGTATATTTATTTTTCGTCGTCAAAGTATAAGATACATAACCGGCAGCAACATTCTGATTGTAATTTAACGCACCTGACGGATTATCAGGATTAATCGTAAAATCGCCTGATTCGCCTGCCATCAGATATTTATAGTCACTATTCACAGTCCGGAAAATTCCCTTTGCACCGAATTCCAGTAATTGATTTTTCTTAATCGGTGTCTGGTAATCAGTTTGTAAGGTAAACTCGGTGTTGAAATTTTCGTTTACATTTTTCAGCTTACTTCCAACACTGCCACTCGGCGTTAACAAGTCTGTATTGAAATTATTGGTGAGATTTGTTCTGCTATAAAGCGTTGAAAAGCTCAATTCCTGTTGCGGCTTAAAAGTCCGCAGGTAGTCAACATTTACATCAACCGTTCCTGATAGATCCTTACGATCAACTTTTCGCTGGGAATTAGAAGTCAGATCTGAGTTGGTAAACTGATCGATTGTCAGATTTTGCTTTTGGATAAAATTCCTGGTGCCATAGCGAACGCCAGCGGAAAGTGCCTGATTTTTCCCCAAATCGTAATCAAAACCCAGAGAATATTGTCCGAACAATCCGCGATCTTTTGAATCAGAAGTTTGTTTTGTTCCAAAGATATCACTTCCTGATTTCGTTTCCTGATTCAAATCCGAGGTTGCTTTATTATAAAAAGCACGTCCGAAACCACCCAGCGTAAAACCCATTTTTCCTTTCCGATAACTACCGTTAAGTCCCAGGTTGGTACCTCTATTCCCAACACCCGAGTCAACATTGAGGGTTAGTCCCTGCAAGTTGTTTTTCTTGGTGATGATATTGATAATACCTCCTGAGCCTTCGGCATCATATTTGGCTGACGGCGAAGTGATAACCTCAACCGACTTGATCATATCAGCCGGAATTTGCTTCAGTGCATCGGCCACGTTGCTCGCGATGATCGTTGACGGTTTATTATTGATCAAAACGCGAATATTAGAACTTCCTCTCAACGAGACATTCCCATCAAGATCAACTGACAACATAGGGACTTTGCGAAGCAAATCTGACGCGTCGCCACCTTTGGAAGTAATATCTTTTTCTGCATTGTAAACCAAACGGTCAACTTTTTCTTCTACCATTGATTTCTCACCCGTGATCGTTACTTCATCGAGCGTTTTGGTGTTGGCCGACATTTGAACGTTACCCAGGTTAACGTCTTTCCCCTTTTCGACAGAAATGTTATCTACCGATTTATCTTTAAACCCTATAAACGAGATCAGCAGTTTGTATTTTCCTGGCGCAACACTTGTGATTTCAAACTTTCCGTCAACATCAGCGACAGTCCCATCGATCACTTTGTTATCCGTGGCGTTCACTAAGGCAATACTTGCAAACTCAACCGGTTTTGCAGCAGCTGAATCAGAAACGATTCCTGAAATTTTGGAATTACCTTTTGGGGTTGATACTGCCGGTGCAGTCGAAGTGGGTGCGATTGTACCTTGTGCTTGGATCAGTTGCGATTGTAAAAACAAAACGCCTGTCAGCATTAACACTTTTAAACTTTTTAAAAATAACTTGTTCATGGTGAATTGATTTATGGTCAGGAGGGTGAGTCTCATATTTGACACATTTCCCGATACAAAGGAATAGTATGTTTACCAGAACAATTTTGGAAATAGACCAGCGACCTGATTTTATCTACGGACTGGCACTTTTAATCGGGTAGACTTCTTTTATGTTAGAGATTTATCCGGTGTTTTGGAATTTATTGTCGTTCCTTAACTGGCATAGTTTTATTAAAGTGAGATTGAAAGGGCTGAATGTTGCAAAAAAGGCGTCATTTGTTGTTACTTTGAATAAATAATCAAAAACCCAGACTTTATTACCAACAGAAACTTGACCTAATGAATGAGATTGCGATAGACTTCGACAAAGTACATCAGATAACATTATTTGGCATTACCATTTTGGAGCCGTCGACCGTGATATCAAGCCTTTTGATGGCGATCGTATGTTTTTATGCTTTTGTTCATTTAGGAAGACTCGGACGCGTACACGTAATGTACCGCCAGATTCAATATTTCTTTCTGTTTATGGGGATTGCCACCGTGATTGGTGGAGTTCTTGGACATGGTTTTTTATACGTAACCGGACAGCGTGGAAAAATCCCCGGTTGGTTTGCCAGTATGATCGCGGTTGCTTTGTTTGAGAGAGCGGCAATCTGGCATATCAAACCGCTATTGAGACCTAAATTTGGATCCTGGCTCGGCTATTTGAACTACTTTGAGTTGACGACATTTTTTGTTTTGACATTCATTACCTTAAACTTCGTAATCGTAGAAATTCATGCCGTATATGGATTGTTTCTGATGTTATGCTCCATCGAAATTTATGTCTATAAAAAGAAAAAAGATCCCGGAAGTAAATATATTTTCATAGCTTCTTTCCTTGGCGCCGTTGCTGCCGGGTTCCATGCCTTAAAATTTAGTTTTGGCCCCTGGTTTAACTACAATGATATAAGCCACATCCCGATGGGATTATCGATCTGGTATTATTATCAGGCTGCAAGAAATATGATCTATTATGGAGATCCGGTGATCGAACCGGAAGTAATAATAAAATCAGAGGTAGAAAACTAAAAAATCCCGGATTCGATAGCTGACAGGCAGCTATCGAATCCGGGATTTTAGCGTATAAATACGCTATCAATATTATTTATTAGGCTGCGGAGTGTAACGCAAATAAGGTTTTACAATACGCAAACCTTTTGTAAATTTCTTCTCTGCATCTTCCGTACTTACAGCCGGAACCACTATAACATCTTCGCCATCTTTCCAGTCAGCCGGTGTTGCTACTGAATAGTTGGCCGTCAATTGAAGTGAGTCCACAACACGAAGGATTTCAGTAAAATTACGTCCTGTCGATGCCGGATATGTAAGTGTCAATTTTATTTTTTTATCAGGACCGACGATAAATACCGACCGAACAGTTGCCTTTTCGCTTGCATTTGGATGTATCATATCGTACAGTTCAGCAACTTTACGCCCTTCATCTGCGATGATCGGGAAGTTCACTTCTGTATCATTCACTTCATTAATATCCGGAATCCAGCGGTTGTGTGAATCAATATCATCAACACTGACAGCCAGCACTTTGACATTACGTTTTTGAAACTCACCTTGTAAAAGAGCGGTTTTCCCAAGCTCTGTTGTGCAAACCGGAGTAAAGTCTGCGGGATGAGAAAAAAGCAATCCCCAGCTATCGCCTAACCATTCGTGAAATTTGATAGGTCCTTGTGTTGTATTTGCCTCAAAGTCCGGGGCAATATCTCCTAATCGAAGTGACATAATATTAAAGGTTTAAATTAAAAAGCATAATCTACTGATATTATAGAGTTAACGCAAATTTAGATAAATAGATTCAGAAATATAATTGTTCCGCGTTAATATCGGGTTTGATATTCATAGTAACTCAGAAAATTAATTCTTCCATAATTCCCCCACCCTTTTACAATATTCGTTTTAACCTCATTTTAAGGATAGTTTAACAGCGTTTTAATTGACGTGTAGCTTCTTTGGTACATAAATCAGATTTTGGCCAGATACCTGATCAAAATCTTAAGCATACCTCACTGACCTATTTTACTGAAATCAAATAACCCGATATCATCCCGGATGTAATAGATTAAAATTAAAATGCAACAAGTTATCCTTAAAGGGGGCCTCTGCTTAGAGGCCTTCTTTTTTTTAATATTTGTTCAAAAATACTAGATATTCAAAAATCAATCGCATATATTTGAAGTGTACTATTACACTAGAACACTAAACAAGTACTATATGATTCACGTAGACTCGGTGTCATTTGGATACAGTTCTAAAAAGCTGCTGTTTGAAAATTTGTCGGTCAAGCTCCATCCGGGAAATATATACGGGTTGCTTGGCAAAAATGGGGCTGGCAAATCCAGTTTGCTACGAAACATAGCAGGGCTTTTGTATCCGACTGCCGGCAAAATCGAGATTGATGGTTGGGAGCCCAAAAAACGACAACCTTCGTTTTTACAGGATTTTTTTCTCATTCCCGAAGAAATCTATCTTCCCTCGGTAACAGTTGAAAAGTACATCGAGACACTTGCGCCTTTTTATCCAAAGTTTGATGAAGCGCAATTCCGTAATTATCTGGGAGAGTTTGACATACCGCAGGGAAACAAAATCACGGACCTCTCTTATGGACAGAAAAAAAAGGTTTTAATCAGCTTTGGCTTGGCCACCAACACCAAACATCTGATCATGGATGAGCCAACGAACGGGCTTGATATTCCTTCGAAAAGTCAGTTCAGGAAAGTCGTTTCTTCCGCCCTGGATCCTCATCGTGTCATTCTGATATCCACACACCAGGTTCGGGACCTGGACAATCTTATTGATTCAATCATTATTCTGGACGACAGCAAAATCCTCGTGCATCATAGTCTTGACGAGATCAGTGAAAAATTACGGTTTACAACGTTGGTTACTGCCGAAGATGACAACAGGATTTTGTATTCAGAGCCTTCCCTGAAAGGATATACCGTTGTAATGGAAAACCTGGAGCAGGAAGACAGCCGCGTTGACCTCGAACGCTTGTTCAATGCCGTGATCAACAATCCTGCACGCATCAGGAAAATCTTTCAAAAACCATGAAACTACTGATTCAACTGCTTTTGATTTTGGGTTTTCTGATCCTGAAATCTATTCCCAAACCATCTCCAATGTCAAACCTTAAAACTTTTTTATATGAATCAGGTTTTTAGTTTTCACCGCTACTTGCTTCTCCTTAAACTGGATTTTGCGGAAAATGGAAAAAGAAGCTTGCTTTCGCTTGCAGTTATTTTTGGTCTCATGCTGATTATGATGACTCCGACAATTGACTATACAAAATTAGGTTTTGATCCGGTTTTTTTCCACACGCTAGCTTATTTCCTCATAACATTTTGTACCAGCTTATCGGCCAGTCTTGTATTTGACAAATATGCATCTTCAACAAAAGGGATCAACGCAATATTAATTCCGGCCTCACAAACGGAAAAATTATTGGCAGCACTTACCGGAAACCTTGCGTTCGCAACAGTACTTATCGCACTCTTTCTGGGTATGCATATCTGGTTTGTAGACATTCTGGCAGTAGAAAACGCGGACATAATTAATAGAAAATTTCATCCAACTTTTCTCGTGCTGCTTGTTTACATCTATTATATGATACAGGGCGTATGTTTTTTAGGTTCGATTTACTTCAAAAAAGCAGCATACATAAAAACTGCCTCAGTGCTTATTTCCTTTGTTATTATCTATTCCTTAATCAACAGAACATTTGTAAGAAATCTCACTGACGCCGATCCCGCTATCAGCGCAATACCATTTGGACAGTGGAACATCGTGGGACAAAACGCCATGTTTCAAATTGGATACAGCGAATCCACTTTTCTATTAATAAAAATATTTCTGGTGTTCTTCGTCCTTGCGCTCTGGTATATCGCATTCGTAAGACTAAAAGAAAAGGAAATTTAACCCGGTGAATTATGGAATTTAAAGATAAACAATCAATCTATTTGCAGATAGCAGACTATATCTGTGAACAGCTGCTGCTTGGCAAATGGCCGCCCGGAGATAGAATTCCTTCGGTGAGAGATCTGGCCGGAACCCTGGAAGTAAATCCAAATACCGTTATGCGCACCTATGAATATCTGCAGGGTAAAAACATCATTTTCAATAAACGTGGTGTGGGATATTTTACCGATGCAGAAGCAACAAACAGAATCAGGGAATACCGAAAAGAAAGATTTATGGAAAGCGAACTTCCGGAGTTTTTCAGGACACTTTATTTGCTCGATATCAGCATTGAAGAATTGCAACAGCGATATAAAACATTTATTGAAACGGCTTATCCTGCAACACTTTAATTAAAATGACATGAAAACAAGCAATAAACTTCTTATCGTCATAGCATGCATTACACTGATCGCAATGCTTGGAAGTAATTTGGAAATACAGGCAAAATATAAAAAAATCAAGGCAGATGATATCCTTCCCGGTTACGTTTCGCAAACAGTAACACCGATTCGCGTAATCGTTTTGAAAGGCAATTTAAATGGATTCGTAGAAATTCAATCAGGAAAAACCAACGATGTGAAAATTCACCCGACATTCACAAAACAAGCCAAGTCAACAATGCATGGTGATACCCTCGAAGTGAGTTTGATCTATCCGAAGCGAAATAATTTTACCGAAACGAAAGTGCCATATTTTGGCCCGACAGTCCATATAGATGTTACTAATCTCGCGGAAGTTATTTCAACAGATGTATCTTATAAAATTAAAGGGTTGAAAACAACTCAATTGAAGTTACAGGCCAATGGAGGTTATACACTTCTGGATAGTACTGATATCGAACAGGTTACCGCAGTTTACAAAAAGTAGGCTATACTTAAAATCGCTGATAATAATAAACTGGGTCAGACGAATATCAAAATTCAGGATAAAAGTGAGCTCAATGTTGAGAAAGATATTTTCAGCTCGTTAAACATGGATATCGATAGTGCGGCACGTGTCACAATGCCTGGAAATATGTTTTACAAATTGATGAAAAAATAACAAAATCCATTAGCCATGAAATGCGGACGGACGCAGATTAATTGATCCGCGTCCGCTCCTCTTTTTAGATTGAAAATATTTCCTGATATCTAATGAATATTGTACTCTTCCAATTTTCTGTAAAGTGTTGCTATACCGATTTCCAGTAATCTTGCTGTTTCAGCTTTATTTCCTCTGGCATAATTAAGCACTTTCTGAATATGTAATTTTTCGATACTTTCCATTGAAAAAGCAGAAAGCTGGCCATTTTTTGCAGCTGGTTCAGACTGCTGAATATCAAAAGGCAAACTATCAATTTCCAGCTGACCATCACTTAATATCACGGCGCGTTCGATGACATTTTTCAGCTCACGGATATTCCCTACCCATTTATACGTTTCCAGCTTTTTGAGAAATTCGTCGGAATACGTCAGCGTTTTTTTATTCATTTTTGCAGAAAACTGCGCCACAAAAAATTGCAAAAGCGGCTCAATATCCTTAACTCTTTCTCTTAGAGGCGGGAGCTGAATTTGGAATACATTTAAACGAAAATAAAGATCGGAGCGAAAACGCTTTTCTTCACTTTCAACCTTCAAATCCCTATTCGTAGCTGCTATAAGGCGAAAATTGGATTTGGTCGGTTTGGTATCACCCAGTTTGATAAATTCATTGGTTTCCAGCACACGTAATAATTTCGCTTGTAATTCAAGAGGCATCTCCCCTATTTCATCCAGGAAAAGCGTTCCGTTATTCGCCTCTTCGATCAACCCTTTTTTATCCTTGTTTGCCCCGGTAAACGCTCCCTGCTTATAACCAAACAATTCACTTTCAAGGATATCTTTACCAAAAGCACTACAATTCAAGGCGACGAAATTTTTGCCGGCACGCAGGCTTGCCTGATGAATCCCTTGCGCAAAAACCTCCTTACCAGTTCCTGTTTCTCCCGTTAAAAGCACGTTCGTATCATTTGGGGCTACCTTTTGCGCAAGGTCGACAGCGTGCTGAATTGATCTTGATTTACCAATGATGGCCAGAAAAGAAAACTTATCATCGACACGTTTTTCCAGATCTTTAACCCGCTTTTGTAGTTGTACTTTTTCGATAGCACGGTGAAGTAACGGAATGATTTTGTCATTATCATCTCCCTTGACGATATAATCAAAAGCGCCATTTTTCATCGCCTGCACACCGTCTGTTATATTTCCGTATGCTGTGAGCAGGATAACTTCAAGTAATGGTTTTTTTAGTTTTATTTTAGAAACCATGTCAACACCACTTCCGTCGGGCAATTTCACATCACACAAAACGACATCGATGTCATTTTGTTCAACACTTTTTAATCCCGATTTACAGTCTCCCGCTTCGAGCACCTCAAAGCCTTCTGATTTCAAAATTCTTGCTAAAAGCGAACGAAGTTTTGCTTCGTCGTCAATGATTAATATCGTTTTCAAGTTTTTTCTGGCTGACTGATGTTGGCGTAAATGTAATGGTAATTTGATGAGCACGTATCAATTCAAAGGTTCTTTTTAAAAGTAAAAAAGGGGCAATATCGAATCGATACTACCCCTTATAATATATTTTACTAAAAATTTTATGCAGTTAATCCACTTGCAGCCGCTTCATCAATAAACCAGTGAAGCTCACCTTTCAAAGGTTTGATTACCTGCGAAGGATAAGTATCCGGCGCGAATTGTCCTTCAAGAACATGTTTTAAAACTTCCGCTTTACCAGTACCAACTGCTAAAAAAGCAACACATGCAGCCTGATTAACCACGGGCGCAGTCAAAGTAATGCGGTACATATCCTGCGAATGTAAAAAGAAGGAAGTTACCCAGGCATCTTTTTCATGAATCACCGGCGTTCCCGGAAATAAAGACAAAGTGTGCCCATCATCACCCATACCCAGCAAGACAAAATCAAAGGTAGTTTCCTCGCCTTCGAAATATTGTTTCAATATCTTTTCATATTCAGCAGCTGATTCCCCGGCACTTATGTCCGTACGCATGACATGAATATTCTCAGCTTTAACATCAACTTTATCCAGTAATTCGTCGTAAGCCATTTTTGCATTGTTACGAGAATCTTCAAACGGAACCGCTCTTTCGTCACCCCAGAAAAAATGAACTTGTCCCCAGGGAATACTTTCGGCGAACGGCGATGCAGCCAGTAATTTATACAACTGCTTCGGCGTATTTCCTCCGGAAAGGACAAAAGTGAACCTGTCTTTCTTTTTGAGAACTTCAGGAATATAATAACTAAGCCAGGCTGCCAATTCTGCGCTAACCTTTTCAGCGTCTTCTGCAATATGAAGTCGAGACATAATTTTCGTTTTATGCTGATGGTACATTAATCCAGGTATGCCCTTCCTGTGCAATAAGTTTGTCTGCTGCTTCCGGCCCCCACGAGTCAGGTGTATAATTCGGGAAATCAGCTGGTTTGTGACTTTCCCAATGTTCTAAAATTGGCATGATCACCTTCCACGCAGCCTCAACCTGATCACCGCGCATAAACAACGTTGGATCACCTTCCATTGCATCCAACAGCAAAGTTTCGTAAGCTTCCGGTGCATGGTCTGCTTCGGTGTCGTAACTGAAAGTCATATCCACAGGATCCAGAGTCATCGTTTGTCCGGGACGTTTCACCTGAAAACGGATGCTGATATCCATTTCCGGTTGAATGCTGATCGTCAGCTTATTGGAATGCCAGGTATCAGTTGATTCGTCCGGAAAAGCATTATGGGGAGCAGATTTGAATTGCAACGTAATATGCGTTGCCTTCTGGTTCAAATATTTTCCCGTACGTACGTAAATAGGAACACCCTGCCAGCGCCAGTTGTCAATATAAAATTTTGCGGCAGCAAAAGTATCAATCGCAGATTCAGGATTTACTCCTTTTTCCTCTCGATATCCAACCACTTCCTCGCCCTTTTTCCAGCCTTTTGAATATTGTCCCCGAACGGCATGCTCACTTACTTTATCAGGCGTAATACGGCGAATGGCATTTAATACATCTACCTTTTTATTTCTGATTTCGTTGGCATCAAAAGAAACAGGTGCTTCCATCGCAACCATACAAAGTATCTGCAAAATATGGTTTTGAACCATATCACGCAAAGCACCCGAATGCTCAAAATATCCTCCGCGGCCTTCCAAACCAACACTTTCAGCAGCAGTGATCTGGATATGGTCAATATAATTGCGGTTCCAGATTGGTTCAAACAGTGCGTTAGCAAAGCGCAAAGCAAGAATATTCTGAACCGTTTCCTTACCCAAGTAATGATCGATACGGAATATTTGCTCCTCTTTGAACATACTTGAAAGCAGCGCATTTAATTCATGCGCGCTTTTCAAATCGTGACCGAAAGGTTTTTCAACAACAATTCTGGTACAATGCACATCACTGCAAAGATTCAGCGCACCCAGTTTCGTTGCAATCGAAGGAACAAGCTGCGGAGCCACGGCCAGGTAAAAAATCACGTTCGGGTGTTGCCCCCATTCAGCTTCTTTTTCTTTAACCAGATCGGTAATTTTATGATAGGCTGACGCATCGTCTCCATCCATTTGAAGATAAGAAACATGCTGTGCAAAATCTTTCCAATGTCCGTTCTGTTCACCTTTGCGACGGGAGAATTTGGTTATCCCATCCAATAAATGGCCATGATATTCCTGGTTGCTATATGAGCTTCTGCCTATTCCGGCGATTGCAAATTTATCCGGCATCCATTCATCCAAAAAAAGATTGTAAAGTGCCGGCGTTAATTTTCTGTAATTTAAGTCGCCGCTACCTCCAAAAATAAAAAGTATGGAAGCTGGCGGTCTTTTATTTGTTTTCATAAAAGTTACACGCTATTAATGATTCCACTCGGTATGGAAAATTCCCGGAATATCTATACGCTGGTACGTGTGAGCACCAAAATAATCACGCTGCGCCTGAATAAGATTTGTCGCCATACGTTCGCTGCGGTAGGCATCGAAATAAGCCAGTGACGACATCAAAGCAGCAGCAGGAATTCCGCTCAAAGCAGCTTGCGCAGCCACTGCCCGCGTATTGCTTTCAACCGATTTTATGATTTCGGCAACACCCGAATCAAGCAGAATGTTTGACAAACCCGATGTGTTTTTATAAGCCTGTGTGAAGGTTGCCAATAAGGTCGAACGGATGATACATCCGCCGCGCCACACACTTACAGCATCCGGCAAAGGAATATCCATGGCCAGTTCCTTCGACGCCTGGAAAAGCATGGCAAGCCCCTGGGCATAACTCAATATGGTTCCAAAATATAAGGCATCATGAACCTGCTTGATCCATTCATCAGTCGAAACGTTGATGGGCGCGCCAGCTTCATTATATAATGCCGCTGCCTGGATTCTTTCTTCTTTATATCCCGAAACTGTACGCATCGCAACCGCACTGTCAATGACAGAAACCGCAACAGGCAATTCCATTGAATCCTGGGAAGTCCATTTTCCGGTTCCTTTTGAACCGGCTTTGTCAGAAATCACATCCAGCAGGCGCGCAGAGGTTTTATCGTCATCCTGAAGAAAAATATCGGCAGTGATTTCAACAAGGAAAGATTGCAACACGCCTTCATTCCAGGATTTGAACGTTTCGTGAAGCTGGTCGTTGTTAAGGCCGGCGTGTTTCAGCAAAGTATACGATTCGCTGATCAACTGCATGATCGCATATTCGATACCATTATGCACCATTTTTACATAATGGCCTGCTCCTTCTTTTCCTAGGTAGGCAACGCAAGGTTCGCCGTTGACTTTTGCTGCAATAGCTTCCAGCAAAGGTTTAACATGCGCATAAGCTTCCAAATCTCCACCGGGCATAATACTTGGGCCTGTACGTGCGCCTTGCTCGCCACCAGAAACGCCAACACCCATGAAGTGAATTTCTTTATCCCGAAGGTATTTAACGCGGCGTAAAGTATCAGTATAATGAGAATTTCCACCATCAATAATCACGTCTCCTTTTTCAACCAAAGGCAGAAGTGACTCGATCACATCGTCAACCGGTTTGCCGGCTGGTACAAGCATCATCAATTTCCGTGGACGCTGTAATTGCTGCACCATCTGTGCAAGATCCGGAACTCCTTTCACCGTAGTCCCTTCTGTTGCGGCAGCCTCAAGAGCGGCCGTTTTAGCTTCGTCTTTATCAAAGCCAATAACAGAAAAACCATGATCGGCGACGTTAAGCAACAGGTTTCTACCCATTACTCCCAACCCAATCATTCCAAAATCGAAGAGGTTATTTGACATAAATTAAAGGTCTATTGAAACAAGAAGCCGTAAAAATAGGCTTTTTTCGTACTGGTTTTACGATTTCGGAGAAGCTTTGGTTCATATCAGGTAAAAAACCCAACACCTGCGTTTCCTCATTGTTTGCAAGTATCCGCAAGTAAATATTTGTTTATACGAAATACCATAGAGTAAAACGCTGATTCAGAAATATTTAAATTGTTAATAATTAGAATATTTCTGAATCCGTTATATAATTTAATCTATCAAATGTTAACACAAAATTTAGCTTAAATAATTTCGAGGCGAGGGTTCTGTCACCCTTTCAGGGTTTTAAACCCAGGTTATCAGGTTTTGTACTATAATACTTTCATCCCTTCGGGATTGGATTCCGGGGTTAATCAATCACTTGATTTAAGGCTTTGAGAATTGTAAGAATATTAATTTCCCGAAGCGTAATACAGAAGTGATGAAAGTATTGTAGCTCCGAAAATGTTTGAACTGCCAGATTGAATCCCAAAGGGGTGACAGAAAAAAAAACTGATTCAGAAATATTTAAATTGTTAATAATTAGAATATTTCTGAATCCGTTATATAATTTAATCTATCAAATGTTAACACAAAATTTAGCTTAAATAATTTCGAGACAAGGGTTCTGTCACCCTTTCAGGGTTTTAAACCCAGGTTATCAGGTTTTTTACTATAATACTATCATCCCTTCGGGATTGGATTCCGGGGTTAATCAATTACTTGATGTAAGGCTTTGAGAATTGTGACAATATTAATCTCCTGAAGAATAATACAGAAGAGGTGAAAGTATTATAGAAATAGAGAATGTTTCAACTGCCGGAATAAACAACAACAGGGGCACAAAACCTTTCCCGAAGCCTGTTTCCGAAGGGATGAAAGTATTATAGATATAGAAAATGTTCAACTAACGGAGTAAACCCCAAAGGGGTGACAAAAAACATTTACGAAGCGTAATCCCGAAGGGATGAAAGTATTATAGAAATAGAAGATGTTTCAACTCCCAAATTAAACCCCGAGGAGTGACAGAAAATTTTTCAAAGCGTAGTCCCGAAGGGGTGAAAGTATTATAGAAATAGAGAATGTTTCAACTGCCAAAAATAAAACAATAAGGGGACAAAAATATTTCCGAAGCATAATCCCGAAGGGATGAAAGTATAATAGAAATAGAGAATGTTTCAACCGCCAAAAATAAAACAACAAGGGGACAAAAATATTTCCGAAGCATAATCCCGAAGGGATGAAAGTATTATAGAAACACGAAAAATTTCCACTGCCGGATTGAAACCCAAAGGGGGTGACAGAAAAATTTCTGTACAATTAGATTATAATAAAAAAAGCGAAAATCGGGTCAAAACCCAATTTTCACTTTTAAATTTCTCAACAAAAACCCTTATTTCTCTTTTAGAAATTCTTTTTGTCTTAATATTCTTTCAAATACCTTGATATCGTGTTCGGAGGTAAAAATGGAAAATGGCAAGTGAACAAATTGTCCTCTCGAAATTACCATTACGTAAGCTTCTTCGTCTTTGTATACATCCTGGATCTGCTCCCATTTCATGATACTTCCTTCTTTCGCATTCATTTTCATCAAAATCTGACGCTGGTCGATTTCGTATGAGAATTTTTCAAACATCGGTTTGTATTGTGCAAGCTGCGTAATCCCGGTAAACTGAATTACCCAAAACAAAATATAAAGAATCACCGCAACTACAATCACAACATATATCCAGATATTTGAATATACCCCTGTGATGTTCACCACTGCATTAATAAGAAGCAATGCTACCGGCAGCAAAATCCATTTGATTTGTGCTTTGAAGAAATTCTTCATCGCCAGCATGATGTATTTTTTGGTTGGCAACGCATACCTTTTCGTACGAACCGCTGCCGGATTCGTAGGCATTTGATAAACAGGCTGGTGTTTGTTCACCGATACTTTGGCCATAATTCTGTTAAAAATTAATCAATTTCTTTATTTACAAAAGTTTGCTGAACCCAATCCGTTTTCAGCGACCATTGAATGAACTGCAAAGTTAGAAAAAAGCAGTTGACTTATCAGAAAGCGGTTGAAATAAATAGTGCAAATCGTAAACGACTTTGAAGATTCAGCTTTTAGATATTTCGGAAAATGAATAAAAAGCAAAAGTTTATCACCGATATTTGAAAAATTTGCGTTCTTTAAGATATAAATTCCTTGTAGCCGGGCGACAGCCGAAGACCGGCAGCATAAAATTAACTTCCGAACCTAAATGAGTTTTCTGTTTCCGTCATTCTTGTGGGGTTTACTGGCCATATCGGTTCCGATAGCTATTCATATCTTTAATTTCAGGAAAACAAAACGTGTTTTTTTTACAAATGTAGCTTTTCTTAAAGCAGTAGAAACGCAGACCAGGTCTATCAGAAAAATAAAACACTGGCTGATCATGGCGGCGCGTATTCTGGCAATCACCTGTTTGGTTTTTGCCTTCGCCCAACCTTTTTTACCTGGAAAAAATAATGCGTCGGTAGACAGAAAGGGTATAACAAGTCTTTATCTGGACAATTCTTTCAGTATGCAAAACGAGTCGAATAACAAACGTTATCTGGATATTGCCACCACACGGCTCAACGAATTGTTAGGACTTTTCAAAAATGCTACGTCTCTTCAATTAATAACAAACGACTTCTCCGCCGCAGAACAAGGGCTTTACCCGGCTGAAAAAATCCGTGACCGGTTCACAACCATCGGACTTTCACATACGCCACGTACACTTGAACAAATTTATAAGCGTCAGGAAAATTTATTATCCAGACACCAGAATGGCGGGAAAAACCAGTTTTTCTGGTTTTCCGACTTCCAGAAGAGTACTTCCGGCGATTTGACAAAACTCAAAACTGATTCTGTTAACCAGCTTTTCCTGGTCCCAGTTCAGGCGGTTGCTGAGAAGAATATTTTCGTTGATTCCGTATGGCTGAGCAATCCTTTTATCAGAGAATTGCAGAACAATATTCTTTTTGTCAAAGTAAGCAACTCGGGAAGTGGCGAGGCAAAAAAAGTCATTTTGAAACTGAGTCTGGACAATACGCAATCCTCCACGGCATCCGTCAACGTGCCGGCCAATGGCAACGCCTTCGCAAAATTTAATTTTAATCTGAAAGGGAAAGGATTCAAACAAGGAAAAATCACTTTTGACGACTTTCCTGTTACTTTCGACAACGATTATTATTTTGTGCTAAATGCGTCTCCGCTTATCCGGATCCTGCATATTTATGGTCAAAAATTTGAAGGAAATTATATCAGCAATGTGTATGCCAACGACAGCCTGTTTGCTCTTCAGAGTTTTGCTTCTCAGAATGTCGATCCTGGTTTAATTAAAAACTCAGATATGGTTTTGCTTGAAGGTGTTGAACAGCCTTCGGGAACGCTGGCCACAGAAATTCAGGAATTTGTAAGAAAAGGCGGTAGTCTGACCGTCATACCACCATCCATTCCGAATGCGGGAAGTTATAATAAATTGCTGCAAAACTTTGGTGTCAATGGGCTGAATGCAGAAAAGCCTGCAAACCGTGAATTGATTTCGATTGCATCTCCCGACCGGAATAACCCGTTTTTTAGTGATGTATTTGAAGAATCGATCCGGCAGGAATTAAATCTGAATCTGCCATCGGCATCGCCGGCCTGGAGCTGGACAAGTGCCGGACAGCCGCTTCTGACACTTCGAAGCGGACAGCCTTATCTAAGTCAGATTTCGAGCGGCAATGGGAAAATATATCTGTTTGCTTCACCATTAATTCCTGAATTTGGATCCATGGCGCAACACGCAATATTTGTTCCGATTATGTATAAAATGGCTGCGCTGAGTGTAAGAGCCCAACGTACGGCATTCACGTTTGATGAAAATCCAATTGTACTAACGGTTCCTGCTGAAAGTCAAAACAGCGTATACAAACTTCGCCGCAATAAGGCAGAAATCATTCCTGTACAGAAATTGATCG
Organism: Dyadobacter sp. HNCC25DJ186; assembly: GCF_056895235.1. NCBI lineage: Bacteria > Pseudomonadati > Bacteroidota > Cytophagia > Cytophagales > Spirosomataceae > Dyadobacter > Dyadobacter sp. HNCC25DJ186. Next base: position 280,436 of record NZ_JBXHAS010000003.1, read on the forward strand.
GCAATCAGTTATTACTAGAAATTCCACAGGGCGACCAAACCGGAAGCGAACTGGATGCGGGATATTTTGAACTGATCAAAGACAATAAAACTGAACAACTATTGGCTCTCAATCATAATCATGCAGAATCAAAACTGGATTATTATTCCCCTACGGAACTGCGGAATATCTTTTCCGGACAAAAAAATGTTCAGATTTTTGATAAAATAGATGATGATGCCTTTGCTCAGGAGTTTCAGCAGCAAAATCTCGGAACAAGTCTTTGGAAATATTTCCTTTATGCCGCTTTGTTCTTTTTGTTAGTTGAAATTGGACTGATCCGTTTTATGAAATAAGCCGTTATGCGGTAAGACACTTATCTAATTGCGATAATTGACAGAAAGTGTTTTAAGTTCGCGCTTTTTCAACCAATTTTGCAGAAATACAATCGAACTACTAAATGCTTTCATCCCGAATAGGTATTCTTGGCGGTGGTCAATTAGGACTGATGCTCTTACAAGCAGCCATAGACTGGAACCTTGACATTCATATTTTAGACCCCGACGCAGAAGCGCCCTGCCGCAAAATTGCCCCGAAATTTACACAAGGTTCCTTACAGGATTATGACACCGTTTATCAATTTGGTAAAAATCTGGATGTCATTACGATAGAAATTGAAAAGGTAAATGTTGAAGCGTTAGAGGCGCTTGAAAAGGAAGGAAAACGAATTTATCCGCAACCGTCCGTGATCCGGAAGATTCAGGATAAAAGAATTCAAAAGCAGTTTTATCTCGAAAAAGGGCTTCCTACCGCTGATTTCATCCTTACTGAAAACCGTGAAGACGTGCGGAATTTCATTGATTTCCTCCCCGCTTTTCACAAACTCGGACGCGATGGTTACGACGGTCGCGGGGTGCAGCGGGTATCTTCCGAAGCCGATATTGAAAAGGCGTTTGACCAGCCAGGATTGCTGGAAAAAGCGGTACCTTTTGATAAGGAACTCGCTGTCATTGTTGCCAGAAATCCATCAGGAGAGATCAAATGTTTCCCAACTGTCGAAATGGTTTTTCACCCCGAACTTAATCTGGTTGAGTACCTTTTTGCACCGGCGGAAATTAGTCCGGAAATAAATCAGAAAGCTCAGGAAATTGCCAAAAAGACCGCTGAATCTTTCGAGATTGTAGGCTTGCTGGCTGTGGAATTGTTCCTGACAGCCGACGGCGAAGTACTTATAAATGAAGTCGCGCCGCGACCGCACAACAGCGGGCATCACACCATAAGGGCCAATGCAACATCTCAATATGAACAACATTGGCGTGCGATCCTGGATTTGCCTTTGGGAAGTACTGAAACCTATGCGCCATCCGCAATGGTTAATTTACTTGGCGAAGATGGTTTTGAAGGCCCGGCGGTTTATGAGGGAATGGAAAAATTGCTGGCGACCGAGCAGGTATTCCCGTTTTTGTATTGGAAGGCGATCACAAAACCTTTCCGAAAAATGGGCCATATCACCATTATGGACAGTAATATTACTGCTTTGAAAGATAAAGTAGAATTTGTTAAGAAAAATATAAGAGTTATCAGCGGAGCTCCGCAGAAATAGACATTTCGGTTTTAAACCGTATCAATAAATAAAAATAAATGGTAGGAATTATTATGGGAAGCCTGTCTGACCGGAAGGTTATGCAGGAAGCAGCAGATGCACTAGACGAGCTTGGAATTACGTTTGAGATGGAGATCGTTTCTGCGCACCGGACGCCTGAACGTATGCTGGAATATGCAGCCACAGGCAGGAAAAGAGGCTTAAAAGTGATCATCGCCGGCGCAGGCGGGGCTGCACATTTGCCTGGTATGGTTGCGTCGCTCACTTCTTTACCTGTTATCGGTGTTCCTGTTTTATCAAGTAATTCTATTGATGGCTGGGATTCCGTTTTATCTATTTTGCAAATGCCATCGGGAGTGCCGGTTGCAACGGTGGCATTGAATGGAGCGAGAAACGCCGGGATTCTGGCTGCACAAATTATCGGAGCGAGTGATCCTGAAGTGGCCAACAGGCTGGATATCTTTAAAGAAAGTTTGAAAGACAAAGTTGCTATGATGAATAAGGAATTAAAAAATGAAGTTGTAAAGTAATAGCCGTTTGCTATTTTCGTGTAATAACAAGTCACCCGTTCAATCGAATCATTATTAAGCTATGGAAGACGAAAACCCGAAAAAGAGAAATATACGCCCAACAGAAAAATCCAACCTGCCAGTTATTACTTTGTTCGTGTTAGTACTTCTAGTTTTGGCAATGCTTTACGTTGGGTATGAATATATATCTGACGACGCTACCAATTCAGAAGAACTTACGTCAGCAGCAGCTGATACTTCGGAAGAAAAACCGGTGACCAGTGAAATGACGGACGATGAGGAGGAGGAAGATGCGGTAGTTGCGGTTGAAGAAAAGCCAAAAACGCCGGAGAAAAAAGAAGAAAAAAAGAAAGAAGAAACCAAAAAGGAGGAACCGAAAAAACTGGAAGATCCAAAAGTAGTTGCTGCTAAAATTGGCGGAAGAGAAATTACGCGTACTGTGAAAAGCGGTGAAACATTTTCTTCGCTGGCCAGCAAATATAATCTTACAACCGAAACGTTAAAGTCTTTAAATCCTTCGATTTCGGAACTAAAAGCGGGTGATAAGCTTAAAATCCGTGTAAAAGCGGTTCATACTGTGGGGCCGGGTGATATTTTAAAAGTTGTTTCCGGCAAATATGATGTGAGTAAGGAAGCTATCATGAAAGCCAACGGAAAATCCAAGGATGTGGCTAGTCGCGGCGAAGAATTGGTAATTCCATTTCCTACCAGACGTTGAGTTCGATAATTTTTTACAAACAAAAAACACCGATTTGATGTCGGTGTTTTTTGTTTGTATTCGGTAATATATAATTGCAATTCTGTTGTTTTGTCATACGTGTTGAAAACGCAAAATAATAAGCACAGGGTTTGCAAATAAGTGTGAGCCGGCGTAGATTAAAAACTTCCCGGTCTGCCACCGCCTGTTCTTCCACCACCCATTCCGTCAAAACCTTCACGACGTCTTTCTGAGTTATTAGGTGTTGGCATTTTACCGAAATTTCTTAGCGTATAAGTGAAAGTAAGCATCGCGTATTGCGTCAATACCTGGCTTGTAACGTCTTGCACGAAGGTCTCAGTGACATTACGTGCAATGCTGTTATTCTGTTTCAGAAGATCAAATACGGTAAGTTTCAACTCACCTGCATTATTTTTCAGGAATTTCTTACCAACACTGGCATTCCAAAGTGTAAAGTTCTGATTAAATCCTGCACCCAATCCACGATAAGATTGATTGTTGACATCAGATGAAACTACGAAGCCTTTTCCAAAAATCCAGTTAACCCGGGCACTGATCGAGCTTGTGTAATAATTGTTGTTTAAATTCGGTTGAATCGAATTTCTAACCACATTATAGTTTCCTGAGTATGAAGCGGTAAAATCCAGGTTTTCGCTCACGTTGCTGCTCAACACCAGCCCCTGACTATAGGCGTAGGTATTTGAATAGTTAGCAATATTGTTGATCATCCCCGGTGAGCGAACGTAGTTAAAACCAGAAGTTAAATTTACGTTCATTTTAATTTTAGAAACCGGTTTGCCATAAGTAAGCAATGCTCTTGCGTTCCAGCTGCCGTCCACGTTGATCGGCGCTGTCAATTTTGCTCCTTGCTCCAAAACAATTCCATTTGGTAAGGTTGTCAATTCCGGTGCTATAAATGTGGAATTTACAATCGCGTTATTGGTTTGGGTTAGAAAAATCATTGCATTCAAACTAAACGGTCTGTTTGCACCAGCGATTGAGTAACGCATGTTTAAATTACTTCGATACTCCTGTTTCAAATTGGGGTTACCGGCTGTCAACGATAACGGATTACTGTTGTCAACCACATTTTGCAACTGAGAAATAGACGGTTGATTTGTAGAACTGCGGAAGAAAGTACGAAATTGCGTTCCCTCTTTTGAGCGATAAGTAATCATCGCATTCGGTAAAAAGTTTGTAAAACTCTGATCAACTTTCCCCATTACCGGTGCCAATTGTTCACTATATAAACCCGTGTTCTGAAAATCCATCCCTAGATTGGCAGACCAGTTATTTTTGCGATAACGGTAACTAAGCCCAGCGCGATTGGTCGTATACCGGTTATCAAAACTGTTTGAAAGTAATGTATCCAGCTGTGTGTATGCATTCGCATCCAAAAGCGTATTATTATACGTTTCTTTGTCCGAATTGCTGTTACTTACCGTCAGTCCATAATTGAATTGCAATTGTCCGGTACTGCTGATAGGTTCGGTATAAACAAAATTCCCTCCTAAAACTACAGCGTTGGAAGATGTGTAACTGCGCTGATCAATCGTATCTCCCGGCATTTCCAGATTGGTGAAATACTGGTTTTTCGAATATAAATTACCAGTCCCGTTTTTATCGTTGATCTGTGTATTAAAGTTAAAGGAAAGTGTACGTCCTTTCTTATCAAAGGAATGACGGAACAATAGGTCATTTGTAAAATTGTAACCGTCATTTTTGCTTGATCTGTCAATATCCGTACTGTTTAATGGTGTACCATCTCCCAGGTTTGTCAATCCGTTTTTCAAAGTACCAGACTGATTATTTTGAAAGCTCAACCGCGGCGTAAAAATCAACATGTTCTTTTTGTCAATTGCGTATTCAACTCTGAAATTCAGACGGTGATTGATATTGGTACTACCCGAATTATTAGTTTCTTTATATAACTGTCTGCCATAGTAATCTTCATTGGTGGTCTGAAAATTATTATTACTGGTTCTGTTAAAGAAATAACTCCCGGTCACGTCCACTTTTTCACCAAACTTATTGGCATAGTTAAGTCCGAATGAATTTGTTCCCGTCAACCCGCTTTGCTGACCTACTAAAAAATTTCCTGCTGCTCCGCCACCGCCTCTGTTTCCACCACCGCCACTATTCCCGGACACGCCTAACAAATCCTGGCTCGAAAAATTTTGCTGGTTAATATTGTTTGTAAGACCAATAACTGAAATACGTTGATTTTTATTAAAAAAACTGACATTACCTCCTGCCTGATAACGGTTATCCAGACCATACCCAGCAAATACTTTCCCAAACTGCCCAACTTTTCTATTAGATTTGGTAACAATGTTAATCGTTTTTTGTCCGCTTCCATCATCAAATCCCGTGAACTGAGCCTGATCACTTAGTTTATCAAAAACTTCTATTTTATCAACAATTTCCGCAGGAAGTGATTTTAGGGTAAGTGCTGCATCGTCTCCGAAAAACGGTTTTCCATCTACCAAAACCCGGTTAACAGTTTCTCCATGCGCCGTTACAGTTCCATTCGTTACCGTAATGCCAGGCATTTTTTGAATAAGATCTTCCGTCGTAGCATCGGGATTAGTTTTGAAAGCTGCGGCGTTAAACTGGGTGGTATCTCCTTTTTGTTCCATCGGAGTCACAGCACCGACCACTTTGACTTCCTTCAAAGTTGACACAGCCTCAGTCAGCAAAAATGTCCCGGCATCCTGAATACTTCCAACGACACGGATCGTTCTCTCTGAGTCATTATAACTCAAATAAGAGACCTTCACGAGGTAAGATTCCTGATTAACTGTTATGGCAAATTTTCCGTTTACGTCGGTTGTTACGTATTCAGGCTTTGCATCCGGAGCCGTTTTGGTCACTGCAACATAGGCACCTACGACCGGCGATTTACTCGTACTGTCAATTACAGTTCCGATAATTTGTGCTGTCTGTGCTTGAACGTAACCTGGCAATGCCATGGAAATGATCAGCAAAAGGAGTGGTGTAATTCGTTTCATGGTTTCCTCTTCAAGGTTTATGCAGGGTTAGAGGCCCTTTCTTGAATAAGGTTTAAGTGCTTTGAATTAAAACTGGCCAAAATCGACAGAACACCCGTTTTTACCGATCATTTAAATGACTTACCCTATTAAATTATTTCATCCAATCGTTTAATAATTCTTCATAATGATCGAGAAACTTGCGGTATGCGCGTTGTAGCTGTGGAAGCGCTTCGGACAACGTACTGGTATCGTCCGATTTTAATCTCCACTCTGCATCCTTTGCAATCTCAGCTACCTGAGAAACGCCGACCGTTCCCGCGCTTCCTTTTAACGTATGCAGATTGCTTTTCACTGTCGCAATATCACCGTCTGCGAATGCCGTCACTGCTCCTTCCACGAGTTCGTTAGACTCCATTACGAAATCTTCAAAAACGGACAAGACAAGATCTGCGCCGCCGATTGCTTTAAGCTGGTCAATTATTTCCTTATCTAAAATTGGTAGTGAAATTTCCTGGGCAATTTCCTTTTGTTTCAATTCCAGCTTACGTCCTTCCACATTACCGATCAGCTCTTTTACTTTCCAGATCAAATGTTGTGCACGAATTGGTTTGGCGATATAATCGTCCATTCCCTGGCTTAAAAAACGATCCCGGTCTTCCTTCATTGAATAAGCCGTCATCGCGACGATCGGGGAGGTCAGTTCAGGAAAACGCTTTTTCAATTCCTGCGTGGTTTCGACGCCATCCATATCGGGCATCTGGATATCCATGAAAATAATATCGTAGTACTCACCCTTGGATTTAAGTTTGTCTTCAACCTTATCAATCGCAACGAATCCGCTGTCTGCCAGATCCACCTGACAACCTGATTTTTTAAGGATTTCATTCGCAACTTTTCTGTTGACCGCATTATCATCAACGAGCAAAATCACCGGATGGAATTCCGAGAACACATTTTCGATTGGCACCTCTTGCATCTGACTGCTAGAACTTACCTGCGCAATTGAGGTACTTTTCGTTTCAAATGTAAACCAGAATGTGCTCCCCTCGCCTATGATAGATTCAACACCAATTTCACCATTCATTAACTCACAAAGTTGTTTAGAAATGGCCAGTCCGAGCCCGGTCCCTCCAAAAGATTTACGGGACGAATTGTCAAGCTGAGTAAAGGATGTAAACAAAATCTGCTTGTCAATGGCACTGATACCAATACCGGAATCCTGTACTTCGACTTTTATTTTATATGTCTTCCCATCTTTTTTGACAAGCGATAAGAAAATTTTGACCGCGCCCTTCTCAGTGAATTTCAAAGCATTGGACGTAAGATTTGATAAAATTTGCAGTAATCTCGTCTGATCTGCAATGATGAATTGCGGGAGGTCAGGCGCAACGTGGTAAGTCAATTCGTTACCTTTATTTTTCGCCGTTTGTCCAAAAAGAGAAACCAGCTTCACAAGTAATTCATCCAGTGCCAGTGGCGATTCATGCAGCACCATCTTGCCTGCCTCAATCTTTGAAAGATCCAGAATATCGTTAAGGATATCCAGCAAGGTTTCAGACGACCGTTTAATCGTGAAAACGTAATCACGCTGTTCGGTATTCAGTTGTGTCTCACCCAACAAATCGATCATACCAATCACACCATTCATCGGCGTTCTGATCTCGTGACTCATATTTGCAAGGAAACCTTCTTTAACTTTCAGCGAATGCTCTGCGTGTTCTTTGGCCTTTAACAATTCCTGCTCATTCCGTTTCAATTCCGTAATATCACGGGCCAGAACAGCAACTTCAATCGCTTTTCCTTTATCATTGGTAAACATCAGCATATTGACCATGAACTGCCTTTCTGTTCCATCTTTACGGTTCAGGCTGATCTCGAAATTTCTGAGACTTTTAGTCTTCCGAAGACGGATCAGTGCCGAATGGATTTTCTTTCTGTCTTTAAAAAATTCAGTAATTTCATGTCCGATCACTTCATCCGGCGTATAACCCATTCGCTTGAAAACAGACTGGCTGATCATAGAAATCCGTCCCTGACGATCGATCCGGCAGTAAATATCCTGAAGGTTCTCAAATATCCCACGGAATAATTCTTCACTATGACGAAGCGAAAGTTCTGCTTCTTTCCGACGCGTGATATCTCTCGCAATACCCGAAACTTCTTCGATTACGCCATTAGAATATTGAATTGGATTCAGATAAAATTCCAGCCACATTTCGCCGCCGTCTTTTTTATCAATTTTAAATTCAAAATACTGAGGCTCACCACGGAGTGCCTGGCGGTATTTTGTATCCAGCGTTTTTCTATTTTTTTGCCCAACCATACGCCAGCCAAATTTCTCCGCACCGACCTGTAAAGTCGGCCGGATACCTACCTGATTTTCAATCAGATCAGCATAATTTAGATTGAAAGACGTTAACTGCAGGCTCTTATTTACAGACCAGATCAAATGCGAACTGCTGTCAAAAATGGCATTCAAACGAGCGGCATATTTACTTAATTCTTCCTCACTTTGTTTTCTGGCAATAGCCAATGCAACCTGACCAGAAATAAATTCCAGTAATTCCAGATCGCGCGCATCAAACATATTCTGGTCGTCATAGGACTTGACACCAATAATTCCCGTTACTCGGTCGCCAATCCGCAACGGCACACAAAGCAATAATTTCGGAGTTACCCCATAAAGGTGGAGACTATTGGTCTTCGCCAGTCTTTCTATATCAGAGTCGTATAAAAAAAGTGGCTTGTTTGAAGCTATCGCATATTCGGTTACACCATTTCCCAAACGACGCCTTGTAAACCGTACATTTCCTTTAAAATATTCATCGACGTAGTAGGGAAAATAAAGATAACTTTTACTCTGATCGTAAAGCGCGATAAAGAAGTTTTTAACGTCGATAATTTTTCCTAATTCCTCATGGATTTTATGGTAAAAATCTTCCAGGTTTTGGGTATTGACTGTCCAGTTTGCGATACTGTAATATAAACTCTGTGCTTTTTCAGCCCGGATTTTTTCAGTGTAATCATTTAATATACAACGAAATGCTGTTGGTTTTCCGTTATCAAATCTGCAAACAACACTTCCTGCTACAAAAACCTTTTTGCCTTCCTTACTTAGAAAAACGGTTTCGAAATTTGGATTTGCCTTGCCCTCGCGGATCAAATCAAGCTGTGCGATAGCTTCCTCCATGTGCTGAGGATGAAGAATATCTTGCATGCGCATGGAAGCAGTTTCATCCAGCCGGTAGCCAAGTACCTCGCGCCAGGCCTTGTTTACAAATATAAATTTCCCATCCAGCGCCACCAGTTGAATCAAATCGCTGGTGTTATCTACCAGATCCTGAAGCTGCGCATTTGACTTGGTTATGGAAGATTCCATACGACGCTTTCGGGTTATATCATCACCAACCAGCGTGATGTATAAAACCTTGTCGTCGTCATTTTGGATCAAAACAGAATTTATGGAAAATGTCCTTAAAGTACCCTTTTGTGCTAAAAAAGGCACTTCCCGCTGTTCAAGTTTTCGTTTCCCCTCAATGCCTTCAAGCAGCATCTGACTCACTTCATCCTCCTCATCCTTTGGAACCAGCCTGTCGAAGATACTTTCTCCGATCAGATCAGATTCGAGCCACCCGGTTTTTTTTATCGCATAGGGACTAATCGCACGAATGATAAAATCAGGCGTGAAAGTTACCCCAATTAAGTTCAGATGTTGTAGTGTGGCGTGTATTGACTGCCAGTCAGTCAGCGACGATATCATTTCCATAGTTTGACGGAAACCGTATTTTTAAGATTACTTCCTATTCTTTATTCGATAAATCTACGAATTAAGACGTAATTTTGATCCGTGAAAATAAATTATAAAAATCAGAACGATTCGAAAGTTCGTGCCAAAAAACATTTGGGACAACATTTCCTTAAAGACATGAATATCGCCAACAAGATCGTTGACGGTCTGACTGGTCATGGCGGATATGAAAAAGTATTGGAAATAGGGCCCGGTATGGGCGTACTCACGCAATTCTTATTGCAAAAATCCACGTTCAGCACTTATGTTATTGAAATAGACACCGAGTCGGTCGTTTATTTAAAAAAGCATTATGAGGAACTGACGCCGCGGATTATTGAGGGAGATTTTCTAAAATACAATACTTCTGAAGTTTTCCCGGAGCCTTTTGCGATTATTGGTAATTTTCCATACAACATATCTTCGCAGATATTTTTTAAAGTACTTGAAATGCCCGACCGCGTTCCCGAGGTTGTTTGTATGCTGCAAAAGGAAGTCGCACAACGCATTGCCTCACCTCCGGGGAACAAAGATTATGGAATTTTAAGTGTGCTTTTACAGGCGTTTTATGACATCACTTATCTGGTAACGGTTCCGCCGGGAGCTTTCGATCCACCTCCAAAAGTCCAGTCAGGCGTGATTCGTTTGAGTAGAAATGATACCAAATCGCTTGCTTGTGACCAAAAATTATTTTTCAGAGTTGTTAAAACTGCTTTCAATCAACGGAGAAAAACTTTGAGAAATGCTTTGAAACCGGTTTGTGAAATGCCGGAAAACCCTCTTTTAACGAAACGAGCCGAACAGCTCGGCGTCGCAGAATTCGTAGAATTAACTAATCTGGCGGAAAGCGTGATCAAGGCTGCCAATTTGAATAATGCTTAAATCGTTTTGACCATTGCCGTCGTAAATATCCGTCAGCACGTTTCTCATTTTAATACCCCTTTTGCCAGCATAAATTTATGAATTTTGAGTTAACCAAAGAATACGTTGAACAAGTACAGGAACTAATCCTTGCAGAGAATTCGGAAGTCATTCGGACGCGTATGGCTGAACTTTATCCTGCGGATATCACTGGCTTATTGTATGAATTGGAAACTTCTGATGCACGGTACCTTATCAATCAGCTTGATACTGCTTTGGGGGCAGAGATCCTGGCGGCGCTGGACCAAAATGAAAGACGGGAGTTTTTGAAAGCCTTCACGTCAGAGGAAATATCAAAATATGTCAATCTTTTCGATTCTGATGATGCGGTGGATTTGCTGAATGAACAGCCTATCCGTGTCAGAGAAGAAGTGATTGCCTTACTTGAAGACAGAGAACAAGCCCGGTTCATTCTTGATTTGCTGCATTATGACGAGGATGTGGCAGGTGGTTTGATGCAGAAAGAATTGGTGAAAGCCAATGTGAACTGGAACGTAAATCAATGTATTGAAGAACTTAGAAAACAGGCGGAAGACGTTGAAAAGGTATATGCAGTCTACGTAACCGACGACAACGGAATATTGCTTGGCGTACTTTCTTTGAAAAAAATTGTGCTGGCCAGTAAGGATACAAAGGTTGAGCGGCTTTATGATAAGGATGTAATTTTCGTTGAAACCTATCGCCCGGCCGAGGAAGTTGCAGAGCTGATGCAGCGTTATGACCTTGACGCTTTACCCGTTGTGAATGTCCAGGGAAAACTTTTAGGGAGGATTACAATTGATGACGTGATCGATGTAATTACTGAGCAGGCCAATTCTGATACGCTGGCCATGGCCGGTATCACCGGAGATGTTGAGGAAGATGATACCATTTTACAACAAACCCGAGCGCGGCTTCCATGGCTTTTAGTTGGTATGATGGGTGGAATTCTGGCTGCGAAATTTATTAGTTTTTTCGAAGGCGACCTGAAAATCATACCTGCTATGGCAGCTTTTATTCCCATCATCGGATCGACGGGCGGAAATGTGGGAATTCAGACCTCTTCTATTATTTTACAAAGTATCGCCGACAAGACCGGTTTAAACATCAGTGTTTGGAGCCGGCTTATCCGTATGTTCGCCGTGGCTTCGATCAACGGACTTATCATCAGTGGAATTGTATTTGGATTTAACTTATTGATCGGAAACGAATTACAACTGGCATTAGTAGTATCTTCCGCTTTGTTATCGGTCGTCTTCCTCGCTTCTTTTACCGGGACAGTAACACCCATTGTTCTGGATAGAATCGGGATTAATCCGGCGGTTGCATCAGGCCCTTTCATTACCACAGCAAATGACCTGATCGGTTATGGCGTTTATTTTGGATTGGCGCATTTGCTGTTGCATTTGTAATGCGAAACCATCTAACATTCACTTAGACTGATTGGAATATTCACAGCCAGTCCACCTTCTGAGGTTTCCTTGTATCGAAAATTCATGTCCAGCGCAGTTTCCCACATCGTCTTAACAACGTTATCCAGGGATACTTTCGCATTTTCCGGATTGCTTTGCATAGCCAGTTGGGAAGCGGTAATAGCTTTGATCGCTCCCATCGTATTTCTTTCAATACAAGGAATCTGAACAAGTCCACCGACTGGATCACAAGTCATGCCTAAATGATGTTCCATGGCAATTTCAGCCGCCATCAGACACTGCTCGACAGTCCCACCGGAAACTTCTGTCAGGCCGGCAGCAGCCATTGCTGACGATACACCAATTTCTGCCTGACAACCACCCATTGCAGCAGAAATAGTCGCGCCCTTTTTGAATATGCACCCCACTTCACTCGCCGTCAGCAAAAATTTTATAATTTCTGGTTCAGAATCATGGCAGAAGATCAGATAATATTGTAAAACCGCCGGAATCACACCAGCCGATCCATTCGTCGGAGCAGTTACAACCCTGCTGAACGAAGCATTTTCTTCATTGACGGCCAAAGCAAAACAGCTTAACCAATCAAGTGTGTACTTGAAGCCACTGCCGCCATTACGAATAGCTTCAATCCATTCCTCATAGTTAGAATAACTTGCTCCGTTTAAAAGTTTTTGATTGAGCGCGGCAGCACGCCTTTTAACGTTCAAGCCGCCTGAAAGAACGCCCTCTTTATGACAACCTTGATAAATACTTTCCCTCATTACTTTCCAGATATTCAACAGCTGATCTGCAATCTCCGATTCGCTCCGCCAAACCTTTTCATTCTCATAAATAATATCTGAAATCTTCATCCCGGTCGACTTATGCCAGATTAGCAAATCAGAAGCGTGGTCTACCGGGAAAGGGAGTTTCACGCATGAAGAAATTTTCTCATCTTTATCATCTTCTTTTATTACAAAACCGCCTCCAACCGAAAAATAAGTCTCGGTAATGGTCTCGCCATTATCAGTCTCCGCAACGAAAGTGAGCGCGTTGGGATGGAATGGCAGGGATTCCTGCATCTGAAATTTTATATCATTTTTGGGATTAAAGATGATCTCCTTTTCACCATTCAATAACAGGATATTATTTTCTATGATGCTGGATTTTACACTTTCAATTTGTTTCGTATCCATAGTCACCGGATCGAAACCGCTTAATCCCAACTGCACCGCAAGGTCAGTTCCATGACCAATACCGGTCTTCGCCAGAGAACCAAATAAAAAAATCTTTACAACACTGACGTTTGCCAGACTGCTATTTTCCTGTATAAGTTTCACAAATTTCTGCGCCGCCCGCCATGGACCAAGTGTGTGTGAACTCGACGGACCGACGCCGATTTTGAAGATATCAAACACGGAGATTCTCTCCTCTTTCATAGCCGGTTTAGCAGCTTTCGATTTTTCCGATACGGTCATTTGTAAGAATTTAAACGAGTTCTTTCTACAATATACAACGCTAATTAAAACGTTTCAATATGCTCAGGATAATTTCCTGCGATTTGCGAGATTGAAATAAAAATTACTGACATGTGATCCTGTACGATTTATTGTTATTTTGCCATCCTTAAATTTTGGCCACTCGCAGGAAAACTCCTGATAATAATTTATAATATTCATGATTGCAGTTATTCAACGGGTAAGTGAAGCTTCCGTTACGATTGAAGGAAAAGTTGAAGGTAAAATTGATACCGGTTTTCTGGTACTCTTGGGTATCACCCACAGCGATACCCGGGAAGATATCGAATGGCTGGGTAAGAAAATAATTGGAATGAGAATATTTGGCGATGAAGAAGATAAAATGAATCTTGACCTGAAAACAGTCAATGGGAATATTCTTTTGATCAGCCAGTTTACGTTACATGCAAGTACAAAAAAAGGAAACCGGCCTTCATTTATTGATGCGGCAAAGCCAGAAATTGCCATTCCTTTGTATGAGCAGATGATTGAATTTTTGGGACAACAACTTGGAAGCCCCATTCAGTGCGGAATCTTTGGCGCGGATATGAAAGTCGCTTTACTCAATGATGGCCCGGTAACAATTGTAATCGATTCAAAAAACAGAATATAAAACCTTAGCGATGACAATCGAAGAAGCACAACAGCAGGTCGATAATTGGATAAAAACATACGGAGTACGCTATTTTTCGGAGCTTACGAATATGGCAATTTTAACGGAGGAGGTTGGAGAAGTAGCGAGAATTATGTCCAGAACCTATGGAGATCAGTCCTTCAAAAAGTCCGATATGGATAAAGATCTCGGTGATGAAATGGCGGATGTACTTTGGGTACTGATATGTCTTGCCAACCAGACCGGGATTAATTTGACCGAAGCTTTTGAAAAAAATCTTGCAAAAAAGACTGAACGAGATAAAAATCGGCATAAGGATAATCCGAAATTGAGTTAGCAAATAAGTAGGCAACGTAACTTCCGTACAAAGTGATAAAGTCTTTTACTGCGCGACTTACTAATCCTGAAAGGATGACAGTATTATAGAAAATGGATGAAGTGTTATGTTAAACCCTGAAAGGGTGACATAATTTATCTATAAACTCTTAATAAAACACAAACGACTTCGAAGATAATCTTCGAAGTCGTTTGTTAAATATATTAAGGACTACATATCCAATAACAACCTCATTGGATCTTCAAGTAATTGTTTTACCCGTACCAGGAAGCTTACTGAATCTTTTCCGTCAATTGTACGGTGATCGTAAGAAAGCGCAAGATACATAATCGGACGGATTACGATTTCACCGTTTACCACCACAGCGCGTTCAACGATATTATGCATGCCCATAATAGCCGATTGCGGCGCGTTAATGATTGGCGTTGACAGCATTGAACCAAAAGTTCCTCCGTTTGTGATTGTGAAAGTTCCTCCGGTCATTTCGTCCATACCCAACTTTCCGTCACGTGCGCGAACAGCCAAACGAACGATCTCCTTCTCAATCGCTGAGAAAGAAAGATCTTCTGCATTTCTGATCACAGGAACTACCAAGCCGCGAGGTGTAGAGACCGCAATAGAGATGTCAGCGTAGTCATTGTAAACCAATTCCTCGCCGTCAATATATGCGTTAACAACCGGGAAGTCTTTTAAAGCAACAGTAACTGCTTTTACGAAGAATGACATAAAGCCTAAACCAACTTCATGTTTTTCTTTAAACTTATCTTTGAATTTGTTACGAAGATCCATTACCGGCTTCATATCCACTTCGTTGAAAGTGGTAAGCATGGCAGTTTCGCTCTTCACAGCAACCAGACGTCTTGCAATCGTTTTACGAAGCGAAGACATTTTTTCTCGACGCTGACCGCGCTCGCCAGGAGCAGCCGCTTTCGCAGGAGCAGACGGAGCCGCCGGTTTTGCAGCGGGAGCAGCAGCTGGTGCCGGTTTTACGCCAGCTTTCAAAGCATCGTCTTTCATTATTTTTCCACCTGAACCAGAACCGTTCACATCCTTAGGATCGATTCCTTTTTCAGCCAAAATCTTGGCTGCAACAGGTGAAGTATGTTTTTCACTATAACCTTTATCTGATTCAGCAGCCGGAGCAGGAGCCGAAGAAGGTGCAGATGCACCGCCAGTCGAAGCCCCAACTTCAATTTTACATATAACCGCGCCGATTGCCAGGGTATCACCTTCCTGACCAACAATTCTCAAAGTTCCAACAGCTTCCGATGGAAGTTCGAAGGTCGCTTTATCTGATTCGAGTTCACATAGAATTTCGTCTAATTCAACATGATCTCCATCCTTTTTGCTCCATGAAGCAATTGTTACCTCAGTGATCGATTCACCAACGGCCGGAACTTTCATTTCATAAATTTCACCAGTTGCCGCTGGTGCCGCAGCAGGTGCTTTTTCCTCCGCCTTTTCTGTGGCTGGAGCAGCAGCCGGTGCAGGAGCAGCGACGGGTGCCGGAGCTTTCTCAGCAGCCGGTGCCGCAGCAGCTGCGCCATTGCCGGATGCATCGATCGTAGCGATCAAATCCCCAATACTTAATGTATCACCTTCCTGCGCTTTAATATGCAAAACACCTTCTGACTCTGCGGTCAGCTCAAATGTCGCCTTATCAGAATCCAATCCGCAAATCACCTCATCCAATTTCACAAAATCCCCATCATTCTTGAACCAGTTTCCTATCGTAACCTCAGTTATGGACTCGCCTACCGGCGGTACTTTTATCTCAATTTCAGCCATTTTATCAGCAATATGATGAACGAATTATGTCTTAAATAACCAGTTGAATACCTATTCAAATGCCCTGCGAATAATCTCAGCCTGTTCCTGCGCATGGATTTTCGCAAATCCTGTCGATGGTGACGCGCTTGAACGGCGGGCAATTACTTCCAATGGTTTGCTGCCATTGTACATACGAAGCATGAAAGTCCAGCCACCCATGTTAAAAGGCTCTTCCTGCACCCAAAATACTTTCGCATTTTCGTAAAGTGCAAGATGTTCGTCAATTTGTTTTTGCGGGAAAGGATGCATTTGTTCCAAACGGATGATTGCTACATCGTCACGTTTATCTTTTTGCTGCTTTTCAAACAATTCATAATACAGCTTTCCTGTACATAACAACACTTTGGTAACCTTTTTAGGATCCACAAACGAATCACCGATCGTCTCTTTGAAAGTTCCCTCAGTAAGATCTGAGATTGGCGAAACGCAAAGCGGATGTCTTAACATCGACTTTGGCGACATCACGATCAAAGGCTTACGGAATGGGAATTTCAACTGACGACGAAGCAAGTGGAAGAAGTTCGCCGGTGTTGTAACATTGGCAACGATCATATTGTAATCTGCCGAAAGCTGTAAATAACGTTCAGGGCGAGCATTCGAATGTTCTGGCCCTTGTCCTTCATACCCATGCGGAAGCAGCATCACAAGACCCGTCCAGCGATCCCATTTCGTCTCACTTGAAGAAATGAACTGGTCGATAATAACCTGGGCTCCATTGGCGAAATCACCAAATTGCGCTTCCCAAATCACCAACGCATTCGGATTAGCCATGGAATAACCAAATTCAAAACCTAAAACTGCATACTCCGAAAGCAGCGAGTTATAAATCATGAAAGGTCCCTGTCCTTCCTGGATATGCTCTAAATTACTGTATGAATCGTTGTTTTCAACATCGTGCAAAACAGCATGACGGTGAGAGAAAGTGCCGCGCTGAACATCCTGACCACTTAAACGAACAATATTTCCTTCCGCCAGAATTGAACCGTAAGCAAGTAACTCAGCCGTAGCCCAGTTAACTTCCTTCTTCTCAAAGATCATTTGTTCACGATCTTTCAAAAGTTTGTCAATTTGTTTCAGGCGTTGAAAGCCCTCCGGCGTATTGATCAGTGCTTTTCCTATTTTCTCAATTACCTCCAGAGATACACCTGTTTCAGGAGATTTCTCAAAATCAACAGGCGTTGATTTTCTCAGACTATGCCATTCCTGTTCAAGTTTAGGCAAAACGTAAGGCAATGCCTTTTGTTTCACCATATCGAGACGTTCCTGAAGCAAAGTCTTAAATTCTTTATCCATATTGGCTGCCAATTGGGCATCCACATCACCGCGTTCTGCAAGGGTCTTTTGGTAGATCTCGCGAGGGTTCTGGTGGTTTTCAATTGACTTATAAAGAACTGGCTGCGTGAACTTAGGTTCATCAGCCTCATTATGTCCATGACGACGGTAACAAACCATGTCAATGAAAATATCTTTATTGAATTTCTGACGATATTCAACAGCAAGTCGCATACAGAAAACAACAGCTTCCGGATCATCACCATTTACGTGAAGAACTGGTGCATCGACGATTTTCGCCACATCCGTACAATAAATACTTGAACGTGCATCAATGAAATCCGTTGTAAAACCAACCTGGTTATTAATGACAAAGTGAATAGTACCACCCGTATAATATCCATTCAAACCAGACATTTGCGTTACTTCGTACACAATTCCCTGACCCGCAACGGCCGCATCCCCATGAATGATCACAGGAAGAACACGGTCATAATCAGATTCATACATACCATCGGCACGAGCCCTGATAAATCCTTCGACAACCGGATTCACAGCTTCAAGATGCGATGGATTCGGAGCAAGCTTCAAATGAACCTGATTTCCGTTTTCAGCAGTGATCTGGCTTGCATAACCCATGTGATATTTCACGTCACCATCTCCCCAAACCTGGTCTGGTAAATTGCCTTCGAATTCGTTGAAGATCTGTCCGTAAGTTTTTTGCATGACGTTAGCCAACACGTTCAAACGGCCTCTGTGCGCCATACCGATCATCACCTCAACCACACCCATTTCCGCAGCTTTGTTGATCATTGCGTCAAGGGCAGGGATTGTTGTCTCTCCGCCTTCCAGCGAAAAACGCTTCTGTCCTAGGTATTTGGTATGCAGGAAATTCTCAAAAACAACAGCCTCGTTCAACTTCGAAAGAATATGTTTTTTCTCATTTATTGAAAAAGACATATTCAAAGCTTCTTTCTCAATTTTCTTACGTAACCAGCTTTTTTGTTCGCGGTCGCGAATGTAGAGATATTCAAATCCTATATTGCCCGAATAGATTTTTTTCAGGGAATCGATAATTTCTCGCAAAGTAGCAGGGCGACCGAAAACTTCGGTACCAGCTTCGAATACTAAATCCAGGTCCTCTTGTCCAAGACTAAAATCGCTAAGTTCCAACTGTGGTTTACGATCCCTCCTCTTTTGAATAGGATTGGTTGTAGCCAGCAAATGTCCTCTCGAACGATATCCACGGATTAAGTGAACCACCTCCATTTCCTTTCGGATCTGAGCAGCGTCCACCTTGCCGGCAGATGCTACCTCCTTTCCATTACTGGCACCATTGGCATGTCCATTGCCATTGGCAGGGTATTTCTGATAAAAATCAAACCCTTCAAAAAATTTCTGCCAACCTTCGTCTACGGAGGTTGGATCTTGCTTATAGGAATTGTATAATTCCTCTATGTAAGCGGCGTCGGAATTTGCTATATATGTGTATTTATCCATCACAAATGTGATTATTTCATTTACCGCACAAAGTTACGAGACTTATGTAAACAAAACGCAAAAAATCTCCTTTTTACTAAACATGTTCTGAGATATTCACCGTTAGTTTATTTCAATACTTCTGGAAGCCATTCGGGTTAGGAACAAACTTCAGCATTAACTCATGAATTCCTTTTGGCCCGGTGGTGACCAGGTTTAGTTGTTCAACCTGTTTAGTGCTATAAAAATATCCAAGCCTCACATTTCTGCCGACCATTACTTCGGCAGATAATTGTAAATAATTAATATTCGATCCGCCAAAAGATGAGCCTCCTCCTGCATGGTAAGTGGCCCCCAAACCAACTTTTTCATTAACCCAGATACGACCTCCAAAATCAACTCTTAGTTTATAATTCTTTTCCTGCACGAACAGCAAATTCGGGATCAGTTGTAATTCGTCTCCAAGCTCATAACTTCCACCAACCATAACATAAAGTGGCCTGCGATAAAAGAATGCAATTTGCTGCTGTCCAAATCCCTGAGACAATAACTCAGGCTTTGATACTCCCAAATAAAAGTTATCTGAATGTAACCAGGCTCCGAGACCAAAACTCCCAAGAGCCCTGTTGGTACTATTAAAGGACGAACCAACATCAAAAACTGGTAAAACATTTATGCCACCCTGACCACCCATAGCCAGTTTCCATTGGTCTGAGAGACCAAGGTGGTAGGCAAAGGAACCAGAAAATGCCGTGGTTGTGAAAAAACTCGTCTGGTCATTCATTGCCTGAAATCCTACACCGAACTTTCCGTTTCCGAAAGTGCCGTCTGCTGCGAAAGTCTGGCTTGAAGGCGAGTTTTGTATCGTGAACCATTTTCTGCGAAACATGGCTGTCATATTGAAGGTTTCCCTGACGCCGGTAAATCCAGGATTAATGGCCATAGGATTTTGGAGGTATTGCTCATACATCACTTCCCTTTGCGCATAAGCTTTTTCTTTATTAATGATAAATAAAGAAAGCAAGAGTAGAGAAAACAAAAAGCGGCTTTGGAAAAGTGTCATCATCAGTTTTGTGGAAAAGAAAGATTTAGAATAGCAAAAAAAAATGGCATGAGAACAGTTCCCGTGCCATTTTTATATTTAATATCATTCTGGTTTTTTAATCATCACTTAAAAGTCATAACCCAAAGTTACATAAGGAATTGCCTTATTGGTATATCCATTATCAACACCCCAGGCATAATCGAATTTAGCATAAATACCAAATATCGTTGTTCTAATACCTGCACCGTAACCCATTAAATAAGGATTTTTGTAGTTAGTTACCGTCGCTTTGAAAGGCTCTTCCACACTACCAATGATTTCTGTATTCAAGCTGTTTTTCTCGCTAAATGGTCCTTTTCCAGTCCAGGCTGTGCCAATATCTCCAAAACCTACGATCTGCAAATTACGGAGTGTGCTTGATGTAATGGAACCCCGGTAAAGATACTTGATCAAAGGAATACGAAGTTCTGCATTCAGCAACATGTAACTAGTTCCTGACAAACGGTTCAGATTAAATCCGCGTAAGTTGGTAGCAAAGTCTGTGAAGAAAATATCTCGGTTATCCCTGCTGAAATCAAGTGGATTGATGCCGGTCGTACGAGAATCTTTTTTGTTTCCAATCCAGTTTTCCATACCTCCCAGAATACTTTGCTTCGCAGCTTTTCCACCAGAATGGCTCATGGCAACACGGGTTGCAAAAATCAGGTCACGGTGAAGTTTTTGATAATGTCTGAAATCCAGACTAACGCGATTGAAACTTTCGTTGCCATTCGATAATCCAAGGTAGTTGTCGTAACGAACTTTGAAACGCGTTCCCTGCATCATATTCATACCTGTTTTAATGGTATTATCAAAAACAAATTCAGTTCTTAAACCTCCATAATTAGAGTTAAGATCCGGATTTGAAAGAATAAGATCTACCATTCGCGTCGAAGTGAACATCGGTGCCACAGTAAAACGGCTCGTTGTTGAGAACGGGTATGAAGCAGAAACCATGACCTGGTTGAAACGATATTTTTGCGGCGCAACCTCCGAATCGATGTATAACGCCTTTCTGTCCACCCTTACTCCAAAGTCAATCCGGTGAACATTGTTAGAATATTCTGCGAAAAGATCAGAGTTCCGGAAATTCGAAGAAATAAATACACCCGCTTTGATGACATGATTTTCAAGAAGATCGTTCATCGAAATAGATTGAGCGTATCCAAAACCCCGGATCGGGTCTATCCGCCAGTCAGAGCTTGCATCGTTATTGATAAACAAGCCTTTATAATTGTACGGACCCTTTATCGCAATGTTTTCACGCGTTGCCTTCGTTCTTGTTAAAGTATTTGGTGAAGTTGGGAATGTGCCTCTTTTTTGACGGGATTCAAATGATTTTAAAACATCTTCATCAAACTCATAATTTTCCGTATCAACTTCTCCCTCTTTCAAAGCCATTTTAGGCGTTTCAATTTTTGCCGGCACTTTTACTGAATCTGCTTTGATAACTGCATTTCCAGGCTTTCCTGCTTCAATTCCAACAACATCTCCTTTAACCAAAGAAGGCGTTTCTATCGACGCGCTCGCATCAAACCCATTTTTAAATGCCGCCGTGTAATAGCCATCATTCAAGTATGTATATGCAATAGCGCCGCCAGATTTCAACGTTATATCAGCATTACGCATGCTGTTGATATAATTCGTAACCTGCGAATTGGTATTTGACGCTCTGTTATATTTAAAAACATTACTTACGCCTTTTCCATTAGACAGATAAAAAACATCGTTATCATCTGCATAAATTGGCGCAACTTTCACCTTAGGATCCGCCGGTGTCAACCTCAAAAGCTGTCCTGAGCGCGGAGAACCGTCATGTTCAAAAACCGACAAACCGGCCGAAAGCGTTTTGAAATTTCCTTTATCAACCCCTAATGAATCCGTTGGGCGATTAGATGCAAAAACAACACGTCTGGCAGAGCCCTGAACAAATCTTGGGGAAACATCGTCATACAAATCATTTGTTAATCCGATCAGTGACATTCTCGCCACGCTGACCAGGAACAAATCATTTTGTCCGTTTTTGTCTGCACTCACTGCCAGCATCGTTCCATCCGTGGAAATATCCATATCGCTGATCTGATCCAGTCCGCGGATAGTCCGTCGCAGTTTAATTTTGATTTTTTTAGAGTCAAGGTTTTCGTATAAATAGAAATTCTGACGACCATTCTCAGAAGCAAGCACCGCCAGTGTGTTATTTCTCGACCAGCCTAAAAGTGGCGCCTGGGTTTTATTTCTTCCTCCAATGATATCAAGCTTACCCTGACGGATTATTTTTTTGGAACCAGATTCGCTGTTGAATAAATAAACGCGGTAACGTCCATTTTTAATTTCACTAACCGCAGTCCACTTTTTATCCGGTGAAACTTTTACAGCGGCTCCGGCATCCGAAGCACTCAACTCATTAAGTTTATACTTCCAGGCAGGTTTTGGATCCGTGTAAAATTGCTCGGCTTTTTTATTTAAATTCAGATAATACGCACGCCAGTCTCTCAAAAACCGATTGTATGAAGGTACTCCTAATGTGCTGGTTATACTGGTTTGTTCTGTACGAATAATTCTGGTCAGGTTAAGGATGTCGGAAATCTTATCCTTTCCATAGCGTTCGGCGATATAATTCCAGATCGAATGACCAATTAATGTTGCGTCATTGCCAGTCAGCAAGGTTGGTTTTCTAACATTACGATTTGTCAAAAAGTCACGCATGTAATCATTCAGCTCCGGCGACCAGCCCTCCGAAATATACGCCGCCGCGCCCGTCATGAACCATTCAGGAAGTGTAAGCAGAAGAGAACTTTGAAGCGCTTCCTTCATATTACCGCCATACAACATATCATATACGAACAGCAGACTTATATCTTTTACCAGTTTCTTTTTGAATCCAATCTGATCTCCGGTGTAGGCGACTTCGACGCGTGACTGGCCGAGATCCAACTTTTTATCTTCAAGATTATCAAGGCTTGACAATCCCATGTTGCTCTGTTCCAGTTCCTGAGGGGAATTATAGAGGAAAATTTTCACGCGACTGTAAGGCGTCCAGCCCAAAACATCCGTAATTTTATCGAACTCACTTTCAGCATATTGCGCTGTAAGTTTGGCCAATGCGGTTCCTCCCTGATAGTGATAAATTTCAAAATTTGTCGTTCTGAAAATCTTCCAGTTGAAGGTTTTGTATTGCACACGATTTTTGCCAAAGACTTCCTGGGACGGATAGCGCTGTGCGTTAGTCTCTACACCCGTCAAAAGCAGGGTAAAAAATGTGGCGGATAATGTTAGCTTGTGTATAATTTTAATTCTCATTTTTCTCCTGCTTACTTCAACGGAAATATAACGAAAAATACCTCTTAATATTCACTGCTTCATTCAATTCTTTCTGCTTTTCGAGATATTCTGTAAACTGGTTCGCAAAATACGGCGCGAGTGTGACACCCTTCGTGCCCAGTCCATTAAAAATCCCGATGCGCGGATGATCCGGATGGATACCTAACATGGGCCTTCTGTCATGTGAAGAAGGACGAATTCCCGCCAGCTGTCCAGTGATTTTATAAGGCACTTTTAACAACGACTTCAATTTACTTTCCAATTCCAGGGCCGCTGCTTCTGTCGTTTCCCAATCCAAAGGATCCCAGGAATAAGTCGCTCCTACGCGGCATTGTTTTTCAGAAACGGGAAGAATAAAAATTCCCTGATTTACGATCTGATTGGTCGACAATTTATCAATTTCAATTTCCAATATCTGGCCCTTTACCGGGGTAAAAGGTAGCCAGTTAAAAAGCTCATTTTCCCTCGCATTAAAACCCTGGCAAAGTATTACCTTGTCAAAACTGTAACCATTCCAGGAAACGGATTCCTGAGAAACTTTCAGATCGTCAATATGAAATGCTGATTCCAGATATTGACTTAAATTTGAAAAATAGTCACGGCTTTTATCCAATAATAAAGGTAAATCCACCCAGCCTGAACGAATAACTTCCATACCGCCAAAGGGAGCATGAACATGTTCCGGCACATTTTGTTGATCAGACGGTGACTGTATATATCTGGAAATTCCGGGATCGGACGTTTGAGCTAAGTACGAATTTTGCTCTTCTATGGATCGAAAAGGCCTAAAAATGGAAGCCTGATGCAAAAATTTCACATTCAACTTTTCCTCCAAACCAGCATAAAAATTTTGTGCATAGGGAAAAATCTCATCGGCGAGCCATGTTTTTACTAACTTTTTTCCTGTCAATGGATTAAAAATTCCGGCTGCAACCTTTGACGAAGATGGCAAAGACGAATCATTTATCAATAATATCCTCTTACCTGACTCATGCAGATGCCAGGCCAATGAAGTTCCGGCAATTCCCTGTCCGACAATCAGATAATCATAATGGTTTTTAATATTTTGTGTCATGAAATTTTATTTATTTTCACGATCACGAAGTACCAGACCGATTTGTTCATCCGCTAACCTGACCACCATTTCTACCTGCTCGTCCAGCGTCATCATCGAGTTATCGATATAAATAGCATCTTCTGCCTGTCTCAATGGACTTTCTGCACGGGTAGTATCTATCCGGTCACGCATTTTCAGGTTTTCGGCAATTTCGGGGAGACCGACCAGTTCCCCTTTTTCTAATAATTCAAGCTGACGACGTTGCGCACGAATCATTGGATCGGCCGTCATAAAAATTTTCAGCTCAGCCTGGGGAAAAACAACTGTCCCGATATCGCGGCCATCCATCACAATTCCTCTCGACCGACCCATGCGCTGCTGCTGGGCAACCAATGAATGCCGTACATCCTTGATCGCACTGACGGTACTTACCTGCTCGGAAACGTACATCTTACGAATTTCGTCTTCCACGTTAAGGCCGTTGAGATAGGTATCATTCGTTCCCTTTTCCTTATGTCGGCGGAACGTGATATGGATGTCATTTAACGCTTTCTGGATTTCCCTGGGATTGGAAACCGATATGTGATTCTGAATAAAAAATAATGTCACTGCCCGATACATGGCTCCTGTATCTATGTATGCGTAATTCAGTTGTTGAGCAACCTGCTTGGCGGTTGTACTTTTTCCACAACTTGAATATCCATCAATCGCAACAATTATTTTGGGCATACTTTCAAGGTTTAATATTTGGCGGCAGAGCCTGGCCAAATTCAAAAATGCAATAGATTAATCACTGCAAAAGTATAAGAAAGAAAGCGTGAGACGAACTTTTTTATATACTTACTTGAAAACAACCGCTGTTACAATTTCTAACTAATTCTCCACTAAAAAGATAACCATATTGCGGGCTCCGTGCGCACCAATCACCAACGACTGCTCAATGTCCGCAGTTTTGGACGGACCGGCAATAAAACAGCCCCAACCCGTCGTATCAGACAAACGGTTATAAGCGTCATGCATATTATTGACCAGTGCATTTCTCGGGATAACAAAAGCCAGATTTTGGGTAATAAAAGGCAAAACCCGATGCTGTAAATGGTTGTCCGAAATCCAGACTGCGCCGTTTTCCGCGACGCCAAATTCTGCCTGCAAAATAGCAACTTCAATTAATTCAAGATCATGCGGATCTGCAACCTGTAAACTAAAATCTGCCCAGGAAGCCAGTTCAGGAATTGTGGTGGCTTTATTTACTACACCAACGTACATTTCCTCAACTTTTTCAAGAAGCTCATCCTTAGATTCTACTATGATTACCTCAGTATATATGGCTTGTAAAATTTCTCTGAATTTCTCCTCCGTATCTTTATAACCGCTGTCAAAATTGAAATGCGTTGGCAAAACAGTTTCAGAAGGTTTGTTCAGCTTAACCTGCTGAAGAATTTTTTCACGTGAGCTCATGATATTTTTTGTTCTAAAATTATTTCCGGTTTCTGACAAACCAGTCTCTGAAACTTTCTTTTGGTGGCTCTGGCATTTCCCGTTGCTTAAACCATGGGTTCAGCGAATTATTAACCATAAAAGGTAAAGTCCGCATTACCGAGCGACCTAATCTGCCCGACCACTGATAAAACCTTGGCTGAGATAAAACCATCGACATCGCTTTTACGCCTATTTCTTTCGCCTGAGGCACGTGCCCGCCCTTAACCAAAACCTGCCGCCATTTATACAACTGATCGTGAATATCAATTTTTACCGGACAAACATTGGAACAGCTTCCACATAATGTACTCGCAAAAGGAAGATCTGCATTTTTAGTCATATCAAGATTCGGAGCGAGGATAGACCCGATTGGGCCAGCAACGGCATTATGATAACTATGTCCGCCGCTTCTGCGGTATACCGGGCAAGTATTCATACAAGCGCCGCAACGAATACACTTCAAAGAATTCCGGAAATCAGGACGGCCAAGCTGTGTGCTTCTTCCATTATCCACAATGACCAGGTGCATTTCCTGTCCTACGCGAGGCTTTCTAAAATGACTGCTGTATGTGGTTACAGATTGCCCTGTCGCACTTCTCGCAAGAAGTCTGAGAAAAACGCCCAGGTGAGATTGTAATGGGATGATTTTTTCAAAACCCATACTGGCAATATGAACATCGGCAAGATGCGCGCCCATATCAGCATTTCCTTCGTTTGTACAAACAACGAATCCACCGGTTTCAGCGATTGCAAAATTAACACCGGTCAATGCAGCCCTTCTTGTAAGGAATTTATCACGTAAATGTTGCCTCGCCGCCTCTGTCAGATATTGCGGGTCAGTTGCGCCTGCATCCGTTCCCAAATGTTCGTGAAAGAGATCACCGATATCTTTCTTTTTTAAATGGATAGCTGGCAAAACGATATGGCTTGGCGGCTCCTGGCGCAGTTGAACAATTCTTTCGCCAAGGTCCGTATCGATAACCTCAATGCCATTCTGAATAAGAAACTCATTCATGTGGCACTCCTCCGTCAGCATCGATTTGCTTTTCACCATCTTCTCAACCTTGTGCTGCTTTAAGATCGCCAGAACTATTTTATTATGTTCTTTCGCGTCAACAGCCCAGTGAACATGAATACCATTTGCTTTTGCATTTTTTTCAAATGTTTCAAGCAGATCGTCCATATGAGACAGTACATAATTCTTTATCTGTGAAGCAGTTTCCCGTAACTCCTCCCATTCAGGCAATAATTTTGACGAAATATCCCGCTTTTTTCGGACGAACCACAATGTTTCGTCATGCCAATCTACGTACGATTCGTCTTTATTGAAGGTCTCTGAGGCCTCGGCATGTTCAATTACTACTTTCGACATGGTTTGTTAACAAATAGATAATAGTATTTTTTAAAGAATCTCAATTGTACTTTTCACATTCGTTGTACTATTTCAAGTTTGCAAATTGTTAAATAAACAACTTTTTACAAAACACCAAAAAGCTATTTTACTCTATTGCAATATGTTGTAATTTTGAATCACAAAGTTTTTTGATCGGGGCATCAGAGTCTGATCAAAGTTTAATTTAACTTTTTTTAGACACAAATTAATTTTCACTCCTATGAAAACCAAAAACACTCTTTTTTCAGCTGCCTTGATTGGTATGCTTATAGCAGGTTCAGCATTTACAGCTAATGCACAAACCGCCATCGCAACTTCCGACAAAACTGAATCAGCTTCTACTAAGTTATCAGTTCTGCAAGTTAAACCTATGCAATTCCGCGTTTCATATAACAATGCACAATCAAACAATATAATCGTACGTATTCTGGACACTGACAAAAATGTTCTTTTTTCAGAAAACAAACGTGCAGCAGCAACATTTGTGAAATATTTTGATCTTTCGACGCTTCTTGATGGTACTTATACTTTCGAGATTACGGACGGAAAAGAGAAAGCTTCACAAACGTTTGATGTTCTGACAAAGACGAGCCGCGTCGTTTCTTCAATCAACTAAACGACTGAGCCTTCTCAGATTCTGGATTCCGTAAACTTTGTAAAATGCCGGTGCTCAATGATTGGGTGCCGGTATTTGTTTTACAGCACTATTCAAAATCTCAGCGATATGTTTTACCTGAACTGGTGAGTTTTGTCGTTTTAAAATTCCTTCCAAGTGCAGAAGACAACTCATATCTGATCCGGTAATATATTCGGCATTATGACGGATGTGGTCCGATACTCTGTCTTTCCCCATCTTAACCGAAACTGCTTCTTCAGCAACGCAAAATGTTCCTCCAAATCCGCAGCACTCATCTTTTCTATCCAGCTCAACAAGCTGTAATCCCTGGACCTTCGTTAATAAAGTTTCCGGTTTGTTATAAGGCGCGGCATTCAATTCTGACATCTGGGAAAGGTGCAAGCCGCGCTGTCCGTGGCAACCCTGATGCAACCCGACGCGATAAGGAAAATCTGCCGCGACCTCATCGATTTTCAAAACATCGGTTATAAACTCAACAAGTTCATAAACTTTCTTACGAAGTTTTTTAGAATCCTCAACCCGATCCTCTACTTTCAAATGCTCTTTGATATGCAGCACGCAACTTCCTGAAGGTGCTACGACATAATCGAATTCAGCAAAAGAATTAAAAAAAAGATTGTTGCAGTCCTTGGTCAAATGCTCGAAGCCTGAGTTCGCCATGGGCTGGCCGCAACAGGTCTGATTTAGCGGGAAGCTAACTTTACAACCCAATTTTTCAAGCAACTCCAAGGTCGCTATACCCACCTGCGGATAAAACTGGTCCACATAACAGGGAATAAACAGTCCGATTTTCAAATGTGAGTAATCCATATTTTACCAAAATTCAATCGTTGCCATAATGGGGTAATGATCAGAAACGTCCGGGTATTTTTTGATAACCTTGTATTTCTTCACTCTAACCTTGTTGTTCATCAATACAAAAATATAATCGAGCCTGTCACCGGGAAGTCCCTCAGTCCAGGTTTGCATCTGGGATCCCCGGGCTGCATCCTGCCATTTTTTCCTGAAAGAGAAATAGGGCTGCTCATTTGGCCGGGCGCCCATGTCCATTCCTAAAACCACAGGCTGAATACTTCCTTCAAGCAACCTGTTTACAAACGCCGCCTGCAAAGCTCGGTCAACAACGGAAGCATATTCAAGACGTGCATTACAAAACCTAAACGTCAGGTTTTTATTGACACTAATCAGCCCGCATTGTAATACTCTGGCATCTGATCCCTTAGTCGCAGGTAAATTGAACTTTTGCGTTTTCTCAAATGGCCACTTGGATAACAAACCTACACCCTGCGATCCATGCTCGGTGCTGTCAGCGACGCCATAAGCATAATACATACCCGTCTGAATGGCTAGCTGCCTTAACTGAAATTGTACTTTACCGTTATTTTTTAAGCTATCGACCGCTTGTAAGGCGACTAATTGTGGCGAGTTCTCTTTTATAATTTTCAAAATCCCCATGAGATTCGATTCGTCGTTCAAATCGAGTCCATGCCGGATGTTGAAACTCATGACTTTAATCTCCACCGGCCGACGAGGCTGTGACGAAAACAAAGTGATGGTTAAACATATTAAGCTGATAATCAGTACTAACTTTTTCAATCTATCAAATAGCTAAGTAAAATGGCTCCTGTCAAACTGTAATTTAAGACCCTTAGGTCTAAAATCGCAATCTGTCTTCGGTTAATTCCTGAGAAGGTTTCCCCTAACTTTTATTGAGTGATGCTGGTTGGTGCTAGTTTTAAAAGCTATTTTTCAATTGTGGCTAACAAAATTTGTGGTACTCATTTGAAGATAATCCCTAAACCAAAGCGAAGATCTTGTCCATTATAACCCATTTCTCCCCTTCCTTCGCAGAAGGCAACGCTTGCTGATATTTCCACATCAGCTGCTCCCAAACCTGTACATCCGGATTGGCAGCATCCATGGCATTTTTTGTTTCAAAACTAAAATCGTCTACCGTTTCCATAATCATGAATAACCGGTTTTCAATTCTGTAAAGCTCCATTTGCGTAATCCCTGCATCCAGAATACTCTTTTTTATTTCCGGTCGCGGTACGCGATGGTGCTCTTCATACTCTGCTATCATTTTTGCGTCGTCAACTAAATCCAGAGCAAGACAGTATCTTTTCATTTTGTAATCTTTTTAATCGAGGGAATAAAATTTTACCGCATTTTCACCCCAGACTTTCTTTTGTTCAATTTTGGTAAGCTTGGTCATGTAATTTACAAGCACATCTTTCATCGCTCCGTATTCAGCTGCCACCAGACAAACCGGCCAGTCAGAACCAAACATCAAACGATCTGATCCAAAAGCTTCAAAAACAGTATCCAGATAAGGTTCAAAATCTGCGTTCTGCCAGGAATACCAATCCGCTTCTGTCACCATGCCTGAAATTTTGCAGGAGACGTTTGGAAGCTCGGCTAACTTTTTAATATCCCTCGCCCAGGTTTCTATCTCACCTTTCCTGATATAAGGTTTTGCAATATGGTCAAGTACAAACTTTACGTTTGGCAATTGTTTTGCAAAAGTATAACTGGCCGCCAGCTGGGTCGGATATACCAGAATGTCGTAAGTAAAACCGAACGCAACCAATTGTCCCACACCTTTAATAAAATCAGGTTGCAGCAAAAAGTCATCCGGCTCTCCCTGAACGATATGTCTGAAACCTTTTAGTTTTTCAAATTGCGAACAAACTTCCAGCCTATCATACAAATTCTCAGCCCGAAGATCGATCCAGCCAACAACGCCTTTGATAAAATCGTTTGCCTCTGCAAGCTGCAACAAAAATTCCGTCTCAGAATTGGACTGATCTGCTTGCACAGCCACGCATCCATCCACGCCATTTTCGTACAAAATCGGTTCAAGATTTTCAGGTAGAAAATTCTGTCTGATCTTTTCCATTTCTGGCGTGATCCAGGAATCTCTTACCGGATCATAAATCCAAAAATGTTGATGGGAATCGATAACCATATTATATTATTTGAATTTTTCCGGATGAGAATTATGCTTTGCACCCGGAAAATTTGAATTTATACTGCTTTCCAGGCAATTGCTTCCTGCTTCTGAACACCCAAACCTTCAATACCAAGTTCAACGATATCACCTGGTTTTAGATAAACCTGAGGTTTCATACCCAGACCTACGCCAGCCGGAGTTCCCGTAGAAATAACGTCACCAGGAAGCAAAGTCATAAACTGGCTCAGGTAACTTACAAGAAAACCAACCTGAAAAATCATATCCGAGGTATTACTATCCTGAATTTTTTTACCATTTAAAGACAACCAAAGGTCAAGATTATTTGCATTCGGAATATCTTCTCTTGTGATAAGGTATGGTCCAAGTGGTGCGAAAGAGTCATTACTTTTCCCTTTTACCCATTGTCCACCACGTTCCAACTGATATGCACGTTCGGAGTAATCATTGTGAATGGCGTAACCAGCTACATAACTAAGCGCATCAGCTTCTTCAACATAACTTGCTTTTTTCCCAATCACAACGGCAAGCTCAACTTCCCAGTCTGTTTTTTCCGAACCTCTTGGAATAATAACCGGATCATTTGGGCCAACCAGCGCAGAAGTTGCTTTAAAAAAGACAATTGGCTCTTTCGGTAATTCTGTTGCACCGGATTCATACGCGTGTTTTGCATAATTCATCCCTATACAAATAATTTTTGAAGGGCGCGCAATACATGACCCAAAACGGAAACCAGGTTCAACACGTGGTGCCGAAGCAGAATTGACAGTGAGCCAGTCGGCAAGACGATTTAACCCGTCCGTACCAAAAAATTTCTCATTATAATCTTCACCAAAGGCAGAAACATCCAGCAACTCGCCGTTTGTAAGTTCTACACCGGGTTTTTCTTGTTCGTAAGCTCCAAAACGGAAAAGTTTCATAGTTATGGCTTTCGGCTTTCGGCTGTCAGCAATCGGCTGCCAGATTACGGCCAGTTTTGATAAAATATTTTCTTAACTATTTCAATTATCAATGCCGATTGCCGAAAGCCGACAGCCGACATTTTTTTTAATTATTTAGTTTCTCAAATCCCCCATCAATCAAATAATCGCAACCGGTGATGAAAGAGGCTTCGTCTGAACAAAGGTATAGCGCCAGTGCACCAATCTCATCCGGTTTTGCCATTCTGCCAATCGGCTGAGTTTTCGATAGTTTTTCGAACATTTCAGCTTCTTGTCCCGGATAGTTTTTTGCAATAAATCCGTCAACAAAAGGCGTATGAACACGTGCCGGCGAAACGCTGTTGCAGCGAATACCATCGGCCAGATAATCTTTCGCAACGGATAAGGTCATTGAATATACAGCACCTTTTGCGGTTGAATAAGCAAAACGGTCAGGTATACCGACCGTTGCGGCAATTGACGCCATGTTCAGAATTACACCCCCACCAGCTTTTTTCAAATGTGGTATTGTCGCAAAAAGGCAATTGTAAACGCCTTTAACATTGACATTAATCACGCGGTCGAAGTCGGTTTCAACTGTATTATCCGCTTTTCCGATATGGGCTATCCCGGCATTATTGACCAATATATTAATGGTTTGTTTTTCAGCAATTTCATCAATAACTTTTACAACATCAGCCTGTTTTGAAATATCGATCGCGTGCGCTTCTGCGCTTCCGCCACCACTTTTAATATCTTCAGCTACTTGATTTGCTAGGTCAATATTAAGTTCAAGAATATGCACATGAGCACCTTGCTTTGCGAAGGTTTTAGAAATCGCCAAGCCAATTCCACTTGCACCTCCCGTTACCAAAGCCACTTTGCCGGTTAAATCAAACATGTATTTTTATAATTAATTATTACGTCAATGTCTAAATGAAAAGACTGATGGTTGCGAACTTTACTCGAAACAAACTTGCGGTCAACAGGATAAATCCCGTGTCGAGACCTCCAAGCTCCTGGCCCCAGGAATGACTTCTGGCGTTGTAGCCTTGGATATTTTCCCCGACCTATACCTGAATAATTCACAGGAATGGTGACCTCAGTGCTTTTCCAGATTCATTTGCAAGATCAATCCGCGGATTAGTTGTTTCCAGCTTCTAATGTTATTAAAGCGAAACACCTCTTTTCCAGGGAATAAAATCATCCTGCCCTAGCTGCTGCGCCTTCGTCAGTTCTCCACTTGCCACTTTGATAACATATTCCAATAAATGGTCTGCGTTTTCCTCCAGTGACTGCGTACCATCCACAACCGGCCCGCAATCAAAATCGATCACATCCGGCATACGGTTTGCCAGAATAGTATTCGTTGCAACTTTGGCAACGGGGCAGATTGGATTTCCTGTCGGAGTTCCCAAACCAGTTGTGAAAAGGATAATATTCGCCCCGGCAGCTGTTTGTCCCGTTGTCGCTTCTACGTCATTTCCGGGTGTGCAAACTAGTGCCAGACCAGCTGCTGTTGCTCTCTCCGTGTAATTTAAAACATCTGAAATATATGCATTTCCACCTTTTTTAGCAGCACCAGCTGATTTAATTGCATCGGTGATCAAACCGTCTTTGATGTTACCAGGCGAAGGATTAAAGGCAAATGCTGATCCAACTGCTTCTGCTTTTCCCGCATAATCACGCATTAATTTTTCAAACTTGGCCGCTTTTTCTTCTGTAACACAACGGTTGAGAAGTTCCTGCTCTACACCATTAAGTTCCGGAAATTCAGCCAAAAGGGTTTGTCCGCCAAGCCCAACGACGATATCAGACAAATGACCTAAAACCGGATTAGCAGAAATTCCTGAAAATCCATCCGAACCACCACATTTCAATCCAACGGAAAGTTTCGACAAAGGTGCCGGCTCACGATACTGCTTGTTCATTTCTGTCAAACCCAGGAAAGTTGACTTGATCGCACCTGAAACCAGCGAGTATTCAGTTCCTTTCTGATGTTCAAAAGCGTAAAAAGGCTTGTTGAAATTTGGATCGCGCTTTTTAATTTCGTCTTCCAAAGTTTTAAGTTCCGAATTCTGACAACCTAAACTTAACACCGTAATACCAGCCACATTCGGGTGAACTGCATAAGCGGCAAAAAGCGCACATAAAGTATTGGCATCTGTGCGGGTACCGCCGCAACCGCCTTCGTGTGTCAGGAATTTAATTCCATCAACATTTGGGAACGGACGACTTTTTACCTGCTGTTCTTTTGTTGGTTCAGTAAATCCTCCCAAATTTTGCATACGGGACATATCTCCTGACTGGTATGCCTTCAAAAATTCAGCAACCTGCCCCCGATACATATCCGTTTGCGCATAACCAAGTTCTCGCTCGAAGGCATCTTTCATGATCAGCACATTGCGGTTTTCACAAAATACCAGCGGCAAAACCAGCCAGTAATTGTAAGTCCCTACCCTGCCGTCTTCCCGGTGATACCCATTAAAAGTTCTTCCCTTCCACCGACTTACGTCCGGCTGTGTATATAAATATGGCTGCCGATTCGCAGTGCTGTAATCCTGGGAATCGTGTTTTAAATTAAAGGTAGTAATGGGTTCTCCCCGTTTGATCGGCTGTTTTGCCCGGCCAACCAAAACGCCGTACATGATAATCGCACCACCTGCCTCTATATCTTCGGTAACAAATTTATGCTTTGAAGAAACGCCGAAAGGCAAAACATAACGCTCGCCGTTCCATTCCGCAGTATCGCCTGTTGGAATATCTCTTAGCGCAACGATAACATTGTCGGACGGGTGAATTTTTAAAAGATTGGACGCCATAGTCTCAATAGAAATAAGTATTAATAAATGTTCATGATGTAAATCTGAAATAACTTCTTGCTAAGAAATTCGTCTTCATTATAATCAGACGATTTATTCCGTTTTTACCCGGCATATCAAAAGCATACATCACTAATATATACTTATAAAAAACAGCTGAAATAATACAGGAAGTTATCCAAATAAAAATACCAATATTTCTTATTGAATTTTAACACAAATGAATAGAAATATAAAAAGGCGTTGTTTCACTATACTGGCATATTTTTCAATAATTTTGGCATAAATTGATTCATAATTGATTAAATCTTGACATTATAACTGTGAAACCGCAATTACTTAAAGTATCCAAAGGATTGCACCAGTCTTTCAGTATCAGGCGGGATGTGGTGTTGTATTTTTATAACCGTTGGCATTATCATCCGGAGATCGAGCTCGTGCATATTGAACAAGGCTCCGGAACTCAGTTTGTGGGAGATAACATCCAAAATTTTGAGAGTGGAGACTTGCTGCTGATCGGCCCAAATCTGCCGCACTATTGGCGCTGTGATGAAAAGTATTTTAAGGGTGATTCTCAGCTGTATGCTCAAGCCACGGTCCTTCATTTTTCTGCGGATTTATTTGGAGAAACTTTCCGAAGTCTTCCTGAAAACAAAGCAATCAATGAATTACTGGAAAAGGCGAAATGGGGAATGAAACTTTTGGGAAAGGAAAATCAGCAGATTAAAATGCTGCTTCAAAAACTGCTGGATCAGGTTGATGGAAATCCGATTATTTCATTGTTGCAAATTCTGGAAACGCTGGCGCATAGTAAAGACATAAAGTTGCTTTCGAATAGCCATTATCAGGAAGAATATGACCAGCACGACGAAGATCGGATTAACCAGATATATAAGTATTCACTGAGTAATTTCCAGCAAAAAATAACGATCGAAGAAGTTGCCGAAATCGCAAATATCAGTCCAAACTCTTTTTGCAGGTATTTCAAAAGCCGAAGCCGGAAAACTTATTCTCAATTTTTACTGGAGCTTCGAATCGGCCATGCCTGCAAATTATTGATTGATGGAAAACTGAGTGTCGCACAGATCTGCTATGAAAGTGGATTCAATAATTTTGCCAATTTTAACAAATATTTTAAAATGTATACCGGAAAAAGTCCCCTTCAATACCAAAAGGGCTATCGCGCGAGTTCGGTTATTTCCTGATTGTCTTTTATAGCTTCTATTCTTTTTTTTACCGGTCCGACGGCAGAAAAAGCCGTCGGACCGGGCGACCCCGTCGGATGGCTTTTTCCGCCATCCGACGGGTAAGGAAAAACTGCGTCAGAAACTAAAAGCTACTTGGTGATGGTTTTATAAATTACGTGCTGAAACAATGAATACTATTCACGCGGTATTAAAACAGATGGTTTGTATCCTTACCATTTAATACCAATACATATTTGCCAAAACAATAATCAAAATGAGAGCCAACCTAGTTAACATCTTCGAAAAGACAATTCAGGAAGCTGAGATTTCAATAAAGAATAAAGTCATTGAAAGTATAAATATAATAGGCGAAGAAAATCCTAGTCGTCCTTATATAACACCGGGTTTTGTGGATGCCCACGTCCATGTCGAAAGCTCCATGCTGACACCTTCCCAATTTGCCCGATTAGCCGTAGTCCATGGCACGGTCGCCACAGTTTCTGACCCGCACGAGATCGCCAATGTGGTTGGTGTCCCAGGTGTAGAATACATGATAAAAGATGGAAAACGTGTTCCATTTAAATTTTGTTTCGGTGCCCCTTCATGCGTCCCAGCTACTGTTTTCGAAACGGCTGGTGCCGTGGTCGACCCGGAAGATGTCAGAAAAATGCTCGCAAGCGACGACATTGGTTACCTTGCAGAGGTTATGAACTTCCCCGGCGTTTTGCAAGGCGACCC
Organism: Dyadobacter sp. HNCC25DJ186; assembly: GCF_056895235.1. Lineage (NCBI taxonomy): Bacteria > Pseudomonadati > Bacteroidota > Cytophagia > Cytophagales > Spirosomataceae > Dyadobacter > Dyadobacter sp. HNCC25DJ186. The sequence goes on from NZ_JBXHAS010000003.1 coordinate 317,015, forward strand.
TGATATGGTGGCGAAAATCAACTGGGCTAAACATTACAATAAACCTATCGACGGCCATGCTCCCGGACTTCGTGGCGAAGCGGCCAGACAGTATGCAGCCAATGGAATTTCCACAGACCATGAATGTTTCACTTTTGAAGAGGCGAGAGAAAAAATCGATTACGGTGTCAAAATCCTGATTCGTGAAGGAAGCGCCGCCAGAAATTTTGACGCGCTAATTCCGTTACTGGCAGAATTTCCCGACCGGATTATGTTCTGTTCGGATGACAAACATCCCGACAATTTGGTCGAGGGGCATATCAACATACTTATAAAAAGAGCACTGGCGCTTGGACACGATCTCTGGAATATTTTGCAGGCCGCCTGTATCAATCCGGTCGCGCATTACAGACTTCCCGTTGGCTTACTGAGAAAAGGTGACCCGGCAGATTTTGTGGTTATCGATAATCTTACAGATTTCAATATTATCCAGACTTATCTTGACGGAGAATTGGTCGCTGAAAACGGAATTTCTTTTATTCCTGATCTTCGCAGCGAACATATCAATCAGTTTAATTGTGAAGCAAAAACACCATCAGATTTCGCATCTCCAACACCTACCTCAACCAATGGAAAAATTCGGGTTATTGAGGCTTTGGAAGGACAATTGATCACGAATCTGTTAATCGAAGATTTTAAAACAGAAAACGGTTTTATGGTTTCGGATACCGATCAAGATATTCTGAAAATCGTTGTTGTAAACCGATATCAAAATGCTGCTCCTGCCATTGCATTTATCAAAAACTTTGGCTTAAAAGAGGGGGCGATTGCTTCGACCGTTGCGCACGACTCGCACAATGTCATTGCAGTTGGCTGCGACGACCAAAGTATTTGTGACGCTGTCAATTTATTAATTGAAGCAAAAGGTGGAGTTTCCGCCGTAGGTTTGGATGAAAAACATATGCTCGCACTTCCTATTGCAGGTCTCATGACGGACTTGGACGGGTACAAGGCAGCAGAAGCTTATGCAAAAATTGATCAGTTTGTTAAAACGAAGTTAAGATCAACATTAAAGTCACCCTATATGACATTATCTTTTATGGCTTTATTGGTAATTCCTAATATTAAACTAAGTGACAAGGGTCTTTTCGACGGTGAAAAGTTTGAATTTGTAAACTTAAATCTATAAAAGGTTACTTAACTAAGGTTTATTGCATGATTAACTTAAAGGATGTAATTTTTTCTTGAAAATATTTTTTTAATACGTTTTTTTATAAATATATTTACAAGTGTAAAAATGACCCTTATTAATTTATCATTCCTAACCTTAGTTAATTCCTAACCTTACGATGGCTCACTTACGCTACAAACAAGAAGAAGAACTTTGTTTTTGGGACCAGTTCAGAAAAGGAGACGAGAACGCCTATGCATGCCTTTATCGGTCGTACGTTCACATCCTCTACCAATACTGCTCTCAGTTTACGATTGATAAGCCATTAATTAAGGATTGTATTCACGATTTATTTGTGGAACTCTGGAGAAACCGAACAACGCTGGGTGACACCACATCTGTTCGGTTTTATCTTATGGCGTCGATCAAGAGAAAATTGGTTCGCCATTTGAATGCGCAGCAGAAACACACCAGCAATGAGGATATTCCCGTGGAATACTGGCACATTCACACGCCTTCTCATGAAAATCAAATGATTTCTGAGGAAGAATTTGACTCAACAAATCAACATTTAAATGTAGCAATTAACGGGTTGCCCCGCCGCCAGCGTGAAGCGATTTTCCTGAAATTTTACATGAATCTTAACAATCATGAAATTGCCGACCTGATGAAAATCAACATACAATCGGTATATAACCTTGTATTTGGCGCGTTGGGAAATCTAAAAAAACAAATGACACTAGACCGACTTACATTCTGATTTGAAAATATTTTTACATTTGACAGAAAGCGTAACAATGTGTTACGCTTTTTTTTTGTTATTAAATTACATCAACAAAAATTACATTCTCAACACATGATATCACCAATTGCCACGCCTCTTGCCGAAAGACTACGTCCACGCATACTTGATGATTATATCGGACAGGAAAAATTACTTGGCAAAAACGGACCATTAAGAAGGGCCATTTTACAAAATACAATTCCCTCCATGATTTTCTGGGGCCCTCCGGGGGTCGGAAAAACCACACTTGCCTTATTATTGTCCGACGCTACTAAAAGACAGTTTTATAATTTAAGCGCGATTAACTCAGGAGTGAAAGAGTTACGGGAAGTGCTGGCACGGCCTTCCGGTCTATTCCCACCGATTTTATTTATTGACGAAATTCACCGGTATAACAAAAATCAGCAGGACGCTTTGCTCGGAGCAGTGGAAAAAGGTCAGGTTACGCTGATCGGCGCGACGACGGAAAACCCATCTTTTGAAATAAATTCCGCTTTGCTTTCACGTTGTCAGGTTTATATCCTTGAAGGTTTTGGTGAAAATGAATTAAAAGCAATTATCAACCGTGCACTTGAAAAAGACGAATGGCTGAAACAGAAAAAAATAACCTTCACTTCATATGATGCTTTATTAAGGCTTTCTGGCGGTGATGGCAGAAAACTTTTAAATCTTCTCGAACTCGTTGTGTTAGGTAAGGGCGATGTAGCAGAAATTGAAATTACAGATGAGTGGGTTACAGAAGTAGCGCAGCAAAATATTGCCCGATATGATAAATCCGGCGAACAGCACTACGATATTATTTCCGCATTTATAAAATCCTTGCGAGGCAGCGATCCCAATGGTGCCGTTTACTGGATGGCCCGGATGATTGTTGCCGGAGAAGATCCGTCTTTTATTGCAAGAAGGATGCTGATTATGGCTTCCGAAGATATTGGAAATGCAAACCCCACCGCGATGATCATGGCAAATGCCTGTATGCAGGCGGTGAATGTGATTGGCTATCCTGAATGCAGAATTATTTTGTCGCAAGTGGCAATTTATCTGGCGACATCTCCGAAAAGTAATGCAAGTTATCTGGCCATTGCGGACGCCATGGAAGCTGCCAAAAATACAGCGCATTTACCAGTTCCGCTCCATTTAAGAAACGCTCCCACAAAATTGATGAAACAAATTGGTTATGGAAAGGAATATAAATATTCGCACGACTTTGAAGGCAGCTTTGCGAAACAGAATTTTTTGCCTGAAGAATTGAAAGGTACTAAACTATTTGAGCCTGGGAATAATGCCCGCGAGGAAGAGATACGCCGGAAACTTCAACAATGGTGGACCGACTGGTATGGATACTGATGTTCAGGAAAATGTATCAGGGTTTCGAATCCGGTACTTTTTTCAAATCCTTGTCTTTTAAGAGCTTTTCTGCCAGTTTGCTTAAATATTGATGGTTATTTTTTTCTTCTCCGGCAACAGATGCCATAATCTCGTTGACCTGGTCGATATCTAGCTCGCCGACCAATGCTACCAGGTGATCGTAAGATATCACTTGAAGATTTTGCAGATCTGAAATATCCGTGTGCCTCTTTTCCATGTCAGTTTTTTGTGATTTTCTTTTTAAGGGTTCAAATGAAACATTACTTTCCCATCCTTTTGTGGTATCAATCCCTAAAACCGGAGTTTTAATTTCTGCTTTTGGAAATGAAATTTCCAGCTCTTTAATATTTTCGTCTGCTCTTTTCCAGATATCTTTCAAGGCTTTCGCTAGTTTTTCCAGATTCGATCTTGTTTCCATTTCGCGAAGTGCATCCTCAATTTTTTTCTCCCCGAAATGAGTCTTTCTCAATTCAGAAAGAAATAGTTGTTGATATTTTATTTTCTTTTGGTCTTTGTCCATAATATATAGCGACAATGTGCCGCAAATCTATTCTACAATTTTACAAACTTTATTCTATACATCCTTATAAAGGTGCTGGTTAAAGAGTTTATGTATAGTACGTAAAATTATATAAAAAGTAATGCCTTGATTATCAAAATATTCCAAAAACTATTAAATAATTTCGATAAATTCTAAAAGCACAACTTCACGGCGTATTCTGGAAACTTTACTGTAATTACAGGCATGACTATGAAACAGTTGGTTATTTCTATTGATAAAAATTGTATATTTGATCAAATGGCTCAATCAAATTTGAATGACTATCTTAAACATCTAGCCATTTGTCTATTCTTGCCTTCACATCACAGGGATTAACTTTGATTAAGCCATTTCTGAAAATCAACAAAATAACAATTAACAAACATTATGGCTAATTTTTTTCATCTTGAAGGCCAGAATTTCGCCTTCAATATTGACCGTGTAGACTATTTTATTAAATCACAGGAAGAACCAACAGAAAGTGAATTGGCAAAATATCTGATCACTTTTTATTCAAACGAAATCAAGGTTGGAATTTGGGTATATGATTCAGTGGAAGCCAGGGATAACCAGTTCGTAAGTCTGGTAACTAAGAAATTCCCAAAATCATCATCGAAAGATCAAAACATTTTGAAAGTTCCGATTACTATTATAGAATAGAAATAACTGTATAACGAAAAAGGAGTCAATTTTTACAATTGGCTCCTTTTTCAATATATAGTTATCAGGATATTCCCATCAAGGGCTCGTCTGGTTCGTTACCTGGAAGAGGTTCCGGCGTAATTTCGGGTGCGTCCGGGCTTACCGGCGGCAATTCTGGTTCTGGTTCAACTGGAGGTGTTTCGGGTTGCCTTTCCCAAGGTGGCGTTTCCTGTGGAATTTCCGGATTAGGATACTCCGGTCTTGGATCAAAAGGAGGCGTTTCAGAAGGACTAATCGGATCCGGATACTGGTGGCCCTGGCTCACTACTGTTTCTTCGGATGTCTCACCGGGATTTATGGTCTGTTTCATGATATCTCAATTTTGGAAATTTAAGCATTGTCATAATGATTTGTACAGTTAAAATAACCATGCCCACCAAAACCCGAATTTTACCAGCCTGAGTTCTGTTTTAAATTTGGGTTAATGTCCAGTTGAGGTTGCGGAATCGGATATATCTCGAATTTCGGATCATAAGGCGTCAACCTGGCTCCCACAATCTGGTCGGGCGTTATCGCCGCAATTTCTTCGCGCAAAGTCCCCCACCTTCTGATGTCAAAAACAGTAGTGAATTCCCCTGTAAGCTCCAATCTTCTTTCAGTACGAATTGCAGCACGAAGTTCAGCAGCAGCAGCCGCTTTTGAAGGAGCCGCTTTTGCCCTTGCTCTCACCCGATTCAAAATCGGCAAAGCATTCGCCGGTTTACCTGATTCATTTAATGCTTCTGCATAACATAACAAGACATCCGAAAAACGCATTTCGATCAAATCGGAATTATAACCCTGCGCCGGAGATCCAGCGATTCTGGGAACTCTGGCGAGTTTTCCATAAGCAAGACCATATCCAGTGGTTGTGTCACCCATATACATTCCGTTTTTTTTATTTTTGTAAACATTCACTGTAGAATCGTAAATGACACTATCACCCGCAACTGCGGCAAAATTGGGGCTTCCTTTGTACAGGTACCTTTCGACCAGAGTAAAGTCTCTTCTCGTATCGCCTGGCCCAAAGAGTTTATAGAAACTGTATGTTAAACCATAAGTAGTCTGCTCATCTCCATTCTGCAACCCCTGTGGAAAAAGGAAAAACGGAAAGAAATTCCCATTGGGATTAGACTCATTTGCAAAATATCCGAAAGACAAAACGATCTCCTGATTACGTTCATTATTTATAGAAAACACATCAGCAAAATTGTCGAGTAAGGTAAAATTATGCTTCGCTTCATTTGCCGTTCCGACCACTTCTGCCAGTTTATCAGCGGCTGTCTGAAAATATTCTACTTTGTTCAAAGGCTTGCCGGCCATGTGCAGATATACTTTTCCAAGTATCGCTTTAACAGTCCCGGCAGAAATCCGGCCAATGTCCGCACCTGTCCAACGATCAGGAAGATTATTTTCCGAGAATGTCAGATCTTCAACAATGAAGGCATAAGTTTCGTCAATAGTTGACGCTGGCGCATAGATCAGGTCTGATTGTTCAAGGGATGTGATTGCATTTTTTATCAGGGGAACACCGCCAAAATAACGCACCAGGTTGAAATAAGCATAAGCTCTGAGAAACCTGGCCTCTGCAATATATGTATTGGCAATTTCCGGATCCTCGACAGCTTTATTTGCATTTTCAATGACAGAATTTGCCCGGAAAATGATTTTATAAAACCGGCTCCAAATGGAATTAAAGGCATCCTCTCTTGGTAAATGTCCGAATCGGTAAAATGGATCAGCACCAGCTCCAAAAATTCCTGCGGTAGCATACCGATGCCCTGACTCGCTCAGAATGAAACGGTTGACAATGTCGTTGTAATTTGCGGCAGTGTAACTTTGATACACACCAAGTGTCGCCTTTTTTAATCCTTCTTCATCAGCAAAAACCTGGTCCTGGTTTAAGGACGAATACGGAACTTCGTCGAGAGAATCTTTACATGACTGCAAGCCAAGTATGGAGAGCAGCAGTGCTGATATATATATTTTAAGTTTCATATTTTGAATGATCAAATTGAGAATGAGATATTTTCAACTTTTAATATCGAATTTCACTTAAAAATTGCACGAAAAACCAATGGTATATGAACGTTGCGCTGGATAAGCTCCATAATCAATTCCCTGCTGAAGCAACGACTGATTAAAAGAACTTACTTCCGGATCAAACCCTTTGTATTTTGTAAAAGTGGCAATATTGGTTCCTGTGACAAACAAACGCGGATTCTGAATTACCCCCAACTTTGGAAATGTATAAGAAAGTGTCAGCGTTTTTAGACGAATAAAACTTCCGTCTTCCAGCATTGTCGAATTAATATCCGAGGAGCTCAGGCCACGCTGCGTACTTGGATAAAGCGGATCATTGTGTTGATTGGATTCCGTCCAGCGCTTTTGATACCAGTCTTCTGATTGGTTAAATGCTATTCCGGAATAATTTACGATACCATTATTCAAATAAAACCTGGTAAGATTGAGTACATCATTTCCGACTGAACCTGTAAAAAACGCGTTAACCGAAAACCCTTTCCAGGCAAAATCATTGGTCCAACCGAACGTAAAATCAGGATTTGATTTTCCAAGAATCTGGCGGTCTTCCGCATTGATGATACCGTTCCCGTCGGTGTCCTGATATTTCCAGGAACCCGGAATCTCAGTCGAAAGGCTGGCATAAGGATAGGTCGGTTCGCCTTCCGCGTTAAAATCGGATTTCTGCGCGAGACCCACTATTTTATATCCAAAAAACTGTCCAACCTCTTGCCCTGGAATTAAAATTCCGGATATTCCACCCAGCAGGTTTCCATTGATCGCTACATAATCCGGCGTTTTTTTATCTCCGAGATCTATCAGCGTGTTGACATTTCTTGAAATATTAAACCGTGTGGAAAACTGGATATTCTTTCTTTTGATCAGATTTGCCTGCAAGGTCAGCTCAACGCCCTTGTTTCGCATATTTCCATAATTATCTATGATACTCGTCACGCCCGACTGAGCAGGAACGACCCGGTATTGAAGCAGGTCCATCGTTTTTTTATTGTAGTAATCAAAGCTCACCACGAGACGGTCATTTGCTGTATTAAAGTCGAAGCCAATGTTCAGCTGACGGGTTCTTTCCCAGGATAAATTCGGGTTTCCAATCGAGGTCGGATAAAGGCTTGTAGCAATGTTTCCTTCATTACCCATTTCATAAAAAGCACTCCAAAATTGCGCAAGTGAGGAATAGGGACTGATTGCCTGGCTGCCGGTTTCACCAAATGAAGCTCGGATTTTTGAATTGGAAACGGCTTTGACATTTTCCATAAAAGGCTCCTGATCAATATTCCAGGCAAGCGCAACGGCAGGAAAGATTCCATATTTTTTGTTTGCAGCAAATGGAGACGCCCCATCCATTCGAATAGACGTGTTCAAAACATACCTTCCTTTGTACGAATAATTGCCTCGAAAAAATCCGGACTGCAATCTTCTTCCTTCTTTATAAGAACTGATACTCTGATTATGCGCACTTCCGATATTATCAATTCCAAAAAACGGCACATCATATCCGCTTGAAACCGTATTTAAAAATTCAACAGTCTGGTCATTGTATTCGGCGCCCAACGTGGCATTTAAATAATGATCTTTATTGAAAGTGTTCTCATAAAGAAAGTATGCATTTACGTTATAACTATATGTATTCGACATGGAATTACTTCCACTACCATTCACGACACGCCCTTCTGCGGTCGTTGGGGGCATAAATGCATTTCTCCTGGTGAGGTTTTGATTCGTCCCAAGGCTTACAACAAGCTGCAAGCCATCGACAATCCTGAACCAGTTTTCCAGGTTAGCAATGATGTAATCATTCTTGGAAATGTCTGTTTTGGATTTTAACTCATTATATGGGTTCGCAAAATAAGTACCAACAAAGCCCGGAACACCCAATGAATTGTTACCTAAATAATTAAGATCAATAATTGGAGCAGCTCTTAAACCATCCATCAAACCGCCCGAATTTGGCCAGGCATGACCAGTAGTTATTGCCCGATTGGATTTTTGACGCACCAGTGATAATTGTCCTTTAAGCGTGTACCAGTTCGTAACTTCATTATTCACATTGACACGCAGACTTGCCCGGTTATTATCTGAATTGATAAGTGTACCTTTTTCTGAAAGATAATTCCCGGAAATATAATACGAAGACTTTTGACTTCCTCCCGACACACTTAACGTAACATCCTGACGAAAACTTGGCTGGGTGATTGCCCCAATCCAGTCGGTATTTGTGAAGGCGCTATCCAAATTTCTGAATGGCTCAGGCCGGTCCGTTATACGATAAGATTCATTGATAATTTCGGCATACTGCCTCCCGTTCATCATCCTGATGGGTTTTGCAATGGATCCGAAGGATGTTTTATTCACAAGCTCCACTCTGCCAGCTCCCCGTTTACCTGCTTTTGTGGTAATCAGCACGACGCCATTCGCACCTCTCGAACCATAAATTGCCGTGGCAGAAGCATCTTTCAAAACTTCCATGCTTTCGATGTCATTCGGATTTATTCCGTATAATCCGTTTTGCTCATACGCACCTGTGAAGTTTGCGCTCGCCTCGCGGTATGGAGGCATCGGAAAACCATCGATGACATATAAAGGTTCATTGTTTCCACTCAGAGAATTATTCCCGCGAATACGTACCACCGTTGACGCGCCTGGCTCACCCGACGATTGGGTCACCTGAACTCCGGTCGCACGGCCCTGCAAAGCCTGGTCAAGCGTATTCACGACCGCACTTTTTATTTCCTGTGCAGCAACTCTTGATGTGGAACTGGCGAGATCGCGCTTGCTCTGCGTTCCGTATCCAACAACGACCACTTCTTTCAGTGCTTTTGCTTCCGGATTAAGGGAGATATTGAAATTGGTCTGCCGCTTTACAACTTTTTCCTGTGTTGTAAAACCGACATAACTGAATACCAGTACCGATTTTTCGTCAGGCACCCGGATATTGAAAAGTCCGTCAGGATTCGTCACCGTCTGGATTTTTGTATTTTTTACCAACACACTCACGCCAGGCAAACCTTCACCGGCTTCATCAATCACCCTGCCTTTTGTAGCTATTGCTCCGGGGCCGGCAACACTGTCCGTTCCGACTTGGGATGTTACATTTTCCGTAACGGATTTATTTAACGTATCGGACTTTTCAACGGGTTTTGATATTAAATCATTTCTCCCGGCAGGATTTGCAACGGTATCAATCTTTGCGGCGGGTTTTAAAAGCGGATCAAAATTCTGACGGGTTGGGGAAATGGAGTCGGTTCTAGGGACGGGCTTGACCAACGTATCTTTGAGCGTGGAGGTCAGAGTCGAATCGATTTTTAAATTTTGGCTTCTGACAGAATCCTGCATTGGCGCAGGTATGGAATCGCGTTGGGCTGGTGTTATTTGTGCTGCCGAATATTCTGTCAAAAAAATGGATAGACAAATAAGCGGTAAAACTTTTTTCATAATCACGAAAATGCGCCAATGGGTGCATGTTTCATAGCTTCGTTGAGATTTGTTCATAAGTGGCAGGTGAGTAAAGAAATTCAGATAATTGATTTAGTTTACATTGGATAGTAATTAAGTCTTGTTTCGAAGTTGAAACCACCCATATACTTAAACAAAAATCATACCGTTACTTTTCTGCAAATATTGGGCACAAAAAAAATGGCCGTCTTGCAGATCAGCCATCTTTACTCTGTCATCAGCATCCTATCTGTTCCAGCTCAAAGACCATCGAAATTTATCGTTTTGATGCTAACACAGTAGCAATAACCGAATTACCTTTTGTTAGGTAAATAGTACAACACTTAGGAAAGCCTGATAAATTATCACAAAACAAATCAGGTGTAAATATTTTCTGTCCCTTTGTTTGTAGATTTTTTCAACAAAAAATGGTGCATATGGAAAATTAGTATAGCCAAGACCTATGTACGCTATACGATAAACAAAACCACCCTTCCCAAAATTATCGGATGATATAATTTCTGGAAAAGATGATTTTGAGAAAGACATACTATTTACCGGCAGCCCAAAATATGGCATTTTTGAACATGGTTGTATAAACCTCATTTTCAAAAAGATCCGGAGAATGACCCATGAAAATGTAAACATTTCTGGCTGCAAATTTCGGGTTAGACCATACAACCGGATGATCCCCCATTTTTATTTTAGAATCCGGTTTGTAGGAAGATTCATCTACGCTGGCCAGCACCTTTACATTTGGCCGTGGACTTTTATTATAGGTATACCATTCTTCTTTACCGACTTTAAAAAATGCCGGAACACCTTTCATAACCGGATGCTTTCTGTCTTCCACGTTCACTTTCCCGGAAGTAAAAGTGGAAATATAATCTTTGTAACGGATTCCACCCATGAATTCTGAAAACCAGTTCCACATCGGATAACCGTCAAATTCCCCCAGCAAAGTGGCGTGATGGAAACCGATCCAGCCGCCTTTCCCCTCCTTGATATACTTTTCAAATGCAACACCTGCGGTCGGTGTCCAGGCATAAGGAGGAAAATCGAGCTGGATGAACAGTTGATATTGGCTTAGAAAAGCATCATTAATTTTTTCAGTATTGTCAATATAGTCGACGGTAAAATTATTTTTCTCCGCCAGCTTATCGAGCCAGACTTTTGCAGCTTTCGAATACTGAATATGATGGCCACCATTTTCAGCGATGGCCAACACCTTGAAAGCAGATTTTTTCTGTCCGGAAGTAATGTTACTTATCAGCAGACAAAACCCAACAATAACAAAAAAGAATATTTTCATTTGAATGATTTATTAATCTCATCCAGCAAATAACCTTTCGGATCTGAGTTGTATTCCCAGAACATCACGCCGCCTAACTTATTATCAAGCACATATTTACATTTCCCGGCAACCGACTTTTCATCATCATATCCAATAAACACTTTAGTTTTTTCATTATACAGATAGGGAGCTTTTGCAGCTTCATCACGATATTCCTTATAGCCGTTTTTGTTAACCAGACTGTCTTTGATATAGCTATACCCATCGATGTAAGCCTTTGCAACAGAGTTTTCACCCAGTATCGTTTTCGAGTCTTTCGCCAAAGTGAATGAGCGGCCATAAAATGGAATACCAAGCACGATTTTCGAAGCAGGAACGCCTGCATTCATGTAAGCTTTCACGCCATTATCGGCAGATTTTCTTGTTTTGAATTTGTCCGTTGCATATAGGGCCGCATGATGCACCACCGTGTCGCCTGAGAAAAGATCATAAGTCATCAGGTTAACAAAATCCAGATATTGCTGCGCTTTTCCCATTTCCGAATGCGGAATAAATTCTTCCCAGCCAGCAACGGCCGTTGTCAAAAGTTTTTTATCTCCCTCTTCTTTTTCAAGTAAATCCAGTTCTTTTCTGATCGCTTCGAACATCAGTGTGAAATTCTCCTTATCCTCCGGACGAAACACGTTCCCCTCTTCACCAGGCATCGCAGGATATTCCCAATCGATATCGACGCCGTCGAGTTCATACTTTTTGATGATATCAACTGAACTTTTTGCAAATTTCGATCTTGAACTATCCGTCAAAACCGCGTCAGAAAAGTTTTCGCTCCACGCCCATCCGCCAATCGAGATCAGAATTTTAAGATCAGGATTGATCTTTTTCAACAGATTCAGTTTTCTGAAATTGGTTGAATCCGTTTTTTCGTTGGTCAGAAAAGCTTTCCCGTCCTGCACATTGACAAAAGCATAATTGATATGCGTCAGCTGGTTCGCCTTAATTTCATCGGTATTGACAAGTCCATGAAAACCGCCTACGTAACCAATAATGACTGGCTTGGTTTCAGCTATTTTTTCCGTTTCCTTTTCCTTTGTGCCGCAGGAAACAACAGAAGTCGTCAAAGCGATTCCAGCTAACAGAGAAAGGACAGTGTTCTTATATTTCGGTTTTTTAAACAATGTGTTCATTTGATAAGGGTTAGGTTTGAAAGTTTTAAACTAAGAAACATTTGCTGATTCCCGCATAGAAAAATCAAAGATATTCTATTGTCTGTTGCCAACCGAAATACCGAACGTGATACGTGAGTCATTTCTTTTTCTACCCGCTTCAACAAGATTTTCGTAAGAGTTTTCGTAACTCGTTCTGAGCGCGACCCATTTGTTGACCGGAAATTCCACAGATATTACAGTATTCCAGCGCAGGTTTGAGATATCCGTCAGCGCTGGTTGTACAAACGTGATATGGTTGATCCTGAACCGGTCTTTCGCAAAAGAATGTTTTCCTTTGACACGGAAAGAATTTCGCTGGATGCTTTTAGTGGGCAGCTCACGAAAGTTGGTCGATTCGTGCACGAGTGCATTTGTCAATAATATTTTATTTTTTTCAGTATTCAACAAACGGTAACCGATACCGGCACCACCCATGATCCGCATTGTAATTCCACGAAGATTGCTCGTTTCCAAAGTCCCCAGCCCGAAGACATACGTTTTTCGTTTTTTGAAAACATCGACAAACAAATCCACATAAGAATCCCGCTCGGCCAGTATACCGTTTTGCTTACCATACGTAAAACGCGGATTGGTAGCAATCGAAAGCACGGGACCAGTCGTAATAATTTCTGCCCGAAGCACCATTAAACTGCGGTTCACATTACCGCTCGTAAAATTTCCATCTCCAATAAATCGGTACGTTATTGTATCAAGTTTGAAAAGAATTGGTGGGGCCACAATACTATCTTTTGGAATCGTAGACAGCGCAACGGAATCTGACACGGCCACACTATCTGTAACTGTTTGTTGACTGTAAGAATTTGGACATATCGTGAGAAGGAAAAATGTTAACAAATAGAAAAAATGGAAATAATTTAGTTTTCTCATAACTGGAATTTACTGTAATACTTCGGCCGATCTTACTTTAACGGTCTGTTCTAGATAGGAAATCGTTTGAAAACAGCATCCGGTTTTGCTGCTTCTTTAATATAATAACACTTTTAGCTTGCTTATATTTTCTTCAAATAAACTTAATTTCGACCATTGGAGATAGCTTTCCAGTCTTAATTAATTTGAGGAAACGAAAAACGAATGCTGAAAAAACCGGGTATAATCGAGCGGGTCAACGAATTAAAATATCATCGGAACGAATATATTTTTGAAAATTTCAATGTTTCGGCGTTGGACCATGCTTTCCTTTTAAAGTATAGTTCTTCACTAACTGAGACAGGTCGGAGAGGTTTTTTTGACATCTTACCAAAGGTCATTGAAATAAATTTCGCCACATTTTCCATTCCATCTCCGGCAATGGACCTCATCGTTTCAATCAAACAATCTGAAAATGCCGTAATACTATCCTGCCCTTGCGGCGCGGAGAAAAAGATGCCTTGTGAACATCAGGTTCAGGTTTTATATAACGTGATGGATCGGAAAGATCTGCGTATTTTTTTCGACGAAAAGCTACGGCTCGCGCAGGTAAAACTTATTGCGATCGATTATGGGCTGGAAAATGAGCCTAATCTGGATGAATATTTCAGGCTGGAACATGCGAATAAATCGGTTGAAATAAAACCAAAATTAAAACAGCTTTTTGCAGTAAATGATACTACAAAAACCTACCTGAAAGAAAATCTGGTTCCCAGGCAAAACCCGCTCTTACCAAAAAACTCGGACTCAAAAGACGTTTCAAAGATGATCGTCGTTTTCGGCCAGCATAAATATTACGATCATTTTTACGTAGAACTGTTTGAGGCACAAACCACAAAAGACGGGAAGCTGAAAAATCCATTGATTTCAATTAATCCGCTGGATTTTATTTGGAAACTCGACAATGCCGAAGAGTTAAAATTCTTTACCGGCGTATCCAAATTTCAGAATCAGTACCGGTCCGGGAAGTCAGATTCAGATATCGACGGACTAAAATCACTCGTAAAAAATCCATTAAAATTACCGGCCTTTTACCACGACATAAAAGTTTCGGAACGTATTTCGGCAGCGTCCCTGATTCCCGTTCAGATGCGGGCATTGCCTGTTGATCTTCACTTACTGGTTGATGTAAAGGATAAATTTCATGAACTTTCCGGACAGCTGATCGTTGACGGCAAGCCATTCGCGCTGGAAATCCTTAAAATCAGATATAGCTATTTTGTCGTGATCAATGACACCATGCATCTGATCGAGAATCCAGACATTTTGCGCGTGATTGAATTTTTCAAACAAAACAACAACGAGATCCTGGTACACGAGAGCAAATTTGAAGAATTTCATCATACCGTTCTTTCAAAAATTGAAGATAAAATCCGGGTCACTTATGCTTACCTAAAACCTGCAACACAGAAACAATTAAAAGAAAATGGTTTTGAAAGGGAAAACGAACAATTGATTTATCTGTCTGATCTGGATAATTATATTTTGATCACGCCGGTTATGCGTTACGGAAATGTTGAAATTCCAGTTCTATCCAAAAAGCAGATTTATTCCACGGACAGTAAGGGGCGGCCCTTTACGGTGGAACGTGATGAAGAGCTGGAAGTTCAGTTTACGGCGACTTTATTAAGGCAACATCCCGATTTTTATGATCAGATGGGTGCGGATCATTTCTATTTAAGCAAGAACAGGTTTTTGGATGAAGGCTGGTTTCTCGATGTTTTCGAAGAATGGCGGAATCAGAATATAACAATTTTAGGTTTTAATGAATTAAATAACAACAAGTTAAATCAGAACAAAGCCACTGTTTCTCTTAGCATTAACAGCGGAACAGATTGGTTTAATACCCGAATTCAGGTAAAGTTTGGGAAGGAAACAGTTTCACTGAGACATCTGCATAAATCCATTCGTAATAAAAATAAATTTGTTCAGCTTGGCGACGGAACACTTGGCATTTTGCCCGAAGAATGGATTGATAAGTTTGCCAGATATTTTGAGACAGGCGAGGTTGTGGGCGAAGAAATCCGTACCCCAAAAATCAATTTTTCCGGTATTATGGAATTATATGATGACGAGGTTTTGAGTCAGCCGGTGAAAAATGAGCTGATGTTATATGCTTCCAAATTCACAGATTTTGAGTCGATCAAGCCGGTTGAAGTCCCAAAAGATTTACACGCGTCACTGCGTGAATACCAGAAAGAAGGTCTAAACTGGCTGAATTTCCTAGACGAATTCGGTTTCGGAGGCTGCCTGGCAGATGATATGGGTTTGGGGAAAACAATACAGGTGATCGCTTTTATTTTATCGCAACGAGAGAAAGGTCATCAGAATACCAATCTGATCATCGTTCCGACTTCCCTGATTTTCAACTGGCAGGCCGAGGTTCAGAAATTTGCACCATCCATAAAGATCCATACGGTTTACGGATCGAGCCGGGTGAAAAATCATCAGGAGTTTGATGCGTATGAGATCATTTTGACTTCTTATGGCACATTACTTTCTGATATTAAGTTTTTGAAAGATTATCATTTCAACTACATATTTCTTGATGAATCGCAGGCCATAAAAAATCCCGAATCGCAACGTTACAAAGCGGCGCGGTTGCTTCATTCCAGAAATAAAATTGTCCTGACGGGAACACCGATTGAGAATAATACTTTCGATCTCTACGGTCAGCTTTCTTTCGCTTGTCCGGGTTTGCTGGGTAACAAAATTCAGTTTAAAAATCATTATGCGATTCCAATTGACCGTTTTGAAGACAGTAAACGCGCAAGAGAATTACAGAAAAAAGTAAATCCATTTATCCTGAGAAGAACAAAACAGCAGGTTGCGACAGAATTGCCGGACAAAACGGAAATGGTGATCTACTGTGAAATGGGTGCTGAACAACGAAAAGTTTACGATTCATATTCCAATGAATTCAGAAATTTTTTGCTTACAAAACAGGAAGGCGATTTGGCGCGCGACAGTATGAATATTCTTGCCGGGTTAACAAAACTCAGACAAATTTGCAACTCGCCTTCTTTGATCAATGACCAGGAATATTACGGGGATTCGTCTGCGAAGATTGAAGTTTTAATCGAACAAATTGAAACCAAGGCGCCACGGCATAAAATTCTCGTCTTTTCTCAATTTGTAAAAATGCTGGATCTGGTCAAAAAGGAGCTTGTCGGAAGAAACATAAATTTCGAATATTTAACGGGACAAACTAAAAATCGTGCTGAGAAGGTCAATAATTTCCAAAACAATTCCGATGTCCGGGTTTTTCTGATCAGCTTAAAAGCCGGAGGTGTCGGCCTTAATTTAACCGAAGCAGATTATGTTTATCTGATCGATCCATGGTGGAATCCGGCTGTTGAAAATCAGGCTATTGACAGAAGTTACCGTATAGGCCAAAAGAAAAATGTTGTTGCCGTTCGTTTGATCTGTCCGGATACGGTGGAAGAAAAAATCATGAAGATGCAGGATTCAAAAAGAGATCTTGCCAATGACATTGTAAAAACAGATACTTCGATTTTGAAATCGTTGAGCAAGGGAGATTTGCTTGGATTGTTGTAGCATTAAAAGGGTTTCTTAGCAGCGCTCTGTCACCCTTTCAGGGTTTCGGTTGTGGATCATTAATGTTCTTTCTATAATAATTTCATCCCTTCGGGATTATAAAAAGGGGCTGAATAATTTCGAATTTTCAGCCCCTTTTTGTAGTTAATTCTTAATTATATTCTGCAAAGGATTCATCTTCATAACACCATAGCCAATACTCACCAGGCTCAGCTGAATTTATTACCGGATGGCCGGTCGCGTGGTTATGTTTGGTCATATGCGTTGATGGTGAATCATCACAGCACAGCGTAATCCCGCAAGTTTGGCAGGTGCGCAGGTGTACCCATGTTCCGCCCGTTTTCACACACTCTTCACATTCACGCTTTTGCGCGGTTTTAATTTCAGTGATCGCACTGATATGACTGCAAATCTGATCTGCCATTATATTTCGCTTAGATATTGATGAACCAAACTAATTGACATAGAACCTTCTCCAACCGCAGAAGTAACTCGATTCATAGCCCCCGCACGCACGTCGCCGGCGGCAAAAATACCAGGAGAACTTGTCTCCAAAAGGTAAGGATCGCGGTCTGCCTTCCAGACTTTTTTAAACTCGCCGTAGTTATGCATTTCTCGGCCTGTTTCAATAAATCCCTTTTTATTTTTAATAATTTCAAGGCCAATCCAATCTGTATATGGCTTTGCACCTATAAAAATAAATAAGGCATCGGCAGAAACCGAACGTTGTTCGCTTGTATTCAAATCAATAAGTTTCAAACCCTGCAAATGACCATTTCCGCAAGCCTCAACGATTTCTGTACAACCTAAAATCTGAACATTTTCAGTCGTCGAAAGCTGATCGATCAGGTAGGAAGACATGGATGAGCTCAGGTCATTTTTGCGCACCAGAATATAAACGTGTTTCGCAAATTTGGACAAATACATCGCCGCCTGTCCTGCCGAATTTCCTCCTCCTAAGATATAAACCTCCTTATTGCCGCATGAAGTGGCTTCCGTATTTGCAGCACCATAATAGATCCCCTTTCCGGTAAATTCCTCGATCCCTTTAGTTTCCAATTTACGATAATCAACACCTGTCGTAATAACAACCGCCTTTGCATTGATTTCGGTATCGTCTTCCAGCACAATGGTTTTATACTTGTCCTTCACTTTAATCTCTTTTACAGACTGAGGTGAAAGAATTTCCGTACCAAATCTTGTCGCCTGGGTAACTGCTCTTCGGGCAAGATCTGCACCGCTCAGACCAGATGGAAATCCAAGATAATTCTCAATTCTTGAACTCGTTCCAGCTTGTCCGCCCGGAGCTCTTCTTTCGATCAGCAAAGTACTCAGTCCTTCCGAAGCGCCATATACGGAAGCAGCCAAACCAGCAGGTCCCGCTCCGATGATGATCACGTCATAAATCTGCTGTTTAACCGTCGCATTCAATCCGATCCTTGATGCAATTTCAAGTACAGACGGATTTTTAAGCAGCGAGCCATCTTCGAAAATGACAACGGGAAAATCGGCAGTTTCGAAATTATTGGTCGAACAAATCTGCTTTCCCTGGTCACTTGACTCGATATCCATCCAGGAATAGGGAATCAAATTGCCATAAAGGAAATCTTTTATCTGATGCGATTTTGGGGAAAACTGATAACCAAGTACTTTAAGGCCTTTGAAATCAGGGCGATAATCCGCCTGCCAATCGTTTAGCAAATCATCAATTGCCGGATACAATTTTTCCTCAGGAGGATCCCACGGTTTCATCAGGTAATAGTCAAGCTGCACATCATTAATCGCCTTAATCGCTGCATCGGTATCCGAATAGGCAGTCAGCAAAACCCGTTTTGCATCCGGAAAAATCTTTTTTGCTTTCTGTAAAAAATCAACGCCCTGCATTTCAGGCATTCGTTGATCTGATATGAAAATAGCAACTTCTTCGCCTTTATTTTGCAAATCAAGCAAACTATCCAAAGCCTCCTTTACAGACGATGTGCTCAAAACGCGATAAGTATCCCGATACTTCGTTTTTAGGTCGCGGGTGATGGCTCTCAAAACCTGCGCATCATCATCAATTGAAAAAATAATCGGCAAACCCATATATCGTAGTTTTTCTATTTAAAGCTAATTATCCGTTGATTGGAAAACAAACCACAAACTCAGTTCTTCCGGGAACGGAATCCACCGTGATGGTCCCTTTGTGCTGCTTTACAATTCTGGTAACTACATCAAGTCCCAAACCAGTTCCCTGACCGATTTTTTTTGTAGTAAAAAACGGATCAAATATTTTTTTCTTAATATCATCCGAAATGCCGGCACCATTATCGATCACCGAAACACATACAAATTCTCTGTCGCGTCTTGTTTTCAATGTCAATACGGGATTTTCTCTTCCTTCCAAAGCATCCGTAGCGTTATCGATCAAATTCGTCCACACCTGATTTAACTCGCCGATCATGGCTTTAACAGGCGGAAGACTTTCATCATAATCCTCGATGACAGTTATATTCGCCTTTTTAATTTTATAATTGAGCATAATCATCGTATTTCTGATGCCAGTACGGATGTCAGCAAACACCTTATCGCCGCCACCATCCATGTGTGTAAAAGTCTTTACAGAACTGACCAGTTCCGAAATTCTTTTTGATGCCAGCCCAATTTCCGATACCATCCGTTCTGTGGTAAAACTATTGTTGATCCAGATCAGCAACGGAGATAATTTCCCTTCCGGAATATACGTTTTAATCTCTTCCAAATCCTCTATAGAGAGCCCGAATTCTACAAAATTTTCGGCCATGTCATAGACGTTTTTTATCCCCTCCTGCGAATCCAGCCAGTCAGAAATTTCATCCTCCCTGTCTGCACGTTCCATCATAGTCAGGACAGGACGTTCCTTGTTATCCAGTACTTTATGAATTTTACTATTTACACTTTCGATATCAGCCGTATCCAGTCGAATTGAAATTAATTGTTTAAAAGCATCCGGCAAACATTGCAAATGTTTTTCGAGAGAAGCTGAGCCACGTACAATTGCCGCTGCCGGATTATTGAGCTCATGTGCAAGCCCGGCGGAAAGTTTTCCAAGCGCCATCATTTTCTCACTTTGCTGTTCACGCTCTGTAAACTCTTTGATGCGCGAAGCCATCACGTGGACAAATACCTGCGTCAATTCATAGTTGAGCTGAATAAGATCTCTCATCTTGTCTTTCGACAACGAAATTACTTCCGTTTCTTCAAGACAGACAGCGTTCGCAAAAAAATTTTTAGCACGGGAAAATGGTAACAGACCAGTAATTGAGCCCCCGCCTACATCTGAGACAGAAAGCTTTTGATTATTCTGCATCCTGTAAAATTCAACACGTCCGCGAAGGATGATGTGCGTGTAGACAATTGGATCGTTGATCTTACCAAAAAATTCGCCTTCTTCTAAAATACGGTGTTCACTTTCATCAATAAACCATTGTAGCTGTTCGTCAGGCACCTCTTTTAAAGATTCAATAACCTTTAAATCTTCTACTGTAACCTCCTTTGTGGCGAATTCCTTCATGACAATCGAAATTTAGGATTTGATTTACTTTTAAGCGAAACAAGTCATATAATCAGCACAACACCAAAATTAAACAATCTGTCACAAGCTGTTTGTGTAAATTTATATTACAAACGATCTTTTATACAAAAGGCCTTGCGGTAAAGCAAAGCCCTTAATAATCGATAGATAAAATTTCGTTATTTCGTCCACAAACTGTCCGTAAAATAATGCTTGCAATCAAGAAAATTTTCGATCAGCTCAAAGCCGTTATTACCGGCAAGATTTTCTATTTCAGAAAGCGAATATTTTTTAGACAACTCTGTCCATATCAGTTCATTTTGTCGGAAAGCGTAAGACTTGTCTAAATTGGCAATGTAAACATCCTGCTGTTTCAAACTCACTAAATAACTTCTTACTTCACCATTGACCGGATTGTAATGTGAATAAAAATCAAAAAATTCTTTCTTGAAGTTGCCTCCTAATTCTCTATTGATACGCTGTAACAAGTTCATATTAAATGCTTTCGTAATCCCCTGACTATCATCATAAGCATCCCGAATGACAGCCGGATTTTTTCGAAGATCGAAACCGATCAGCAGCTTGTCACCCGTTTTCATATGCTGATTAAATTGTCCAAGCAGATCATTGGCCTCCTGGTCCTGGTAGTTCCCGATATTACTGCCAAGAAACAAAAACAATCCCGGCTTCTCCAACGAAAACAACTCTTCCATCATGGTAAAGTAATTGCCAACCAGCGATTTTATTTTTAATCCCGGCAAATAATCAAGCATATTGGTTTCCAGTTCATCAATCGCTTTCTGCGAAATATCGATTGGAACGTAAGTAAAATCTACCTGTTTTTCGATCAGTTTTTTCAGCAACTGACGGGTTTTGATACCGTCTCCGGCACCAAATTCTATGATATTGAAAGGCTCTTCAAAGTTTAATTTTCTAAGAATATCCTCTCCCTGCAACGACAAAATCTCAAATTCGCAGGGCGTCGGATAATATTCAGGCATTTTCATAATATCCTGAAAAATGACGCTGCCCAGATCATCGTAAAAATATTTTGATGATATGGTTTTAAAAGGTGCTGTCAGGCCTTCGTCAATATCCTGCTCAAAAGTCGATATAGCGCTTACGGTTGTAATTTCCATTTTTTAAGTTTGTTGATGGTTAAGTGTGGCGATTAGCTTTTAGCAATTAGCCGGTTGCTAAAAGCTAACTCCTAATCGCTAAAAGCTATTTCACTAGTCGGATTCCGGTATACTGCCAGCGTTCGTCGGTGTGAAAAAAGTTACGGTATGTATTCCTGCTATGGTCGGGCGAAGTGGCTACCGACGCTCCGCGCAACACCATGGTATTGATCATGAATTTTCCATTGTATTCTCCGACAGCTCCTTTTGCTTTGGTAAAATTTGGATAAGCCAGATAAGCGCTGTTCGTCCATTCCCACCTTTTTCCCCAAGAAAAATGATAAGATGCGACTTCCCACTCAAATTCTGTTGGCAGGCGCATTTCTTTCCATTGTGCATAGGCCCAGGCCTCATAATAACTGACATGGCAAAGAATTGCTTTCGGATTCAATTTCTGCAAACCGCCCAGCGTGAAATAATGCCACTCGCCATTGATCTTATGCCAGTACATCGGCGAATCGATCTGATTTGCATTCACCCAGGACCAGCCCTCGTCCAGCCACAAATTAAAATCCTGATAACCACCCGCTTCGATGAATTCAATAAACTCTTCGTTGGTAACCAGCGACTTATTGATCTCGAAATTCTGGGCATAAACCTTATGCCGGCCTTGTTCATTATCAAAACAAAATCCGTCACCCGCATATCCTACCTCGTAAATGCCTTCGTTGATCTGAACAAAACCAGTTTCTGAATTCACATCATCAACCAGATTATGTTCCGGGTCATACACGGGAAAAGTTGGGTTATGGCCTAAAATATATTTGATATCCGTCACGAGTAATTCCTGATGCTGCTGCTCGTGGTGCAAACCTAACTCAATCAACGTCAACGCCTCTTCATTATCCAGCGTCGTCAGCAGTGTATTCATAAACTCATCCACATAGCTGCGATATGCGTACACATACGAAACCTTTGGGCGCGTAATATTTCCCCTATCCGTTCTCAGGACGCGATCGCCAACATTGTTATAATAACTGTTGAATAAATAGTTAAAGGTTTCATCAAAAACCTTATAGTCCGCTACGTGATTTTTCAAAATGAAAGTTTCAAAAAACCATGTCGAATGCGCTAGATGCCATTTTGGAGGACTTACAAACGGAACCGGCTGGGGTACATAATCTTCCGTTTCGAGAGGTTGACAAATCTGTTCAGTATACTTTCTGACAAGGTTATATCTTTCCCTAATGTTGGTGGTTCTCATTAGACAAATAATTTTTTAAATCTGAAATAGTCTTAATACGCAAGGATTGTGCCTGACTTCTCCGCATCATTAAAGCATAGGCGTTATTAAACCCGATCGGTTTTAGCCAGCTCAACCTGTACTGATCAGAAAATTCCTTTTGAACAAAATCAAATACCTTCTCCCGGTTTCCAATAATTGGATCCAGCGTTTTTTTGTCAGGTTTTAGAATAACGAGAAGTCCGGTGCCGGTGTATTCCGGGTACATATCGATCTCATTATTCGTTAATGCATCAAAACAAATTTTCGTTCCGCCAAGGCCTGTTCTGGTTACAACTTTAAGTTTGGTGTTTCCTTCGATCAGCATTTTATAGATGTTGATCAGAATATATTGCTCCGCAAAGATTTTTGATCCTAAACGAATGGTACCTGCATCCGGACTGTTCTGCGGCTTTTTATACAAACCCTTTTCCAACATAAAATCAAGCGCAACTTTTTCGGGCAATTGTTTCTGATAATCAACCCGATAGTTCAGTTCTGTCATAATGGAATCGTTGATCACGCCCGACAGAATATCCAAAGCTGGCTGTAATTCCGGGTATTTTTGGAGAACATCCTGGCGAACCAGCGGAGCTGCATAATATGGTGGAAAAATCGTTTTATCATCTTCGAGTGTAACCAGATCATAGGCCTTCAGGCGACCATCCGTACTATATCCGCTGATCACATCCAGTTTATTTTCAAATGCCGCTTTATACATCACCGCATCACTGATCACCACAGTAGAAATATCGAGTTTATATTTCGATTTCAGCCCAAGATATCCGTCTTCACGGCCCATAAATTCTGGCGTAAATCCAGCCAGTATTTTTTCAGATGTATAGGGAATAATGTAAAATGAAGAGAATAAAATGAGCAGTACCGGCAATACCACTGTTACTTTCCTCATTTTTTTCAGGTTCGCTTTTTGAAAAAGTGAAAGCAAAAAATCAAGTAAAATCGCAAGTAATGCCGCAGGAATGGCTCCTGCCAGAATCATGTTCGTATTATTCAAAGCAATTCCCCCGAAGATAAATTCCCCCAAACCACCAGCCGCAATGTAGGCAGCAAGCGTCGCCACGCCAACATTGATCACGGTCGCGGTCCGGATTCCCGCCAGAATTACCGGCATCGCCAATGGTATTTCGACCTGAAACAATATCTGCCATTTATTCATTCCCATCCCGCGCGCAGATTCAGTGATGGCTGGATCCACGCCTGTAATGCCAGTGTAAGTATTACGGATGACCGGCAATAACGCGTAAAGAAAAAGTGCCGCAATAGCCGGTAAAGCGCCAATTCCCAACAGCGGAATCATAAAACCAAGCAAAGCAATACTGGGAATAGTCTGAAGAATTCCGGCGACTCCAAGAACAAACCAGGCTGCGCGTTTTTTATCGGCGATCCATATTCCAAGTGGTAAACCAACGGCAACAGCAATAAGTAAGGAAATGCAGGTCAGACCAATGTGTGCGATGGTTTGATCCAACAATTTATCCGATTGCTGCAACATAAACTGACCTAAATTCAGCTGCTCGTTCATCGGTTTCGTTTGTTTTCAAGATAGACAGACTGGATTGTCTGTATTGAAACTTCCTTATAAGAATTATCTTCGGAGTTTCGGACAATCAGTATCTCTTCGTTTTTTTCAGAGAGCATTTCCATACCTTCCCAAAGACTCTGATTACTGTTCAATGAAGGTTTTGTTGAAGATGAAGCATCCGTAAGAGATTCCCATATATTGCTGAATTTTAAAGCACTTAATTCGAGCTGCAAACGCTGATGGCTGAAAAAATCCCTTGCAAATTCATTAACGGGTTTGAAGATCAGTTCCTCGGGGGTTCCTGTCTGAACAATTTCCCCCTTATCCATCAGACAGATCTGGTCTCCCAATTCAAAAGCTTCCTGAACGTCGTGCGTTACCAAAACAATTGTTTTACTTTTTAATTCAGGCAATTCCAGAAACTCCTTTCTGACGCTTGCTCTTGTAATTGGATCCAGTGCGCCAAACGGTTCGTCCATTAACAAAACCGGTGGATCCGAAACCAGCGCCCTGGCAAGAGCGACACGCTGTTTCTGACCACCGCTCAATTCATCGGGATATTTGCCGGCATATTGAGGTACGGAAAGTTTCAGCTGATCCAATAAATTGTTAGTTCTTTCGCTGGTTCTTGCTTTGTCCCATTTTAATAAATTGGGGACGATTGCTATATTTTCTGCAACGGTGAAATGCGGAAAAAGGCCGTTATTTTGGGAAACGTAACCGATACTACGTCGTAAAATTTCCGGTTGAACCGACAAAATATTTTTACCGTTAATCGTAATTTCTCCGCTTGACGGTTCTATTAAACGGTTAAGAATTTTTAACGTTGTCGTTTTTCCGCAGCCGCTGGTTCCCAGAAAAACCAGCGTCTGACCTTCCTTTACTTCAAAGGAAACATTATTGACTGCCTTGATTCCATCAAATTCCTTACTGACATTTCTGGCAATGATCATCTGGCTTTGTATCGGTTACTACTGTCTCAAAAAACATATCACACCTCAGCCAACTTCACTGCACAAAAATTACTTTTCAAGCGTCATAAATAAATTGTTGAGCGATTCAGAATAAGTTGGATGTGCAAAAACACCGTCTTTCAGCTGCTGATAGGTAATTCCACCCATCATCGCCAATTGCACAATGGTAATAATTTCACCACCTTGTTCAGCCAAAATAGAAGCTCCTAATATTTTCCCGGTTGTCTTATCCACCACAGCCTTCATCATGCCGCGGGTATCTCCCGTTTCAATCGATCTCGCCACACTCGTATTCGGCATTGTCGCTACCAAAACATCTTTACCGCTCTCCTTTGCCTCTTGCTCCGTTATACCTACGCGGCCAAGCTGCGGATCGATGAACATGCAATAGGGAACGTGGCGATCCTTGATGGATTCGTTGCCGTTTTCTATAATATTTTTTCTAATGACACGGTAATCATCATAAGCGATATGCGTAAAAGCAGGGCCGCCTTTAACATCACCCAAAGCGTAAATTCCTTCTGCGGATGTTTCCAGTTTATTGTTAACCTTTACATATCCTTTTTCATTTACATCAACGCCCGCTAAGTCCAATCCAAGATCAGCAGTTTGCGGCTTCCGGCCGGCACCAATCAAAACGTGAGTACAGGAAATATTTACAGGCTTTTCGTCAACGCTTAGGAAAAGATTGATCGTTTCGCCTTCTTTTTTGATAAGCTCAACTTTACAATCCGTAATGATTTCGATTTCTTCTTCGGAAAATATTTTAACAATTTCTTCTGCAATATCTTCGTCCTCATGACGTAAAATACGCTCGGATTGTTCCAGTATTGTCACTTTGCTTCCAAACCGGCGAAACATTTGTCCGAACTCCAGAGCAATGTATCCACTTCCGATAATGGTCAGATGTTCCGGAATTTCGTCCAGCTCCATAATCGAAGTGGACGTGAGATAGTCGATGGTATCTATACCTTCAATTTCCGGAATTATTGGTTTTTCACCAACATTAATAAAAAACTTATCTGCGGAAAAAGTCTGTTCTCCACCGTCATTTAAGTTAACAGTGATTTCTTTGGGACCGGTAAAAACGGCTGTACCATAGATCAGATCCAGATTTTCAGTTTTTTTGATTCCCTTTTCAGAATTCCCACGCATCCGTTTCACAACCTCGTTTTTGCGATCCAGAATTTCATGAAAATCAACGGTATAACCGCCAACATGAATGCCCAGTTTTTCACTATTAGCAACCGACCAGGCCAATTTCGCAGATGCTACCATGGTTTTGGTTGGCGAACAACCGTCGTTGACGCAAGTTCCTCCTACCCAGCGTTTTTCAATCAGCGCCGTTTTCAATCCTGATTCTGCAAGTTTTTTAGATAAAGGAGTTCCCGCCTGGCCGGAACCAATTACAATTGCGTCATACTTTTCCATATCGACTTTGATCAGGCTCCTATTTGAACACCTTTCCAAAAGGCGATATAATTTTGAATATTTTTTGCTTCTTCTTTCGGTTCAGGATAATACCAGGCCGCATCAGGATTCGACCGTCCGTCTACTTCCAGTGTGTAATAAGAAGCTTCACCTTTCCATGGACAAGTCGTATGGGTAGCCGAAGGAATCAGGTATTCCTGGTTTACTGATTGGACAGGGAAGTAATGATTATTTTCAACCACGATTGTTTCGTCGCTTTCTGCGATCACTTGATGGTTCCAGATTGCTTTCATAAAATTTGATCGATGATATTTATTGGCCTAACAGTTTTTAATTCAATAACATTAAAATTGTGCCTGATTTAATAAAAAAAAAGCCGGCAAGCATCAAAGCTTACCGGCATTCCCCAATTTTTTTTCTAAATTATTTATTTTGATAACTACCAAATAACCTGATCATCCGATCCGGCTGATTTGTAATTATTCCGTCCACACCAAAAGATGCCAGCTGTTTCATATCCTTTTCGTCATCCACAGTCCAGGGCAAAACCAAAACTTTCTGAGCATGGGCTTTCTTTACAAGTTCTTCATTCACAAGAGAATAGTAAGGACTATAAATTTCCGGTGTGAAGCCGAGTTTCTTGATATTATCTTCAAAACTTTCCTTATTCATGATCAGCAGGGCAAGTTTCACTTTTGCATTTTCCCTATGCAAAACCTGCAAAGTGCGTACATCAAAAGACTGGATCGTTGTTCTGTTTTCGATTTGCTTCTTTCTGATCACATCCATGACCAGCGACACAAAAACATCAGGCGCTGGATTATAAACGCCATCTCCCTGAGGTGAGATTTTCGTCTCCATGTTATAAAATACCGGTTTCAACCTGTTCTTTTTCACATACACCTCTACACTGTCGATCAGGTCTGACAACAGTGGTTTGTAAGTTTTCAATTTATTTTGCTCCGGGAAACGCGGATGAGGTTTCGTGCCACCATCAAATTTTCGGATACTATCATAAGGCATCTTATACAAAGCCAGACTTTTTTCTTCCTCTTTTTTGATGTCAGAACCATCAGGTTTACGCATGAACTCGGAGGACATATACGGATCGTGTGATACCACCACTTTCCCATCTGCGGAAATTACGCAATCCAGTTCAAGGGTTTTCGCGCCCAGTTTAACAGCATTAATCATGGACGTAACGGTGTTTTCAGGATATAAACCCATTCCCCCACGATGCGCCTGAACTTCCGGTTTTTGTTGTGCAAATGTGCCTCCGGAAGAGATAATACCCGCAGCGACTAGTGTTAAGAAAATATATTTCATAAGCTTGCAATTGATTTTAGCCGGCAATTTTTAGCTTTAAATCGATATTATTGATTTTTGAAATATTATGAAATTGTTAGGAAACGGTTTTGTCACGCAAAGCAAAAAAGATTGAAGGAAGTGCGGAAAGTTTTTTTTCGTCCTTTAAGTTTAACTTCCCTTATTTGCGTGAAAAAAATTTATCCCTTAAAACCTTATGACCCATATCAAAAACTTTCTATTCCTTCTTTTATTAACCACGATTTCAGCCTGCAATAAATCAGCCAGCACCCCAAAAGAAGCCGCTGAAAAACTTACAGGTAATCCAAAATGGTTTATAAACGAAATCTACGCCAACGACGCTCCCGTTTTTAAAAATGGAAAGCTCGTTCAGCAATTCGGCAGCGTGAGTTTTGAGCGGTATATGGAGACTGTAAGTTTCAGTAACGACGGTTCCTTTTCCGGTTATTTTGTCGGCGATACAAAACCTATGACTTTAAAGTGGAAAACGAATGATAAAAATATCACCGTTTTCTCCGCTGATCCCGCCGCCGCAAAAGGTGGAGAATGGACAATTGACCCCAGAGATGTTTCTGAAAATGCATTCAGTATGAAAACGCAAAGCACGGCCTACAATTATCCGCAAATGACCCGAATTGAGTTAAAATTCAAGAAAGAGAAGTGATGTAATATTATAATTCCTGCAAAACAAGATCTTTAAAAGCTACCTGGGCTTTCCCGCCGCCATGTATTTGGAGCCCGATAATACCTTTTTGCGGTATGGATTGATCAGGCTCTGTATAATCAACAGCTTGTTGTCCGTTGAGCGAAATACGGATCCGTCGGCCTTCACAGCGTACTTCATAAGCATTCCAGTCTCCGGTTTTCAGGATTTTTTTGATCAGCATGGAATCCGGTCTGATGAGTGTTTTATTTCTGCGCGATTCGTCGTACAGACTTCCCCAATATCCCGCACCAAGATCAGCCTGATATCCGATCATTTCGTAATCCGGTTGTTCAGCGCGCCTACTCCTGAACTGGACACCGGTGTTGATAAACCCATCTGTCCCGGATAATTTAAATTTAACGCGGATGACAAAATTTTCGTAGCTTTTTTGGGTACAAAGAAAATAGTTGTGATCAACAACTTCTGTCAGCGAACCTCCCACAATCGCCCCATTTTCAACACGCCAGGTTTTCAACGTATCGCCTTCCCAGCCGTCAAAATTTTTTCCGTTGAAGAGAATTTCTTCCCTATAACCCGACATGAACATGCAGGCTGACAGTAGCAGTAAGATAGTGAAAAGCGTAAGCGTTCTGGCCATGAGTGGAAAATTTAGTATTATCCTGAAAAGCCACTAAGCATTAAACTTTTACCTAAAAACTTCGAAAATATGGAGCGACACAAAACAGAAGAGCCACAAAATAAAAAAAGGAAGATATAAATCCCCCTTTTTTCATCCCACCGATTTTAAGTCTCCTTCTCCGGAGGCCGATCTTGATTCAAATTATTTACTTGAATCGCTTTTCAATTTTAGCTCTACAATATTTGCTTTTTGAGGAGCAGTGTAGTTCTGAGTTTTGACAACAGCTTGTTTTTGAGGAGCAGGAGTTTCCAAACCTGTTACTGAAACCGGAAGTGATTTGTTAACATTTGAAACGATTGCTTTATCTTCTGTATTAGCGTTTGCAGTAGTGAAAATGGTCATTGCTATCATAGCACCAGCCAAAATTTTAATTGTATTTTTCATTGTTATTTATGTTTGTGTTTGTCTTTTTGTTTTACTCTTAATTCTTGTACAAATATAATACATTATTTCGAATACAAAGGTTCAGAGTACATTAAAACAAAATTAACTTCTGCAAAAAACATTCAAATAGCCTTAAAATCAAAAGTACTAGAATTATAGATATTTGTACTATACCAATAAATTGACTTATTTTTAGTCCATAAATCTTAGAATTGTTATGTAAGTAAATTCTGAGTTCGATTAACAATCCTCCAACTTAAATCTCGATTGCGCTTTAAACCATCTAACATTCTCATTTCCATATCAAAAACAGAATATTCTATGGTTGCCGATTTTCAGAATTTTTAAGCAGGAAAATATTTTTATTTTTTTTTAAAAATATTTTTCAAAAATCTGATTTTTATGAGCTGGCGGTTAAAAACAGGCTGTAAATAAATGTTTCGACAAATCATTACCCTTGATTATCCAGGTTTGTTTCGATCAATATTCAACGCGAATCACAGTTCTATTGCCACATTTAACCCATCCGAAAATTCCAAGACTCAGATCTAATTTGAAACCAAAGGAGGAACTTTTCAGAATGAATGAAGTGTTCATTGACATATCGGGAAATTCCGATATAAAGACAATATGGATCAGATAGAAATATTCAAGGCACTTTCAAACAAAACCCGGCTGGAAATTCTGACCTGGTTGAAAAATCCTGAAATACATTTTGCACCGGAGCATCGCAACGCTGATGGTGTATGTGTAGGAATGATCCAGGAAAAGTCAGGCCTTACCCAATCAACCGTCTCTGAGTATTTAACAATGCTCAAAAAAGCCGGATTGATCGAAGCTACCCGGGTTGGTCAGTGGACCTATTATAAAAGAAATGATGAAGCTTTTGCTGCATTAAGCAAATTGATTGAATCGGAAATATAACATGATTATTAACCAAAATTTTTTATGAGTTCTGAACCGTTGTTCAAGCCATTTAGCTTGAAATCACTTAACATTAAAAACCGTATCGTCATGGCACCGATGACGCGGTCATTTTCACCAAATGGTATCCCAACAGAAGATGTAGTTTCCTATTATAGCAGAAGAGCTGATGGTGATGTTGGTTTGATCTTGTCAGAAGGAACAGTAATTGACCGTCCTTCTTCATCCAATGATCCAAACATTCCTCACTTTTACGGTGAGGAAGCTTTGCATGGCTGGAAAAAAGTAATTGACGGCGTGCACGACGAAGGCGGAAGCATGGGCCCGCAAATCTGGCACATGGGGATTATGGCTAATCACCACAGCGGGTGGACGCCATCAGTTCCGTTTGAAGGTCCTTCGGAGTATAATAGCCCGAATCTGGCCAATGGTGTAGCGATGACGGAAGCGGATATCGCTGAAACAATTCTCGCTTTTGGACGCGCTGCTGCGGATGCAAAAAGACTTGGATTTGACTGTCTGGAGATACATGGCGCACATGGTTACCTGATCGACCAGTTTTTCTGGGAAGAGACCAACAACCGTACTGATCAGTATGGCGGAAAAACCCTTGCCGAACGCACCCGTTTTGCAGTGGATGTGATTAAGGAGGTTAGAAAACAAGTGGGTGAAGATTTCACGATCATACTTCGCTTGTCGCAGTTCAAGCCTGCCGATTATAATTTCAAACTTGCCAAAACGCCTGAAGAAATGGAATCCTGGCTGCTGCCTTTGTCGGAAGCTGGTGTGGATATCTTCCACTGTTCGCAACGCCGTTTCTGGGAACCTGAGTTTGAAGGCTCGGATCTGAACTTTGCCGGCTGGGCTAAAAAAATCACGGGTAAACCAACCATCACCGTAGGTTCGGTTGGATTAACGGGTGAATTCCTGGCTGCATTCGCGGGAGAAAGTTCTCAGCCAAGTTCTCTTGACGAATTAATGCGTCGTTTCAACAGGGGAGATTTTGATCTGGTTGCTGTCGGCCGTCCAATCCTGGCGGATCCGCATTGGGTTGAAAAAATACGTGACGAAAAAACCGAAGAACTTGTTGGTTTCTCAAAAGAGGCACTGGGCGTTTTGTTGTAACATTTAATATTCCCTGTTCATCGCATGATGGACAGGGATTTTTTTCCTTCTAGTGAGTTTTCTCCAAACATGTTAATGGAGTACCAAACTTTGCTGAACAACGCGTTACAAACGCTACACCAAACAACACTGATTACAAATCAGTGTTAGCTGTGTTAGCTGTTTGGCCGCCCTAGCTTCGGTAACTGATGTAGTTATTATTGAACGAACCATCGGAAAATAAATCAATGATTGCATACCCAGCTTTTGTTTGCTGGGTTTTCCCGAACCAGTAATCGCCGCAAACGGCTCCGTTGCAGCAATAAGTCACGCCGTTATAGACAACCTGATCGTGCAAATGTATATGTCCGCTCACCGCCAGCTTCACGTTTTTATGTTTGTGAAATAGCGCGACCACCGCTGCGCAATCGGTATGCATCCAGCCTCCCGGTACGTGCCAGTCATCTTTTTTAACATGCTGCCCATCCAAAAACACGCAGGCTGAAAGGATCGGGATATGCGAAATGACCATCACCGGAGTTTCATCAGCTGTTTTTTGCAGATCTTTTTCCAGCCAGATCATCTGGTCCTCTCCCAGTTTTGCGGTATACCCATGTCCATCAAATTTTTCCTGGATACTGTCCAAAACGATAAAATGCCAGCCATTCTGATCGAAGCTATAATAGGCTTCTGACAGTTCAAGCTTATCCACCGCTCTTTTTTTTCCATCCTCGAAGCTGGTGGTTTGATCATTTTTCAACAGAATATCATGATTTCCCACGCAGGTAAACACAGGCAAAGAATTCTCGCCCTGCAAGACTTTTTGATACATATCCCATTCCTTTTCCGATTTTTCGAAAGTTGCATTTTTCGAGCCCATCACGACATCACCGCCGTTGAGGATGAAGTCCGGTTTTACGTCGAGATTTTGCAGGTGGTGAAGACATTTTTTAAACCCATGCGCCGCAATGACATTAGGCTGGATATGAATGTCGGTCAGATGGGCAATACGCAGCACGCGTTTGGGATTTTGGATTTTGGTATTTGCAACCGACCATGTTGGCAGTGACAAACTTCCCGCTATCAAACCAATATTTTTCAATAAACTTCTACGCTCCATTGTTTTTTGAACTGGTATAAACAAAGTTCGTCAATGGTATTGTCGCAGGTGTTTGGTAATGATTACCTTATTGTTAAATATTTACTTTTACCTTCAAAGAGGTTTGCCAATTAATTAATTTCAACGAGTTCGGCTTCGACCTTTTTAGGTTCAGGAAAGTAATCAGAAACATCCAGGAAATTATTTTTTGCGCCATCCATTAAGGCTGATATAGAATCAAAAACAACGCAAGAGAGGGTGCGCTGACACCCAGAATATAAGAATCTCTTACAGCGCCTCCATAAGACGGACTTAATACAAAAGCGTTAATCTCCGGTCCGTTTAAATGAACTTCGGAGAATGCACTTTTAAGTCTTTCTACCAATATTTCTTTATCCATATCATACAATTACAACTTTCTCCTTCGAATTTATAAATCATGCTGCAATATCCCTTTCACATCCAAGATAAAGAAAATCCATATTCCACAAAAATTTCCCGACCTTTGCATTCCAAAAATTACGAAACGAAAAACTGAATTCCTCAGACTGCCTTGGTTATCTCCAAAATGGTCTGATCCAATAAATATGAAAGTTTGCATAGCCGAAAAGCCGAGTGTAGCGAAAGATATTGCCGAAGTACTCGGAGCGAAGCAGCGTAAAGATGGATATTATGAAGGTAACGGATATCAGGTAACCTGGACGTTCGGCCATTTTTGTACCCTGAAAGAACCACACGACTATCATGAACGCTGGAAATCCTGGCGGTTGGAGGATTTGCCGATGATCCCGGCAAATTTTGGAATCAAGCTGATCGATAATCCGGGTGCGTTAAAGCAGTTTGGCGTAATCGAAAATCTGGTCAAAAACTGCGAAGAAGTAATAAACTGCGGGGATGCCGGCCAGGAAGGTGAGCTTATTCAGCGCTGGGTTTTACTGAAAGCGAAATGCGCCGTTCCGGTCAAACGTCTTTGGATTTCTTCACTTACCGAACAGGCTATACGCGAAGGATTTGAGAAATTAAAGGAAAGCGATCAATACAATAATTTGTACGCAGCCGGAAGCGCAAGAGCCATTGGCGACTGGCTTCTGGGCATGAATGCGACCAGACTTTTTACGAAAAAATTCGGTCAGGGAAAAGTTGTTTTGTCTATCGGAAGAGTGCAGACACCCACTTTGGCCGTTATTGTTCAGCGTCAGAAAGAGATCAATGCTTTTGTTTCCGAAGAATATTGGGAGTTAAAAACGATTTACCGCGATACCGAATTTACGGCGACAATTGACCGGATTAAAAAAGTCGAAAAAGCAGAAAAGGGGCTTGTGTACCTTAAAGAGCACCTTTTTGAAATCACTTCATTTGAACGGAAAGAAGGGAAAGAAGGAAATCCGCGCTTATTTGATTTGACCTCGTTACAAGTTGAATCCAATAAAAAATACGGCTATTCGGCCGAGGATACCTTAAAACATATCCAGAATCTGTACGAGAAAAAATTCGTAACCTATCCACGTGTTGATACCACGTATCTTTCAGAAGATCTGCATCCAAAAATTGCCGGGATTTTGTCAGATCTGAAACCTTATGCTAATCTGACTGCGCCACTTTTACAGCAGCCGATCCCGAAATCAAAAACTGTTTTTGACGACAAAAAAGTAACGGATCACCATGCCATTATCCCAACCGGCGTTTTTCCTAACAACATTGGTATCGACGAAAAACGGATTTATGATCTGATCGTACGAAGATTTATCGCCGCTTTTTATCCTGAATGTAAAGTGGCCAACACGACCGTTCTTGGAAAAGTCGGGCAGGTTGAATTTAAAGCGACCGGGAAACAAATCCTGGAAATGGGCTGGCGGGAGGTTTATGCCAATGACGCGAGTGCCAAAAAAGAAGCCGCTGACGAAGAACGTATTATGCCGGATTTTGTCGTGGGCGAGAGCGGTCCGCATGAGCCGAGGATACATCATGGCAAAACTTCACCTCCAAAAGCCTTTACCGAAGCGACATTACTCCGCGCCATGGAAACAGCTGGCCGTCAGGTGGAAGATGAAGAAATGCGTGAGATATTAAAAGACAACGGCATAGGCCGCCCTTCAACGCGTGCGAATATTATTGAAACACTTTTCAAGCGAAAATACATTGAAAAGAAAAAGAAAAACCTATACGCCACACAGACCGGAATTGACCTGATCGATACCATTCAGAATGAACTTTTGAAAAGTGCCGAGCTGACCGGAAACTGGGAACGCAAATTACGTCTGATCGAAAAAGGTGAGTATTCGATGGATACTTTCAAGCAGGAATTAATTCAGATGGTCGTGGATCTCACCAAGGAAGTGCTTTCAAACCGGGGTGGGATGATCAGTATAACCCCGGAACCCGTCGTCGTAGAAAAGGAAGAAAAAGTCAAAAAAGAGCCCAAGCCAAAAGAACCCAAGGAAGAAATTTCGATAGAAACGCTGAAATGCCCGAAGTGTAAGGAGCATTTATTAAAAAAAGGGAAAACGGCTTACGGATGCAGTAATTTTCAGGCTTGTGGTTTCAAAATCCCTTTTGAACTGATGGGTAAAACCCTGACAGATAAACATGTTTTTGACCTGTTAAGCAAAGGTAAAACGACTAAGATCAAAGGACTGCTCATCCCCGGAAGCGACGCGCCAATCGATGCGAAACTCGTTATGAACGGTGATTTCAATATTGGGGTGGAATAAAAAAAATGTTTCAAAGATGTTTCCTTCACCCTTGGAGCTAACGACTAAGAAAACAGATTCTCTTATCTGTTTTATTTCTTACTCATTAAATCCAGGCATCATGAAAACGTCTATCAAATTCCTCTTAACAAGCACACTTATTGCTTCAATGCTCATGCTTAATGGCTGCTCCGGCTCGGACGGAGAAGTCGGGCCAAAAGGTGATACCGGCACAGCCAATGTAATTTACTCGGGCTGGATATCCACATCATTTTCCGGAAGCGGCTCTACTTACACAGCCTCCCTCAGCGTTCCGAAATTAACACAGGAAATGCTGGACAAGGCGGATATCCGTGTTTACTGGGCAGAAGGTGGCAGGGTTCTTACGCTACCATATGCTCAGACTTTAAGTGGCACGTCCTATACCGTACACCAACGCTTTTATCCGGGACGTATTGATTTCGTCGCAAATTATTCGATCAGTACGCAATCTTTCAGGTATGTCATCATACCGGGGGGTGAAACGGCGAGAAAAAAATCACTCAGCCAAATGTCCTATGAAGAGGTAAAATCACTTTATAACATGCCCGACTGATCGTCATCATTCAACCACTACACATCAGAACCGGGAAACCTGGCTCTGATGTGTATCTGCCTTCAACACATTACCACCTATCATTCCACATACCATCATGAAAATTATCTCATTCGCCGCGCTGGTGATTACCTTCCTTTTTTTTGCTTGTAAAAGTGATGATCAGGATCCGGAAGCAAAAAGCAGTGCCAAGTCAATCGAATCATTCAGCTTCAAAACTGTAAATCCTGTTGCCGCCGCTGTGGTGAACGTAACGAATAAGACCATAAAAGCCGTATTGCCTACCGGAACTGATCTGACAAAACTGTCGCCTACGATCTCGGTATCTGCCAAAGCAACAATTTCCCCGGCCACTGGCACCATGCAGGATTTCAGCAAACCTGTTTTATATACCATAACCGCGGAAGATGGCAGCTCGGAGCAATATACTGCCTCGGTATCATTCCTTGATAATGGCACTGTTTTTATCGGGAACCTGGACGGAATATTTTACGCACTTGACGCTTTAACCGGTACAAAAAAGTGGGACTTCAAAACGGATGCAGCGATCGAAGCTACACCAACTCTGGTTGATGGCGTCGTTTATATCGCCAGCTGGGATAAAAAACTCTATGCCCTGGATTCAAAAACCGGTGCGAAAAAATGGGAATCTGCGCCAGGACTCGTACAACCATTTGCAGCTCCGATCGTTGACAAAGGATTAATTTATTATCCGGGTGACCATAAGCTTTTTGCGATGGATGCTGGAACCGGTGTCGTAAAATGGGATTATCAGGACGATGAGGTGTATGGCTGGCAAGCCTCTCCTACGCTATTCAACGGAATAGTGTACGCCAGCATACGCGGAGGCGGGCCACGCGTCGGAATCTACGGATTGGATGCGGCGACCGGTGCACGCAAATGGAAAGCTGCCAAAACGCATATCACAGAATCGTCTCCTGCCATCGCCGACGGAATTTTATATGCCGGGTCAGAATACGAGGGCTTCCACGCCTTTGACCTGCAAACGGGCGCTCTCAAATGGGAATATGCCGATGCGAGTATTGTTGTCTCCTCACCAACGGTAGCCAATGGTGTTGTCTATATCGGCGCTTCTGATAAAAATTTATATGCCTTCGACGCGGCAACGGGCGCAAAAAAATGGGCGTTTCTTACCGGCGAAAATACGGTCGCTTACTCTTCTCCCGTGGTGGCAAACGGAATTGTGTATGTCGGCAGCGGATCAAAACTGTATGCCCTGGACGCTGTAACAGGAGCTAAAAAGTGGGACGCCGAGCCTGAACAAAATACTTTGATTTATTCAGGCGCAGTGATTGCCAACGGTCTGGCTTACATCGGCATCGGTAAAAAAATGTATGCTTTTGATGCATTGACAGGCGCTAAAAAGTGGGAGTTCCTGACGAGCCGTACCATCAGCATGGCCTCGCCTTGTCTGATAGACAAAGACGGCAAAGTTTTTCACGCCGGGATAAGTGGTATGATCCAGTAGAAAACCCGGAATTATCGGTTTACCACGTACTGTACCAAATAACACTTGCGGTACTGATTTCCCGTGAAAACCCATAGTAGATTTCAACGAGAAAATACACTCCGATCAATTATTTAAAAAATAAAAAAAATACCATTTTTAAGTTATTATTGACCATTCAGTAAATATTATGTTTTTTTTCGCAAACTGCTTACAACCTTTTGCCATGATTTAGTGTCTTTGTATTAGATTTGCACAAGTTTACGTCTGTAAATTAAATTTTAGCTATGAAATCTTTCTTTACCACTGCGATTGCCGTTACCCTTTTTGTGCTCTGTCTTGTTGAAAAAGAATCAAAACAACGCGACCTGAACGCTTCCCGGGCCAAAACAAATCTGGCCGACAGCATCAACACAAGCGATCCGGTTAACACGGAGCCTGCTTATGCGGATCTGGACAATGGTAACCTGGAACCTTCTTCTGAAGGCTTTCAATTGTCTGAACTTACCGTCTCCGACTCAACAAACACATCATTTGAGCCAACACCCTTTCTTGGTAAATTACCATTGCTGAACAGCTTATTTTCTGCGAACGATCTGAATTGAGTTGGCTTTCGGCGGTCGGCTTTCAGCTATTTAGTCGCAGTTTTGTATTTTGTGGCCGTTGACAATCCCTTGAATTGACTCAAAATACGTTAATCCCCGAAAAAGTTTACTTTTTTCGATGCGGGATACGCTTTTCACAAACCCGTGTTATTTGGTGATCATCCCCCAAAGCATATCAAACGTCTCCTCAATAACTTCCTTTCTTTTTTCCTCAGACAAATCCGCGTTAACAAGATATTGATGCGTTCCATATACATGGCTGCCCAGGATCGAGCCGATCAACGCCGGCGGTAATGATTTCAATACACCATCCAGGCTCGCCTGCCGCATCAATCCCGTATGTAGACGTGTTTGTTTTTCCTTATCCTCGTCAGAGACCTTGGCCAAATGCGGGGAAAAATGAAACTGCTGAATAAAATGGAATTGCGGTTTGTTTTGCAGTCCCCATACCAACGAGGCGGAGTATAAACTTTTCATCCGATCTTTCAGTGGATCTTCCTCTTTTTGATGTGCTGCAAGATAGGTATTCAAACTTTCCTTCGTACGGTTATAAAGTGCCACGATCAGGTCTTCTTTTGTTTTAAAATAATGAAACAAAGTGCCGTTCGCAACCCCGGCCTCCCTGGCTATCTTACTCGTGGGCGTGCCGTGGAAACCAAGTTCCACAAAAAGTTTCAACGCAGCGGTTAATATTTCCTGTTCTTTATCCATTTTTTGATTGACTGATCACTCCATAAAATTAGGATTTAAATATGGTCTTGCAATAGGGTTGCCCGGCACCATCCGACCATAAAATTTCGATCCAATTGTAAAATTTTCTGCCATATCCAGCTTAAAAATTCGTTTTACAGCCCAAATTTATTCTGTATGGACCTGAAAATACTGACCAAACACCATAGCAAAAACTAATTCTTGTCAGCTTCTCTGTTTCTCTCTTCATATTCCGACCATCTATAATACTTTTTGAATATTTAATATTATTTATTTAATTTTTAAATATTATTCGATGTGTCTGCTATGGGATAATTGGTTAGATTTGTCCTGTAAAACACAGCCTCCCCTCTACTATGAAAGTATTGATTATCGAAGATCACCCCATGATCAGGTTTGGCCTGCAACAGTTGTTGTTCAAAGAAAACAATCAGATAGAAGTACAATATGCCGAGACTTTTCCGGAAGGCATTTTTCTGCTGGAACGAGAAAGTTTTTATATGCTTGTCCTTGATATTGATATACCCGGCGGACAAAATATCAAAATGATTGAGATGGTTCGTGCCAGACAGCCCGAAATCAAAATTTTGGTGCATTCAGGTTACGATGAAAATGTATACGCAATTCCATACATACAGGCCGGCGCGGACGGGTTCTTATCTAAAACATCGGCTCCCGAAGAATTTGCCGTTGCTTACCAGGCTTTGATAAGGAATGAAAAATATACAAGTCCCTTTGTCCAGCAATCCCTTCTGACGAATCTGGGTAAGAACGGCCAGAAACATAAAAATCCGCTTAGCACGCTTTCCAAAAAAGAGATGGTCGTGATGCACCTGCTCATGGAAGGAAAATGGACCAAAGAAATTGCGGCCATTATGGAGGTGAAGGAAAATACCGTCAGCACCTATAAAAGAAGGATCTTCGATAAACTCGAGGTAACTGACGAAATCCAGCTGGCCAGAAAAGCATCGCTGCTGAAAGGGAATTTATGAGGGCGGCTTTCGGCAGTCGGCGGTCGATGGTTGACAGAAAAATACCCGATTAGCCATTGATTCAATGGCGTTAATCAAAAAAAACCACCAACCGCCGATAGCCAGAAAAACCCCACCAACTCCCGATAGCTGAAAGCCGATAGCCGACTGCCGAAAGCCGCCCGCCGCCCCTAATGTTCAAATACCAGATGAAACCGCGTCAGGTCAGTATCGGTAACCCGGATCGGAACGCCGATCAGATCTGAAACTTCTTTCACGATCAGCAAACCCAGGCCTGCCTTGTTAGCCGGCAGGGTAACATCCTCCGTTTCGTCCGCGGTGTCATTGATCATATCCAGCACGTGCTGTGGAATACCACGCGCCGAGTTGGCTATCACCAGTTCCACTTTGTGGTCTTCAAAACAATCCGCGTGAATCGTCACCTGCCCGTTTCTGGTAAACTTGGAAGCGTTGTCGATCAGGTTATGGATCATAATCGAAACCATCTGCAGATCAGAATTAATCACTACTTCGGCGTGAACATCGTTTACAAAAACGGTATTGTTCTTTTCCAGCATATTTCTGAACATGCCAAACTTTTTCTCTATCAGATCCCGGAGCCTGATCTCTTCAAATTGCATCCTGTTGCCATACACGTTCACACGTATATAGTTGAGCAGGTCTTTAAGCAGCGCACTCATTCTTCTGGTAGAATCCGCGATAATCTCACCGACCTTTGCGACCTCCGTCAGTTGTTGTGCTTCAAGCATGGCTGGAATATTTGACGAAGTGATCGCAACAAAATTGAGCGGCGACTGGATGTCGTGCGTCATGGAAGCAAGCAGCCTGGACAGTACATACATTTTCTTGCTCATTTCATTTTTAGATTCCTGAAGATGAAACATCGTCTCGCTCAGTTCTTTCGTCCGCTGGCAGACAAGTACTTCCAGTTTCGCCTTCTCTCTTTCGATCTTGC
Organism: Dyadobacter sp. HNCC25DJ186; assembly: GCF_056895235.1. Classification (NCBI taxonomy): domain Bacteria; kingdom Pseudomonadati; phylum Bacteroidota; class Cytophagia; order Cytophagales; family Spirosomataceae; genus Dyadobacter; species Dyadobacter sp. HNCC25DJ186. The sequence goes on from NZ_JBXHAS010000003.1 coordinate 358,074, forward strand.
GTAACCGAAGTCGAATGTACCCATACACAGCAGCGCCCGCCAGCATCATGAAAAACAAGATCGCCCACCAGGTTTCATACCAGTTCTGCGGCACGATCAGGTGGATCACCTTTACGTGATCTTCCCCGAAACCAAAGCCGTCCACTTTCCGTATCAGCAAGGTATAGTCCCCGGAACTTAAACTTGAAAACCGGATATCCCTTTCAGCCATATTGATGGGAATCCAGTCGCTGGCCTTCGCGGCGGCACGCCCTCTGACCAGCGCATAAGACAAATGCAGGTTATAGGGATTTCCGAAATACGGTGTCGAAAAATAAAACTGCACATTTTCAGGATTCAGGTTGAAGCGGATCGTATCGCCTGAAAACGTAAGTTTCCGACGGTTTACTTCAACCCTGTCAAGGATGACTTTTGTATCCGCTACATCTTTTTCAATCTGCCCGGGTTTAAACCAGACCAGCCCGTTCAGAGAAGGTACCGAAATGTATCCGTTTGCCAGCGTTGCCGCGCATGGGTCGCAGCCACCGTTGAATTCATTCGTATTGAAACCATCCTCCTTCGCATAATACCTGTAAAAAATCTCCAAAGGTATCACGTTCTGTTTCTTTTTTCCGACAGGCTGTTTTTCCGCTGTCCTTTTCTGTGCCGCATAATACAACAGATCCTTTTGGGCGATCTGAAATAAACCCTTGTTGGTGGGAATCCAGAAGTAACCGCGTTTGTCGTCAATAATGTAGTGAGGACTGGCCAGGTATTTGTTTTTGTCGAGTGGGAAAACAACCGGTTTATCGTCTGGCCCCAAAAGTATGATCCCTTTATCCTCAGCCGTAAACCAGCGATTTTGATCCTGATCCGAATGAATACTGGTCACGTGAAACGTTTTAGTCCCTTTAACCAACGTGCGCTTGCGTGACAAAATATCCACACGGTATAATCCGGCGATCGTCCCCACAAGCAGCGACCTGGCATTTTCCGACTTGATCGCGGTGATATGCGGAATGGGTTCTTTGAAAAATTGGACAGGCTCAGCTCCTTTGTCGTCCGGATTGATACTGAACAGCCCTTTTTCATAGGTACTGACCCAGATTTTCCCGGACAAGCCCTCATGGATCCGGGTGGTGAGGTGCTCAAAATTCCACTTTCCAATGATTTTTTCAGCTTTGGCATCCAAACGATACAAAGTAGGTCCATTGGGAATCCAGATGGTACTGTCTTTCGCCCTGATCAAAAAAGTTCTGTCCGACGGGTTGATCTTATTCACCAGATCGTTCTGCCGGTCCGTCATACGTCCACTGCCCATATCCTTGCCGAGCAGCTGCCCCGTGGCCGTCAGCACGGTGTGTTTGTCAAAAGGAATTTGCGCATAAAAGACGTTCTCCCGCGCTTCGCCTTTCGTAGTGATTACCCGGAACTGCTGTTTTTTCAAAACAAAAAGCCCTTCCGTCGGGCTTCCCAGAAATATTGTTCCGCTCCTAACGTCATAATAAATTTCCTCAATTCCTTCGCCGGCAAGATCAAAACCTTCCACCAGCAGTCGGGTGGACACGGTTCCGTTTTGGGTTTTATATAAAAGATACAGGTTGTTGCCAAGCCGGAGAAAAGCCTGGTCGGATACGTTGTTCCAGTGCAGGTTAATATCCCTTTTCGGGGATTTGTACGCGGGATCTAACAGGATATCTCCCCCTACAACCCTGGTGACAGGCTCCCTGCCTGAAAAAATCGTGATCAGGTTTGGGGCCTTTTGATAATGAAAAAGCGCCTCGCCCATCGAAAAATAATTCCACAGATTTCCGGTAACAAATCTCCTGCTGTACGTTTTTTTCCAGTCCTGATAATAAGTGATCCGGTCTTTCCGGCAGATAAAAAAATTTTTGTCGCCATAACCCGTCGTGACCATGTACCGTTCAAGCTTGTTACTGTCTGTAACAAAATTCGGGAAACCGGTAGCCAGAATGAAGGTCCCCGGACCCTTATCAAAAGGAGCCACTTTTTTCAGATAATTGCGTGCATACATCGTATCCAGCACTGCCCGGCCACGCCGGATCCGGACAGTCTCCCATCCCCAGAAAGCGGCATAATATACGTCCTGTGTTTTTCCTGTTTCCCTGGTACCCTGTTGTCGCTGATTATTATCTTTTGACACGAGCCGGCCAAAGATCACCCTGTTGTTGGAAACTTTAAGATTGATGCGGTTGAAGGTAAAAAACTGCTGGCCGTCAAACCTGACCAGCCCGTCTTCGGTGCCCAGCCAGATGAAACCTTCCGGATCGGCAAATAATGTTTTGATACTGTTTTGTGGTAGACCATTTTCGCTGGTATAATGTGTGACTGAATAGTTCCGTTGCGCCTGTACAAAACCAGACACCATTAATACCAGGAGAACCGCCCGGCTGAATAAACGTTTCTTCATATTCCAATTCTTTCATGATGAGGGGGTGATTCGGCATTACAAACCTGATCACAGGAACGAAGCAAAAAATGCGCCGTCCATAACCAAGAATGGGTATTCTTAACGACGGGATTTCAGAACAGCCGAGATCCACGGATGACATTTTACAGACACTACCAATATCTTCTATCATTAACGTAGTAGTTATACGCAAGCAATACGCGATAGTGGAAAATAAGGCAGCGAGATGATTCTAATCATTTAATAGTCTAGCTCTACAACTTTATACAATGGCTTTCCGGTACTTTGTGCTCAGAATTGGATAAATCAGACTAAATCCTGAAATAATACAAACATTCACACTTCAAAACATGCTATGGACCATCTACCCCATCAAATTAGAAAAAAAAGGATTCCGCCCAAACATTTTTTCACCGCTCTCAACCGGTTAAGGAGTCGAAAATTCCGTTTCTCAAAGTCGAGAATTGTACTCAACTTATATTTTTAATCTACAAAGCATTATCGAGTAAACGGACGGCAGATGTAGAAATTGGCTTGTCTATTGCGGCGACTGTGTATACAAATACTGTCCAGGAAAAGAAAATACCGTATTCTGATAGCAGCATTGTTAACAAAATCGGTAAAGAACAGAGACCATACCACAGGCTTAATTTTTATTAAAAACTTATCCAACGGTTGTTTTTTGCGTGATTTTACCGAAAAAGGAACCGGTAAAAAAAAGTTAATATTGTACTATAACCAGATCAGGAAACCAACTCGACAACTTGTAAGAATAATTTCTACAAAACGGACGGTCGACGTGTACAGCTATACGGTAATTTTATTCCCAGTTTTGAAATATTAATTAAGGCCATCAACATTTTAACACACATTTTATTAAATCATCCCTCTATGCAAAGACTTTACACTCCTTTTTCCGGCTCCTATACGGGTTTTAAACCGCTAAAATGCAGCGCAGGCTCATTCGGTTTGTTGTTGCCAGAAGTTATTTTTTATTCCTTTTGTGACTAAAACCAATTTCCGGTGTCACAAAAATAAGGCGGCTAAAACCAACCTGATTTTTCACTATACACATCTTTAAACAGTACCCCTCCTGGTTTCTGCCGCAGCGGCCGATAACCTCCCGGGCTGGTTATGGCCCGGGTTATCTCAGCCAACATAACCAAAAACAAACCAACAGTTCACACATTATTTAACCACTTAATTACACTAAACGGTACACACAATGAAAACAAGACAACTATTACACACAACCCTCAAAGCCAGTATCTTCGCCGCCGCTTTATTTTGCTCTGCTTCTGCTTTTGCCCAGGTGAAAATTGGAGATAATCCGACGACGATCGCCGTAGGATCTGCATTGGAATTAGAATCAGCTAATAAAGGATTTCGTTACTCACAAGTAGCTTTAACCAGCACTACGGTTTACGCGCCTATCCTTGGGTCTGGCACTGCAGCCACATCACCTGGTATGACGGTTTATAACACGAATGCTGGTTTGACAAGCACTAGCACAAAATACCCGGCAAATGGCGTTGGAGAATACTATTGGGACGGATTTGGTTGGGTATACAAAAACGCTACTACCACTCCAAATCTATCCGTTGTGTGGTCCTCGGCTTTGGGAGCTACACCACAAGCGATGGTCGGTAATGTTTGGACAGATGTAAACATCACTGTTTCAAATTATGACAAAAACAACAATTATAATTTAGCGGCAAAAACTTTTACTGTTCCTGCGGGAGGAACAGGTTACTACTCTTTGCACACCATTTTTGCAACTTCTCCGGCTGCAATACAATCTGGTATGTACATTGGGATAAGCGTAAATGGTGTTATATCTAAATATGTTGCAATAGCCAATTGTGTTGCAGGTGCCGGTATGGCTGGTGGAGGATCAGGTATCTACTACTTGACGGCTGGCGATGTTGTAAAAATCCAATACCTTTTTCCTTATCCAACATCTGTTACGGGCGTAAATCTGAGCTACTTACAATTTGATTTGGCCCTTGTTTCAATATAAGGACTATTGTATTCAAGTTAATACCAATTTTAAAGCTGTCAGTTCTTGTAGACTTCAATACAAACAATGTTTACAACTCAAGACGGATAGCCTGAACTAAGTTAACAAACACAAAAAACTCACACATACAATCTTAAAAACAATGAAAACAAATCAATTCATATACAAAACAATGGGTGCGGTGATGATCGCTGCGGCTATGTTATTGTGCTCTTCGTCTGCTTTTGCGCAGGTGAAGATTGGGACGAATCCTACAACGATTGATCCGGCGAATAATCTGGAAGTGGAAAGTGCTGATCCTGCAAAGAAGGTTAGTATCGATAAAACTACTGGTAAAGTTACGATTGCGGATGGGTCGCAAGGTGATAAAAAGATATTGACTTCTGATGCTAATGGTGTCGCAACCTGGGAACCGTTGACACTGCCGACAGGAATTATAACCGGTACGTTCAATCCTCCTGCGACTTTTAACATAGTCTCACCGGTAAATGAGTACATCGCTAATGCCCCTCTTACACTGAACAAAGGGGTTTATTTACTTCAATATTATGCCCAGTATACTTACACCACTGTGGCAGACCCGACCAATACGAGTACCCTTGCCATATCCTGGCCTAGGTATATCTATTTTGAGTTTATTGTCGAATCGGGCAGTGCGACTATTCCGTCTTACAGATGGCTTGCGACAGGTCTGAATAATGGACCTCACGTTATTCCTACAATAAACACAAATCAAGTTGGCGGCGCCGTTTCTCAAATCGTGACGGTTGTTGCGGATGGTACAGTCTTCAAACCAAGATATTGGGGAATTCCTAAAAGTGGACAGATTGGAAACATCGGGCCAATTGTGGCGGTTAGGTTGCAATAACGTACACGATAAACTAACATAGATTTGGAAACGGTTTAGGTGTCCTACAATTGCCTCGCCAACCATTTTCAATGCGATTTCAAACAAAACCTCCAAAAAAACTCACACATACAATCTTAAAAACAATGAAAACAAATCAATTCATATACAAAACAATGGGTGCGGTGATGATCGCTGCGGCCCTGTTATTGGGCTCTTCCTCTGCTTTTGCGCAGGTAAAAATCGGGACGAATCCTACAACGATTGATCCGGCGAATAATCTGGAAGTGGAAAGTTCAACCGCTGGAAATAAAGTCAGTGTTAACAAAACCACAGGCAAGGTTACGATTGCGGATGGTTCGCAGGGAAATGGTAGAGTTTTAGTGTCTGATGCCAATGGAGTAGCGACTTGGCAAAACAAAGACGTCACTTGCTCATCATTTGATGTAAGTCGCACCGGTACGCAAATTATCCCTATAAATGATGCTGGCGTAAATACTTATACGACGCTCATTCCCGATACCGAAGTTTATGATGCTGCCGGTGCCTTTAACACAACAACTGGGGAATATACAGTTCCTGAGTCTGGATTCTACACATTTAAGGGCAGTTGTGGAGATTTTATTCTAGGTGCTACTGTACCTACTCGTAACACAACCATCGCAATTATTTCTGCAGCACGAGGAAATCTAGCTTTTGCGGTTGTTCAGAATCAACCCTATCAAAGCGGATCTTGGAATAACATCACATCCAGCAATTATTTGGAAGCAGGTGACAAAATAACATTTCAGGCTATTGTCGTTCACGTTTTTGGTACAAAACCTGCTACAACCATTCCGGTATACTCAATTCAATTCTCAGGAGGGCGGACGGACTGCAATAAAAACTAAAAACCCAGCGAACACCGATTTGCTATGCTCAATGAATAAGCATTTGCAAATGCTAGTTTAAGGTAAAACCAACACACACAATCAACGATAATCCATGTTAAAAACACATAAAATCAGGACACAATCGCGTAAGCAGGACGTGTTGCAGATCATCGCGCTGACGATCCTTCTGCTGCTGATGGTGCTTGTTTTTGAAGTACGTGAACGGGGGCGCCAGCAGGAGCATACGAGCACCAGCGCACCGGCTAAAAGTTACAAGGTAACAACAAACACACTTTTTTAACCCAAACTAAATACACACAATGAGAACAAAACAACAATTAACTAGGGCTATCGCAACGGCACTTTTTGCGGTAACCTGTTTGGTAACCTCCCCCACAGCCTTCGCCCAGGTAAAAATCGGAACAAATCCGACTGCGATTGATCCGGCGAATAATCTGGAGGTGGAAGCTTCTACGGCGGGGAGAAAAGTTGCAGTAGATAAGGCAACTGGTAAATTAACGCTTGCAGATGGTTCGCAAGGGAATAAAAAGATACTTACTTCCGACGTCAATGGAGTTGCAACCTGGGAAAGCAGGAAAATAACCAGTTCAAATGTCTTTCAACAAGCAACTGGTGTAGGTGTTTTCCTTCCGGTTTCAACTACTGGTTATTGTAGTTCTATAACCTGCGCCACCTCATTAAATCTTACAGGAACCTTCACGACTACTGAAACTACAAACGACGTGATTATGGAAGTAAGTGGCAATTATTCTGTTTCGAACAATACGCAGCCAGTAACCTGGGCCTATTGGGTAAGCGTAACAGGACCAGGTGGCTACAACCAGGTTAGTGGCCCACTTTGGGCTACTGAAAGTGGAAGTAATTGCTCCTCAGGTCTCATTAACTTTAAGAAACTGATAAAAAACCTTGCAGTTGGCACCTACAATGTCAGCGTTTATGCTGGCCCATGGAAAAACCCAAGCACTGCTTCTTGGCTCGGCATTGGAACTTATTCGAATGCAGGTGTTTGCGGCGATACAGAAAAGGCCAGTTTACTAATCAGTGTTTCTGAATAATCATACAAATACGGCTTAAACCGATTTGCAATCGGTATCGAGTGGATAAGCATTTCTTACGCCATTTAAAACCCAGCATTTTTAAAATAAACAGTACACACAATTAAAAGAACTAAAACAATGAAACAAACATATAACAAATCTTCCTTTTTCAGAGGTTGGAAAAACACAGCGGCGATGGTAGCCTTGCTGGCAGCGGCTTCGGCCGGCACGTCTATGGCGCAGGAAGGCAGTTTGGGTAATACCACCATTTTTGGCGGCGCCCAAATGACTTTTTTCGGAAACAGTGATTTTATGACCCCAACGGGCGGTACCCAACCGGGCGTGATCCTTACAGAGCGCGAAACGGCCACAATGAGTTACCTGAACTATTTTGGTAACAACCTTACCGCTTCGGGTGTAACGGATGCCAGTTATGTAGATGGATATGTACGGAAATATGGTACAGGGCAGTTTGTTTTCCCTACGGGAGATAATGGTTTCGCGGGGCAGTTTGCAGCTTCGGCGGATGGTACGAGCGGTGCATATTTTCATACGAATGCAACTACGGCCATCACCAGTAACTTGTTTACCGGTTCTAATTATCCAACCGCTCTTCCGACAGGAGGATTACCAGGTTTCCCCACCACACAGGTAGCACCGGGCGTAGGTACGGTGAGCACAGTGGAATACTGGGATATCGACGGAGCCTCGGCTACGCCTATTACTCTTACCTGGGATGCCGGCAGCGATATCGCTACGCTAACGGCAAGCACCCTGGGCAAACTGACTATCGTTGGATGGAATCCGGTTACAAGTAAATGGGAAGCCATCGCTTCTGCTGTGGACGCCACCTCCGTATTGGGCGGGCCAAGCGCCATCGCCGCAGGTTCCATTACAACAACAACTTCGGTTGTACCAAATACGTATACAGCTTATACGTTTGCAGCATTGGGTACCATTGATTTAACACCAACTTTGCCAAGACCGCTGGTTACAAGTTTTCTGGGGGGGCAAACTTCCGAAGGTGTATTACGTCTGACAAACTTAACTCCAAATCCAACAACAGGAACGGTTGTAGTATTTCTTGAACTTGGCTCAGGTTTCGAAATGACGGTTGATCCGGCAGCAGTTACATCAGGAGGACTGGCAGTAACAAATGCACAATGGACCATCACGGACTTTGGAGGCGGATCTTTTGAATTTAGTTCAAAACCGGGTGTTGTAATAGCAGCAAACAGTTTTGTTAATCTTGGCTATAAGCTAAAAGCAACAGGTACTGTAACGACCACAGGTATCATTACGGCTACGATTGATACAAAAACCGGAAGCACCAATGTAGCTACCGGCGACAGTAATGATAATAACAACATCGTGGTGAAAGTTTTAGGTATTGTACTTTAAATTGAATTGTATGAAAAAGCTAATATTATTGATATTTTTTGTGACAGGTCTGCATATAGCAGTTCTGGCGCAATGTGACCCGCAGTTTGCGGTTGGCCCTACCTACACAGGAACTTCTGTTGTGAGCGGAACGCCAACGATACTGGTAGGAGAAACCGGAACACTGAATTTTGGTTTTGGTGTTGGAACTGACGCAGGATGTAATGCCGCCGCAGGAAATACAGCAGGAGGAATTATCATTACGCTTTCGTTTGCGCCAAGTTATGGTCCCCAATCCGCCGCTGACATTTCCGGTCCATACGCGTCGTATTTTGACTGGGTTTATGACGCTGCCGGAACATCACTGTTTGGCTTCCAGAATGCACCGATACCGGTTGGTCCGCCAGCTAATTTCGTTGTTCAGGTAAGGGGCAATGCAGTCACTCCCGGAACGATAGCTCCACCAACTTCTTTAAACTGGACTTCTGACCTGAATCCGCCACCGACTAACACTTCTACCGGAAATGATATCAGAACGGTTGGACTAAATGTTGATGCCGCCCTGCCAGTAACACTGACAAGTTTTACTGCAAGAAAAGAGGGTAAAATTGCAAACCTGAATTGGAGCACAACGGCGGAAACGAACAGTGATCGGTTTGAAATAGAACACAGCCTTAATGGTCAAAACTGGAATAAAATCGGTGTTGTGAAATCGAATGGTGAAAGTAAAACGCTACTGAGTTATACCTATTCAGACCGCAATCCCGGCGAAGGGGAGAACCTTTACCGTCTGCGAATGGTAGACAACGACGGGACTTTTGCTTACAGCCGGATCCAAAGCGTAAAATTTGAAGGACTGAACAGAGATTTGTCGGTCTATCCGAACCCCGTATCCGATAAAATTTCACTTAGAGATTTTAGCACGATTACAGAAGTTGTTATTAACGATCTAAACGGCCGGACAGTACATCTTTCGGGAACATCCGCTAACGGGCAGATCAATGTTAAAAATTTAGTTCCCGGTACTTACATTGTTAAAATCACACGATCAGATGGAGGTATCAGCTCGCAGAAAATCGTGATCAGCAGGTAAGTCTTCTACCCTGCGGCCTGGTAGCAGGCCGCAGGTATTTTCGCACGCTCATCACCAATAATTAATTTTTTAAACAACAACACTATGTCTAAAATGTTTAGGACTTTTACATTAGCGCTTTTAGGTCTCCTTTTGCTGACAGGAGCGGCCAGGTCTGTCTATGCACAGTGTGATCCGAGATTTAGCGGGACCTTATATACCGGGACTTCCAGCCCTTCAAATATTGCGACGATTCTTGTTGGCGAAACCGCAACCTTGAATTTCAACTTTGGAGTTGGACCGCTTTCCGGATGTACAGCGACTGCGGGAAATATTCCCGGGGCCATCACGATCACCATCTCTTTTCCGCCTAATTATGGACCTTCATCTTCGGTTGTAACCGGCCCACAGGCGTCACTTTATGACTGGACTTATGATCCGGTTACGAACAAATTGACTGGTGTAAACAATGCCCTTATCCCTCGTGGGGGATCTGCACTATTTGAGTTGTCAGTTGTTGGCCTTATTCCAACTCCTGGCTTAGGCACTCCTTTGACTGATTTTCAATTTACCTCCAATACATCACCACCAATAACAGATGGTAATACAGGAAATAATACGGCTACCATAGGTTTAAATGTTGATCCTGCACCGCCAGTAACACTGCCGGATACTAAAACAACTATTGCCGGAACGCCAACGGTTATTTCGGTTCTGACCAATGACACACAGGGCACTGACCCGATTGCCCCAGGAACCGTTCTAATCACCGATCCTGCGGATAATACACCAAAAACGTCAGTAACGATTCCTGGCGAGGGGACCTATACGGTGAATACTACCACAGGCGAAGTGACGTTCACACCAATTCCAACATTTACAGGAACCGCTACGCCGGTTTCATACACGGTGAAAGATGTGAATGGGCTTATTTCAAACCCATCAACGATTACTGTAACGGTAACTCCTGCGACCCCACCGGTGGCTGTGGCGGATGCCGCATCAACACCGAACAACACACCGGTGACCGTTTCGATTCCTGCAAATGATACCCCGGGATCGGCAGCCCTTGACCCGACTTCAGTTAAATTGATTGATCCGGTTTCTGGTTTACCTGTAAACACTGTTACCGTTGCAGGCCAGGGAACATACACCGTTGATCCGTTAACGGGTGCTGTTACTTTTGTTCCGCTTCCAACGTTCTCGGGTGTTGCCACTCCGGTAAATTATACAATCAATGACGTCAATGGAGTAACATCAAACCAGGCGCCGATTACTATTACAGTAGCTCCTGCAACCCCACCGGTAGCTGTGGCTGATGTTGCCTCAACACCGAATAATACACCGGTGACCGTTTCGATTCCTGCAAATGATACACCAGGTTCAGCAGCCCTTGACCCGACTTCAGTTAAATTAATTGATCCCGTTTCTGGTTTACCTGTAAACACCGTTACCGTTGCAGGCGAGGGAACATACACCGTTGACCCTTTAACAGGTGCTGTTACTTTTGTTCCGCTTCCAACGTTCTCGGGTGTAGCTACTCCGGTAAATTATACGATCAATGACGTAAATGGAGTAACATCAAACCAGGCGCCGATTACCGTGACGGTAGCTCCGGCGACCCCACCGGTAGCTGTGGCTGATGCTGGGTCCTCCACACCTGTTGCTCCGGCTATCATTCCGATTCTTACAAACGATATACCGGGATCTTCTCCACTTGACCCAACCAGTGTAAAGCTGATAGACCCAGTGACGGGATTACCAACGCTGATCGTAACGATTCCTAATGAAGGGACCTATACCGTTGATCCAATCACGGGTGTTGTAACATTTGTTCAGGATCCAGCCATTACCACCCCGATCACAAGCACAGTTACTTATACGGTAACAGACGTAAACGGTTTGACTTCAAACCCAGCCACGATCACGGTAAACGCAACGCCATTGCCAGTTACACTTACTACTTTCAAAGTATCGAAAGAAGGACAGACAGCCAAACTTAACTGGGCAACGACTGAAGAAACAAACAGCGATTATTTCGAGATTCAGCACAGCGTAACCGGAAAAGAATGGGCAAATGTGGGCCAGGTAACTTCAAGCGGTGAAAGCAAAGTGTTGAAAAACTATTCTTTCAGCCACGTTAATCCTGTACACGGACAAAATCTGTACCGTTTGAAGATGGTCGACAAAGATGCTACTTATGCTTACAGTAGAATCCAGAGCGTTAAATTTGACGGACTAAACACTGTTGCAGTAAGTGTCTACCCAAATCCATCAGCGGATAAGGTATTTATCCAGGACTTAGATCTGACGCAGGTTAAACAGGTTTCTATTATGGATATGAATGGCCGTGCGTTATTCAGCAATAATAAAGTAACTGCTGATGGGATTAATGTAAGCAAATTCCGTCCTGGCACTTACATGCTTCACATCATGAATAACAATGGCACAACGAGTAATCATAAAATTGTGATTGTAAGATAGTATTAACTACCTCCTCAATAAACAATTAAAAAATATCCTTTTGCTCCCGGGCAAAAGGGTATTTTTTTTAAAAGAACAGATCCATTCCATGAGAGCAAATATACTGACGGGTACAGCATTTTTAAGAGCGATGTTCTTCAGCTCATTTTTCCTGATAAACCAAGCAAAAGCTAAAATTTTAGTTACGCCACTACTTGCCCCTCCGACAGCAATGCCGGATATTGCCACGACAACAGAAGGTAAACCGGTAAGCGTTACGGTATGGACCAATGATCTGGCGGTTTCCGCGATGTTGGATCCGCAAATGGTCAAATTATTGGATCCTGTAACAGGACTCAGGGCTTTTACCGTTACCATACCGAACGAGGGGCTTTTTGCTGTCAATTTTTTAACGGGTGTAGTAACCTTTTCGCCGGTTGCAGGTTTTGTAGGCGTATCTACAATCAACTATGATATTCAGGATCTGAATGGAGAATTTTCCAACCAGGCTGCCATTACGGTAACTGTTACGACTGATCCACTTCCAGTGACATTAAGTACTTTTAGTATAAAGAAAGAAGGCCAGATTGCCAGACTCAACTGGGCAACTACGGAAGAAACAAACAGCGACTATTTCGAGATCCAGCACAGCGTAAGCGGAAAAGAATGGGAAGCTGTGGGACAGGTAACATCAAGCGGTGAGAGCAAAGTGTTGAAAAAATATTCTTTCAGCCATGCTAAACCTGTACACGGACAAAATCTGTACCGTCTGAAAATGGTGGATCGTGATATGACTTTTGCATACAGCCGTATCCAGAGCGTAGCCTTTGAAGGAATTGCTGCCGCTGATCTTTCGGTATACCCGAACCCATCGACAGACAGAGTGTTCATCCGCGACAATGGCACTGTGAAAGATGTTGTGATCAACAACCTGAACGGCAATGCAGTTTACCGTTCGTCTGCATCTTTTGAAGCCGGAAATGGTATGATCGATGTAACAAAATTGCCACAGGGTATGTACATCGTAAAAGTTACACGTAAAAATGGCCTCGTCTCTACATCAAAGATCGTAGTAAATAAGTAACGTTATTTATTCAGGTGGTTGTTACAACCCGTTTCCCGATCCGGGAGACGGGTTTGTTTTTTTAAGGCTAAACCGCCTGCGTGTATAGGTATCCGGCTGAGGTTCAAGCCACAAACAGATGGTCTGTTATTTCCTATCCCTATATTAAAACGCATTTTACAAAAATCATCCGCGAACGGACAAAGGCGTGCGGATTGATCGCCAAAAAACTTACCGATAAAATTCTACAAATAAGATTTCTGATCTCGACAAATTTATTCGTCTGTTTATTCTAGATTTGAATAAATAAAAACGCTATACACACACAACAACCGGTATATCGTAACTTTCCTCCTCTACATTATGCACACACTATGAACGATTAAGGCCCGTAATGATTTCTTTTTCGTCTGACTATCAGACGAAAAAGATTCAACTTTATGAAAATTATCTTACCCACCCAGACCATAAATAAAAAATGACAAGAATTCTGCTGTTGATCAAAAATGAGCTGCTGAGCTTAGGAATTACCTCCTGTATCCGCGAAAATGTAGAGAACGTTCAATTTTCAAGTGAAACCTGCTGGGAAACCATGCAGATGACATTATCCGGAGCATCGTTTGACCTGCTGATTATTGACACCCATTTATCCAATTACACAAATCTGGTAGCACTGGAAAGAATCCGGCGTAAACAGCCTGACATTAAAATCATTGTCATCGGAGACGAGTCGGAAAAAGCCTGGGCCCTCCCCTACCTCAAAAAAGGCGTTGATGGCGTTTGTATGAAATCCATCAGCAAGGAAGAATTTTTAATGGCTTACACGTCGATCATGCGTGGCAAGAAATATATGGATGATGTTTTGACAGAATATCTGCTGAGCGACATCACAAAACCAAACCTGATGGGTTCGCTGACGGTGCGTGAATCGGAAATTATGCAGTATCTGATCAAGGGACGCCGTACGGTGGATATTGCGAAAGAGCTTAAACTCGCCGTTTCGACGATCAGCACGATCAAAAATAATATCTATAAAAAGATGAAGGTTAATAACGTCGTTGACCTGGTCGGAAAAGTAGAACTTTCGCAAAGCAGGGTCTGATTTTTGGCGGTCGGCAATCAGCTATCGGCGGTCGGCTGCCAACCAAAATTACTTTCAGGCATTTATACTCGGCGGCCGGTAATCGGCCGTCGACTCAAATTGCTTTGAGGCATCAATTTAAAAGTCATTGAAAGTACCTCCGTAGGAGTTTCCTGCAAATCACAGGAGGCTCCGACAGAGCCAAAAATAACCTGACGCACAACCGGTTGCTATAAACAGGAGACGGCTCTGCGTCATTAATTCTGAGTTTAGGCCTTAAACAATATTTCAACTGACTCACTCACTCACTCACTCACTCACTCACTCATTTCCCGATAAAAGAGATGTTACTAAAAATTCCCATTCTTCTTTTAATGTTCCTTTAAAAACATCTGCGCCTGCCCGCCGGTACCAGTAACCTGCATTCCAGGTATCTCCCTCAACGCGGTGCAAATAGGCATGTAACCGGTCGTAAGCTTTCGTGCCTTCACGATCCTGAGCTATATTATGGGCAGCTTCCCAGTCATGATTGGCGTCATACCAGAGCGCTTTCAAAAGTACCGGAATCTCCTGCGGCGGAGCTGTTTGGGTCAGAGATGAAATAAATTGTTCGTAGGTCATATTTATGGCGTGATTTGAATACAAAAAAACAAACCCATGGTGAAATTCCAAGTATGGATTGTATCGATAGTACAATACAGCGTCGTGGGACTCACTTTTGGTCATTTCATTGTATATTGTCTCAACAAACAATGAATAATTAAAAATTCCTAAGGCCGGTTATTAAAAATCTCCTATTTCTATGATGAAACAAATATCAACGTTAGTGTTTGGACTAACCTTGACGTCGCTATGTCACGCGCAGGAAACTTTTCCGAGGAACGGCGCATACGACGAAAGGAAAAGCCAATATGTTTTTACAAACGCCACCATCGTCGTCGATGCCAAAACGACGATAACAAACGGAACCATGCTTATCGAAAACGGGACCATCCGTGAAGTGAGCAAACAGGTAAAAATTCCGGCTGGTGCGGTTGTTGTTGATCTAACAGGAAAATACATTTATCCTTCCCTGATCGACCTGGATTCTGACTATGGAATGCCGGAAGTAAAACGCGAACCTCGTGCTGCCGGTCGCCAGACGCCTCAGCTGGAATCGAATAAAAAAGGTGCTTTCGGATGGAACCAGGCTATCCAGCCGGAGAATGACGCAAGCAAAATATTTGCGGTTGACAATAAAAAAGGTGCTGAATTGCGTAAAATCGGTTTTGGCACCGTCCTGACACACCCGCATGACGGGATTGTCCGTGGAAACGGGGCTGTCGTAACTTTAACGGATGAATCCGCCAACAAGGCACTTTTGAATGAAAAAGCTTCTGCCCATTTTTCTTTCAGCAAAGGCACTTCATCGCAAACCTATCCTTCGTCAGGTATGGGCTCGGTTGCCCTGCTTCGTCAAAATTACTACGATGCGGACTGGTATGCCAAAGGAGGAAAGACAAAGGAAACAAACCTCTCTCTTGAAGCTTTCAACCAGATCAAAACATTACCATCTTTTTTCGAAACGAACGACAAATACAGCGCGCTTCGTGCCGACAGGATCGGTGACGAATTTGGTACACAATACATTATCAAAGGCGGCGGTGATGAATATCAGCGACTTGAAGAAATAAAAGAAACGAAAGCGACTTTGATATTACCATTAAATTTCCCCACCGCTTACGACGTAACGGATCCCTGGGATGCTGAAATGATCACGATCAACCAGTTGAAACACTGGGAAATGGCACCTGCAAATGCTTCGATGCTGGCAAAAGGAGGTGTGAATTTTACACTGACGGCGGCTGATCTGAAAAACAAAGCGGATTTCTGGGATAAAATCCGCACCGCGATTGAATTTGGTTTGCCAAAAGATAAAGCACTGGAAGCATTAACGACGACGCCTGCAAAATTGATCAAAGCAGAAGGAATGGTTGGAAGCCTGAAAGCGGGTATGCTTGCCAATTTCCTGATCACCTCTGACGACTTGTTCAGTAAAGAAAATGTGATCTACGAAAACTGGATTCAGGGAAAGAAGTTTATTATTGCTCCCCTAAACGCGCCGGATTTCAGAGGAAATTATGCTTTTTCAATCAATAAAGAGTCAACAGGGAAACTTGAAATTTCAGGAACAGCGGACAAACCCGAGTATCAGATCATTTTGAAAGATACGGTAAAAGTTAAGCCGAAGGTGATTCTTGCCAATGACTTACTGACAATTTCGTATCAGCCTGAAAAGAAAAAGCCCGGAACAGTTCGTTTGACAGGATGGATCTCCGGGAAAAATTTATCCGGTGAAGGTATATTACCGGATGGAAAAACGGCGGTCTGGACAGCAACCTTGACAGAGAACTTTAAAGTGCTTGCAAAAAAGGATACAACATCTGCCAAACTGAAAGAAACAGGTTCGATCCTATATCCATTTGTTGGTTTAGGTAACGAACAGCTTCCAAAATCTGAAACAGTTTTTGTGAAAAATGCGACAGTCTGGACTAATGAAAAAGACGGCATTTTACAAAACGCCGACGTCGTTATCCGGAATGGAAAAATCGAAAAGGTTGGAAAAGGCTTATCGGCTCCGTCGGGAGCCCGTACCGTTGACGGAACCGGGAAACATTTAACAAACGGCATTATTGATGAACATTCACACATTGCATTATTCGCGATCAACGAAGGCTCGCAGTCGAGTACGGCGGAGGTGCGCATGAGTGATGTGATCAATCCGGATGATGTGAATATTTACCGACAGCTGGCCGGCGGTGTTACGACGTCTCATTTGCTCCACGGTTCTGCCAACGCCATTGGCGGACAAAGTGCATTGATTAAATTGAAATGGGGTGCAACCCAATCTGACATGTTGATTCCGGAAGCTAAGACGATCAAGTTTGCACTGGGAGAAAATGTGAAACAGTCCAACTGGGGCGATGTGGCGCGCGTGCGTTTTCCGCAAACAAGAATGGGCGTTGAGCAGGTATATTTCGATCATTTCATCCGTGCGAAAGAATATGCAAAGGGCTGGAAAGACTATAACAGCGCGGGTAAAAAAACAGGCCTGGAAGTTCCACGGAAAGATCTGGAGCTGGAAGCGCTGGCAGAAATTCTTGACAGCAAACGTTTTATCACTTGTCACTCCTATGTGCAGTCTGAAATCAATATGCTGATGCACGTGGCGGATTCTCTGAATTTTAAGATCAACACTTTTACCCATATTCTGGAAGGTTATAAAATGGCAGACAAAATGAAAAACCGCAATATCGGCGGTTCGACATTTGCAGACTGGTGGGCCTACAAAATGGAAGTTAAGGAAGCGATTCCCTATAATGCGGCTTTGATGTATCACGAAGGAATCACGGTGGCGATTAATTCTGATGATGCTGAAATGGCCAGAAGACTTAATCAGGAAGCTGCCAAAACAGTAACTTTTGGCGGTGTACCGGAAGAAGAGGCCTGGAAAATGGTGACATTAAATCCTGCAAAACTTTTGCATGTTGACAACAGAATGGGAAGTATTAAAGCAGGAAAAGATGCGGATCTGGTACTTTGGAATGCGCATCCCCTATCTGTTTATGCCCGTCCGGAATTTACCATGATCGAAGGAACCGTTTACTTTGACCGCAAGGAGGATATGGCGAAACAGGAAAAAATGACTATGGAGCGCGAACGTCTGATCCAGAAAATGCTGAGTGAAAAAGCGGAGGGGAAACCAACGCAAAAACCTCAGGGATCACAGCCAAAAATGTGGCATTGTGAAGATATCATCGGCGTTCAAACAGAACATGAGGAAGGGAAATAACCGACCTGGCCTGGATTCTTCCTTCATTTACTTATTCAAGATTCTCTTATGAAAATAAATCAATTTATAAAACCAGTTGCTACACTATCCAGTCTGGTCATTGTGTTTTGCCTTCATTTTTCAGTCCGGGCACAAAACCCGGCACCGGCAAAAGCGCAGGCAAAACCCATGGTATTGACCGGCGCAACGATTCATCTCGGAAATGGCCAGATAATCGAAAATGGTGTTATCGCGTTTGACAAAGGGTTGATCACCCACGTGGGCGCTGCCGGTTCACACACCTCAAATGCCAATGCAGAAATTATTGATATCAAAGGAAAACATATTTTCCCGGGTATTATTTCGATGAATACGACAGTTGGAATTCAGGAAATTGCATCCGTTCGCGCAACGCTTGATTACGCAGAAGTTGGCGATATTAACCCGCATGTCCGTTCCTTAGTTGCGTACAATGCTGATTCCGAAGTGATTCCAACCTTACGGAATGCGGGAATTTTGTTATCTCAGGCCGTGCCGCAAGGCGGGATTGTTTCAGGGTCATCTTCCGTATTTTATTCTGATGGATGGAATTGGGAGGATGCAGTTTTGAAAAAAGATGACGGAATCTGGATTAACTGGCCTCCGTTTTTAGCAACGAGTTTCAATTATGAAGATTTTTCAACTTCTGTAAAAAGAAATGAAAAGCGCCAGGAAACCATAGACCTGTTCCGCACGACATTTGCTGACGCAAAGGGATATTATGAAGCCGCCAAACCTGCGGCTGTGAACATGCGTTTGGAAGCCATGAAGGATCTTTTTAATGGCAAAGCAAATTTGTATATCCGTGCTGAATATGCGAAGGATATTATTGAATCGGTAAGATTTGCACAGGAATTTGGTTTGAAAAAGATTGTAATCGTCGGTGGAGATCAGGCTAACAAAATAACCGGATTTCTGAAAGAGCATAATATTCCGGTGGTGTTAAATGCTGCACACCGTCTTCCAAACGGAACGGACGAAAATGTATATCTGCCCTATGAAATGCCTGGTATATTACACAAGGCCGGCGTGAAAGTTGCGATCACGTATGCGGAAGAATGGTGGAGAACGCGAAATATCGCTTATCTGGCAGGTACATCCTCAGGATTCAGTGATGTGACGCCGGAAGAAGCATTACAATTTATCACCAAAAATCCCGCAGAAATAATGGGCATTGATCCGTACGTGGGCACTTTGGAAAAGGGAAAACACGCCTCCTTCGTCGTTACCAACGGTGATATGCTCGATATGCGCGGAAATGCTGTTCAGATGGCTTTCATCAAAGGAGGGAAAGTCAATCTGGATGATAAACAAAAACGTCTTTACGAAAAGTATAAGGAGAAATACGGTCAGAAGTAGTATTTGGTTACACAGGGTACCGCAGAGAAGAAAAGAGGGCCACAGAATTTCATTTTCTCTGTGGCCCTCTTTCTTTTGCACCTGGCGGCGGCTCTTTAAACTGTATCACATAAATATCAATCTTCACCCAGAGAATAAATCCCATCGTCGGCGATACGGATCAGACCTTGTTTGTATAATCCGCCGATTGCTTTTTTGAACACCTTTTTGCTGATACCCAATTGCCTGTTAATATCTTCCGGCGCACTGCTGTCTGATAGATTCAGATAACCGTTGTTCTTTTTCAGATCGTCAAGAATACGCTGCGCAGATGGCTCTACAACATTTTCATATCCTTGTTTTTCAAGACTGATATCCAGTCGGTTTTCATCACGGATCTTTTTGACATATCCTTTAAGCGACTCACCAATAGCAATTGGTTTGAAAACTTCATTGGCATAGATCAACCCCTTATGGAATTGATTGACAACAACATTATATCCAAGGTCCGTTTTTTTCCATACAATAATATCTACTTCGTCACCCTCCTTGACAAGCAAACGCTCATTTTCAAGATATCTGTCAAGCTTCGTTGTCGCGATAAGCCGGGAAGTTTTTTGATCCAGATAAAGAAAAACGACATACCATTCGCCAATTTCCATCGGTGTAGACTGCTCTCTGAAAGGAACAAAAAGATCTTTTTCCAAACCCCAGTCTAAAAATGCGCCGTGTTCAGAAACATCTTTCACTTCAAGATTGGCAAATTCATTACGCACAATCTTGGGTGTTTCGGTCGTAGCAACCGGACGATCCTCAGAATCATTGTATACAAAAACCCTGATGACATCGTCAATCTGCATGTCATCCGTCTTGTACTTATTGGGAAGCAAAACTTCTTCCCCTTCTACATCACCCAAAAAGAAACCTACACTCGTGTCGCGCAGGATAGTCAGGTTATTATATTTTCCTATAAAAAGCATTCTATATCAAGTTTGCAGCAAAGATAAGTCTATAAACCGGCATTTACCACCTAATGGTTCACCATACTGTAAGTTGGTCGCGGCTGAAATGATAAACCATCTGAGAAACCTAAGAAAACCTAAGTTTTATTGACTTAGATTTTCTTAAATGTCTTAGATGGTTAAAATGAATTCTTAGTGGTGAAAAGAATTACATGAGCGTATTGGTCAGTCTTTTCAGTTCGATTTCCGAGGATTTGGCGGCGTAGTTCAGGTTGATAAGGCGGTAACCTGCTTCCTCAAAGCTGCGCTGTGCTTCTCTTACATCAATAATGGTGGCTTGAATTAACTGAAAACGTTGCAACGTAAGATCTAAAAGCTGCTGGCTGAGTTTATAATTGGCCTTTTGTGCTTCAAGCTGTTCGAGGGAACGACGGTAAGTCTGGAACATTTTCACAGCCTGCGCAGAATAGTCACGGATCAATACTTGTTTTTGCGTTTTAGCTGTTGAGGTATTTATTTCCGCGACTTGCTGCTGACGCCTGAAAGTACTTCCGTTATAAATCGGTACGGCCAAGGTGATACCGGCACTTGGCGCTGATACTTTGTTTAGAAGTGTAAAACCGGCAGTGCTCTGGTTTCTAACGAAATTATAGCCAAGGTTCAGTCTGACGGTAGGATAACGGAGAGCAGCGGTTTCACGCACGATCAGTTCTGCAATACGGATCTGGTTATCCGCCGCTTTGATATCGGAGTTAACGGCAATTTTATCCAGCACATTTTCAATCTGTAAACCTTGCTCAACCAGAATCGTATCTTTTATCGAAAGCGGCGATTTTGGATCCAGCGTCAGCAATCTCAGTAATTCGGATTTAGCAACATCTACGGCAAGCTGTTGATTTATCAAAGTCTGTGTTAATGTATTAAGGTCTATTTGGGCCTGAAACAAATCAGCATTATTTGCCATACCCGCAGCCTGACGGACCTGAATAATTTCCAGTCTTTTTTTAGATGCATCAATTGAAAACTGGACGGTATTAATATAACCAATCTGTCGCACCACGTCGTAATAACTTGTCATTACCGCCGCAATTGTGTTTTGGATCTGAGAATTCAAAACTTCGCTGCTTTGATATTGCAGTTCTGCCAAACGCTTTTTTGTAGCCACGACCCTTTTTCCGTTATACAAAAGAATTCCGGCTGTCACCCCCGCCTGGGTATTATTACCTTCCGCTCCCCGCCTGCTGGTCCCTCCCCCGGTCTGCAGTTCCTGTGTGATATTTTGAACTTGTTCGGTGTTGGAAGCAGTTGCGGCAATCAGCGGCAAACCACCAGCGACCCCATAATTATTCAGTATCGTATTCGCTTCCACATCATTTTTCGCAATCTGGATTTCCAGACTATTTTTCAAAGCGATGGAAATTGCTTCATCCAAAGTGATACGAAGAGAATCTGTGGTTTGTTGACAAATGGCCGGTGCTCCGGTCATCAACATTAAAAATGCAATTTTAATACTAATACTCAGGTTTGTTAGCGGGTTCATGCAAAACCAATTGACTTATGATGATTAAATGATTTAGGATCTAGGCCACAACAGCTTCTTCTGCCGCTGCCGTTTGTTCTCTGTGTTTATTGGTTTTCGGCGAAATGAACGTGTAAATCGCAGGGATTACGAATAACGTTAGTATCAACGAAAATGTTAGTCCGCCCACAATCACTACGCCGAGCGGGACACGACTGGTTGCAGCCGCACCAAGACTCAAAGCGATCGGTAGCGCTCCGAATGCAGTCGCAAGACTGGTCATTAAAATCGGACGCAGACGCTGGGTTGCTGATTCGATAACTGCCGGAAGACGTTCCATGCCATGTTCCCGTTTTTGATTAGCGAACTCTACGATCAGAATACCGTTTTTGGTTACAAGCCCGATCAGCATGATCATCCCGATTTGCGAGAAAATATTAATCGTCAACCCAAAAATATACAGACTCAGAAGCGCCCCGGCTAAGGCCAGAGGAACGGTAATCATGATAATAAACGGATCAGTAAAACTTTCAAACTGTCCGGCAAGAACCAGGTATACCAGTAAAAGTGCAAGTCCAAATGCAAAACTTGTGTTTGAAGAACTTTCTTCATAGTCCCGTGAAGGGCCGCTCAGTGAAGTTTGGAACGTTTCATCCAGAAGTTTGTTTGCAATATTTCTCATGGCAAGAACACCGTCCCCAACCGTTTTACCTTCAACAAGCGAAGCAGAGATTGTCGCACTTTTATATCTGTTGTAATGGTACAAAGTTGGCGGGCCGCTTTGTTCTTCCATCTTAACAACGGCACTTAAAGGTATATTTTGTCCGCGGTTATTTCGAACATAAAGTTTTTCAATATCAGCAGGTTTGTCTCGTTCAGCACGTTCAACCTGGCCGATCACCTGGTATTGCTGACCATTTCTGATAAAATAAGCCAATCGTCTTCCGCTAAACGCTCCCTGAATTGTGGCTGCTACGTCTGCTGTGGACAGGCCGAGATCTTTCGCCTTCAGACGGTCGATTGTAAGAGAAACTTCTGGTTTGTTAAATTTAAGGTTCACGTCGACATTCTGGAAAACAGGATCTTTTCTGGCTTCTTCCAGGAATTTAGGCATAACCTCAGTTAACTTGGCGAAATCGAGATTTTGCAGGATAAACTGCACGGGTAAGGCACCACGGGATCCAATACCCACCGCAATCGTTTGTTCCTGAACTGCAAAAATACGTGCGTTGTTGAATCTTGGAAGCTGCTTATTAATCGCTGTTGTAATATCATTCTGGCTCCTGATCCGTTCAGAAGACGGCACCAAACCGATTCGTCCTGAGGATGCATTCATACCGGCACCCCCAAATCCCGGCGTTGAAGCAAATACAAACTGACGTTCAGGAATGGAATCATTTAAGTAATTCACCACCTCATCAGAAATGCCCAGCATCTGATCAAAACTTGTTCCCTCCGGTGCCGACATGTTCAGACGGATACTATTCCGGTCTTCCATCGGCGCCAGCTCGCTTTGTAAATGGGTATACGTAAAATAAATTAACCCCACACAGGCAAGGACTAGAACCCAGGCCATCCAGCGAACTTTGATAAAACCTTTCAACAATCTGTTATAACCATTTTCCATCCCTGTGAAAAAAGGTTCGGTTTTGTTATAAAACCAACCGTGTCCGGAGTCCTTTCTGTTAAGATAAACGTTCAAAACCGGCGTGATCGTCAGCGATACAAATGCTGAAATCAATACCGCAGAAGCTACCACAATACCAAATTCCCGGAAAAGACTACCCACAAAACCTTCAAGGAAAATAACCGGCAGGAATACCACTGCCAGGGTTAAGGATGTAGAAATTACCGCGAAGAAAATCTCCTTACTACCTTCCAGCGCCGCTTCCCTGATGGGGAGACCTTCTTCGAGCTTTCGGAAAATATTCTCAGTTACTACAATACCATCATCCACCACAAGTCCGGTTGCAAGAACAATCCCCAAAAGTGTCAGAATGTTGATGGAGAAACCAAACATATACATGACGAAAAACGTCGCAACCAATGAAATGGGAATATCGATCAATGGACGAACGGCCACCAGGAAATTCCGGAAGAAGAATAAAATAACAATAACAACAAGTCCAAAAGAAATGATCAGCGTTTCTTCCACTTCTTCCACCGACTGACGAACCAGACGCGTGTTATCAATAAGGACGTTAAAGGTTATATCTGACTTATTCGTTTTAGCAATTTCAGCAAGACGCTCGTTGAAAGTATCTGATATTTTCACGTAGTTAGCTCCCGGTTGCGGTATTACTGCTAATCCTACTGCATAAACCCCGTTGTATTTCCAGCTTTGCTCTTCATTTTCAGGACCGAGCTCAACCTTGGCCACATTACTCAAACGAACAATGCCGGTACTGTCGTTTCTGATGATCAGATCGGAAAATTCCTTTTCGGTAGTCAGGCGCCCCATCGTACGAATCGTCAATTCAGTCTGATTTCCGTAGATTTTACCAGCCGGCAATTCAACATTTTCTGCGCTCAGGGTTGTATTGATGTCATTGAATGAAACATTGTAAGCACTCATTTTATCAGGGTCAATCCAGATGCGCATGGCGTAACGTTTTTGACCAAAAATATTAATCGCACTTACGCCGTCTATCGTTTGAAGACTTTGCTGCAATACATTTTCTGCATATTCACTTAATTCCAAAAGTCCTTTTGACGGACTCTGAACGGCTAACAATAGAATAAAATCACTGTTTGCATCGGCCTTACTTACAACTGGCGGGGCATCAATATCCTGTGGAAGATTTCGCTGAGCCTGACTCACCTTATCCCGCACATCATTAGCAGCGGCTTCGAGATCTATTTCAAGGTTGAATTCCACCGTGATGTTACTGGCACCGATCTGACTGGAAGAGCTGATCGTTTTAATACCAGGAATACCGTTGATACTTTTTTCAAGTGGCTCAGTGATCTGGCTTTCGATGATGTCAGCATTTGCACCGGTGTAGCTGGTGCGGACGTTAACAATGGGCGGATCAATGGCGGGGTAATCCCGTAGTGACAAAAAGTTATAACCAACTACACCAAAAAGGATGATGAGCAGGTTCATAACCACGGCAAGGACTGGCCGGTTCAGCGATAATTCCGAAATATTCATAGGTTGGATATCAAAAGAATGGGCAACTTTCCGTCTTTTATTCGGCTGTTGTTGTTGATGTCTTCAGGTTTTTCACTGTTCTCACTTTCACTGGCGAATCGGGACGGGCGAACAATACCCCGGAAACAACGACAGAATCTCCTACACTGATACCTTTGGTAACTTCAACAAAATCAGCTTTACGAACACCTGTTTCTATCGTTACGAAAGAAGCTTTGCCATTTTTTACCACAACAGCCTTCTTATTTCTTGATTCAGGAATAATACAGTTTGTGGGAATTAAAATGCTGCTTTTCTGCGCGCCCGCATTCAGATACACTTTTGCAAATGAACCCGGATTAAATAATGCTCCGCTCAAAGTTGCCCTTACAGTAATATTTCTGGTACTCTGATCGATCTGCGGTTCAGTCGCGATAACTGTCGCTTTCTGGACATTTCCATCCTGATCAATGACAACGTCAACCGTTCTACCCTTTTTTACAAAATCCTGATATACTTCCGGAACCGTAAAATCTATTCTCAAATTATTAAGCTGCTGCATCGTTGCGATAACCATTGTCGGCGACACATAAGTACCCGCACTAACTTTTCTTAAACCAACAACACCTGTGAAAGGCGCACGAATGATTGTTTTATCGATCAAAGCCTGTTGGTAAACAATGTCAGCCCGATACGAGTTGGAAGTATTGATTGCCAAATCATAATCCGCCTGATTTACACCATTCACAGCAATAAGTTTTGCAAGCCTTTCCTCGGTTTTGATGGCCATATCCAGCATTACTTTTGATTTTTCCAGCTGAGCTGTTAAATCTGCATTATTGATACGCGCAATAACAGTACCCTTTTGAATCGTCTTTCCTTCCGGCACATTCAGGTAAGTGAGTAAACCACTCACTTCTGGTCTTAATTCCGCAAATTCATTGGCCACCACCGTTCCGTTTACCTCAACTTTATCACTGACATTTTCCCGCGAAGCGATAATAACGTCAACGACCGTTGCATCAGACTTACCATTATTTTTTTTGAAGGTATCTTTTTTCTCTCCGCATGACAAAATAAAAGTGCAGAAAAAAACCAGAATCAAAGGAGAAAAGTTTGGATTAACAAAAAAAGACCTACATAAAATATTTGGTCTGGGAAGGTTACGATTCATAAAGTAGTACTATTTCAGGGGTTTTTTGAATTTTTGTTTTGTTAGGAATAGAGAACATCCACAAAACGTGTTCGTTTGGTGGATGTTATGTAAAGGTAATACCGGTTAGATGGTTTTCTACTATAAAAGTTTAATGCAGGTTTGTAATTTTTTTTAAAAATCTTTTGCGATGACTTTCAAAAGGGTCTCACATTTCATCTCGGTTTCTTCCCACTCTCTTTCAGGAATGGAATCCTCCGTAATTCCTGCACCAGCATAAAATGTCGCAATCTGATCTTTCAGACGAACGGTACGAAGGTTTACAAATAAGTTAGATTCTCCTTCCACCTGGACCGGCCCCAAAAATCCACTATAAAACGACCGGTCATATCCTTCAATATCATTGAGGAATTGAAGACTTGGAATTTTAGGCACGCCGCAGACAGCAGAAGTAGGATGAAGCAGGCGAAGCATAACAGAAGGTAATTCCGGAAAATTAAGCGCGTTGGTATCCACTTCGAAATCCGTGCGAAGGTGATATAGATTGCCTGCCCACACAGTTTTTGGGCCGGTTTCAAGATATTCCCGTAACCTTATTTTTTTAAAACATTCAATGATATATCGGCTTACAAGTGCCTGCTCCTCGATTTCCTTTTCTCCCCAGCGAATATCAAATTTCGGAATAAGATTTCCGTCGTTCTCTCTCGCTTTCTGAGTTCCGGCCAATGACATGGTTTTGAAAGTCCCATCTGCTTTTTGCTGAACCAGCGATTCCGGGCTTGCACCAAGCCAGAGTTCTTTCTGCTCAGGCAAATTGACGAGTGAAACAAAAGCATGTCCGTACGTTTTTGCAATTTTTTGGAAAGCCTTCGCTGGCTGAAACTGATCTGTATAAGTTAATTTCTTTGTTCTTGACAAAACAACCTTGTGAAATTGTTTTTGTTTAATTGCCGACACCGCCAGCGCTACAGTTCTTTCAAAACGGACTTTTGTTTCCTCATCGGGAATGGCAGAAAGTAAGACGCCCACATTAATTGCAGAAGCCAAAACTGTATTCATTTTAATATCCGACGCAGCTCTCACCAATTTGACAATTTCAGGATGCTCTTCTCCCAATAAATTGTCCACATGATTTAATTGCCCGGTTTCCGAATAAAATGCGATAATGTCGCCTTCCATGTAAAGAACCTCATTCTCCTCTTTCCAGTGAAAAGGACTGATGATAAATCCGGAAGAAAGTTTTTCCAGATCCGGCTGACAACTTCGTATGCCTTCTCTGACCGAGATAAGCAATCTAATTTCGTTCGTATGGGGAAGTTTCCATAAAACACAGGGAAATCCCAAATCCCTAGCTGCCGACCAGAGTTCTTCTGCTTCAAACTGTGCCAAGACCGAATGAGCAGTTTTTATATTCGTTGAAATCATTAAAATAAATCTTTTACAGGTTGCCACCCGCTTGCCATCTCAAATGATCAATTTTACAAATAATTTATCGGTTTGCATTCACAATGGCCACCGTGAGCCTGCTGATACAAACCAGTTTATTTTCTTCATTCGTAATCTTGATATCCCAGATATGCGTTGTTCTACCAACATGAATCGGTGTAACCCGGCCATAAACAAATCCTTCTCTGGCTGACCTCAAATGATTCGCATTTATCTCCAAACCCACCGCATGTTGGTTATCGGGATCCTTCAGACATAAGAACGAAGCAATGCTCCCCAAAGTTTCTGCGAGTACAACAGAAGCACCGCCATGTAAAATTCCAAAAGGCTGATGTGTCCGATGGTCCACCGGCATTTTCGCTACAATATAATCTGTTCCTATTTCCGTGAATTCAATTCCTAAATGACTGGCGATTGTGTTCTTGCTAAAAGATTGAACTGCTTCCAGTGAAATGGATGTTGTAAACATATCTAAAAATTATATAAATTTGTATCTGCTATATTAGTCAAAAACAAGGTATTTGCAAAAATAATATTTAAATAATACAATTATTTTGAAAAGAAAGTCTATATATCTCATTCGCCACGGTGAAACCGATCTCAATCGTAAGGGAGTTGTCCAGGGAAGCGGCGTAGATTCTATGCTGAATGAATGGGGAGAAGCGCAATCGGCTGCTTTTTTCAATGCTTACCAACACGTTCCGTTTGACAAAATATATACTTCTAACTTACAGCGCACACAACAATCTGTCCGCGGATTTATCAATCAGGGAATTCCTTTCGAAAAATATGAAGGGTTAAATGAAATTTCCTGGGGAATACGTGAGGGCAAAGAGCCTAACACCGGCGACTCTTCCTATTATCGTGACCTGGTACTGGCCTGGAAAGCCGGCGATTTTAACCGTGCTGCGGATGGAGGAGAAAGCCCGATCCAGGTGCGCGACCGTCAGATTCCTGTGATTGACACCATTTTATCCCGCCCTCATGAAAGGAATATCCTGATTGCCATGCATGGACGCGCTATGCGTGTGTTGCTCACAACACTTTTTAACCAGCCACTGATCCACATGGACGACTATGAACATAGCAATCTTTGTTTATACCGCATCAATTATTCTTACGATACCCAACGTTTTGAACTGGAAGTAAAAAACGACACGACCCACTTACTTTCGCTGGAAATACCTCAAACCTTATAAAAGACCGTTTGTGTTGGTTCAATTCCTTTGATGTATTTATGACGGAAAGCTGACAGCTGTTCTATATTTTTGTGGAATCGTTGTGAACATTTTGCTGTAAACTTTAAAGCATGTCCAAAAGGAAAATTTACTGGACCTTACAAATTGTAGGCTGGACAACACTGATCATGTACGAATTTGTGTTGTACACGCTTGAATATGGCTTTGATCTCAGCAATTTATACAGTAGCCTTGCCAATATACTGCTCGGTATCACGCTGACGCATTTGTACAGGCTCGTGATCCGGCGCTGGAACTGGTCGACTTTACCCTTGCCCAGACTTGCGCTCCGTGTCGGTTTTTCTGTGATGCTCCTTGGGCTCATCATGACTGTCGTCAATTTGCCGCTCGACCGAAAGATCCTGGAAGAAAACCTGATGAACCAGCCGTTCGTGTTCTGGAATTATTATGCCGGATGGTGCAAAAATTTAACAGCCTGGATACTGTCCTATACGGTTTACCATTATGTTGAACAGAACCGGCTGACTGATTTTGAAAAAATAATGCTGAAAACTTCCATGCGTGAAGCTGAGGCGAAAGTGCTCAGGTCGCAGCTCAATCCGCATTTTACCTTTAATGCTTTGAACAGTATTCGCGCGTTGGTTTATGAAGATCCGTCCAAGGCGCAGATCAGCATTACACAATTATCTAATATTTTACGAAATTCGCTACTTGCTGACCGCCGGAAAACAGTTGATTTGCAGGAAGAACTAAAAACAGTCGAAGATTATCTCGAACTGGAAAAAGTGCGTTACGAAGAGCGTTTGAAGTATACGATTGAGTCTAGCCCGCAGGCGGTATATTGGCAGGTTCCCCCAATGATGTTACAGACTTTGGTAGAAAATGGTATCAAACACGGCGTTTCCAAAGAAATGCATGGTGGTTTTCTGGAAGTAAAATCCGAAATAGAAGAAGATGTTTTAATTATAAAAATCAGGAATACGGGGAATCTGGAAGGAACGGATTCGGGTGGGGTTGGATTAAAAAATACTGCGGAGCGACTTTCCATACTTTATGGCAAAGGTGCTTCCTTTAAGATATATCAGGAAAAAGAAGGCGTTGTTTGTTCAGAAGTTCGCATCCCGACACTTTCAGATCAAATGCAGCTTTTGCAGGTTGACTGAAGGTAATAAAAAGTTAGTTATAACCTATCAATTCCTGTCAAACTCAGAAATCGATTCAAGATTTTAATAAATAAACAATCCCCAAAAATCCGCCATGAGAACGCTTATTGTTGATGATGAACGCCTAGCAAGAAATGAACTGAAAAGATTACTTGAACCGTACACTAAAATCGAAATTATCGGGGAGGCTGCCAACGCCGAGGAAGCGCTGGTAATGATCGATGAATTACAGCCTGAATTATTATTTCTTGATATTCAGATGCCTGGAAAAAATGGCTTCGAGCTTTTATCTTCTATCGAAGGAAAAACGCCGGAAGTGATTTTCACGACTGCTTACGATGAATATGCGATCAAAGCTTTTGAGTATAATGCGCTGGATTACCTGTTAAAACCAATTGATAATGAGCGCTTAAAGGAAACTATTCACCGTATTGAAGAAAATCAGGCCGCGCCTGAAACATCAGCAGGAAACAACGAACGTGTTGAAAAAATCCTTGGAGAAAACGATCAGGTTTTTGTAAAAGACGGCGAAAAATGCTGGTTCGTAAAACTTGGAAAAGTCCGTTTGTTCGAATCCATGGGTAACTATGTACGCCTGCATTTTGATGATCAGAAACCGTTGGTACTAAAATCACTTAATAACCTGGAAGAGCGGCTTGATTCCGGAACCTATTTCAGGGCAAACCGTAAACATATTATAAACCTGCACTGGATCGAAAAAATCGAACCATGGTTCAGCGGTGGACTTTTGGTAACGCTGCAAGGTGGGGATAAAATTGAAATTTCCCGCCGCCAGGCGATCCGTTTCAAGGAATTAATGAGCCTATAAATAATTTTGGCACAAGTTTTAAGCAGTTAGCAAGCTTAAAACTTGTGCTTTTTTTGTCCAAAATTCACTTCATCAACCTCGTATTCATGCGCATTTCCCATTTAATTATACTGCTGACAGCTGTTTTTTACACATCCTGCACACCTTCTTCAAAAAAAGAAGAGGTGCGTTTGATACCAAGAGTTGGAAAATTCAACAAAATTGAATTAGGGAAATGCGACACGATAAGCGGAGGAGTAAGTCTGAAAGTTAACGTGTGGGAGCCTGTGGTTACGGATTCGCTTTATTCCGAAATGCACGCATTCCTGAATAAAAAAATCATTGATCGAATTAATGACAATGCTGATTTAAGTGGAAATCCTCCAAAACCAGGATCAGATAAAACGGTTGAATCGGCGTTTGCCATTTTTGATAGTAATTATAAAAAATTCAAGGCTGATTTCCCGGAAGCACCAGGATGCTGGGAAATTGAATTGAAGGGAGATACCGTCATGACTTCTGCTAAAATTATCCAGTATCAATTTGATCATTATGCTTTTCTGGGAGGTGCGCATCCGAATAGCTTCCGGTCTTATTATATTTTTGATACAAAAACGGGTGAAGAAAAGAATATCAAATCTTTTATTTCTGATACTACGGCTTTACTGAAGAAGGTTGAAAAAGCGTTCAGAAAACTTGAAAATCTGGGTGATACGACAAATCTTGAAGGAGCAGGATATTTTCTGTCTAATCATAAATTTTTTCTACCCGCGAACTATGCGTTAACAAAGGAAGGCATCTTTTTTTATTACAATCCTTACGAAATTGCTGCCTATGCCCGTGGTGATATCTCGTTTACGATTCCATACAGTGAACTCGAAGGTATTGTTAGAAAAGAGCTGATATTTTAATTCAAAAAATCCCTTCATCACCAAAGCTATAAAATCCTTTATCTGTGAATATCACGTGGTCCAGGATCGGAAGGTCTAGAAGCTGTCCTGCCTTTTTCAGTTGTTCCGTCAGATTTATGTCTGCGATACTGGCCTTTAACTGGCCCGACGGGTGATTATGCACAAGCACTATGCCACTCGCCTTATTTTCCAGAGCATGGTTGAAAATCATTTTTGGATCACAAACCGTGCCTGAAATTCCGCCAACGCTCACAGCGACTGATTTGATCACTTCATTTGCCCGGTTCAAAAGAATAATCCAGAATTCTTCATGGGCTTTGTCCATCAAGTGTGGTTTCATTTCATCGTAAATGTCTGTTGATGATTTAATATGCCGGCGCCGGTTTTCAGGAATATCATTACGTCGCCTCCCAAGTTCCATAGCCGCCATGATGGTGATGGCTTTTGCCTCGCCGATCCCCTTATTTTTCATCAGATCTTTGATCCCCTGACGCGCGAGTTCGCTGATGTTATTATTGACCGAGTTCATGATTCCTTTGGCGACATCAACCGCAGAGAGTGAGACTGTCCCTGAGCCGATCAGGATTGCAATAAGTTCGGCATCAGACAACGCTGCTCTGCCTTTTAAGATAAGCTTTTCGCGCGGCCGGTCTTCCTCCGCCCAACTCAGTATTTTCCTCGGATTGTAGGTATTATCTTCTGACATAGAAAACTTTATTCCCTATGACGTGGAATTGACAAATAAGTAATGGAGGATTTTATTGACCCAACTCAGTCAGTGCGGCCTTTGCCTTGTTGTCGATGCTGTTTTTATATTCGTGTTTTTTATAAGCCATCGCCTTTTTAAAATAATTTATCGCGACGGAATTCTGTTTTTTGTCACGCATAATATAGCCCATTTGAAGGGCGGCGGATGGTCCGAAAGTAAATGGAGTATTTTGCGTCAGGTAAATAGCGCGGTCGTAGTAAGGCGTACACTTTTCGATCTGATCCATCTTCTGAAGAATCCTGCCTTTGCGATAATTAAGCTCCGCTTTATCACTGACCGTATTGAAAGACATTTCTGTGTAATTATCAATAAAATCCCAGGCTTCTGTCAGATATCCACCATCCGTTGCGTAACGGGCTTTATATAGTATCTTCTGTTCCGGCAGAAGCTTCCCTTCTTCAAATTCATCCGCCAGCCTCAACGCAAATTTGTCACCTTCAATGATCGTGGTTCCGGTCGTAGCTGCAAGTTTCATATACGGCACCGCGTCTGCATCACGATTGCCCAGCCAACGCGTCATGAACAGCTTCATATTGCTGTCTTTGATATAGTTGAATCCCTTATACCGTTTCTGAAACTTGGTGTAAAAAAAATTAGCTATGTCATACTTACCTTTTTGCAGGGCTATTTCTCCTCTCAAATAATCCAGGAATGGAAAATCAATGTATTCTTCACCCGTTGGGCCGTGGTTAAGATAATAGAGTGCCTCTTCACTTTTGCCCTCCTTCATCAAAATTGTAGTGGCAAAAAAATGCAACAGTAAATTATCAGGCTGATTTTTGGGTAATTGTTTTAATAAAGTTTGTTGGTCATCACTCAGCTGCAAGGTATAGGCATGAAGCAAAAGATTTATCAACTGACTTTCCTGCTGGAAAAATGGCTCCTCACGCTGAACAAGCTGAATTTCTTCAATTCCCAGTTTAATATTTCCTTTCAGCCCGAGAATTTTTGTTACCCAGGTATAGTTATCAGGGACTGAACCAATTAACACATGAAGCAATCCTAATGTTTTTAACGTCGGACGGAATTTCGGGAAACGTTTTTTATTTTCCTCTGCAATCCGGTATGCTTTGATAACGTCCCAGGAAGCACTTCCTTCATTACCGAATTTCATTTTGATAAAAGCCCAGTGTAACCGGATCTCAGCCTGAAAAAAACGTTTGTAAGGAGAAGTATTTGGAAGTTTGGCAAGGGCAGCCAGTCTTAAATCTTCCCTTTCACTCCACGCCTTAAAGGCTTTTTTATCTTCACTGATCAGCAGATAATGCAGGTCTGCATAATTATCCAAATACTGAATAAGTCCGTTGGCAGGGTTTATTTTTCTTTCTTCATCAATGAGCGTACGTGCAGATTCAATTTTTAATTTCTGTATATCAAAATAAGCCCGTTGCAGTTTTGGACTGAAAATTACGTCATGAATAATGTCATCTGCTTTTGTTTGCAGTGTAACCAGAAATAAAAAGACTATAAAAAAGCGCGATATTTTCAAGGGAAGTTGCCGATGGTTAATACAATTGCATCACTGAATGAGGAAATAATTCCGGACAGCGGCGACAAATTTAAGCACAGAATGTTTAGGAATTCAATTCCTGATAATATCCGGAAATTTTAATTTATCAGGACCGGCTTTTGAAGCTAAACCGATCAGGGTATCTCGCTGAAAACAGCTTATACCAAAAAAATAAAAAGGTTGTCTGGCAAGAGACAACCCTTTTATAAAAATATTTCTAACGACTAGCGACGTTGATGAACTGGTTCAACGCTTTCCACGTCAGCCAGGATTCTTCCGCAATGTTCACAAACGATCAGTTTTTTACGTTCACGGATGTCTGCTTGTCTTTGTGGAGGAACGATGCTGAAACAGCCTCCGCAAGCACCACGCGATACGTGCACCACCGCAAGACCGTTCATTGAGTTATCACGAATTTTCTGATAAGATTTCAATAAACGCTCTTCGATTTTTTTGGTATGCTTTTCACGATCGCCTAAAAGAGTTTTCTCTTCTGCTTCGCTTTCGCTGGTGATCAAAGAAAGTTCGCCTTTTTTAGCTTTTAAATCTTCGTTTCTTTCGTTCAAAGTAGATTCCGCACGATTTGCATCATCCTCGATCAATCTGATACGCGCTTTGGCTTCGTTGATTTTCTTGTCAGCCAACTGCATGTCAAGTTCCTGCAATTCGATTTCCTTTGTGATGGCATCATATTCGCGGTTGTTGCGAACATTCATTTGCTGATCCTTGTATTTTTTGATCAGTTTTTCACCATCCTTTTGAGCGCCTTTGAAGTTGTCAATTTCGCTATTTAAAGCAGCGATTTCGCTTTTGAATTTTCCTATTCTCGTTTCAAAACCGATGATTTCGTCTTCCAGATCTCTAACTTCCTCAGGAAGATCGCCACGGGTTTTTCTGATTTCATCCAGGCTTGAATCAATTTCCTGAAGTTTCAGGAGAGCGTCTAATTTTTGTGCGATTGTGTTTTCCATGTATGTCTTTAATGGACTTGTTTCAATGCGTATTATATGAGTGGGACTTAAACTGAATCTCTTCTTCCTACTAGTTCGGTACTTACTTGCTGAAAAATGGTTTTCTAAACAAAATATCGCACCGGATTCGTATTGACTTCTGACAAACAGAGTGCGAAATTACTAAAAATTCCTGATAAATAGTTGTATAATAAATCTTTCGTAAATACTTCGCTTTCGAAATGTCCGATATCACAGATCATTATGCGATTATCGGCATCAAAAAATTCATGATATTTATAATCCGCTGTAATAAAAACGTCTGCTTTGGCACGAATTGCGTTTGGCAACAAAAAACTTCCTGCCCCGCCACAGACTGCGATACGTTGTATTTTTTTATTTAACGGAATGGTATGCCGGATCACCGAAGTGTGCATTTGATCTTTTACAAAACGTAAAAATTCCTTCGGATCCATAGGCTCTGTCAGCTCACCAACAGCACCTGCGCCAACCTCCTGATTTTCATTTTCCAGTAACTGAAGATAGTAAGCAACTTCTTCGTACGGATGATTCTTTTTTAGTACCGACAAAATTGTTGATTCGAGATATGAGGGAAACATTACCTCAATTCTGTGTTCAGCAACTTCTTCATTTAGTCCGCGCGAGCCAATCACCGGATTTGCAGCCTCACCGGGTTGAAAAGTGCCTATGCCTTCTGTCCTGAAACTACAATTTTTATACTGCCCGATTTCTCCTGCCCCGGCTTCGAAAAGTGCATCGAGTACATTTTGCGAATTTTTAACCGGAACAAAAAATGTCAGTTTTGATAGAAGTTCTTTTTTTGGTGCCAATACCTTAACATTCAAAAGTTCCAGCCTTTCTGCAATTTTCCAGTTTACGCCCTGGGCCACATGATCAAGATTGGTATGAATCGCATAAATCGCAATGTCGTTTTTTATAGCTTTGATCACAGTCCGCTCAACATAGTTGTTTCCATTAAGTTTTTTCAGCCCTTTAAAGACAATGGGATGATGCGCGACAATCAGATTACAGTTTTTATCAATTGCTTCCGCAACGATTTCTTCGGTTACGTCAAGAGAAAAAAGAATTCCTGTAATCTCAGTTTCCGGATCACCCACGATTAATCCTGCATTATCGTAACTTTCCTGGTACGGTATCGGCGCTAATTTTTCAAGCTGTTGTGTGATCTGCTTTATTTTTGTCATTTTTTTCAAATTACAACTATTTGATAACCAGAACAGATTTGGTTATTAGAAATTTTATTTGCAAATTAACTAACATTTTATTTGCATCAGGTATTGTATTCAAGAATAATAATACTAGTTTTGCACCACAATAACCCGGAACGACGGGCGAAAGTAACTTGGTTTGGTAGTTCAGTTGGTTAGAATACATGCCTGTCACGCATGGGGTCGCGGGTTCGAGTCCCGTCCAGACCGCCAAGTTTATTGAAAGATTGAAGCTATTGGTTTGGTAGTTCAGTTGGTTAGAATACATGCCTGTCACGCATGGGGTCGCGGGTTCGAGTCCCGTCCAGACCGCAAAAAGCTCAGAGAAATCTGAGCTTTTTTTGTTTTCATCTTAGCTGAAAAAGCAACTAAACTACTTTCAGTATCGGCCAATCTTTTCTCCCGATTATTTTTCAAAAACCATCACTTCCACAAATAATTCTCTACAGATTAAACCTTCTTTAAAAATCCATCTCTAAGACGGGTATTTAAACTTAAAACACATGAAGAAAGGAATAATCGCCATGATGCTGGCATTCGTTAGTATCTCCGCATTTGCGCAGCGTGGCAACGCTAAAATGACGGCAGAAGCAAGAGCAGAAAATCAGACCAAGACTTTAACTGAAAGTTTGAAACTTACGGATGAGCAGCAAAAGCAAGTTTACGCCCTGAACTTATCCCGTGCTCAGAAAATGGACGAAGTCAGAAATTCTCAGGACGCAGACCGTTCTAAAATGCGGGAATCCATGGAAGCGTTCAACACAGAACTGCAAAAAGTATTAACGCCTGAACAACAGGAAAAATACAAAACTGCCATGGAAGAGCGGAGAAAAAATGGCGGAATGGGCAGAGGGCCAAGGAATTAGCGTTAACCAATATTGCATATTAAAGCTCTTCCCGATTAACAACATTTTCAGTCAGGAAGAGCTATAATATTCTGTCACCCTTTCAGGGTTAAGGTTTTAGAGCGTACAGTTTTTTTCTATAATAATATCAACCCTTCGGGTTTTTAATCCAGGTATTGCATGTTCGTATGTTTTCACCATCGACGACAACAGGTTTACTACGGAGTTTTAAACCCATCGACTACTTGTCCGTTTTATTAAAAATATGTTGACATCGAAAGTCACTTTGATATCCTTTTTACAAAATATTTCTTCTGCGAATAATCCCAAAGGGATGTCAGTATTATAGAAATAAGGAATAAAATCAAGCCACAACCCCAACGGGTTGAAAGAAAAACTTCCGGGTATTTCCGATAAAGGAGCCTTCCTGTTACAAAGCCACCTCCGTCTTAAACTCAGACGTAAAATGGAAATGTATTTTTAGATTATTCTCACGGTTTATAAAGATCATCCAATCAAATTCTGCGAAGTGGAGATTTTTTCTATAATAATATCAACCCTTCGGTTTTTTAATCCAGCAATTGCCTGTTCGTATTGTTTTCACCATGGACGACAACAGGTTTACTACGGAGTTTTAATTCAGCGATCACTTGCTGGTATAATTAAAAACATGTTGACTTCAAAAGTCACTTTGATATCCTTTTTCCAAAATATTTCTTATGGGAATAATCCCTAAGGGATGTTAGTATTATAGAAATAAGGAATGAAATCAAGCCACAACCCCGACGGGGTGACAGAAAAACTTCCGGGTATTTCCGATAAAGGAGCCTTACTATTACAAAGCCACCTCTGTCTTAAACTCAGACGTAAAATGGAAATGTATTTTTGGATTATTCTCACGGTTCATACGGATCATCCAATCGGATTCTGCGAAGAAAACGGGGTTTCTATCTTTGTCAAAAGCAATCTGGTTTCCTTTCAAACGGATAAATTCATCCATTGCTGATTTTTCATCAGCCGTCAGCCAGCAAGCGCGGGTAATGTTCATTGGAACCCAGCGGCATTTTGCACCATATTCATGTTCAAGTCGATACTGGATAACATCAAATTGAAGCTCTCCCACCGTTCCTACCACTTTCCGGTTTCCAAGATCCAGGTTGAATAGCTGCGCAACACCTTCATCGGTTAGCTGCTGAATACCTTTTTCCAATTGCTTGGATTTCATTGGATCCAGGTTGATCAGCTCCTTGAAAATCTCAGGTGAAAAACTTGGAATACCTGCAAAATTAAAATTTTCGCCTTCTGTTAAGGTATCGCCAATCTTGAAATTTCCTGTATCGTATAACCCGACAACATCACCTGGAAAACCTTCATCCATCACACTTTTATCGGAGGCCATAAAGGTGAACGGACTCGCAAAACGCACGTCTTTGTTCAATCTTACGTGATGATAAAAAGTTCTCCTCTCAAATTTACCGGAACAAATTCTTAAAAAGGCGATCCTGTCTCGGTGGCGTGGATCAAGGTTTGCGTGAATTTTGAATATAAAACCGCTAAATTTTGATTCGGTCGGTTCCACTTCTCTCACGTCTGTCGGACGGGGCTGAGGAAGTGGGGAAATTTCGCAAAATGTATCCAGAAGTTCTTTGATACCAAAGTTATTGATCGCGCTACCGAAGAAAACAGGAGCCAATTGTCCACTTGCGTAAGCTTCATTCGAAAATTTATCATAAACGCCATCAACGAGTTCCACGTCTTCAACCAATTGCACGGCATCTTTCAATCCAAGAAGTTCTTCAAGTTTGTCATCTTCAAGATTTATCTCAACGACATTACTTTCGATTTTTGTTTTATTGATCTTAAAGAAATAGAGTTTTTGTTCAAATAAACTGTAAACACCTTTAAAATCCGCACCCATGTTGATCGGCCAGGTGAGCGGACGAACACGGATACCTAATTTCGTTTCAAGTTCATCAAGCAGTTCGAACGGATTCTGTCCTTCCCTATCAAGCTTATTCACAAAAACGATTACTGGCGTATTACGCATCCGGCAAACTTCCATAAGCCTTTCGGTTTGCTCTTCCACACCTTTCACGCAGTCGATCACCAAAATTACACTATCGACAGCCGTCAGCGTGCGATAGGTATCCTCAGCAAAGTCTTTGTGGCCCGGTGTATCCAGAATGTTTATCAGCAAATCGCGGTATTCGAAAGTCATTACCGAAGTCGCCACCGAAATTCCACGCTGCTTCTCAATTTCCATGAAATCGGAAGTTGCCGTTTTTTTAATTTTATTGGATTTTACCGCACCAGCCGTCTGGATCGCTCCTCCAAAAAGCAGCAATTTCTCAGTTAGTGTTGTTTTCCCTGCATCCGGGTGGCTAATGATCGCGAATGTGCGCCTTTTCTTAATTTCCTCTATATTACTCATTACATTATTTTATAACCTGCCACCACCTGATCCTGCAAATTTCCCAGTTTGGAAATTAACAAAAT
Organism: Dyadobacter sp. HNCC25DJ186; assembly: GCF_056895235.1. Taxonomy (NCBI): domain Bacteria; kingdom Pseudomonadati; phylum Bacteroidota; class Cytophagia; order Cytophagales; family Spirosomataceae; genus Dyadobacter; species Dyadobacter sp. HNCC25DJ186. Next base: position 397,642 of record NZ_JBXHAS010000003.1, read on the forward strand.
TTGATGTCGCCAGGCACGAAAGATTCACCTTTTTTGAAAATTTTGCACAAAGATACAAATAAACAAAGCCGCCCGTATCCGGGGCGGCTATATTATTAACTATCAGTCTGCTCGGAACCTGGTCCTAAGCTTCTTTCTTGCTCCGTACCTGAGGTAGCTCAGGTATTCAGTAGAACGAATCTTTGTAATCTTCAACCGAAGTCATGATCACTTCGTGCGCTTCCTCGCGGCCATATACATTGGTAATTTCAATGTGTGCTTTTTCGCCCGGAAGGTTTTTATAAGTAAGGAAATAGTGCTTCAGACGCTCAACAATTCCTTGCGGCAACTCACTGATGTCTGAATAAGCGCCATAAACTTCGTCGCCTTTCAAAACAGCAATAATTTTATCATCAGCTTCGCCGCCATCGATCAAACGGATACCGCCGATTGGTTTCGCCTGGCACATGATATCTCCGTGAGAGATGATTTTTTCACACAAAACGATAATATCCAGCGCATCTCCGTCACCTTCGGTAACGTCTCTGCCAGATCTGTCTCTTGCCAGTGCAGCAATTTTGTCTGCACAATATGTTTTAGGAATAAATCCGTAAAGTGCCGGAACAATGTTGGAATATTTCTGAGGACGGTCAATTTTCAAATAACCGGTCTGTTTGTCAATTTCGTATTTAACGGTATCCGTAGGAACGATTTCAATAAATGCGGTTACAAGATCAGGTGCATTTTCGCCCATCGGAATTCCATGCCATGGGTGGGCTTTGTGTACGTTTGCGTTCATTATATGGTAATAGGTATATGAATCTGTTTAATTGTTTAATATTTAACTGCTACTCACCAGCCTTTTCTGATATCAGATAGTCTCCGGTTTTTGATATGGACTGCTTAACAAATAATTCCCCCAAAAAGCCTGCCAGGAATAATTGCGACCCGACCATTATGGCAACGAGCGCAAGAAAAAACAGTGGATTTTCTGTAACATTCCGATATTGTTCGTGCGAAATATAGATTTTATAAATTTTGGTACCCAGTAACCAAAAGGCAATGACTGTTCCAAGAAAAAACATAAGCGTTCCGAGGCTGCCAAATAAATGCATCGGACGCCGACCAAATTTATTCACGAACGCAATCGAAAGCAAATCGAGGAAGCCAAAAACGAACCTTTCAAGGCCGAATTTTGTGTAACCGTATTTTCTTGCCTGATGTTGAACGACCTTCTCCCCTATTTTTCCATACCCATTCCATTTGGCAATTACAGGAATATACCGGTGCATTTCACCATAAATCGTGACATTTTTAACCACGTCTTTCCGGTATGCTTTCAGACCACAATTGAAATCGTGCAGCGACACGCCGGAAATACCTCTTGTTGCAGCATTGAAAATTTTAGTCGGGATCGTCTTGGTGATCGGATCATACCTTTTCTTTTTCCAGCCTGAAACCAGATCATAGCGGTCTTCTGTGATCATCCGGTAAAGTTCCGGAATTTCATCAGGACTATCCTGTAAATCAGCATCCATCGTGATCACTACATCTCCACGCGCAGCCTGAAAAGCAGTTTGTAAAGCAGCTGTTTTACCATAATTACGAACAAAACGTCTTCCCTTAATATGCGGGTTTTTCAACGATAAATCGCAGATTACTTCCCATGAGCGATCCTTGCTCCCGTCATCGATAAAAAGAACTTCGTATGTAAAATTATTCTCAGTCATGACCCGCGCAATCCACTCACTGAGCTCTGGCAGAGACTCCTCTTCATTGAAAAGCGGGACGACAACGGAAATCTGAATAGCTGAATTAGTCATGAATATGTACTTGGGCGATACCTGCACACCCGGATTAACGTGTAAAGTTCGTGTTTTTCCTGATCAAAATATCAAATAAAAGTCTTTCATTAATTCGGCAAACTCCGGATGATAGGTTTTCCCATCTTCATTATAAATAAATAGATCATCGCTAACCAACCGATTATCAGCGTATTCCCTTTGCCTGTACACCATAATGGAACGAAAAGCTTTTTTTCCATTTTGATGGAACAAAGTTAGTTTTCGGATCAAAACAAGACCAGATTTCTCAGCAAGTTCCTGAAAAATTATACCTTCTCCAACCGGAAGAAGTATACTAAACCTTCCAGTCTGAGTCAGTAACTTATTAACTGCGTTCAATAATTCCTGGAAAGTTAGTGAATCAGCATGATGCGCCAGATTCACTTTTCCATCCGGCGAACGGAGATCTGATTGAAAAAACGGTGGATTTGAAATGATGCATTCAAATTTCTCCGGTGGTAAAAAATCCTGAATTGCCGTATGAAAAATTTGAATCCGGTCAGCGAAAGTACTATTTTTTATGTTTTCTGTTGCCTGAGAAAAAGCATCAAGATCTAGCTCGACGGCACTAATCCTGGCGTTTTTGTTTCGCTGCGCTGCCATCAGCGACAACAATCCCGTCCCGGCTCCGATATCAAGAATACGTTCAGCGTTTTCGATTGGCACCCAACTGCCAAAAACACAGGCATCGGTGCAGACTTTCATCGCACACCTATCCTGTTGGACTGTAAATTGTTTGAATTTGAAAAACGAATTTCTGGCCATGGGTTATTATTTTCTACCAAAGTCAGCAGGGTTTTCACCCCAATATTCAGTTTCCCATTTCAGGATTTTATTTGGATATTTATTCGCTGCCAGCCAACGTTCGGCCCGTTGGAGCATTTCAAAAACAGGTTTGTTCCTTGGTGTGAGCTGCAATTTGGTGTTCGCATGTTTCTTCTTAATCCAGCTTATCGCCGTTCTGGAATCTGAATAGATCGGGATGTCACTATTATTTTTTTGCAGATAAGCCAATCCATGAACGATCGCGAGAAATTCGCCGATATTGTTTGTAGCATCTTTGAACGGACCTTGCAAAAAAATTCGCTCCCCGGTTTGTAAATAAGTACCCTGGTATTCCATATCGCCAGAAGCCGTATTCCACGCGGCATCAACGGCAATTGCATTTTTTATAGGCTGACCAATATTTGACGGTGCTGTTTTTGCAACAACTTTCGCAGCATTTTCCTTTTTCTGTACATATTCCCAATAATTCCGCTGAATGGCCGTTTCCGCTTCCTGTATTGAGTCGAAAGATTTATAACGGGCATCTTCAAAGCCTTTTATTTGTGCTTCACATTCCTTCCAATCGGTAAACACGCCTGTTTGTCTACCTTGCCACACTACATAATATTTTGATTTTTTTGCCATTAATTCTAAACTAACTTCTTTCTTCCCAAACCTGGGCCAGGTTTACAATAACCTCCACCGCCTTTTCCATATCCTGCACGGAAACCCACTCCAAACGTGAATGAAAAGCATGTTCTCCTGCAAAAATATTCGGGCAGGGTAAACCCATAAAAGACAATCTCGACCCGTCTGTTCCTCCGCGGATGCTTCTTTTTATTGGATTTAATCCAGAACGTTTCATGGCTTCCATCGCATTATCAATAACCTGAGGATGCAGATCCAGAATTTCTTTCATGTTGCGGTATTGTTCCGTTACCTTGAATTCGGCTGTTGAATTCGGATAATTTAACAAAACTTTTTCCATGATCTCTTTGAGTAGCGCTTCTTTTTCGTGGAGACCAGATTCAGTAAAATCCCGGATGATAAACTCTAAAACCGCCTGTTCCTGAATTCCTTCGATATGTACCGGATGGATAAATCCATCCTTGTTTTCCGTTGTTTCCGGAGAAAGGTTTTTTGGTAAAGCAGCCAGAATTTCCCCTGCGATTTTCAGTGCATTTTCCAGCTTTCCCATGGCATACCCCGGGTGCGTACTAACGCCGTGAATTGTGATTTTTACGCCGTCAGCCGAGAAAGTTTCGTCTTCCATCGTGCCAACTGCCTCACCATCCACAGTATAACCGTAATCAGCCCCAAGCTTATCTATATCTACTTTTTCAGTACCGCGACCAACTTCTTCGTCGGGTGTGAAGAGAATTTTGATCACGCCGTGTTTTATTCTTTTATCTGTTACCAGAACCTCCGCCGCAGCCATAATCTCAGCGACACCGGCCTTGTTGTCCGCACCTAAAAGTGTCGTTCCGCTTGCACTCACGATATCATTTCCAATCTGATTTTTCAGATCAGGATGCTCAGCAAGTTTCAGAACCTGGGTCGGGTCGTCCGGCAAAACGATATCTTGTCCATTCCATTTCTGATGCACAATCGGCTCCACATTTGCACCTGTGACATCAGGAGAGGTATCCACATGTGAACAAAAACATATCACCGGAATATTAGATTTTTCGGAGTTTGCCGGTATCGTTGCATACACATAACCATGTTCATCCAGATGCGCGTCCTCAATCCCAAGCTCCTGCAATTCGATTACCAGCAGATTACTAAGATCCCGCTGTTTTTCCGTACTGGGAAAACTCGTCGATTGCGGATCTGATTGCGTATCGATCTGAACGTAACTCAAAAATCGGTTTAAGACGGAAGACATTTTTACCAAAGGTTAAATGAAAACGAATAATTACGAAGCAATGATGCCCGACAAATCCGCCGGAGAATAGTTGATATTTTTCAAAGTTTTATCGTCCGCGGTACGGTAAACAAGATATTTACCATTGTCTTCTTTATAATAACATTCCGTTCCTTTGGCATTATAGTGCGCTACGGTAGCCTCTGCTTCTTCTACACTCACACAAGCCTTTGACATATTCGAACGTTGTACCTCGTCAAACAATGTTCTGAATTTTTCACCTAAACCGAATTCCAGCACGGCCCCGGAAAGTACATACTGCAAGTCGCAAAGCGCGTCCGCTATTTCTACAAGGTCTTTTTCCAAAATCGCAACTTCCAGTTCCTTCAATTCTTCGGCCAAAAGAGCTACGCGTAAACGGCTGCGGTCTTCCGAGGGAATGGTCGGCGTTTCAAGGATAGGATGTTTGAATGTTTTATGGAATTCCGCGACTTGATTAAGGCTGTCTAATTGCTGCATTATATTAATAATTTTGAATTTTATTATTCTGAAAATAGGATTTACAAAACCAGATTGGTCTTGAAAAGTTTGATTGCAATGGCAAGCAGGATTATCCCGAAAACTTTCCGGAGAATGTCGGTGCCACCCTGCCCGAGTTTATTTTCAATCCAGTTGGATGATTTTAGAACGATGTAAATAAAAAATAAATTGAGCAAAACGCCTACCAGTATATTCTTGATTTCATAGGTCGTACGCAACGCCAGCAACGTTGTCATGGTGCCGGCCCCTGCAATAATGGGAAATGCGATTGGGACGATTGATGCGGCACTGACGCTGATATTGTCATGCTTGAAAATATTTCTTCCAAGTATCATTTCCAGTCCCAGAAGGAACAAAATAATTGCACCGGCAACTGCAAAAGACGCCACATCTACGCCAAAAAGGCTTAAAAGCCTTTCTCCCAAAAATAAAAAAGCGATCATAATTCCCCCGGCAACCAATGTCGCCTTTTCGGATTCAATCTTGCCTAGTTTCTTGCGAAAATCTACAATGATCGGGATTGAGCCCAGCACATCGATCACCGAAAAGAGGATCAGCGTTACGGAAAGTATTTCTTTGAAGTTAAACATGACGACACCATTCTAGGATTATGCCGCAAAGTTGAACAAAACCCGTTTCTTACACAACCTTTTATTGTTAAGCTAACGATTAAAATAAATGTTACCCGTTCCCATTCGGCAAAAAGTTCAGGAAGGTATTAAACTGTTTTTTATATTTCTCCTCGTGGATTTTGTAATAATAAGCGCCTTTTTTAGAAAAACCCTTTTGTTTTTCATCCAGTTTGATCAGCAAATGCGTGGACAAAAGTTTCCGGCTGAAATTGCGCTTATCAAGTTCTGTTCCAAAAATTGCCTCATATAATTTTTGCAGCTGCGGAATTGTAAATTTCTCAGGAAGCAGCTCAAAACCAATTGGATGCTGAGAGGCCTTATACCGCAAATGTTCAATCGCCATCTGAACCATGGCACTATGGTCAAACAATAACTGCGGCAATTCCTGCATGGAAAACCACTGCGCTTCGAAATTCTTGGATATCTTGTTATCGTAATCCTCCACGTTGATTAACGCAAAATAAGCAACTGAAACTGTACGCTCAACCGGGTCACGTTTGGGGTTTCCAAAAGTATGAAGCTGTTCCAAATAAATGTCGGTGAGGCTTGTCAGTTCATACAAAATTCTCGTTGAGGCTTCTTCCAGACTCTCATCGGGCTGCACCCAACCGCCCATCAGCGACCAGGTATGATGCTCATCTTCAATACCACGATTGACCAATAATAATTTTAACTCCTGACCGTCGAAACCGAAAATAATGGAATCGAGGGCTACCAGACATTTTGTTTGTGTCTGGTACTGATGCAACATATCTATTAACACGATGGGCTTATCCTGTAATGAGTAAACGACTTTTTAACTATAAATACAATCCATTGACATTACTACTCATGCCAGGCGACTCGCTTCGCCTTTAAGGTAATTTTTTACCTGATCAATTTCGTCTTGCGTAATCGCCGGAAAGTTAGCGATTCTGAATGTTGTTTCTTTCCATGCCCCATAGCCGTTGCCCAGCAGAATACCGTTTTCCCTTGCTGATTTTTTCAGATTGGATACCTGATCCTTACTTCCTGAAACGGCAATCACAGTGCCGGACCTTACTTCATCCTCATCAATCAAGACAGAATACCCATGTTCCGCAAGAAACTCATACCATTCTGCCGCTCTCTTTTTTGTCTGTTTCGAAATTGATGCAATTGGATCAACCTCCTTCATAACACGTCCGACCAGATAAATACCGAGCGCATTTGGCGTATAAGGCGTCTGATATTTCAAAAAATTGTCTCTGACAAAAAGAAAGCTGTTATAAAAATCACGATCGCCAATCTTTTCTGCCAGTTTTATCGCACGCGGAGAAGCAATCAAAATACTCAAACCTGCCGGAAGCCCAAAACATTTCTGAACGGAAGCATACCAAACATCAGCCGCTTCCCAGGGAAATTCCACTCCCGCCATGGAAGATGTCGCGTCCACAGCAATCACCTGACTGGTCTGTTTTCTCAGTTCTTTAAAAAAGGAATACGGCAAAGCTGTTCCGTTCGAAGTTTCATTATGTGTCAGGCAGATCACTTCATCTTCCTGATCGGAAATGATATCAGAAATATTTGGTAAACTGTTTATATCAAAAGAAAAACCTTTTGCTTCGGGTTTAATTTTCTGTGTGTATTCAAGCCACTTTTCGCCAAATGCACCATTAAATACATGAAGACTTTTCGTTGAAACAAGCGACTGAGCGATGATTTCCCAACATTCGGTTGCGGAAGAGCAAAAATAAACTTCATACGCTTCCGGAATATCAAGTTTCGATTTCATCACCTCAATCGTCTGTTTTAGCATGGCCATGAAGGGCTCACTACGATGATTGACGCTTAAAATACCACTTTGATATGCTTCTGACAAGTATTGTTCAACCTGTGGATATACTTTGGATGGGCCGGGATAGAAGGTGATCATGAGTAAGATATTTTAATAATTGGATTGAGCATGTAAAAAACACCACTGGTTTGTAGCGTATTCTGGTATGCCACCCTTTCAGGGTTTAGACTTACCGGCTTCTTACATTTACTACAATATTTTCAACCCTTCGAGTTTGTGAATTGTTGCGAATTTATAGATTTAATTTCAACCCTCATTAGATTACGGCAATACTAACAACTCTTCGGGTCTGAGGATGGTTGCGAATTTATGAATTTAATGACAAACTTGATGTTTCATACCGAAAAGCGTCTCACGGGATGTAACAAACCAGACAAACCCGAAAGAATATCAGTCCTTCGGGTTTGCAGATTATTTCATTTTATAAATTCGCTATTGCCATAATCCCGAAGGGATGACAGTATTGTAGCAAAATGGGAATATTGAGCCGCTTAACCCGGAACGGGTGACAGAATTCCGGCTGATAAATTCAGTTATTTTAGCATTACATAAAAACTTCCCGAACCATCGCTTTTTCCAGTTTTTCACTCAGCTGCGCCGAAGCTTTCAATAACGGCAAACGAACTTCTGAGCTGCAAATAACCTTAATTTCAGCATATTTTTTTATCCCAACCGGATTTGATTCGATATACAACAACGTATCAAATTCAAGAAATGCCAATTCCAAATCTTGATATGTCACCCTTTCAGGGTTTTGTTTCCCGGATCCAATCCCGCTACTACAATAATTTCAACCCTTCGGGTTTGTGGATGACCGCATTTCATGAATTAGATAAGGCGTTTCAATGTTATGGCTTTTAAATGATCTTCTCCCATTTACAAAAAAACAAACCCGAAAGAACACTAATCCTTCGGGTTTGCAGATTATTATTTTTATAAATTCGCTATTGCCATAATAATCCCGAACGGATGACAGTATTGTAAAAAAACGGGAATATTGAGCCGCTTAACCCGGAACGGGTGGATTAAATAGGGCATTTCAATGTTATGGCTTTTAAATGATCTTCTCCCATTTACAAAAAAACAAACCCGAAAGAACATCAATCCTTCGGGTTTGCAGATTATTTCATTTTACAAATTCGCTATTGCCGTAATAATCCCGAAGGGATGACAGCATTGTAGCAAAATGGGAATATCCAGCCGCTTAACCCGGAACGAGTGAGTAAGATAAGACATTTCAATCTTTTGGTTTTTAAATGATCTTCTCCCATTTACAAAAAAACAAACCCGAAAGAAATACCAGGGCTTCGGGTTTCCAGATTATTTCTAATTCGCTATTGCCGCAATAATCCCGAAGGGATGACAGTATTGTAGCAAAATGGGAATATTGAGCCTCTTAACCCGGAACGGGTGACAGAATTCCGGCTGATAAATTCGGTTATTCCAGCACTACATAAACCCTTCCCGAACCATCGCTTTTTCCAGCTTTTCACTCAGCTGCGGCGAAGCTTTCAATAAGGGCAAACGAACTTCTGAACTGCAAATACCTTTAATTTCAAGACATTTTTTTATCCCAACCGGATTTGATTCAATATATAACAACGTGTCAAATTCAAGAAATGCCAATTGCAATTTTGCAGCCTCTTTGAAATTCCCTTCGATTGCGTGCCAGGTTAAATCTGTAAACTCACGTGGAAAACCATTGGCAATCACGGAAATAACACCATGCCACCCAACGCTACACATGGTAGTAACAAGATTGTCATCACCTGAAAGCAAAAGAAAATCTTTTGGTGCATGTGCGGCAAGTTCCATGCTTTGTTCTATACTTCCGCCTGCATCTTTAATACCAATGATATTCGGATGTTCTGCAAGTTTCAGGATCGTTTCCGCTTTCATATTGATTACCGTACGACCGGGAACATTGTATAACAAAACAGGCACCGGCGATGCTTCCGCAATCGCAGTGAAATGTGCTATAATTCCTTCTTGTGTAGGCTTGTTGTAATATGGACAAACAGACAGGATCGCGTCAACGCCGTCGAGGTCAGTCTTTCGGATCGTTTCAAGTACTGATCTGGTATCATTTCCGCCCAAACCATACACAATAGGCAAACCCTTTGTGTTATGCTTTTTAGAAAACGCCAGAATTTCGTCTTTTTCTGTCGATGAAATTGTTGGAGATTCCCCGGTTGTTCCCTGCACGACCAGATAATCCACTCCTCCTTCAGACACGAATTCGATTAACTTTTGTAAACCAGCGTAGTCAATTTCTTGCTGTTCATCAAAGGGTGTAATCAGCGCTGCTCCGACTCCTTTGAAACGTTCGTCCAATGGCATTATTTTCTTATATAATTGTTGATTTTAAAACACAAAGTTAGTTACCTGTCTCAATTTCCTTCATCATTTTTGAATCATTCCTAAAAATTCTTCTTCTGACAGGATCGTTACGCCCAATTTTCTCGCCTTTTCAAGTTTGGAAGGACCCATATTGTCTCCGGCAAGCAGATAGTTTAACTTCCCCGAAACACCACTCAGGATACGGCCACCATTCGCTTCAATTTTATGTTTCAGGTCGTCCCGGTCAAAATTTGCAAATACGCCGGAAATCACAAAAGTTTTGCCTTCCAGCATCGTACTTTCCATTTCAACCGGTTTGTCGTCGGTTGTCATTTGCAAACCCGCTTTTTCAAGTCGCTCCATCACCAGCTGGTTTTCCGGTACTGAAAAATAAGCGATTACACTTTGTGCAATTCTACCTCCAATTTCCGGCACCGCAACAAGTTCTTCAAAAGTTGCCGAACGAAGCGCGGTGATATTTTTGAAATAAGCAGCCAACTTTTCAGCCACCGTCGCGCCGACAAACCGAATGCCCAGACCAAACAAAACGTTCTTGAAAGGAGCCGTTTTCGAAGTGTCCAGACCTTTCATAATATTCTCAACCGTCTTTTCCCGGAAACTAATTTTCTTAATTTTCCCGGTTTCTTCGTTAACGATATTTTTTTCAAGTCCCAGCAATTTTTCATTTGTCAGGTCATATAAGTCAGCAGGCGTTCTTACCAGATTGTTATCAAAAAGTACTTCAATTTTACCTTCACCAAGGCTGTCAATATTCATCGCTTTCCGGTGAATAAAATGCTCGATCCGACCTTTTAGCTGTGGAGGACAAGCACTGTCATTCGGGCAATAATAAGCGACTTCGCCCTCATTTCTAGCTAAAAGCGAGCCACACTCCGGACAATTTTTAGGAAATACGATCGGTTCCGTTTGAAATAACTCACGTTTTGCCAGATCGACACCGGTTATTTTTGGAATAATTTCTCCGCTTTTTTCCACAAAAACAGTATCACCCAACTGCACGCTTAGCCTTTCAAGCTCATTGGCATTATGCAGCGTTGCGCGTTTCACATAGGTGCCGGATAAGTGCACTCCTTTCACTTTATTATAAGGAATTGTTCGCTCACTTTCTGCACACAGATTGGCAACAGGTGTGATATTCCCCGTTCTTCCGACCTGAAAGTTAACATATCTGAGAATGGCTGGTTTGTTCTCCGCCTTGTATTTAAAAGAAATCGCCCAGCGCGGACTTTTCGCTGTGAATCCTAATTCACGCTGCTGCTCAAAAGAATTTACCTTGATAACGATTCCATCTGTCGCGAGCGGAAGTGTCGTGCGTTTTTCCTCCCATTCATGAATGTAAGATATGACATCATCGATATTGGTTACCTTTTTCCAGCCAGGAGAAATGTTAAATCCCCATGATTTCAGTGCCAGTAAACTTTCTTCGTGACTGGCAAAAACTGTTTCGTCGCTTAAAAAAGAATAGATATAACAATCCAGCGACCTGCGGGCCGTTTCAGCAGAATCCTGCAATTTAAACGAACCGGACGCAGCATTTCTTGGGTTTGCATAAAGGTTAACACCTAACGCTTCCATATCTTCATTCAGTTTTTGAAAAGACTGAAAAGGCATAAATCCTTCTCCCCGGATTTCAAAAATTGGTGGAATTTCTTTTGACTTGACACGTAATGGAAGTGACTTTATTGTTTTTACATTATTTGTAATTTCATCTCCCCGCGTACCGTCGCCTCGGGTTACTCCACGAACCAGGACGCCATTGTCGTATGTAAAACTGAGCGAAATCCCGTCAAATTTGAGTTCACAAATATATTCATAAGGTTCCCCGTCCAATCCTTTCCGAACACGTTCGTCAAAATCCCGAAGCTCCTGCTCGTTGTAGGTATTGTCAAGCGACAACATTGGATATCGGTGATATACGGCATTGAAATTTTTTGTGATCGTACCGCCCACCCGCTGCGTGGGTGAATCGCTGCGTTTGAATTCGGGAAACTCATTTTCCAGCTTAGCCAGTTCTTTCAATAACAGATCGAAATCATAGTCAGATATTTCAGAAATACTTTCCTGATAATACTGAAAATTGTAATGATCAATCTGTTGTATAAGTTCGTTGATGCGTTCTTCCGGGTTCATGGTTTTTGTTTGCTATTGCGGCTGGAAATTGTCTGAAAAACTGATATTTGCAAGGGTGAGCAAAATAATATTATAGCTCGGGCACAAATTTAACGAAAGATCGAAAGTTAGCTGCTATATGTAATTATTTATGTATTTTCGTAAAAAACGCTGATTAAAAATGATCCATAAGGAAGAACCAACACTTCAAGACTGGGATTTGACGCAAATCATTAACGGCAAAGAAATTATGTCTCCCAGCCCGAAAATTTATCATCAAAAAATATCCAGAAAGCTTCAAAGAATTATCGAAGATTTCGTAAGCGGCGAAAACCTGGGTGAGGTTTTCAACGCGCCTTTGGATGTTATTTTTGAGGAAAATTTTAATCGCGTACAGCCTGATTTGATGTTCATCAGCAATGATAATTTGCATATTGCCCAGGACTGGATCAGAGGTGTCCCTGATTTATTAGTAGAAATTATTTCTAAAAGTTCTTTCCATTTGGATACAAATGAAAAAAAAGAGCTCTACCAACGATATGGCGTTGAGGAATATTGGATCGTTTTGCCTGAGTATTTAACCGTTGAAATTTATTCCCTGGAAGAAAATCAATACCGGCTATTTTCATCAGCCACCGACGATCAAATCATTAAATCTAAACTGTTAACTGGATTGACTTTTTCAGTCGGTCTGTTATTTGAGTAATTTTGGCTGATAATTAGGAAATGTACAGCCTGTTAAATGCTGGATTTACATAGCCAAATAACCAATAGTGCCGATTTAGATTAAACATTTGTTTGAAAATTATTGCCTAAAGCTGGAATCTATCTGATTCCGCTGCCGCCCAAAGCTAATACATTGGGTTAGGAAAATCCCTGAGTTTACATCTTCCCTATAAATTCCTTAAATTCGCCACGGATTTAACATTACTACTTTACAAAATGGCTGAAGTTGCCCCTTCCATTCTTGCCGCAGATTTCGCTAATCTGCAACGCGACATTGAAATGCTTAATGCGAGTGAAGCAGATTACATACACGTAGACATCATGGATGGTATGTTTGTCCCCAATATTTCCTTCGGATTTCCGGTTGCACAGGCCATCAAACGATATTCCAAAAAACCGCTGGACTTTCACTTGATGATTGAGCAACCTGACCGTTACCTGGAAAATTTCCGTGACGCCGGTGCTGATATCCTGACGGTTCACTATGAAGCTTGCACGCATTTACACCGTACCGTTCAGTTGATCAAGGAATTAGGTATGGAGCCAGGCGTAGCCTTAAATCCTCATACGCCTGTAGAGGTACTTTCAGAAATATTACCTGATTTGTCACTTGTGTTGATTATGTCGGTAAATCCGGGTTTTGGCGGTCAGAAATTTATTGAAAACACCTACCGGAAAATTTACAAGTTAAATTACATGCGTGAAGAACTAGGTGCTGATTTCAAAATAGAAGTCGATGGCGGCGTCAACAATACAAATGCCAAATCTCTCGTTGAGAACGGTGCTGACATTCTGGTTGCCGGAAGTTTTGTATTTAATTCCTTCGATCCGCACACCACGATTGCTGATTTAAGAAAAAACTGATCCAACTACCTTAACCCCTGCTACATGAATAAATTTGAGAACAACACTCATTTTCGTCGAAGGCATAATTCCCTTTTGGCACTATGATCGCGCGTTCATTTTCAATCCTGACTTTATTTTTTGCACTACAAATTACGGCCCGTGCTTCAAACAAGCAGCCCGAAGCTGATTATAAATTCCCGTTGAAAGTTAGTGAAGACGGCAAACATCTGGCAGACCAAAACGACGCACCTTTCCTGGTAGTTGCTGATGTCGCCTGGCAATTACTGCGAAAGCTGGATTATTCCAACGCGGTTGCTTATCTGGATATTCGCAAAAAACAAGCCTTCAACACTTTTTTAGTGCATATTCTACCTGCTTTACCAACCCAGAAAAATTTCCATAAAGTCACACCGTTTCTGGTAAGTAATGACATAACAAAACCCAATAAGGCTTATTTCGATCATCTTGAAAAAATAATTATTGCTGCAAGAGAACGTGAACTGGTCATTGGTTTGGTCGTTTCCAGACAAAGCTGGAATACACTTTTTGAAACGCAGGGTGAAGAGGCTTGCCGGAGTTATGGAGAATATATCGGTAAACGTTTCTCAAAATTCACGAACGTCTTTTGGATCGTAAGTGAAGAAGAAAACCAGAAAGCTTTTCTTGCACGGACGTTGACAGAAAGTTTGCGGGCAAATTCAGAAAATCAGTTAATTGCTTCTTTGTCCACCTGCACTCCGCCTGATTCACTGGATAAAAACAATACTGACCTGAAAGTTTTTGTTCCGGATTCTACCGTTACTGATTCTGAATACGCCGCTTTGGCAATTTGGCAAAAAACGATAGGAAGCGCAATCAAAAGTCCTTTTTTGATTGCCAACTCAGAATTTCCGATCAAAGATCAATCTGCCTTAATCCGTAAACAAGCCTATGAATCGCTGCTAAGTTCAGCTGCCGGATTTTGCCATATGAGCACGATCAAAAATTTCAATCCAACATGGAAAGTAAATATTCTCAGGGACGGCGGGGAATATATGGTCCGTTTTTCAAAAATTCTACAAGGAATTCCCTGGGCGTTAATTCAACCGGATCCTGAAATAAAACTCGTTCAGGATACGACACAAACCAGTGAAATCACTGTCGCCACGATTACAAATCATCGTATGGCCATTTTGTATATACCCACCGCCAGGGAGTTTAGACTGGATTTGACTAAGCTAACCGGAAACGAGTTTAGGGCTGTTTGGTATAGTCCCCGGACTGGCCGCCGGTGGACGGGCGGAGAGTTCAGCCGTACAGATGCGGCCGTCATTGTTCCGCCAGACAAACAACCTGATTGGGACTGGATACTTTTGGTCGGAGCAAAGAACTAGGCAGATTTTAGAAATATTTTTATTCAGTATTAAATCTTTGGCATTGCCTTTTATTATTACAATATTCACCACACTAAAATTTTTGAAGTGATACATCATTGCTGAACCAACTGACTTTTTGCTCGGAAAATTTTAGCAGTGAAATATGGATGAAAAATAGCAAGTGCACCCCGAATGAGCTTAGTGAGAAGAAAAATATCTATTTGTTGCAGCCTGGTTTTACTGGTATGCGGAAACTTGTTTGCCCAGCAGCCAGTACTTTGGGCTGATAAAATACTTGGATATTCCTCAGAATACAGACCTGAAAGTTATGGTCAGGGATTTCGCTCAAAACAAATTCTTGGTGAGCCAAACAAACTTCCTGATTTTGGGGTCAGTCCATGTGCCTGGTCGCCGGCAACTCCCAATGGAAGAAATGAAGAATGGATCAAAGTTGGCTTTGAAAAACCCATTGCGCTAAAACAAGTTGCAATTGCCGAAAATTACAACCCCGGCTCCGTTACAAGAGTTTACGCATATAATGAATCAGGCAGAGAATACCTGATTTATGATGAAAAAGCTGGCCCAATATCAGAAAAAGGGCGAATGCTCAGGGTGTTCACCAAACAGGAAAATTTGATAGCAAACGCAATAAAAATTATCCTGGATCCTTCAAAAGTGGGCGGATTTAATCAGATCGACGCCGTAGGAATTTCATCTACGAGCGATCCTGTCGAAGCTTTAATTAATGTTGCTCCGTCTGCCGCAAAAGAAGAGAAAAAAGAAAATCTTGGAAAAGCAGTTAATAGCAAAGGACAGGAAATTAATCCGATCATTTCCGCAGACGGAAGAACATTGTATTTTACCAGGGCAGATTTTGAAGGAAATATCGGCTCCGCGTCTAAACAGGATGCCTGGGTTTCTACCCTTGACAAAAATAATAACTGGACAGAGGCTGTCAATCTGGGACCGCCGGTGAACAACAATGGAGATAATGCGATTATTGGTGTTTCTGCTGATGGAAAAAATCTTTATCTGATCAATGTTTATCTTCCTGGCGGAGGTTTGGTATATGGTCTGTCCACATCAACCAATACCAACAACGGATGGAGTTTTCCAAAAGCGATCAAAATTGACAATTTGTACAATGATCATGACTTTTCAGAATTTGCTATTTCCCCACATGGAAATGTGTTGATCATGTCGGTGCAGCGAAAGGATACCGAAGGCAAAAAAGATCTCTACGTGTCTTTCATTCAGGAGGGCGAAACGTGGTCTGAGCCGAAACACATGGGTACCGTATTGAATAGTGCGAGCGATGAAAATTCTCCTTTTTTAGCTCTGGATAATAAAACATTATACTTTACATCTTCCGGACGAAGCGGTTACGGTGGTGGCGACGTGTTTTTATCACGCCGGCTGGACGATACCTGGTTAAACTGGTCAAAGCCTGAAAACCTGGGGCCAAATATCAATACGCCGAAGCACGACTCCTACTTTAATATCCCCGCGTCGGGAGAATACGGGTATTTTAGTTCTGCAGACAACACGATCGGGCGTGAAGATATTTTCCGGATCAAACTTACGCCTGGCATAAAACCTGACCCAGTTGCAACTGTAACGGGTTCTGTATTTGAATTTGAAACCACAACTCCAGTTAAAGCAGTGCTTTCTGCCAGGATTCTGAAAACCGGAGAGACTTTCAGCAAAACGACCTTTGAAGGTGAAAACAGTGAATTCAAATTAATTTTACCCTTGAAAGAATCTTACATCCTTACAGCCGATGAGCAAGATTATTTTTCCTCTACCGAAGAAATTGATCTGGTAAACGAAACGGGTTTCAGGACTATTCGCAAGAACCTATATTTGCAGCCAATCAAGCCCGGTCAGCAAATTCGCCTTGCTAATAATATGTTCTCCCAAAGCAGCGCGAATATCACGGAAACTTCATTTCAGGAACTTGACCGGATCATTGGTATCATGAATGAACATCCGGAAATGGAAATTTTACTGGAAGGACATACTGACAATCAAGGAGATACCAAGAAAAATATCAAACTTTCTGAGGACCGGGTGGTAGAAGTAAAAAAATACCTGGTAGCAAAAGGTGTCGGAGCTTTCAGAATTCAAACAAAGGCCTGGGGACCAGCGAAACCGATCGCAAGTAATTCTTCAGAAGCGACCCGCCAGAAAAACCGCCGCGTGGAGTTTACAATCCTTAAAATGTAAAAGTGCCTAATCAATGGAAATTTCACTAATTTCGCGGCTTTAACTTCCGACATTAAAACATGGTGCACACTTACAAGAAGGAAAACTTACAATCCTGGTTGACGCTTGCGGTTATACTTATTATCGGTATTGCACTGCGACTTTATCACCTGGACTCTTACAGTATCTTTTTTGATGAAAAAAGCACCATGGTCGTCAGCCAGGGAATTGTATTGGAAGGGGCAAATCAAAAGGAAGCATTTTCGACAAGAAAAATTACAGTTCCCGAGTTCTGGAAAACTCCGCCATTCAGCCTGAAACCGCAGGAAAATCTTTTAACTTCCCTGACCTACCAGGAGACTTTTTATCCTCGTGCGTTTACCCCGGCAGAATTCTGGGCGCCAAAAACACTGGCTGATTATTATGAGGCCATGACCCGCAGCGATATAGGTAACGGCTCATTTTATTATCTTTTGCTGCATTTCTGGATGGACATTTTCGGTCTATCCGATTTTTCAGCCAGATTATTTTCGGTAATTTTTAGTATACTGATCATCGGATTCACCTATCTTTTCGGAAAACGCTTTTTTTCTGTTAACACAGGGCTGATCGCAGCAGGTCTGGTAGCTATCGAGCCATTTTTCATCGCTTACAGCCACCAGGCCAGAAATTATTCCCTGACTTTTTTCCTGACACTGCTTGCTACATACTTCTTTCTGCAAATTATTGAGATCAAATCAACCAACAGAAAACATATCTGGTTATACGTCGGTTACATTCTCGCAGCCGGGCTCAGTATTTTGTCTAATTTCTTGTCAGTTGTAGTTCTTTTGGTTCATGGAATTTTCGCCGTATTTTTTCTGAGATCTATAAGCGGCTGGATAAAAATGGCAATTTCAGCCGTTGGTGCTCTTTCAGGTGTCACCTGGTGGATGTTGTACGGAGGCGGAAAATACACGCTTTATTCCCTGAATCACCAGGCAGCTGAATATAAACGGTTTGCTGAAACAAGCCCCGGAAACAATCCCTTTGGCGTATATCCGGCAACATTTGCAAATGTTTTTCATAAGGCACTGCCCATGTTCGCTGATTTATTAATTTTCACCAACGGCATGGCAGATTCTCTTGTCGGAAAGCGGAATGCTGTCATTTCGATCCTGGTCGGAATTTTTCTAATTGTGTGGTATAGATTAAAGGACCGGATAAAACTGCATGAATTTATTATGCCGAGAGTACCCTATGTAATCGTACTTTTGAGCGCGCTTGTATATACCAGCAATAAAATCCAGTTTTGCATACTGTCCGTTGTTATTTTTGCCTTATCATTTTTATATGATATTCATAAAAATGCTGACAAACTTCAAAGAAAAAGGCTGACGATGCTGTATATGATGGCACTTGTGCCAACATTGTTCCTGATTTTCATGGCTTTCAAAGGAGGACATACCAGTAGTTTAACACAGCGTTATTCAGGATTTTCTTTTCCTTATGTAATTATTCTGGTCAGTATTTTACTTCAATATTACTCAAACCTGGCCACTGAATTTAAGTTACTGATCTTCTTTTTCCTGGCTGTGCAATTTTACTTCGTTGGACAACGCTTACAGGAATTCTACGAAGATCGCTCTGTGAAATATGGATATTTTGCAAAACCACGCGTTCCAAATCCTTATTACGAGGCGGCTCAAAAAATAAAATCTGTTTATCAGCCGGGGGATACCATTCTGTATCCTGCTTTCAAACTTCAGGTTTTATCGGTCATGGACAGGACTTACCTGCCTTATTCTATCCAGGATGCTCAGCTCACCAATTTGTACCTTCCAAAAAGTTTAAATTATATTCAGGTAATGGACACAACGCAGGTTGACAGAATATTAATTAAACGGAATAATCAGAAAGAACCGCTGGAAATCATGAACTTAAAGGGTAAAAGGTATGGGTCTGAGTAACGTGCGTGGTGTTTGTCAGTAAAGCCATCTAATAAGATTTCGTATATTGCGCACTTAATAATACAATTTTGCTCGTTACTTTGTACTCAGATAACAGCAGACATCAACACTAAAATTGGCCATGACCGCAAAGGAAATATTAAATGAACCCAGACAGATCAGCGGAGAGTTGCGGCTGAAATTACTGGGACTTTATAATCAGGCGAATGCCGGACATATCGGCTGCTCATTAAGTTGCATCGACCTGATGATCGCCATCCTATTTTTAAATAAATCAGAAGAAGATACTTTTATTTTATCCAAAGGGCATGCGGCTGCTGCACTTTATACCTGCTTGAACGTTCTTGGCGAAATTACCGACGAAGAGCTCTCCACATACTATCTGGACGGGACAACGCTTCCTGCACATCCGGCTCCGGGACAATACAAAGGAATTCCTTTTGCAACAGGTTCTTTGGGACATGGCCTTCCAATTGCGACTGGTATCGCTCATGCCGCCAAAATAAGTGACGAAGATAGTTATGCTTTCGCTTTACTGTCTGATGGCGAGACCAACGAAGGAACTACCTGGGAAGCTGCGCATTATGCGATTCAAAACCAGCTTGATAATCTCTTTATGTTTGTTGACAAAAACGGGTTGCAAGGTTTCGGTCCTACGGACAAGGTATTGGGAGAAACTGCGTCTCCTGAAAAATGGCGGGCCATCGGGTTTGAAACCGTTGAGATCGACGGACATGATATTCTTACGATACACCAGACAATTACCGAATTAAAAACCCATAAAAACGGACTTCCAAAAGCCATTATTGCACAAACTGTGAAGGGCAAAGGGGTTTCCTATATGGAAAATAAACTTGAATGGCATTATCTGCCGATGAATGCTGAACTTTACCAGCAGGCCACTCAGGAAGTTACGGAACGATATCTTAATGAACTTACGAATGCTTGATCATTTACCGCATTACCGCGATAAAATAGAACAATTAAAAGGACCGATTTTCGTATTTGGAGCCAGTGGTTTTATCGGGGCAAACCTTTTCAACGATATTTTTAAAATCAGAAAGGATTGTTATGCACTCACACATGATGCGACAAAAGCCTGGCGGTTAAAATTAATAAATGTTCCGTTTGAAAATATCATTCACTGCGACATCCTTTCGGACAATTCTGTCCGTGAAGTTTTTGAGCGATATAAACCTCAGACGCTATTCAATCTTGCGGCCTACGGAGCTTACAGCAAACAAAGCAGCGTCAACCTGACTTACGAAACCAATGTGATCGGGACGGCAAATATTCTGCAAAATTGTAATAAGGAAACTGTATACATTCATGCTGGGAGCAGTTCGGAATATGGCTTTAATTGTACATCACCGAAGGAAACTGACCGAGTTGAACCAAATAGCCACTATGCCGTCTCCAAAGTTTCGGCTGCATATTTGTTGGAATACTACGCCCGCGTTTTTGAATTAAAGACTTTAAATCTCCGACTTTATTCAATTTACGGTTATTGGGAAGAACCTGACAGGTTGATTCCGAAACTCGTTGAAAGTGTAAGACAAGGCCAGCTTCCTTCTCTGGTGTCTCCGGATATCAGCAGGGATTTTGTATTTATAGAAGATTGTGTCGAAGCGTTTTTGGACGCTGCGCTGAAAATAAACAGCACCACATCCGGTAAATCATATAATATCGCCACTGGTCGTAAAACTACGATTGGTGACCTGGTTGAAACTTCCCGTCAGACTTTTGGTATAAAACAAGAGCCGAAATGGGGAAGTATGTCAAACCGGAAATGGGATTTGGCAGAATGGTATGGTGATCCTGATGCTTTTGAAACAGATTTTGGCTGGAAAGCGAAAACCTCACTGGAAGATGGCTTGTCAAAGACAAAAGCATGGCAGGATCAGATCAGATATGAGGATACTATTCTTCCTGCGTTCCTGAACCCGAAATTAAATCCGGTCATCACGGCCATTATAGCGTGTTACAAAGATGCTCAGGCGATTCCTTACATGTATGAAAGGATCGTCAAAACCTGTAATGAGCTGAAAGTGCGTTATGAAATAATTTTTGTTAATGACAATTCTCCTGACAACCAGGAGGAGGTGATCAACAAAATTTGTGATAAAGATCCAAACGTGGTTGGTATCAGCCATTCAAGAAATTTTGGCTCACAAGCTGCATTTCTGAGCGGAATGGAAATAGCCACTGGCGATTGCGTTGTGCTTATGGATGGCGATTTACAGGATCCACCCGAAATTATTCCTGCATTTTATGAAAAATGGATGGAAGGATTTGACGTGGTTTACGGCGTACGCGTGCAGCGTGAAATGAAACCACATATTCATTTTTTCTATAAAACTTTTTATAAAATATTCCAAAGTCTAAGTTATATCCCAATCCCGCGTGACGCTGGTGATTTTTCTATGATCGATAGAAAAGTGGTGAAGGAACTTGTTGATTTGCCTGAAACTGAACAATTTCTTCGTGGATTACGTGCCTGGGTTGGTTTTAAACAAACAGGAGTTCCTTACGTAAGACCGGAGCGGATGTTTGGCGTTTCAACAAATAACTGGACGAAAAATATCTGGTGGGCAAAAAAGGCGATTTTCTCGTTCAGTTTTGCTCCTTTGGAATTGATGAGTTATGCAGGTTTTACGCTGACAGGTCTATCGATTCTGGGAATTATCTGGCAAATTTTGGCAAAACTATTTTTCTTCCCGGATACGCCTCAGGGTATCAGCACAGTTATTGTACTGATCGTTTTCTTCGGAGGATTGACCATTTTGGGGATTTCATTCCTTGGAGAATACATCACGAAGATTTTTGAAGAGACGAAAAAACGGCCAAAATACATTCGTACCCGTATCAGAAGAGGAGCAAAATCTTACAAAACGGCTGACGAAATACGCACTTTGGTAAAACAGTTAAGAAAATGAGAAAAGAATTTTCAGCCGCTCTGGAAAAACTTGTTACTGAAGACGAATCCATCATCTTTATTACCGGAGATTTGGGTTACGCGGCTTTGGAAAGTTTACAGGCTAAGCTTGGCAAGAGATTTATAAATGCAGGTGTGGCCGAACAGAATATGGTCGGTGTCGCAGCTGGATTTGCACATAAAGGATATAAGGTTTTTTGTTACAGCATCGCTCCTTTCATCGTTTACCGCTGTCTGGAACAATTCCGTAATGATGTTTGCTTTCACAATCTTCCGGTTTTTATCGTCGGAAACGGCGGTGGTTATGGTTACGGAATTATGGGAAGTTCCCATCACACCCTTGAAGACATAGCTTGTTTAAGTGGATTGCAAAATGCAAATGTTTGGGTACCTGGTTTTGCAGACGAGGTTGAACCCGTAATCCGACAAATGGTAGCGGATGGAAAACCTGCTTATCTGCGTTTAGGTTTTGGGAAAAATGCGCCTGAAAATAGTTATACATCCGGGTCTTTCAAGGTAATTCATGAAGTTGAATCCCCGGAAATAACCGTTTTTGCATTAGGTCCGATCGCCAACAATGTGATTACAGCACTGGATCAGTCCGCAGAACTTGGAGAAAAAGTAAATGTGATAAGTGCTTTGCATTTTCCTCTGGAATTGACGGATGAAATCATTCAACTTGTTGAAAAAGCACCAGCCATCCTTGTCGCAGAAGAACACGTCAGCACAGGCGGATTGGCACAGCAACTTTCCGTTCAATTATTGGAAAAAGGTGTGAAGATTCATTCATTCAAGAGTTTGAAAGCCGAAGGATATCCGAACAGAAAATACGGAAGCCAGGCATATCATCAAAAACTTTCTGAACTTGATCCGGTTTCAATCGCCGCGCATATTCACCAGCTAATCATTCCCGCATGAGCAAGGGAGTTTTAACGCTTCTGGTTATTTTCATCATTCTGATCCCGATAGGAGTTTTCTTTGGGATATGGGATTTTTATGCCCTAAATATTCCAAAATGGGATGACCATGCGTTAAAAGCTTTTATTGTAGAATATTCTCAGGCTGGGTCATGGCAGGAGAAATTGAAAGCCATCTTCAAACAACATAATGAACATCGGATTGCGCTGGACAGGATTTTTACCTGGCTGGATTTTTCTATTTTCGGAACATTGAATTATCGTCACCTGATGACGATTGGTAATTTGTTGTTGCTCGGCGTCATTCCGCTTTGGTACATTCTCCTAAAAAATAATAAAAAACCTCTGTTTGCCCTGGTTCCGGTTCCTTTCATCTGGCTGACGCTGGCTTTTTGGGAAAATATGTACTGGGGAATGGCTGCTATTCAGAATTTCGGGGTCATCACGTTGGCACTTTGGACGATTTATTTAGCTGTTAATCCGAAACCGATTTACTTTGCACTTGCCATTTTGATGGGTGCGCTGACCATTTCTACCAGTGCAATCGGAATTTTAATCTTACCGATTTGTGCAGTATTACTATTCCTTTCCGGTGATCGGAAACGCTCGGTGATACTGGCGCTTGCTAGTGCAGCAGGTATTTTCGCTTATTTTTGGACGTACAAACAACCTGAAACAAATCCGGAATCCAAAGCTTCCCTTTTCCAGCTGGCAAAAGGTTATATGGCGTTTTTAGGATCATTTGCAGAATCCATTCCCGTAAGAGACCATTTCGGTGCTTGTGTGGTGATGGGCATTGTTTTGTTTCTGGTTGCAGTTTCAATCGCATCGACGATTCTTTTTAGAATTACAAAGAAAAAATATACTGTAAAATTTGAGCGGATTACGGATTTATTCTGCCTTGGCGCCATTATGTTTATTCTGGCTACCGGTTTGATCGTTGTATATGGTCGTGCCGGTTTCGGATTGGAAGGTTTGATCACCAGCAGGTTCAAAATATATTCGGTATTGCTTTTAATGGTCGCTTATTTATATGTCGTCATACCGATACGTGGCAGCTTTTTATCGCCATATATCACTGCAATTGTATTTTTGGCGATAACTTTTAATGTATTCAGTTATCACTATCATTTGGTAGATGCATATAATTTGCGGAAGATCATGACGACAAGCCAGTTCAACTGGACGTACACAGACAAAGATTTGAAGGTACCGGCAGACACGTCATTTGCTGCCAGAATTGTAGAAAAAACACCAGTTTTCTATACCAAATGGCTACCCTTAATTGAAATTGCAGACAGACAGGGTTATGCCGGGAATTCACGGGCGCTGATGGAATTATATGCATCTACAAAATTTGAAAAGTCGAAAAACAAGCTTATCGTTAAAAACGCAGCATTCAAAAGTCAGCGTTTACAGGATAGTGGGATTTATATTCTCCTAAGTTCCAACAATCGCTTTTACGTGTTTCCAACATCACGAAGCCGTAATACGAAACGCAAAGAGTTATTTTTGAAACAATATTATTTTGCATCCGGGTTTTCCGCTGAAATACCGTTTTCGGAATTAGAAAAAGGAAATTATAAGGTTGGTATTATTCGTCAGCAAGGAGACGAAACGGGCATTCTCTTCCAACAGGATAAAATTTCCGTTGACGCTGTAAGTCAGAATAAAGTTAAAGTTAATTGGTAGCTATGCACGCAACTTCAAAAGGTCATATCATACAACTCGACGGAATCCGCTTCATTGCAGTTGCGCTTGTGCTTATCGACCATTTTTACACCGGCGTCAATGTGATTCCTTACGGTAAACTAGGCGTTACAATATTCTTTGTTTTAAGTGGATTTTTGATCAGCAGAATTCTTCTAAAAAGTAAAGAAACATACGAGCCGCAGCCCGAAGGATTTAAAAAATATATTCGTAAGTTCCTGATCAGAAGGACTATAAGAATTTTCCCAATTTATTATCTGCTGCTTGCTATTTTATTTATTTTGAATGTGCCGCCCGTTCGTGAGAAATTTGCGTGGCTGGCATTGTATGGGACTAACATTTATATCGCCGTATATCAAACCTGGCTCGGCTCATCAGATCACCTTTGGTCACTGGCCGTGGAAGAACAGGTTTATCTTTTCTTCCCATTCCTGATATTTTTCGTTTCCAGAAAAAATCTAATTCCCTGGCTCGCCGTGATGGGCGTATGCAGTGTTTTGCTCCGTTTCTATTTTTATTTTTCGGGAAAAGATTGGAGTGTTTCTTACGTGACAATGCCGGCTTGCCTCGATTCTTTCGCACTGGGCGGATTAATGGCCTGGCTTCAGCTTTACAAAAAAGAAACATTTTTAAAACTTTTCGATAAAACCTGGCCAGTGGTATTAGCGCTTCTTGGCTGGATATTAATGCAGTACTGGAACAAATCCTACGACAATATTCACAATGTCGTGGATGTAGTTTTTGATCGTCTGGTATCTTCCATTTTCAGCTTTTTCCTTATCGGACGGGCAGTTACGGGATACGGAGGCGCGATGCGACTTTTCCTTGAAAATCCTGTCAGTGTTTATCTGGGCAGGATCAGTTATGGGATTTACCTCTATCACAACTTCATTTACAACCATTATCACAGCGGTCCAAACCACCCAACCGTCAGGCTGCTGCACAAGATTTACCGTAATTTTCCGGCACTGGAAGGTTCTCTGACATTTGAAGCTTGTCTCTTTTCGTTATTAACTATTTTTGTTGCATCGCTTTCCTGGCATTTCTTCGAAAAACCAATTAATTCGTTAAAAGATCGTTACGCTTAGTAAATAAAAAATATCCAATTTTAGTATACAGGCTTTTTTCCTTAATTTTGCATCAACATACCAAATAATTCTCTGCATGACGTTCCTTCTTAGTATAGTAATGCCAGCATACAATGAACAAGATTGTATCGAAAAAGTAGTACATAACTGGACCAGTTTCCTGAAAAATAAATTCCCGAACGACAATACCACACTAATCGTTATTAACGATGGTTCAAAGGATAATACAAAAATTCTTTTGGACAAGCTGGAAAAAGAAGTAACGAATCTTACCGTTGTCAATCAAAAAAATGGTGGTCACGGAAATGCTGTTGTGAATGGCTATCGCAAAGCTTTGGAATTAAACTCACAGTATGTATTCCAAACGGATAGTGACGACCAGTTTATTTCAGACGATTTTGACAAACTTTGGAACAAACGCAGCCAGTCAGAC
The DNA here is from genome assembly GCF_056895235.1 of Dyadobacter sp. HNCC25DJ186. Taxonomy (NCBI): domain Bacteria; kingdom Pseudomonadati; phylum Bacteroidota; class Cytophagia; order Cytophagales; family Spirosomataceae; genus Dyadobacter; species Dyadobacter sp. HNCC25DJ186. The sequence goes on from NZ_JBXHAS010000003.1 coordinate 423,719, forward strand.
TTTATCCTTGGCTATCGTGAAGTACGTCACGATGCTGGTGTCCGTTTGTTCATAACCAAGTTTTTAAGAGCGACGATCTCGTTCGTTTATGGAACTTTTATCATGGACAGCAATATTCCTTTCCGTTTGATTAAAGGAACATTTCTTCAAAAATTAATGAATCAACTTCCAAATCCCGAGCCTTTCGCTCCGAATATTTTCTTGTCGGTTATGGCAAAAAAATCTGGTCAGGAGTTGTTTGACATACCGATTACCCACAAGGACCGCGAAACCGGAGAGGTGTCGATCGTGAAGTGGAATCTTTGGAAAGTTTGTATCCGCAGCTTTAAAGAATTGCTACGTTTCCGTCTGGAACTAAACCAGCACGTGAAAGCGATCCGTGCTTAATAAAGAGAAAACAGCTCAAATTGAGTATTTTTTATATTTATAAATAAATACAGCTTCCTGTAATTCGTTCTACAAGAAACTGCCTACTCATTAAGCCCGTGTCGAAAAAACTAATTATTACTATCCTGCTGGCAGCCATTCTGGTTCCGGCAGGATATTTTCTATTCAAATGGTCACGTGGGTCCGCGGCCGCCTGGAAATATATTCCTTCAAATGCAGTCGTTGTGATCACGAGTGAACATTTACAGGATTCCGTTTATCAGGCAACCGATGCAAAACTGGATCTGAAAAGACTGCCCTTTCTGGATATAGCGAGTGATAACTTGTCGCTGTTGAACTTGTTATCCCCGGATGTTAAAAAGCTGAATAAGTTTTTAAAGGGCAAGAATATTTCCTACTCCTATCACCCCAGAACGAATACGGAATGGGCTGTGGTGATGTATATTCCGGTTGATGAAGAGCAGGACGTCAAGTGGTTAGACAGTCCGCAGCATAATGGAATTCGTGTTCTGCACCATACCTTCCAGGATAACAGGATCACGGATATCAATGATACAAAATCACAGCCGCTTTTTTCGTATGTGATAAAGGACAATTTCCTGATTCTAAGTTACTATGGTGATTTGATAGAAGATGTTGTGCGTGCATCGTCGTTGAGCATCTCCAGAGCTGATCTGCAATCAAAATTTGCTAAAAGTGATGATTCCAATTACGGAACGAGTATTTATTTGAAAAATGAAGCCTGGAAATCGGTGATACCAATAACGAATCATGGCAGTAATTTTTCCGAGTTTGCTCAGGCTTTTCCAAAATATCAGGATTATCATGCAGAAAATAAGGATACAGAAAACAAGCTGCAGTTAATATCAAACGGTACAGATTCTCCGGATTATTATATTACCAACTGGTTAAAAGATAACTCCGGACTACCTTTTAAAGGGCACAAACATATATCTCAGCAGACTTCTTATTTCTATCGTTTTGCAGTAAAAGAAAAGGCTGACTTTCAGAAGCAATTTCTGAAATGGCATAAAAAACAGAAATCTGAAGCCTGGCAAAAACTGGTTTATCATGTTGGAAAAGAAAGCACTCTGCTGCTGGAAAATCTGGGTTCAGAGTTGATACTTTGCCAGCTCGAAGAAAACAACAGCATCAGCGATGGCAAAATTTTGCTCGCCGAATTTTCAAATTACGATAAATTAAGACCTGTTCTTAAAAAACTCGCGAAACTTTCAACGCCAGAATCGAATGTTTCGACGGATCAATTTCAAGGTTATGATATTTATTCCGTTGCCATTCCCGAGCTGCCTGCCGGAATTTACGGATCCATGTTTTCCGGTTTTCCGAGGACGTACGTAACCTATATTGCGCCCTATCTCGTGATGAGCAATAATTCGCAGGTACTTCAAAATTACATTGTGGATTATGAAAACCAGCTAACGTGGAAACAATCGCCGGAATATGATAGTGTCCTGACGAGTGCAAAATCTGATGCACAACTATCGCTGGTTGTCAATCTAAGAAAAGCGCAGTCACGTGGTGAAGGGTTGAGTGCAAAATCTTACACCGATTTGTCAGCGAAAATTGAGTCGGTTATTTTACAATGTCGTTACGACGGCAGCGATGCTTATCCGGAAATTACACTGAACCCAAAGAAAAGACAGACGGCCAACAAAGTTCTTAACCGCACTTTCCTGAATATTGACATTGAATGGCCGGTTTTATATGATACTGAACTTACCGCGCTGCAAAATCCGATTGACGGTACTTCGGAAGTTTTGTTAACCGACGAAGAAAATAATCTTCTACGGGTCAACAATTTGAAAACAGGAAAAACGGAAACGATAACAAAATTAAACGGCCCAATTGTCACATCTGCTTACAAGGTTGATTTCTTGAATATTGGCCGTCAGCAACGGATTTTCGCAACGTCCAGTTCTGTATATGCTATTGACGAAGACGATTCGACGCACGTGATTACCAGTTTCTCAAAAGGAATTCCGTCGGCCAGTGCGATCACAGCCTTGTATATGATCGATGGTGGCGAAGATGGTAGTAACCGGTTCATAGTCAGTGACGAAATGGGCGAATTATACATCTGGGAAAGTGTAATGAAAAACATTCGCAAATTGAATGTAGCTAATCGTTTTGACAATATTCAAAGCCCGGTTATTTCGCTGAACCAGATTGGGAACAGAAACTATATAATTACACAGAGGAATGGAAAAATATTTCTCTTAAAATCCAATGGTGCTGTACGTGAAGGCTTTCCGGTTGACATTCTGGCCAGAACAGAAAGCCCGTTTACCTGGACTCAAAACCCCTCCACGGGCCAGTCCGAGTTAGTTGGTGTGAGTGTATACGGTGAATTAATCCGCATCAGTATGGATGGAAAGATTAAATCCCAGACTCAGCTATTGCGGCCAGAACCTGCGAGCCAGTTTAAAACAGTCTTTGACCGGAATTCTCTGGACTGGATTTTGGTCAGAACATCTGCAAACAAGGCCGCATTTTTGACAAAAGATGGAAATGAGCTTTTTGAAATTAAAAATCTTTTGCCAAATTCGATTATCCAGTATCATTTCTTTGGCGTTGATAACCGTTTCATCACGATCCGGTCAGGAAACTATACCACCATTTTTGATATGACCGGAAAGCGTCTGGGCGACAAACCTATACCTTCCGAATTGAAAGTTCAATTAACCTATTTGCCATCCTACTCCAAACTACTTATTTTCAGCCGGTCTGAAAAGAAAGTTCAGGTATGGTCAATTAAGCTGCGTTAGTTTATGAAGTATATCAAGTACCTATGTTTAGTACTATTTTCTCTGGTCTGGCTGGTGGGATTAAGTCCTTCCATTTATGCCAAACTCGGCGAATGGAAATTAATCAAAGACGGATACCAATTCGGGGATTTATACAGATTATCGAATCTCCCCCAATTTAAAGATCCGGTAAAACCATGCCCAAAACAGGTAAATGTGACGAAAAGAAGCAGTGCAAAAAAGGTCTGTCTGTATATCATCGGAGATAGTTTTACTGAAAAAGAAAGAGTTGGAAAAGACGATTTCGCTGTAGACGAATACCAGTATGTGCACTGGGACAATATCCTGCATATAAAACCGGATACTACGAAAACTAATATTTTATTGATGGAATGCGTGGAAAGGCATTTCAGAGAAAAAATGGTGTCTCCTATCCAGAACATTATTCCTGATTCGGCGACATTTGTCATGTCCGGGCCGGAACCTTCTTTTATGCAAAAACTGGATCACGCTTTTGCCGCTGATCCGGCAGAAACGCGGCTTGATGTAGCGTTTTTTCAAAATGACTGGATGTTGAAAATTAAAGAAATGAAGGCTGCTTTTACGTATAATTTCTTTCACCGGGCCGATAAAAAAGTGACACTGGTGAACGATGACAAAAGCCTTGTTTACTACATGGATACAGATACGCCAAAAAGCACATCTTCCTTTTCGAAACTTGCGGACACTGAGCTCGATACGATGATGACAAATCTTGCAGAAAGCCATTCAATCGCTAAGAAACTAGGTTTTGATCATGTTATTTTATCTATCATTCCCAATAAAGTATCGGTTGTTATGCCTGAATATGGAGAATATAACCAACTGATCAGCCGTGTTTACGCACATCCTAAACTGGATATGCCTTATATAGATGTTTTGGCGGATTTCAGAAGAATGAAGGAAAAGTCATATTTAAAAGGTGACTCACACTGGACTTGTCAGGCGCAGGATGTTTGGTTGAGCAAGACGAACGATCTTATAAAAAAAGTTGCACAGGAGAATAAATAATTTCCTGCGCTACGTTATTTTAAATGATCGCTTCTTCGGCATTTTCAATCTTTCCTGTCAGTTTTCCAACCGTTAGTCCCTGGACAATAATGGAGAAGAGAACTACGAAATAAGTAATCGCCAGTAGTAAATTTTTATTGAGGTCGTTATCGATGGACAACGCCAATGCAATAGAAACACCTCCCCGCAAACCTCCCCACACCAAAATAATGATCGATTTTTTTCCAAACTTCTTACGGAACGGGATGATTTTAACAGGAATGTAGATTGAAACAAAACGAGCGAAAAGCACGACAAGGATAGAAATCATTCCAATCCAGAAATATTGTCTCAGGTCGGGAATCAGTAATAATTCAAAGCCGATGATCAGGAATAATAGTGCGTTCAGGATTTCATCAATAAGCTCCCAGAATTTATCCAGATAGTCCTGCTCGGTCTCGGTAATGTTACCAAGGTTTTTTCCATAGTTACCAACCATCAATCCAGCAGCTACCATAGCGAGTGGCCCCGACATGTGCATTGCTTCGGCAATCAAATGACCACCCATTACGATCGCGAGCGTGATAAGCACGTGGACATTGTAGCCATCAACTTTGTTATTGGCATGTGAACCGATAAATCCAAGCACGACGCCAAGTAATATTCCTCCTAACGCTTCTTTGGCAAGCAACGTTGAAATTCCTGCAAAAGAGGTATTAACTTCTTCGCCTCTTGCCAACGCCAGCATAATGATAAAAACCACAACCGCCATACCATCATTAAAAAGAGATTCTCCTGCAATTTTAGTTTCCAGTGATTTAGGTACGCCAGCTTGTTTCAAAATCCCCAGCACAGCGATCGGGTCCGTAGGAGAAATCAGCGCACCGAAAACCAGGCATTGGATCAATGGAATTCCCAGCCCAAGCCATGGCAATATTTCATACATCAATAATCCAATCACAAAAGTGGAAATCACGACACTGATCGTTGAAAAAACCATGACCGGAATTCGCTGTTCTTTAAGGTCTTCAAGGTGAATATGGATGGCACCGGCAAAAAGTAGAAAGTTTAACATTGCGCCCATCAAAATTTCTGTAAGATCGATGCTTTGAAGCAGCGTAGTGACTCTGTCGAAAGTGTGCGGAAATATATTATCGGTCGCTAATAATCCAAGAGAGACGAGAAGTGCGATGACCATGACACCAATAGAAGCGGGCAATTTTAAAAACCTTGCATTAATGTAAGCAAAGATGGCGGATATGACAATTAAAACAGAAAACGAATAGTATAACTCCATGAAAATATTTTTTAGACTGGCTAAAATAAAAAATTAATAGCAGCCATAAAAATGAAAATGCCTTGTAATGCAATCTTTAAGGGTATTCTAATAACTCAGCAAGCGGAAATTAAATGCAGATCGGCAACAAAAACCGGCTTAAAAACTTACCGGTAACTCGATTCATATAACCTTCGCACAATATTAATTTTTATATTTACCTGATATCAAATTACGGCTATGATCACACTTCAGGTACATTCAAAAAGACTGGTGAAATATTTTTCATTTCTTCTATGGATAGCTCTTTTCCTGATTTCGACGAGGCAGGTGAATGCCCAAAACATGATACTGAAACCTGGTTTTGACAAATCAGAATATGTTGAGCTGATGCACATGCATGCAAGACTTTACGATACTACAAAAAATAAACTACCATTTCCGGTTCACTTCCAATATGCTTACCGGTCGCCTGTGATGGGAATGGATAACCGCTGGGATCTTTGGGTGAATGATAAATCCAATGTGGCAGTAGTTAATTTGAGGGGCACAACGGTAAATCCTGTGAGCTGGCTGCAAAATTTTTATGCAGCAATGGTTCCTGCGAAAGGAGAATTGAAACTTTCCAATAGCTTTACTTTTGAATATCATCTGGCCGACAATCCACGCGCGGCGGTTCATGTAGGCTGGCTGATCGGTGTTGCTTACCTTGGAACCGACATGCTGCCTAAAATTGATTCCTGTTATAAAAAAGGAATTAAAAATTTCATCATTATGGGCCATAGCCAGGGTGGCGCACTGAGCTACCTGATGACCTCGTATTTATATAATCTTCAAAAAGAGAACGTCATTCTAAAAGATATCCGTTTTAAAACTTACAGCAGCGCCGCACCAAAAGCAGGAAATGTTTACTACGGTTACGAATATGAAAGCCTAGTCGATGGAGGCTGGGGAATAAATATCATCAACGGCGCAGATTGGGTTCCTCAGACACCTTTTTCCGTCCAGACTTTGGGTGATTTTAATGATGTCAATCCATTTAAAGACATTGATGCCGTTGTAAAAAAGCAGAAACTTTTCACCCGCGTCGCGTTGCGTCATGCCTACAAGCAACTCAAAAAACCAAGTGAAAAAGCGCAGCGCAATTATGAAAAATATCTGGGCGGTTTTGCGTCCAAAATGGTGAAGAAAACGCTACCGGAATTTGCTCCTCCAACTTATTCCCATACTGCCGATTATGTACGCATAGGGCCTACAATCACTTTACTTGGCGACGAAGAATATTTCAAATTGTTTCCCGATTCAGAAAAAGACGTGTTTGTACATCATCTTTTAGACCCCTATTTATTCCTTATAGAGAAATATAAACGCTAAATTTGCAGTCAAAAATGATCTGATGGCAAAATCTTCAACTTCAAAGAAAATAAATCCAAAATCCGGGTTTTCCAAAATCGACAAAATGCTGGATACTGCTGGCTGGTTTGGCCTGGCAACGCTGGTTATTATTACGGTTTTTACTTATTTCCGTGTCCCGGATACCATACCGGTTCATTTCAATATTGTAGGAAGACCCAACGGTTTTGGAAATAAACTTTTCCTTTTTGCTGTTTTGGGTATCGCATGTTTCATATTTTTCTCAATCACATTGACGATTAAGTATGTATTTGCCTCACCTAAGGCTACTGCCATTCCCAATAAAAATCTGGACTTTGCAATCAGGATTGTAAGATTTTTGAAACTGATGGTCATGATCGGTTTTATTTATATTATGGTCATTACGAACCTAATCGTTGACCACGTCACAGATGGGCTTGGATCATTCTTTTTGCCAGCCGTTGTGATCACTTTACTTTTCCCTGTCGCCTATTTCTTCAAAAAAACAATGCGGGAAAAGTTAATGAAAAGATAGTTATTCTGTTGCTGGCACAGTTTTCCTTGTATGAATAGCTGGATTACTTAATCCAAAATTTGGCGTCTAATCAACCATAAGGCACTTTCCCGCTTTATTTTAATTGTTTACGGGAAGTACTTTTCTGAGAAGACCAGATTTTTAAGCTATTCTAATCAAAATTTATGGAAGACAAGAATAAATTCGCAGTTGAGGTTTCGTCATTTACTACCATTCAGGAACTTCCTGGTTCATGGACTAACGAGGATTACAAGGCATTGTTAGTAAAAATGGATTACGAAAATCCGGAAGAAATTCAGGCATCGGAGCTGAAAGAAATGTGCTTTATGTCAATTACCGACTATGAACCAGCGGAGGCAGCGAAAGTGGTTTTGGAATATTTGATCGAGGATGAACTGACAGATGGCCAGATTGAAAATTTGTCGCACCAGATGCTCACAGAAAAGCTTTGGGAGGAAAATCCAAAACTTGACCTTCACATCAGCTTTTATGAAGCGACGCAACTTTTATACGAAGCCTACAATGGGAAATTCCCAAGAGCAGAAGCGGTAAGATTTCAGTTGAAAATTTCGGGCGAAAATCCTGAAAGCCTCTCTATTTTCGAGGAAAACCCGAAGGCGCCAATCGTCCGAATTCTTGCCCAGGGAATGTCGGATCACAATCTTGTCAACCGTCTTTTTGGTGATCAGGTGGAAGGCACAACTTTCGAAGAAGCTGAAAACATTATCTGGCAGCTCGAAACAGTTGATAAAAAAGATAATGAAATCACTTTTGATATCGTAAGCTCAACATATTGGCTGGACGATATTAAATATGCGAATAGTTATGAAGCAACTTCGCATGCCGATAATGTTGCTGAAAACGAAGAATAAAACGTCATTTTCTGACGGGGAAATTGCATATCGACAGTCTTATCACTAAAATTGTCTTTATGCAATTTTTTTATACCGATGCAAAAATTCCTACTATCTCTATTTTTATTTATTTCCACTGTTTCCCTGGCGCAGTATCAGACGCGATTCGAAAAAAGTGGTGGAAAGGAAACTCCAACCTACGAAGAAGGAATTGCCTACTACAAACTGCTGGCGAAAAATTTTCCACAAATCCAGATCACCGAAAAAGGTTTGACAGACAGCGGGAAACCTTTAAGTCTGGTACTTTATTCAAAAAATAAATCTTTTGATATAAAAAAACTAAAAGCACAGGGAAAGGCCATTCTTTTTATTAACAATGCCATTCATCCCGGCGAACCTGACGGCGTGGATGCTTCCATGCATTTGCTCCGCGACATTGCCACGCATCCAGAAAAATTCCCGGAACTTGATAGTGTTGTCCTGGCCATAATTCCCTTTTACAATATAGGCGGCGCTTTGAATCGTAACAGTACGACACGTACAAACCAGGACGGCCCTGTGGAATATGGCTTTCGCGGTAATGCCCGGCACTATGATTTGAATCGGGATTTTATTAAAAATGATACAAGAAATGCAAAAAGTTTTGCAGCTATTTTCCACGAGCTTGATCCTGATCTTTTTGCTGATACACACGTAAGCAATGGCGCCGATTATCAGTATGTTATGACGCTCGATTACGCACAGCAAGATAAGCTGGGCGGTTCGCTGGGAAAATTTCACAAGGAAACTTTCCTTCCGTTTATGTATCAATTTCTGAAAGATGCAGGCTTTGAGGCCACACCTTATGTAAACACATTCGGACAAACGCCTGATAAAGGTTTCACCCAGTTTCCTGACTGGCCCAGGTATTCAACAGGTTATGCAGCACTTTTTCATACGATCGGTGTCATGACGGAGACGCACATGTTGAAGCCTTATGACCAAAGAGTAAAGGCGACGTATGCCTATTTGCACGGAAATCTGAAGGTGCTGGCGAAATACAGAAAACAGATTTTACGGATGCGCTATGAAACGAAGGAAGCAGTAAAAACGCAGGAAAAATTCGCAATCACGTGGCAGAACAACAAAGAGAAATTTACTGAAATTGATTTCAAAGGTTACCAGCCTGAATATTTTCCCAGCAAAATCAGCGGAAAAGACAGACTTCATTATAACCGCACCAAGCCATTAAATGTAAAAGTGCCTTTTTATGATACCTATGAGCCTTTGGAAATTGTGAGCAAACCGACTGCTTACATTATTCCGCAAGGTTGGTTCAACGTTATTGAGCTTTTGAAACTGAATCAGGTTCAAATGATACCGATTGAAAAAGACGAAGAACGGGAAGTTGAGGTTTATTATATTCAAAGTTACGATGCACCGAAAACGCCTTACGAAGGACATTACTGGCACACAAACACGGAACTGCGCACAGAAAAGAAAAAAGTAAAGTTCCGAAAAGGTGACTGGTATATCCCGGTGAATCAATGGACAAACCGATATATCGTCGAAACGCTTGAACCCAAAGCAGTCGATTCGTTTTTTAAATGGAATTTTTTCGATTCCATATTACAGGCCAAGGAAGGATATTCCAGTTATGTTTTCGAGGACTTGGCAGCAGATCTTTTGAGCAAATCGCCTGAGCTTCAACAAAAGCTCGAAGAAAAAAGAAAATCAGATGAAGCGTTCGCCAAAAGCGGAGATGCGCAGTTGAGATTTATTTATGAAAATTCACCACACAGAGAGAAGGAATATATGCGTTATCCGGTTTTTCGTGTTGTGGAGAAATAATTAAAAATATAAATTAAAAGCCACCTGTTTCGCGAGTCGCAAAACAGGTGGCTTTTAATTACAAACATTATTTATCTAAAATTCTTATTTCACTTTCGCAAAATCTGCTGCGATTGCATTTAAGGAATCGTCTGAAAGATGTTCAGAGGCTACTACCAAACGGTAACGAAACGTAGTTGACTCACCATTTTTCAATTTAAAATCAAGCACTTCTTTTCCGTTACTAAAAGGCTTTTGACCCAGCGGATTCACTGCGAAAAGGCCATATCCTCTTGCATGAAAATAGGCAGGATAACCAACATTTTTGGGATGGTCAATAATAGCAATGCTGATATTTTCATCCTTAATTTTACCAGTCAGATTACACCATTTCGCTCTTTTTGCCCAAACATCTTCTCCGGTTACACCGTTGCTGTTACGGTAATTTCCAGTAATTCCTTCATTATTCAAAGAAGGTACTTTCGTTGCAATACCAGAAGCATCCGTAAATATTTCCGGTTTGGTAGAAGGAAGTTCCAGCGCTCTCGCAACGCGGATTGCAAACATTCCGTCTTTGATATCCGGCATTGCAACGTCTCCGTTTACTGCCGTCAAAGTCGTCAGGCGATCAACAGTTCTGTTATTTCCCTTACCACTAAAAACGTAAGTCGTTTTTTCCTGCAAAGTTAATTTACCGTCTTTGTCAACCCAGTCCGCAGTTACAGAAAGTTCTCCTTTATCTTTTCCGCCCTTCATACTGGTAATACCCGTATGTATGATGGTGCCGTAAGCACGTTTGGCGTGGTCCACAGCGTCTGAATTATTCCAGTAATCGTTTCCGTTTACGTCTTCATAATTCAGCCAGACGCCCACATGGTGCGGATGATCTACGCGCTCACCCGGACGAGGGTCCAAAGGCCAGCCACGCGTAACGACCGTTCCCTTTGCCGTCATGACCGGATAAAGAACCGCCTTTTTTAAAACATCTTCACCTGGATAGAAATAAGAAGTGAATGGTTTCCCATCAATACTCACTTCAACTTTTTTATCTTTTTTATTATCCACCAAATCCACTTTCTGAGCCTGAACCAATCCGGTCATCGCGATGGAAAAAGCAGCAACTATTATGCTGGTATGTTTTAATTTCACAATCCTGAGGTTTAAGGTTTAAACGCAGAGTCAGACAAGCCGCCACCCGCGTGGTTTAACACGGACTCCAGAGATTATATTTTGAATCTCCTACCCTGCCTGACTTTTCACCACCTCTGCGTTTAACAAATAATTTAACTTAGAACGATGTCGCTTTTCTTTGGATCCCAGGTAACTTTTTTACCTGTATGCAAAGCTTGTGTTGACATAATATTGGCAACCGAGTGATTGAAACCGGCACGCGCTGGCGCATTTGGCTCTTTACGGCTACGAACACATTCCATCCAGTTACGCATGTGAAGCGAAGTCATAGGGTCAGATCCTGTGTTTGCATCCGTTGCTATTTTATCGCCAGCTTTCAAAGAAGTTTCAGTCAGTAAGTTGGCTTTCATTCCCATCGCCTCAGCAGCCTTTGCTGTAAGTCCACCCTCAGAAGTAATTTTATTGGTATCAAGATTGATCATACCACCATTTGAATAGTAATATTCTTTCACATCGCCGGCAGCCTGGTGCATACGGGCCGAGTAAATAACCTGGAAACCTTTATCAGGATTATCGAACGGACCATAATCGAACGTAGCCGAAAATGTATCGGCATTGGTACGACCATCTTTCCAAACATACACACCACCATTTGCCACAACACTGCGCGGTGCTTCCAATCCTGAAAACCAGTGAACTGTATCAATTTGGTGCGACATCCATTGTCCCGGAAGCCCGGATGAATATGGATAAAACAAACGATATTCAAGATAGAAACGAGGATTCCATTCTACTTTTGGACGGTTTAACAAGAAACGATCCCAGTCAGTGTCTTCTTTTCTAATTTGTTCAACAAGCTCTTTACGTCTCCAGCGACCAGGCTGATTCACATTCCATGTCATTTCGACCATAGAAATATCTCCAAATTTGCCTGATTTTATGAAGTCATTTGCAGCATGATAGTTCGGTGCGCTACGGCGCTGCGAACCTACCTGAACAATTTGTTTTGAGCTTTCAACAGTCTTCAAGGCAAGTTTTCCATCAGCCAGAGATTCTGCAAAAGGTTTTTCAACATATACATCACGGCCGGATTTTACCGCCTCAACGCAATGAAGCGCGTGCTGAAAATCGGCAGTACTGATAATCACGGCGTCCACATCCTTACGAGCCAATAATTCCTCGTTGTTACGTGCTTTAACAAATTCGCTGGCAGACCAGCCCTTTCCTTTTATAAACTTTTCAGCTTCATCACGACGACGGTTCCATAAATCGGAAACACCCATAAATTCGAAATTCAATTCTTTCGAATGCTCAGCAAAACTAGGTGCCAATGAGCTACGGAAACGGTCGGAAAAACCGATTATTCCAACACGAACGCGATCATTGGCACCTAGAATACGACGGTAGCTAGACGCATTCACTGAATTGACACTCACCGCTACTCCGGCAGAAGCCAAAGCTGCCTTTTTGATAAAATCTCTTCTACTGGTCATGGTTATATGGAAATTTTGAAAGACTACAATCTATTTACTCAATACTTTAACTTTCAGGCTACGGAAAGAAACGTTATCTCCGTGATCCTGCAATAGCAAATATCCCTTCTCAGAAAGACCAAATCCTTCAAAGCCCTTGAACTTTGATTCTGCTACCAAGTCTTTAAAAGACTGAGATCCGCGGACATACTCTACTACTTTATGATTATTTAAAAAGTGCTGAACAGTGCCGTCCGGATGAACCACAATGCGACCCAAATTCCATTCCCCAATTTTTTTGATTGCATTATATGGTTTTTCCGAAGCGATCAGATCGTAAAGTGAACCAATAGTCCGGTTACCATTTTTTCCCATTTTTGCATCAGGATGTTTTGCGTCATCAAGCACTTGAAACTCTAATCCAACACCAGATTTTCCACCCGAATTAAACTTTTTATCGACAAAATATTTAACGCCACTGTTCGCACCTTCTGTCAATTTGAATTGAAACTGATACTCAAAAGCTGGTCCGTAAAGTTCTTTTGTAACAATATCATTTCCTGTTTCAGATCCATCTGATTTTGCAATCGTGATGGTACCGTCGTTGTAGGTCCAACGTTTTTCAGGAAATGCAGCCCCGCTATATGACTGCCACTGATCCACTGATTTTCCATCGTACAACAATTTCCATCCCTGCGCCTTTTCTGCATCCACCAGCGTGTTTGGAATAAGATTTACAATACGAATATTGGTTTTCGGACTTGGTTTGAGGTTTGTAGTTTTTATACGTACATTTTTCCAGCTCACCTGAGTACCTTCCAGGCTATTGTCTTTATTTCCAATGGAATGAACCTGTAAGCAGATGAAACCACTCGGCGTTACGTCATCAACAACATCCGCAACCGGCACACCATTGACGAAAGTCCTAATTGAATTTCCGATAGCTTCGATACGGTATTTGTTCCATTCATCTTTCTTGAATGCCTTTTTACCTTCCGGATTTATGTCAAGCGAATACAGCCAACCGCGGCGCGCTTCATCATAAAGTCCACCCGACCAGGCTCTGTCGCTCGGATCGATCTCAACCTGATACCCGTGAACACGTCCGTCCTGATAATCGGGCTTGGAAAGACTTCTGATCTGAATTCCTGAATTCAGCTTGTTATCTACTTTTACGTCTAACTCTAATATAAAATCACCATAATTTTTTTCGGTAGTTAAAAATGAATTGGGCGTATCCATCACGGATGTACCAACAATGGCTCCATCCTTTACTTCGTATTTTGCTTTTCCGTTTAATTGTTTCCAACCGGAAAGATCTTTTCCATTAAACAGGTCCTGCCAGCCATCTTTTGATTTTTGCGCGTTTGCATTAAAAAAGATACTAGCTAAGAGCATTGCTAAAAGGCAAATTCTCAATTTATTCATCGGGATTAAAAAAATATTATGATCACTAAAAAAGGCGAGAAGACTAAAATGCTATTATTTAGTCTTCTCTTCATATAACGATGTTTTCTGCAAATTACCCTTACAAAACGGCTTTAATGTTACCTGGATAATAAATAATTTTTTACAGATCATCACAACGATCAACCCAGCGGATACTTCAACGTTTCCGTAATATATTTTTTATTTATCTCTGCACATACCAAAGGAGATTTATCGGGATCAGGCACACCATCCAGTTCGATCACGGCCCAGCCTTTGAATTTGATTTTGTTCAATGCGTCAAATACCGCCGGCACATTGACCCGACCTTGTCCGAGTTCCACAAACTTATATCCATTTTTAGTTTCTGCCGGCTTGGTATCCTTCAAATGGAGCGAATGAATGATATTTTTATATTTGACAACCGCCTCCTCAGGTTCTCCTCCACCCTGTTTGTAATGCGCAATATCCAGCAGCAGTTTCGCATATCTTGGATCCATAGCCTGCACGATAATATCCACTTCTTCCGGAGTTTCGCCGAGTTGGTTCATGTGATTATGGTAGACTGCCTGTACGCCCAGGTCAGCTGTTTGTTTACCAATTTCATTCATTACCTGCGCAAGTTTTTTCAGCTCCTCTGTTGTTGGTTTTCTATCTTTTGGCCTTAAACTGTTGGTCAGTTGAATCGCGTTTCCACCCAGTGCTTTTACAAAACTGGCATGCGCAACGTGCGTGTCAACAGTACTTTCAAACTTTGCAGGATCTATCTCAACATTACCGCTTGAAAACATGCAAAGTGTGAGATTATGTTTTATCAGTGAATCTTTTAATTCCGAAACTTTATTACGATACGGACCGAAAGTATTTGCCCTCAACTGAATTCCTTTAAAACCTAAACCTGCAAGATCAGCCATAGCCTGTTCATCCTTACCTCCCCAGGTTATGGCTGAATAACCGATTTTCATGTCTCCCTTTTTCAACATTGTCTCCGCCCATGCAGAAGAAGTTAGAAGTGCTGCTGCGCCAAGGGAAAAATTGCGCAGGAAAATTCTGCGGTCTGAGGTATCAATTGTTTTCATGAATAACTTTTGATTTTAGGTTTAGAAATGCGTTTTGTTTTGATGACGAGTTTAATTTCAAAAGGGCCCTGACCGGAACAGTCGTCTAACATTCAAATAAATTGAAAATTGTGTTCCCGATCTGAGATGAAATATTTTTTGTCACACTATTATTTATTGTCGAAAAAGACAAAACGCCGATAATGATCAAAGACGTATTTTGAACGTTCCTCTGTATGAAAAAAACAGGCAGAGATTTAGGATAACCAAAAAATCTCTGCCTGTTTTTATACTATGTTAAAATCGAATCCATTCAAGCTATCGTGTATTAGTAGCCAGGATTTTGAGCAAAAACAGATACACCTTCTGCATTTTTTGCACTACGGTCAATTTGCGTTTGAGGTATCGGTCTTATTAAATGTCTGTCTGCTACGTTGGCAGCTGCCTGGGGATTGTATTTTTTGACACGATCTACCAAGTTACCCCAACGTTTGAGATCCATCCAGCGCGTTTGTTCACCTGCCAATTCTCTCGCTCTTTCTTCCATCAGCAATTCAAAGGTCATCTCAGATTCCTTGATAGCCATGGCGTCTTTTTTACCGGCCCAGCCAGCTCTCGTACGTACCACATTGATCGCAGCGGTTGCATCTTTTACATTACCGGCACCCAGTTGAGCCTCTGCAAGCATCAGATATGTGTCGGCCAGACGGAATACAAAATAGTCACGACTTCCTGCTTCATACGTCATATCGGGACGTTTCGTATCAAAAAACTTTTTCAGCGTAGGAAACAAAGCCTCAGAATATTTGCTCGGCACCAAAACCTGATACTTCCTTTTAGCTCTGTCTTCTTTTGACATTTCAAACCCTGGGATAAAAATCGCAGTATCGCCTGAAGCAAAAGTTACGCTGGCCTTCGAGTCATCAAACGCCGTGTTATAGGTACCCGGTTTGTTGGACAACCATGTGTCTTTAAAGGTCTTTTTGTAACGTGAGTCATTGATTCTGTCTCCAAAAACAACATCAGTAAGATATGTCGTTGGTCTGAGTCGCTTAAATGGGCGCCCATTTAATACATCACGCTGCATACCGGCCTGAACGTCATATTGCATACCAAAGAAAAGGTGCAGGTTATTCCCTCCGTTGACCGCTCCGGTATTGTTGGTAAGGTTAGTAAGCGGGTCAGAAGTATATTGAGCTGCCCACACGATTTCCGTGTTCCGCTGATTTCCTTCATCAAAAACACTTGCAAAATCGTCCAGTAATTTAAAACTGTAATTTGTTGTCACACTTTTACAAAGATCAGCCGCCTTGGTGAAATCATCCGGTGCTTTTTGTGCAGAATATGCTTTCGCGAGGTAAACTTTTGCCAGTCCCATTTCCACAACAGGCTTGATGATACGGCCATACTGTGCAGAAGTAGCAGGTAAGTCAGCCATGGCCTCAGTCATGTCTTTGATAATTGCTGCGTACATCTCCGCATCAGTATATCGTTTCGTTTCTTTGGTAGCTACCACAGTTTCTGTCAGGCGTAAATCTACGCCGCCGTATTGCTGAAATAAAATGAAGTAATAATGGGCGCGAAGAAATTTAACCTCCGCAATGCGCAATTTTTTCACGTCATCACTTACACCAGTTACATTTGGTGCTCTGTCTATGATCGCATTGCAGGTATTGATCCCGCGATAGAATTCATCCCACAAGATCGCCAGATAGTCGACAGTCGGGTTCATTTGTGTATCGTAGAAATGAAAACCCTTATAGCTACCATCAGCTCCTGTTGCGTATATATCCGTTCCGTATTCGGTCATGGTCAATCCTAGCTGTGTTGCGTAATAAATCCGCAATGCTGAGTAGGCAGAGTTGACGCCATCTTCAAATCCTTTGGGCGTATTCAGGTAAGCATTGTCGATTCCTGATACCACTACTTCGTCCAGCAAGTTGTTACAGGCCTGCCCGGATAACATCATAGCGGCTATGGCAACAACTTTTACAGGTTTTGTTATATATTTAAAATTCATGTCTCAGTCAATTAATTTTTTACAACTTCTTTTTAGAAAATCTCTCTCAGAACTTAACGTTTAAACCAACTGTCCAGACTCTGGTAGCAGGTGTAACTCCATTGTTAACAGAAGTTCCGTCAGTTTCCGGATCTACGCCATTATACTTCGAAATAAAGCTCGACCAGATTTTAGGCTGCTGAATACTAGTGAAAATTCTAAGTGATTCCAAACCCAGTCTTTTGGTAACATTGTTGGTAAAAGTATATCCCGCGTTGATGTTCCGAAGCTTGATAAACGATCCGTCAAAGTAAATAAGCGTGGTATTATACTGTGGAAACTCCTGGCTGCTAAACGGACGCGGATACTGTGCGTTTGGATTGTCCGGTGTCCAGTAGTCAACTTTAATCTGCTGATAGCGACCTGCCAGGGCATTGTTGTTTTGATGGAAACCACTTATAATTTTTTGTCCAAACCGTCCAAAAAAGAACAATGATAGATCAAATCCCTTGTATGAGAAACGGTTGGTTAAACCCATACTAAAATCGGGAACATCCGATCCTAACAAAACACGGTCATCGGCGTTGATCACACCATCATTGTTGGTATCCTGAACCTTTACCTGGCCTACGCCCGCGCCCAGTGCGTTATTCTGATCACCTGGATAATATTTCTTGGCTTGCTCAGCCTCATTCACCTGCCAGATACCTATTTTTTTATAGTCAAAGAAAGAATTCAGAGGCTGTCCAATGAACCATTTGTTTCCTACATCATCCACCTTTCCATTATAGAGAGAAAGAATCGCTTCGGTATTTTTTGTGAATTGCAAATCCGTATTCCACTTGAAACCGCCTTTTGTGTTAATGTTTGTTGTAGTTATGCCCAATTCTACACCTCTGTTTCTTGTTTCTCCAACGTTGCGGGTCACAGCGCTAAATCCAATTGAACCCGGCAGCTGGTCAGACAGAAGAAGGTCGGTCGTATTAGTCTGATATACTTCCAAAGATCCCTGAACGCGGCCTGCCAGAATACTGAAGTCAACACCGATGTTGGTAGAGGCTGAGCTTTCCCAACGCAAATCACTATTTCCGATTGTTCCCGGTCTGTAACCAAATGCACCCGTATTATCCCAGGCATAAACAGTTCTTGATAGTAAACCCTGAGTTTGATAAGGAGCCACACCCTGGTTACCCACTTTACCCCAACCTGCTCTCAATTTAAGTAAGTCCAGCCATGAAGTTCCTTTCAGGAAAGGTTCATTGCTGATATTCCAGCCCACTGCAACACCGGGAAAATTACCCCATTTTGTATTTTCTCCGAAACGGCTTGAACCATCACGACGTAAAGTCAGTGTTAACAGATATTTATCATTAAAGTCATAATTGATACGACCCAGAAACGAACTAATTGTCCATTCCGTTAACCCACTGACAGTTTGAAGAATCGTACTTGCATTACCCATGTTATAGAACTGCTGAGACTCTACCGGCACACCTTGAACTTGAGTTCCGTAGGCTTCAAATCTGTCACGTTGAATAGACTGTACCAGCGTTACGCCCAGATTATGTTTATTAGAAAATGTTTTGTTATAACTTAAAATATTTTCAAGCGTCCAGTTGAAGCCGAAACGGTTCGTATTGTTTGCCTGAGCATCACCACCCTTACGCGCATTGGTTTGCGCACCAACAAACCTTCCCGTGCGTGCCACGGTAATATCCGGCCCAAAATTCACCCGGTATTTTAACCCGTCCAGAATTTGCACTTCCGCATAAATACTGTTAAAAATCCGGTACCTTTTGGTGTTGTCAACCTGTGCACCTTTAACAATTTCAGCCAGCGGATTGGTCAGCAACGCATCGTTGGTCGGCGCAAAGTTGATACTTCCATCATCCTTGAAAGGAGCACCCAGTGGGTTTTGATTAATCGTGAAACTGTAAGGATTCAGCGTTTCTCCATTCCGGTTACTGTACATCAGGTATGAAGAAATACCAACCCGAAGTTTCTTGTTGATACTATGGTCAATATTCGTTCTGACAGATGTCCTGGTATAGTCCAGTCCCTCTGTTATACCTTTATCCTGAAAAACACCTGCCGAAATATAAAACTGTGTTTTTTCATTTCCACCCTGAACACCCAGGGTATGGTTTTGTTGAAATCCTTTTTTTAGAATCAGGTCCTGATAATCAGTACTACGTCCTTGTTCAATCCCCGCTTTAACGTTTGGATCACCACCCAATACTGCAATTTTTGCATCAGCCGCGGGGTTAGATTGTCCTGTTGGAACATACACACCGTTTGCATCGGTGTAAATAATCTCACCTTTACTGTTTTTGGTAGATCTGTATGCCTCTCTCACATACTCTGCAAACTCAGCACCGTTAAAAAGGTTTATCTTGTTAAGTGCTTCTGACTGTCCGAAATAGGTATCATAGGTCACCGTAGTTTTACCCTTTACACCACCACGTTTTGTAGTCACAATCACAACTCCATTTGCACCGCGGGCACCATAAATCGCAGTCGCAGTGGCATCTTTCAATACCTCCATCGACTGGATATCATTTGGGTTAATATCCTCATATCCAGCCGACAAAGGAATTCCATCAACTACATACAAAGGATCATTACCAGCGTTGAACGAACGACGACCGCGAATAAGAATCTTTGGCGCTGCTCCTGGCTTGGAACCTGCCTGACTCACGTCTACCCCGGCAGTGCGGCCCTGCAAAGCTTGTCCAAGGTTCGTAATTGGCATCTCGGTAATTTCCTTCGCCGAAACAGATGAAATCGCTCCGGTAGTCTGGCTTTTTTTCTGAGTACCATAACCTACAACGACCACTTCGCTAAGGCTTTTCATATCGCTTACCAAAGAAATACTGATCTCGCTTTTCGCGCCAACAGGAATTTCCTGGGTTACAAAGCCAACGGAAGAAATTACCAGAACAGCAGCGTTATCGGGTACATCAATCTTAAATTTCCCGTCTGCATCTGTATTCGTTCCGGTTCTGGTTCCTTTTAAAACGACTGAAACACCAGGTATGGGCGTGTTATCGTCAACTGAAAGCACTTGCCCCGTTACGCTTTTATCAATCTTCGTTCCTTTGAAATTCATCGAAGCGACGACCGGCGCACCATGTGCCAAAGTGCCCAGCCCCATGACGCCCACCACAGCACAACCTAATAAGTACTGCCTGATACTAGTAAAGTGTTTTTTCATATTTATAGATTATATTAAATTTTTTATAAATTTTAGAACTTACTGTTGCTGACGAACATTTCAAAAGATACCCCTATGCAAATCATTAAATTTTTTCTACATTTATTCATATTGTAATTTGTCAGTCACTTTTGTTTTGTTAGTCAGCAAAGAGTACTTCTTCTGACTAAGCCCTTAATGCAAATCCTACTTACGATGCTGATGAAGAAATTTAGAATTCAGGCTTCGGATGTTTACCTGAATTTCTTATACTAACGCTTGTTGATAATAACTTCAAAACGGAAAAGCCTCCTGAAAGCCCTTTTAATTCATGAACAGGTAAAATTCAACCGATTGCATAAAATTGAATAAAAACAATAAGCCTATTTTTTGCACAAATAGTACAATTGTCAATTAATTATTGAGGTTAGAAAAACAGGTAGACAATTGAAACAAAAAGGAGAGATTTATTTACGCAAACGTTATCGGGAACGTTGCCAAAATTAAAATATATAGATAAAAGATGTTAACATTTCTATATTTCAGATTGAAAAACAGTAAGAACGGAAGTATGTCGGGCAATAAAAATATAACTATATCAATAAAAACTAAAATTAATAACTCACTATGTAGCTATTGATATGTTATAACAAAGGTCATCTGAACTTTCCAAGCAACAGGGCGAATGGAAAAAAAGGAGTTAAGCATCGTCGAAACATCCTAGATCGACACCTTTTCTTACTGCGTCCAACTTCGATTATTTGATGTAAAGCAATATCAGGCAGAGTAAGCCAAGAACGGCCATGGAAATTACACCGAGCACGATATTTTTCGGCCTGGTCATTGAAGATGTCTTAGCAGATACAATTTCTCCTGGCTCCCGCTCTTTTATAATTTCAAGTGAAATACGTATCCTGTCCCAAATAGAATTTACATCCTGACTTGAAAGGGTATCTGGCTTTAAATGCGATGTTATCATGACAAGTTCCCGCGCCTGATCTACCGTATCCCTTTTGTAAGGATATTTTGTAATCCAATTTTCCCAAAAAGAGCGTATAGAGGGATCATTCGGAAACCGAACCCACCTGATAAATAGGTTCTCCATAGCTAACTCTTCGGCCGAATACTCCGAGTAGGGTTTCATCTTTCGCACATTAAGAGTGTAAAGGAAATATAAGCTTTCTGACAAAAAGCAAAATGTCTCCGGGTATTATTAAAAATTCTAATTGGTGTCAAATTCAGTATGTTGATTATATAAAAAAAGAAGGATAACAGACTTTTATACTCAAAGAATTCCAAAAGTCATTAGAACAAAATCATGATCGGGCCGGCAGGTTTTTGATAAACCCTTTTAGCATTTTTATCGTAAACGTTTACGATTTAAGGAAGTTGATTTTGTAAAATATGCCAAAAGCTTTCAACCACCAATTGCAGAAGCACATACGCTGTGAAGGCTAAATCTTAGCTGATTTATTGAAAAAATTTATATCGTTTTTAAAAAAATTAAAGATAATCCTGACTATTTCTACAATTTCAGAAACCTAAGAGAACCTAAGGTTGCGTTGGACGTATGTTTATTGACTTTATTATTACTTTTAGTTTGATAAAGTATTTTATCCAACCTGGACTAATAATAACTGATAATCTATTTTCTATAATTTTCTCAGGTTATCTTATATGTCTAAGGTGGTAAAATACTAAGCCAGTAACGACTACATGGCAAATTTCTTTAACTTTGCAGACATTTTTACAGAGACTTAGTACCAACTTATATACAATGACTTCGCATCAGATACGCCAGTCTTTTCTGGATTTTTTCCGCAGCAAAGGGCACCTTATCGTTCCTTCTGCCCCATTAGTTGCAAAGAATGATCCCACCCTGATGTTCAATAACTCAGGTATGGCACAGTTCAAAGATTTCTTTTTGGGCAATGGCACACCTCCGTCACGTCGTATTGCAGACACGCAAAAATGTCTGCGTGTTTCAGGAAAACACAATGACTTAGAGGATGTTGGATTCGACACGTACCATCATACCATGTTTGAAATGTTGGGAAACTGGTCGTTTGGAGATTATTTTAAAAAAGAAGCGATTAGCTGGGCCTGGGAGTTGTTAACCGAAGTTTACAAATTACCGAAAGAGCGTTTGTATGTTTCAGTTTTTGAGGGCGATGCGAAGGACGGCGTTCCTTTTGATCAGGAAGCCTGGGATTTATGGGTGCCGATCGTTGGAGAAGACCGTATTATATTAGGTAATAAAAAGGATAATTTTTGGGAAATGGGTGATACCGGTCCATGCGGACCTTGCTCAGAAATCCATATTGATTTACGCCCACAAGCTGATGTAGATACAATTTCCGGAAAATCTCTGGTCAATAACGATCATCCGCAAGTTGTAGAAATCTGGAATCTGGTATTTATGCAGTTTGAGCGTAAGGCCGATAGTTCCCTGATTCCCCTGCCTTCCACGCATGTCGACACAGGGATGGGTTTTGAACGTCTATGTATGGCTGTTCAGGCAAAAATGTCGAACTACGATACGGACGTTTTCCAAAATACAATTAATGTTTTAGAGAAATTATCAGGGAAAACATATGGCAGCGAAGAGCCGTTTACGGACATCGCAATGCGTGTTATCTCTGATCATATCCGTGCTGTTGCATTTGCGATCACGGATGGACAATTACCTTCCAATGTTAAAGCTGGTTATGTAATCCGTCGTATTCTGCGTCGCGCGGTACGATATGGATATTCATATTTAGGGTTTTCCGAGCCGTTTTTCCACAAGTTAATTCCGGTTCTTTCTGAGCAATTTAAAGATGTTTTCCCGGAACTGACTGCACAGGAAGAATTTGTTACGCGTGTTATTCTCGAAGAAGAAAAGAGCTTCTTGCGTACCCTTGAATCTGGTCTGAAACGCCTGGATATTATCATGGCGAATCTGAAAGAAAAAGAGACCAATGTTATTGCAGGAAGTGAAGTGTTTGAATTGAGTGACACTTTCGGGTTTCCTGTAGATTTAACGGCACTTATCGCCCGCGAAAAAAGCTTTATCATCGATGAAGCTGGTTTCCAGGATGCCCTGGCAGAACAAAAAGCACGTTCACGCAAAGATGCAACGAAGGAAGCAACCGACTGGATCGAACTTCGTGAGTCGGATGGTGTGGAGTTTTTGGGATATGATTTTGAGGAAACCCATAGTCATATCGTTAAGTACCGAAAGGTGAAGACAAAAACCGGCGAGGAATACCATATTGTCCTGGACCGCACTCCTTTTTATGCTGAAATGGGTGGTCAGGTTGGAGACACCGGAACGTTGCATTTCAACGTCAGCGGGGAATCGAAGGTTGTCAATATTATAGATACTAAAAAAGAGAACGATCTGTTTGTTCATATATCAAGAGATAAAAATCTTGACGATGCTTTGCAGAATGCAGGGATTGTAGTCGCGCATATTGATGAAACACGTCGCAATAAAATTAAAGCAAACCACTCCGCAACGCACTTGATGTTGTCGTCGATGCGTGAAGTGTTGGGAACACATATCGGACAAAAAGGATCTTTCCTGAACGACGAATTATTACGTTTCGACTTTTCACATTTTTCGAAAGTTACTGACGAAGAGTTGAAAAAAATTGAAGATCGCGTTAATGAAAAAATCCGCGAAAACATTCCGTTAAAGGTAATGACAAATGTTCCGATTCAGGAGGCTATTGCGATGGGAGCAACAGCAACTTTTGGAGAGAAATATGGGGATTTTGTTCGGGTAATTATTTTTGATCCTGAGTTCTCGTTTGAACTTTGCGGGGGAACACATATTCCGTCGACGGGAGAAATTGGCGTTTTTAAGTTTATTTCCGAAGGTTCTGTCTCTGCTGGCGTTCGTCGTGTTGAAGCGGTAACCGGAGAAAAAGCACTGGAAATAATGCGTCAGCAGGAAGATACGCTTAATCAACTTAAAGAACTTTTGAAAGGTCCGAAAGATGTGGTGAAGGCGGTTGAAAACCTGCTGGACGAACGCACACAGTTACAAAAGAAAATTGAAGCCCTTGAAAATGACAAGATTCAGCAACTAAAAGTTCAATTGCTTGATCGAGTAAAAAGTTATCAAAGTTTTAATTTGGTTGTTGAAAAAGTAAGTGTTCCGAGTGCTGAATCTTTGAAACAACTTTCTTACGAACTTCGTGACCAGGTGGAAAATCTGATTGCAGTTTTTGGAACCGAAATTGCCGGTAAACCTCAAATTTCTGTTTTCATCGCTGAAAATGTTGTTCAGAGTTCTGGCCTGAATGCAGGAAATGTTGTAAAAGAGCTTGCAAAGGAAATTCGTGGAGGCGGCGGCGGACAGCCGTTTTTTGCAACCGCGGGTGGATCTGACGCAAGTGGGCTCGACAAAGCTCTGGAAAAAGCGAAGGAGCTTTTCTAGCAAACAATTATCATAAAAAAAGCCCGTCGCTTCGAAAATGTGACGGGCTTTTTTTATATTGTATTATTACTCTCTCGCTGTTAATTGTCCTCTTATCGCACCATTCGGGTATTTTGCAGTATGGATATCCATATAGTAAGATCCTGCTTTCAAATCAGTAACCTGTGCATCAGTCAAAGTATCTGTAAACGCAAACGGACTTGTGAAAGTTGTTCCCAGATTAATAACTACTGCTGCTGTGGTGTCAGCGCCTGAGGCAGTTTTGTGTATATGCCATGCAGTTGGCATAAATGCCATTGTGGAATCAGTGCCGGTAGAATCCATCGCGGAACTATCACTGTACGTGATATTCAATTTCAATATATTAGTTTCCTGATCTAAGGTTCCATCAACGGCTCCTGTTGCAGTCGTATCATAACCTATACTATCGCCAGCAAGTGTTGATGTTACTTTCAAAGTGGGAAGAACTTCCACCGGAGGTACCACTACATCTTCCTCATCATCCTTACATCCCCATGCGACTCCCAGTACACATATACCGATAAACGCAAATTTCTTCATACTCGTCAATTTGTTCATGCTCGTTGATTTTGGTGAAAAATAGTTTCTCGAGGACGGCTTGTAACAAAATGATGCCTTATACCGGGAAACCAGTCTCACGATGCAGAACGCCAAAAATCACCATTTTAATTGTTGTAACAAATGTAGAAATCATAACACTTTTTGTAGAATTAAACCACATTGTACTCCCTGAATCTCTAACGGACTCCATTTTCATTATTTCCTACAACTTCATGATTTGGCTACCATCAGATCAAATCTTGAACGACGATACTTTCATTCGCTTAAAGAATGAATTGTATACCCGCACTGAAACCGATATATAATCCTTCAAAATCCTCTGCTCTGGCTTCTTTCCATAGGTAATGGCTGATCAAACCATCGCCTTTTCCTCTGGAGTAATCGACATAGTTCAAATTTGGCCCACCGAAGATTTCAATTTGCGGACTAAGTTTAAACGCTGGCAGTATACGTAGCGAATTTTTGTAGTAAC
Source organism: Dyadobacter sp. HNCC25DJ186 (assembly GCF_056895235.1). NCBI lineage: Bacteria > Pseudomonadati > Bacteroidota > Cytophagia > Cytophagales > Spirosomataceae > Dyadobacter > Dyadobacter sp. HNCC25DJ186. The sequence continues at coordinate 449,509 of NZ_JBXHAS010000003.1, forward strand.
TTCCACTTTTAAAATCAGATAAGGTCTGGCTCACCACCTCAGTATTAATTCTGAATTTACCCGAAACTGCAACGTGAGCTCCCAGACCAGCTTCAATTCCATACAGGGATTTTTTATCACTTTTCAAGTTATATCCCAAACCAAGAATCCCATATAACACACGGCCTCCCGAGCGAAAAGATGCCATAACAGTAGCAGTTTCATCAGTTGTCAGACTTATCGATTTCTCTCCGTTTTTAACAAAATTTAAAATCCCGATCGGATAATCACTGCTGTCTGCTATGTTGATCAAACCTGCCAATTGAATGCCTTTCACATTTTTGGCAATGTTCATAAAGCCGGATATCTGAGTATTTACATTTTCTGTTTTATTTAAAAAACCTGATAATTGAAGTCCTTTTACACTTTTACTGGTTATGTTACTGAAACCGGCCACTTGAACAGCACCAGCCTCTTCCCCGAAATTCATAAATCCTGCGACTTGAACACCCTTTGCATCATGACGTATCACATTGGCCACGCCAGCGATTTGCACGCCATCCGCGGAGTTTAGTATAACATTTGAAACCCCGCTAATTTGTACGCCTGTCACACTGTCTTTCACTAATAAAGCGATTCCCGAAATGGCGACACCGGTCTCCGCTTTTGAAAGCCCGGCGATGGCGTGTAAGGAAAATTTATTGGTATACTGATCTGCGTTTTTTCCGTTGGTGCTAAGTGGATAAATCAGACCAATATGTCCAATACTTGTGCGTTCTTCCTGTGCAAAAGTGGATACTGAAAAAGAAAAAGAGAATAAACTGAGCAGTAAAAAGCTCACGAGAATATTTACGTATTTGTTCATTGTGTCTAAATAAAATAATGGAAGTTTAAACACATACTGCGCGGAACTGTAAATTGCAGGCCTTCAATCTTTCCATGTTGCGGTATGTATATAATTGACAACCGGATTGAAGTTTACCCTAAATTCAAAATGGAAAAAATGAAAATTATGAAAAAAATATTGGAGGATTTGTGATAGAAGTTGGAAAACAAATCACTAGCGCTGTGCACCATAGTTCCATATCAAACCGCCTTGCCAGCCAACCCAGGCGTTTGTGGTACTGTTTATTTTAAAACGGTAAGTTCCTTCGTCGGCCAAAGATTGATATCCATTTTTAAATTCCTTTTGTTCGGAGTTGAAGATGTTAAAGGATGGCCCTGCGAATACTGCAAATCTCTTGCCGATTTTAACATTTAAACCGGTCTGGAAACGGTATAAAACGGGAAGGTCTTTCCATTGTCCGAGATAAAAATTCTGGTTTAAAATCTCCGCATTCAAAGTGAGATATTTGTTCAGGACAAACTCTTTTCCCAAGCCAAAACCAAAAGTATAAGCCTTATTGTTTTCTCCCAAACCGGCTCCAATCGTGAAGACATTATACAACTTCCGGTTACCCGATTTCCATGCAAAATTCAGCGGAAGGATTTCATTGGCATGTAAAGAAAAAGCACCTTTCCCATTTTTGACCAAATTTATCAGTCCAATGCTGTAACCCGAAGATGAATCTGCCAGATTGATCACGCCCACCTGCACTCCTTTTAGGTTTTTAGCATAATTATAAAGTCCGGCAAGCTGAAGTCCCTGCATTTCTGCTTTTGCAGAATTACCAAATCCGGCTATTTGCGCTCCTAAAACGGAATCCTTTCCAAAATTAATTCCAGCCGTAATTTGTGCGCCGGACATTGTTCCTTTCGAAAGATTGAATATTCCACTGAACTGCGCACCGTCCACTTTATCTTTTACTAAATTGCCAACTCCAGAGACCTGGACTCCGTATATTTTGCCGGAAACCTTACTCAGCCAACCAGATACCTGAACTCCCGTCAATGTTTTGTTGATCTGATTACTGAGTCCTGAAATTTGAACACCTCTCAAAGAATCCAGTACATGATTGTGTAAACCTGCAATCTGCACACCATGAACGTGGCCAGAAACAATGTTGAACATCCCGGCAATCTGTACGTAGCGAACATCTTTTTTTGAAATATTGAACCAGCCAGCAATTTCAACGCCATCCACGCCAGCAGTATACCCTCCGAGAATATTTAGCGAAAGCTTATTACTAACCTGCGAACTCATTTTCCCATGCGTGCTCAGACCAGGTGTGAAGGAGGCCTGATAGGGAAGCGAGACAAAAAACCGGCTGATATTTCTGCTTTGTAAGCGCAATTTTGATGACACAAACATACGCGCCAGCCAGCTTCCCCCACCCTCTGAATAACGCACAAATACCGGATCGAGATCAACTGCTTTTTGATAAATAGTGATTGACAGGTCTCGTTCCTGCTCCGAATTGATGACGATTGTTGTATCTGCATAGCCTACTTTACTGACGGTTAAAGACAAAGGAAAATTCCGGTCTCGCAAGCGAAGCCGGAAAAACCCGTTATCATCGGATAGTGCAGAAGCGAGTTGCTGCTTGGAATAAATACTGGCATAATCAACTTTTTCACCAGTCTCATTATCAAATATCCGACCCGTCAGATAGTAATATTTTTCTTTTGGAGGTCTTTGAATAATTATATAGTCGCCTGTTTCTTTATATTGATAAATTCCCGTTAATAAAACATCTAAAATCTGCTTTACTGATTTATTGTCCGCGTTTAAAGTCACCATACTATCGCCCGGAACAAGATCACTGTTATAGGAAAAATAAAATTTACCTTGTTCGCTGACCAGTTTTAGAACTTCGGAAACAGGTTTCTGTTTAACATGGACGGAAACATTTCTGTTGAGTAACTTTTGGGCATGACAAACAGAGGACAGCAAAATAAAGATCGCTGCCAGATATAGTGCTTTACGCAAAGTAAAAGTCCAATTCATGCCGAAAGATACAGCCTATTTTAAAATTATCTGCCCATCATTCTGCACAACGGTTATGTTAAAAGTTTCTGAAATAATCATTAAAATCTCATCCAGCGACTTACCGTCGAACGTAGTATTTATCGGAAGATTTTTTCTTTCGTCACTTACGATGATCCGTGTATGGTATATTTCACTTAAAACATTGGCCAATTTCCAGAGAGGTGTATCGTCACAGACAAGTTTGTCTGTTCTATAATATTTATAAAATTCATCTTCATTTTTTTTAATAGACAACTCAGGTTTATCTTTAAAAATAGTAACTTTTTGCTTTGGTTTAATTTTCACTTTCTGTTCTTTTTTGGTCACCTCAACCAGCCCGGTTTCGACAATCACCTCTGTTCTGTTGATACTGCTTTTTACATTAAATGATGTTCCTACTACGCGAACAATCACGTCATTTGCATCAACGAGAAATGGCTTTGATTTATCCGGAGTAACCTGAAAAAATGCTTCTCCTTTTAATTTAATTTTTCGTGTTCCGCCTGCTGTAAAATACGTTGCGTAGCGAATCTTTGAATTTTTATTTAAAGTAACAACGGAACCATCCGGCAAGGTCTTAACTAACGTTTGAGCTCCGGATTGCACGGACATTTCCTGTGGTAAACTGTTTTTAATTGCTATCAAATAGGTGAACCAGCTTCCTCCCGCAACAAGGATAATAGCCGCAGCAATACGGAAATATTTGAAAAAGGCGTTGGTTTTTAATGGAAATACAGGAACTTCTGCTTCCTGGATTTTTTGCTTAAAACGGATCCAGGCCATATCCTCATCTACGTCACTATGTGCAGCCAAGGTTTTGCTCCGGTTCCAGATCAGTTTGAAATTTTCAAAATATATCCGGTTTCCCGTTTTTGCTGCTACCCAATTTTCTACTTCTCCCCGCTCCTGCCTGGTGGTTTCATCCAGTAAATATTTCACCAGCAGATCATCCATATAATTCATTTCTTCGCACATGATCTTGTGTTATTATGCTATTAGTAATGTTATTAAAACAATTGGCAGAAAATCCACCAGTTCCAAACGTAATAATTTCAAAGCTTTACCCATCTGATTTTCAACCGTTTTGATAGGAATTTCAAGTTTATCAGCGATTTCCTGATACTTCAATTCTTCAAAACGGCTCATCTGGAAAATAGTCCTGCATTTTTCAGGTAATTGCAATAGCGCTGCTCCAAGTCTATCTTCCAGCTCTCCCAACTCGATTTCATAACAGCCATTATCGTTATCAGACATATAGTTAACGACATAATTTTGATAGGCGTCCCGTACTTTCAGGTGTTTCAAATAATTCAGACTTTCATGATAAACGGACCGGTATAAATAGGCACCAACCGATTCTCGTATCCGTATCTGCTCACGTTTTTCCCATAAACGACAAAATACGTTCTGCACCATTTCCTCCGCCATCACATCATCATGTACGATCGTGTTTGCGTAAGCGTGAAGATTTTTGAAGTTTGTTTTAAATACTTTCTCAAATTCCGCTTCCGTTTCTCTGCTGAGCAGATAAGTACCTTCTTCCGTTATATTCATTGCAATGAAATAAATGGGAATCAAAAATGCTGATTCAGATTGTTCATATCCATGACAACCATTAGGTGGCTTACCCTAAATCAGATAAGATAAAAGAGATTTCTTTTAGCTTATGAGGCAAAAAAAACGGGCTGCAAAAAATTTTGCAGCCCGTTTTTAATATCTCTACTTGTAAAATTAAGGTTTTTTACCCGTCTTTAAGGAATCCTTTTTGTTCGCCTTAAATCTTTTATCAGGTGTTCCGTCTTTTTTAAGATTTTTATTTTCAGCATAACGCTTGTCCAGTGTTCCGTCTTTTTTCAATTTCGCTCCTGTAGCTTGCGCACCTGATTTGGCCTCGCTTTTCGCAGCTTTCACTTCCTGATCAGCTTTCTTTTTCGTTGTTGCGGCTTTGGTTGCTGGTGTGGCAGTCTGGGCAAAAGCACTTCCCGTCATAACCAAAAACATAAGCATCATGATTCCTGCTAATTTCTTCATTTAAATACCTGTTTAAGTGTGATACGTTTTGTAAATATTACTGATGTAAGTTACGAATTCGAATAAGATACAGTACTTTACCAATAACATTTAATCATATTTTAATAGCACAACAAAGCCATGCGAAAAACTTCACATGGCTTTGTAACCTACATTATATTCCTTTAATCAACTTAATCCTTATACCTATTCCCTGCGTAATCCCGACTCCAAAACGGCCCGGAAGAAATGCCGTAGTTGGCTGGTTCAGAATTAATTCCCGACAGGGTCCCGCTTACATTTCCGTGCGATAAAGGGTTAATTCTGAAACTGCTGCTTAACTTTTAGAAGAAGTATGTCACAAATTAAACCGCGCAATTTTCATAAATCAAACTGATAGTTTCTATATTTGTATAGATTTAATTGATAGAAATTAATATTTGTACTGATTAGAATTTATAAAATCCTCGCATTGCTGTTTTAGTCAGAAAAACGATTTATGAATATTCAACAACTGGAATATATTGTTGCCGTGGATAACCACCGGCATTTCGTCCAGGCTTCGGAACATTGTAATGTTACGCAGCCGACATTATCCATGATGATCCGAAAACTTGAAGACGAGCTGAGTGTTAAAATTTTCGACCGAACCAAACAGCCGATCGTGCCGACGGCTATCGGGAGACTGATCATTGACCAGGCAAAAACGATTCTTTTTGAAGCCCGACAAATGACTGAAATTGCCAAACATTTTAATGGTGATCTGTCCGGGGAATTAAGAATTGGTATTATCCCGACGGTCGCACCGTATCTGCTTCCTCATCTGGTTCAGCCTTTCATTGAAAATTATCCCAACATCAGGCTTCATGTCTCGGAAATGATCACGGAGCGGATCCTCACCGAACTCAAACTTGGAAACCTGGATGTTGGAATTGTAGCCTCACTTTCCGGTGATAGCGGTTTGCAGGAAATCCCTCTTTATAAAGAGATATTTTACGCCTATGTGTCCGAAAATACCGATCTTTATAACAAACAATATATCCTTCCGGGAGATATTGAACCTAATGACCTCTGGCTTTTAGAAGAAGGCCATTGTTTTCGGACGCAAATTCAGCGATTATGCGAACTAAGCCGCAGCAGTCAATTTGGAAATAGCTTTCATTATCGTTCCGGCAGTATTGAAACATTAATCCGTATGGTTGAAAAAAATGGGGGTATAACAATTTTACCCGAACTTGCGGTAAATGAATTGTCAGAAGAAAGGAGAAAACATATCCGTCATTTTCAATTTCCTGAACCTGCCCGTGAAGTTTGTCTGGTGGTGAATCGGGAGCAGGTCAAAACGAGACTTATCGATGCGCTTAAAACAGCGATTATGGATTATTTACCGAAAGAAATTCACGATAAAAAGGTAGAAATGAGAGTTCTTTAATTAAATACAATATTATGAAAGTTGCTTTCTTCAGCACAAAGTCTTACGACAAAGAGTATTTCACGAAATTCAATACCGACAATATTCACGAACTAAATTTCTTTGAAGTTCCGCTCAATGAACAAACTGCTGTACTTACGGTCGGGTTTGATGCGATTTGTGTCTTTGTAAATGATATAATCAATCAGGAAACGATTGAAGTAATCAGTAAAAATGGTATCAAATTAATTGCGCTGCGATGTGCCGGATTTAATAATGTTGATTTGAAAGCCGCCAGGGAACAAAAATTAAAAGTTGTTCGTGTCCCGGCTTATTCGCCTGAGTCCGTAGCTGAACATGCGGCAGCGTTGATCCTGACTTTAAATCGAAAAACACATAAGGCCTATAACCGGGTGCGGGAGGGAAATTTTTCCATTGAAAATTTGACAGGTTTCAACCTGTTTGGAAAAACTGTTGGTGTTATCGGAACCGGACTGATCGGTAAAGCATTTTGTAAAATCATGCTGGGTTTCGGATGTAAGGTTTTGGCGTATGACGTCAGCGAATCGAGCCTTCTGGTTGAAAGAGGAGTCGTATATAAAACACTGGATGATTTATTAAAAGAAAGTGAGATCATTTCGCTTCATTGTCCACTAACACCTGAGACGGCTCATCTTATTGACGCGACCGCAATTTCGAAAATGAAAGACGGTGTAATGATTATCAATACCAGCCGGGGCGCTCTGGTGGAAGCGAAAGATGCGATCGAAGGGCTAAAAAATGGTAAAATTGGTTATCTTGGAATAGATGTTTATGAGCAGGAAGCGGACCTTTTCTTTCAGGATCTCTCAGAAAGTGTTATTCAGGATGATACAATTGCCCGTTTAATTTCTTTTCCTAACGTACTAATCACCGGACATTTAGGATTTTTCACAAAAGAGGCGTTGGAAGAAATTGCGACGATAACTCTGAATAATTTGTCAGCATTTGAAAATGCCGGAGAATTGTTAAATGAAGTAAAAAGTTAAATTTTCAGGAAGAAATTTTATTTTATACTGACTCTTTAAATGATTTATATTTTAGAAAATAAGTCAGTTTAAAGCCTCCTTGCGTTTTCAGGAAACTCCTGAAGGAGTTACGTTTGCTTGAATAAACTGTCAAGCTAGAAACAGGTAACCTCGATGAGGTTACCTTACAAGAATAAAATTGCATGACAACAAATGTGACAATATGTTTACCTGCCAATTGTTTCATATAATTATCGAATACACTCAAATCATAAATCTGCAATGTAATTTCTGCCACCCAGATATTTCATTTGTCTGACGATCTGATTTGTTCTTTTGTTAACATAAGCAGACGGATTTTTGATCGAAAAACGAACAGGATTGGGCAATACGGCTGCGATTCTTGCGGCTTCATACCGGGTCAGATTTTTGGCAGATTTCTTATAAAATCGTTGCGATGCAGCTTCCACGCCAAATGTCATTTTCCCCATTTCCGCAACATTCAAGTAAACTTCCAGTATCCTCTGCTTATCCCATATCAATTCGATTAATACGGTAAAGTAAACCTCCAAACCTTTGCGGATATAACTTCTTCCGTGCCACAAAAACACGTTTTTCGCCACTTGCTGCGAAATTGTGCTTGCTCCGCGGGCCCTTTTGCGCTTTTCGGTCATCGCATCATAAATTTCATCAAAATCAAAACCCCAGTGGTTTGGAAAATTCTGATCTTCAGACGCCACCACTGCCAGCGCGACCTCTTTTGAAATATTATCGTAAGATTCCCAGTCCTTGTGAATTTCTGTATCCTCGTCTTCCCGGAAAGCGTCAATCTTTCTTGTGATCATAAAAGGCGTTACCCACACAGGAACAAATTTTAAAACCACAACCCAAACAATGGAAATGACAAAAAAGTAGATTGAAAATTTAATAGCATAAGACAGCAATCGACGGAGCATACAATAATTATTTCCTCAGGATAAGAAACCAAACCAATAAACACACGTACAAAGAACAGAAACAATTCAGGTTTAGACAAAGATTGACCAGCCAGAATTGTATATTTTTTCTACACACGCTATCTGAGATTACTATGAATGAAGATCTGCTCAGTTTTATATGGCGATTCCAATATTTTGATGCTTCCGATCTCCGGGTTGAAACCGGTGAAAGTATTCAAATTACAAGAACCGGAAACAGAAACAGTAATGCAGGACCCGATTTTGCAAATGCGCGGATCCGAATCGATGGTGTCGACTGGATCGGTTCCATTGAAATTCATACCAGATCTTCTGACTGGCTCGCGCATGACCATACCGGCGATCCGGCTTATGAAAGTGTCATCCTCCATGTGGTTTGGGAAAATGATATCCCGATTTATCGGCCTGACAAAACTTTACTGCCTGTTTTGTGTTTGAAAGGATTGGTCAAGCTTTCAATACTCGAAAGATATGCTTCACTGATGAATACACAGGGAGTTTACGATTCTGTGGGGATTGCTTGCGGGGAACAATTTGCGTCAGTAAATGAACTTCAAAAACTTTCGATGCTTGACAAAGTTTTGCTGGAAAGGCTTGACCAGAAAGCTTCGAAAGTGATTGAATTATGGCATACAAATCATCAGGATTGGGAAGAAACAGCATACCAATGGCTGGGTCAGCATTTCGGTTTTAAACTGAACGATCCTGCGTTTTTGAGATTGACGCAAATTGTTCCTTTAAAAATTTTACAAAAACATCGGGACCAGATCATTCAGCTCGAAGCAATACTTTTTGGATCGGGAGGATTATTACCGGAAGATTCCGAAACGGAAGAAATTTATGTTCAGGAACTTCGAAGGGAATACAATTTCCTGGCCAGCAAATATCAGTTAAGAGCGTTGCAAATGAACACGCATGAATTCAAATTTCTTCGCCTCAGGCCAGCCGGATTTCCTACTATCCGTCTTTCTCAGTTCGCCAGTTTGATCCATAAAAACGGAGCGCTGTTTTCCGCTTTAACTACCGCGGATTCAGTTAACGATTTGCATAAATTATTTAACCTCAAACAATCAGATTACTGGATTCATCATTTTCAGTTCGGAAAGTTATCTAAAACAAACGTCCCTGTGATGGGAAAAGATGCCATTAATTTATTGATTAGCAATGCCGCCGTGCCGCTACTCGTCGCCTATTCAAAGCAACGGCAACAACCGGAGTTATTGGAAAAAGGATTAAGTTGGCTTAACCAGCTTCCGTCAGAAAATAACAGGATCACCCGTGAGTGGGAAACTTTGGAAATGAAAGTAAAAACGGCTGCAGATTCCCAGGCATTAATTGAGTGGTACAATCATTATTGTTCCGCTAAAAAATGTCTGGAATGCAATGTCGGCGCGACGCTCGTTCGTTCTTCTTAAACTCTACTGACCAGGTTCACGCCTGTAAGCAGGAAAACAGAACCAACCAAAAACGGGACAACGGATTCCCACTTAGTAACTGTAAGACCTAATACCGGTTTTTCAGAAAGAAAAGCGACACAAGCGAATAACAAAACTGCGATACCCAACAAGGTGAGCAGGGCTCCAAAAAAACGTTTAAACTGTGTACTTTCCATTGGGTATAGTAATGAAGCGATTCGTTCGGTTTATATAGGTTTGCAAAAATATACAATCAGGAAATTAATTCAATCCATAGGGAGCATAATAAACCTGATTATTGGACAGAAAGGCCCATTTTCTTCCCTTCTTCCACCATAAAGTCATAAGCTGGCTGGTATTCATTAGGAATTATCCCTTCCAAAATCGCTTCACGAATAAGTTCCTTCATAATCCCGACCTCGCGGGAAGGTTTTAAACCGAAAGTTTCTATGATAATTTCTCCGGAAATCACCGGTTGGAAACTCCGAAGTTTGTCGCGTTCTTCAAGGTCTTTGAGTTTTTGCTCAACAATATCAAAATTATGAAGAAAACGCTTGACCTTATCCGGATTTTTGGACGTGATGTCGGCCCGGCACAGTTTCATCAACGCTTCAATATCTTCTCCTGCTTCAACCAATAATCTACGCATGGCCGAATCCGTAATTTCTTCTTTTGACAAGACAATCGGGCGTAAATGCAGCCGCACCAGTTTTTTCACAAAACGCATTTTTTCATTCTGCGGAAGTTTCATCCTGCGAAAAATAACCGGAACCATACGAGCCCCGATTTCTTCATGGTTATGAAAAGTCCAGCCTGCTTTTTTGTCAAAACGTTTGGTGGCAGGTTTCGCGATATCATGTAAAATAGCCGCCCAGCGAAGCCAAAGGTCATCGGTGTTCTGGCTGACATTATCAAGCACCTGAAGGGTATGGTAAAAATTATCCTTATGTCCTTTGCCGTCAATGGTTTCAACGCCTAACAATTCAATCATTTCAGGAAAAATGATTTGAAGAAGTCCTGCGTGGAAAAGCAGTTTGAAACCGTAAGAAGGCGTTGGGGATAGAATAATTTTATTAAGCTCATCCGAAATCCTTTCCATCGAAACGATACTGATCCGGTCTTTCATACCGATGATTGCATCGAACGTATCCGGCTCAATATCAAAGTTAAGTTGTGATGCGAAACGAATCGCGCGCATCATTCGCAAAGGATCATCAGAAAATGTAATTCCAGGCTCGAGAGGCGTACGAATTATTTTTTTTCGCAGGTCCCGCATTCCCTCAAAAGGATCGATAAGGTCGCCAAAGTTGTTCCGGCTCAGGCTTATACCCATCGCATTGATCGTAAAATCCCGACGATTCTGATCGTCCTGAAGCGTGCCGTCCTCAACAGCCGGTTTCCTCGAATCAGGGCTGTAAGATTCTCTTCTGGCTCCTACAAACTCCACTTCCAGATCGCCCTGACGGATTTGTGCTGTTCCAAATGTTTTAAATATATTTACGTGAACATCGGGGCCAAGTTGCTGGGCAACAAGCTCTGCCAGCTCAATTCCACTTCCAATTGAAACGATATCAATATCTTTACTTGGTCTTTTCAGTATCAGGTCGCGGACGAATCCGCCAATAATATAGGCTTCAACACCCAGCTCTGCCGAAGCCCGGGCCACTATTTCCAGTATCGGATAATTTGTAAGCTGCTCTTTGAAATTCATCCCGCAAAGGTAAGAAATTCTTGTTCTTTACATTTAGTTTAGACTTAACCAAACAATAATCTGTTATCCGTTCATTATCAAATTGGTCGCCATTATGTACTAAAATTGATACAATTTTAACAAAAAACGCAACGGGAAATAAGCATTGAATCGCTAACTTCAACATCCAGTCGCATCCTGATCATTATAATTGTTTGCAATAATGTCATCTAAAACAACGCTATTTTTACTCAGCTTCATTTTCCAGCTCTCTGTTTGTCTGGGACAATCCGATTGGAAACTTATCGCCCATCGTGGAGGGATTGTTGACACCACTTACACCGAAAATGGACTCCCGGCACTGAAAAAGGCGGCCGCAGCAGGATATACCATGGTTGAGATTGACATGCGTAGAAGCAAAGATGGAATTTTACTTACAAATCATGACGCTAATTTTTCGCGATACTATAATTTCCCTGGAAAGGTCACGGAAACGAACTGGTCAGAAATTAAAAAGTTATCGAGTAAAGTTGATCAGAATGTTCCGTTAAAATTGGAGGATATTTTCAGTTTTTGTCAATCCAACAAATTAGAAGTAATGCTAGACAATAAAATTGAAGGTCTGGATATCACGCTTTTCAACCAGCTTATTGCGTTGCTTGACAAATATGATCTACGTAAAAATGCACTCATGATCGGAACAGAAGAATCGACTGAGTTTTTTACCGGAAAAGTCAAATTAAGCTGCACGCGGAAGCAGCTGGAAGAAAATAAAAAGAGGAAGGATTATAGTCCTGATCATTATTTCCTGTTTGATCGCCCGGCCAACTTATTCCGGGAAGATGTCGTTTGGGCAGAAAATGAAAAAATAATGGTCGTTGCTGCCATGAATAAATATCATTACAAAAACCAGGCGGATATGTATCAACAGGCCAAATCAGACTGCAAAAAAATGCAAGCTTATGGTGTTAAATATTTCCAAATAGATTCTGAATTTGGTCAGTTTTTCTAGACCACGATCTTTACTGATTCACTTAATTTGTAACAATGAGAAGCTACCAGGCTTTCACCACACCCATTGCGACTGGACATTCGTTTTCTGAAACACCGAGGAGGCGATCATCACGATAAGATGCACAGGAGCAAGCAAGATTGTGGTAATCACCAATGCTGCTAACCAGACGACTGCCACTAAGCTGCGTAAAAAAAATTCAACAACACTATTCATCTTAATAGAGAAGATTTACTTGTGAGAAAGTATTCGTAGGATGGGTAGACCACGTATATGAAATATATACGTTTTCAAGAATTATATAGATTGAAGGAGGATAATTTTAGATCAAAAATAGTCTAAAAATTATTGAAATAGTAAATATTGTTAATAATAATTGTAACAAATATTACTAACAATTTCAATAATAATCTTATTATCAATGAGTTAAATAAATCAACAAAACCTTAATTTCCAAAATTAAGGTTAAAAAAACAGCTAAATACCGTAAAAATCAGCTATTTACCATGAACATGGCCGACTGAGGAAAGCGGCTAAACAGCTCCTTTTTAAGATCATCACTTATTGGCAAAGTCGAAATGGCCTTGTCCATGCAAGTCAGCCAGGCAATTGCATCTTCTTCACCGATCGGATGAGGAATATGGCGGGCACGTAGTCTCGGGTGACCGTAAACCTCAGAATATAAGCCCGGACCACCCAAAAATTGGGTAAGAAAAAGCCGTTGTTTTTCTTTTATTTCGTCTTTGTCGCTCTTGAAAAGTCGTGCAATCAATTCATGTTCAAAGACAAAATCATAAAAGCTGTCCGTTAATGCTCTTAAAGTTTCTTCGCCTCCAATCCTGTCGTATAACGATGCATTCTCCATTTTACAAATTCAATTTAATCACTTTCCAAAACATCTTCCGCTTAACAGTTATTAAGCAACAATAAATATCAACACATTCAGAGTAACAGAACAACAGTAGTTTCTTTATAGTTTATGTGATACTGTTTAACAGCTCTATATCAGAATATCACTTTTTCAAACACAACCTGAACGAAACAAATATGACGAAGAAATTTATTTTTTTCATTTTTTGCCTTCAAATCGGGTTTCCAGATTTTGCCCAGAAAACTCCGGCAAATACTGCAAAGCTTCAAAAACTACTTATTCCAAAGGATAGCAGACATATCTTACAGGAAGACGGAACACCCTTTTTCTGGTTGGGCGATACCGCGTGGGAATTGTTTCACCGACTGGATTTTGCGGAAGCCGAAATGTATCTCAAAAACCGGGCGCACAAGGGCTACAATGTTATCCAATGTGTCCTATTGGCAGAATTTGACGGATTAAACCAACCGGATCAGCAAAAACAATTGCCGCTTATCAATAACGATCCCACAAAACCCAATGAATTATATTTCAAACATGTTGGGAGCGTGATAGACAAGGCAAACAGCCTTCAAATGTATGTTGGACTTTTACCGACCTGGGGGGATAAGTTTAATAAAAAATGGGGAATTGGCCCTGAAATCTTCACTCCCGAAAACGCAAGAATTTACGGAGTATATCTTGCAAAAAAATTTAAAGCCAAAAATATAATCTGGATTTTAGGGGGTGACAGAAGTCCTGAAAGTGAAAAACATACGGCGATTATCCAGGCAATGGCAGCAGGTATAAAAAGTGTTGTTGGGAACGAGCAGCTTATCACTTATCATCCAATGGGTGCGGATTTTTCATCAAAATACTTTCATCAGGAAAGTTGGTTGAATCTCAATATGTTCCAATCCGGGCATGGCGGCAAGGATATCAAAAACTACCAGATGATCCGCAATGATTATAATTTAGCCCCAATTAAACCCACACTGGACGGCGAGCCCCGGTATGAAGACCATCCGATAAACTGGAAACCGGAACTGGGTTATTTCAATGACTTTGACACGAGGCAGGCAGCCTATTGGGCTGTACTTTCCGGGGCTTGCGGACACACCTACGGATGCCATGATATCTGGCAATTCTTTAACGATGACCGGAATGCTCCAGTCTCGGCTGCCCGGACAAACTGGAAAACTGCGATGGATCTTCCGGGAGCATATCAAATGGGATATATGAAGAATTTTTTCAAGTCATTTCCCTGGCAAAATCTTGTACCTGATCAGTCGGTCATTAAAAATGAAAACCCGGAAGATGCGGGTTTTCAGATTGCTGCGGTTTCTAAAAATAAAGATTTTTTGATCGCCTATACTCCCTACGGCCGTTCGTTTAAAATTGATATGACCAAGCTTTCCGGAAATTCATTTTACGCCTATTGGTTTAATCCAAGAGACGAAACAAGAATTAAAATCGGAGAGGTCAAAGGAGATCAGACATCTGAGTTTAAGCCTTATGCCGCTGGGCCGGGAACTGATTGGGTTTTGGTAATTCTGGATAACACGAAAATTTCCGGTCATAAGAAATAAACAAACGCTTTTATTCAAACCGTAAATGTTTCACGGATTCACCTGATCTCGCAAGCTCTGTTAATGCCTCGATACCAATTTCAAGGTGGGCCTTGACATAATCCGCAGTTACTTTTTTATCGCTTTCCTCTGTTTTCACACCTTCCGGAACCATAGGATTATCTGAAACGAGCAGTAAGGCACCATGTGGAATGGAGTTTGCAAACCCAACTATAAAAATCGTGGCGGTCTCCATATCAATGGCCATAGCGCGGATTTCTCTCAGATATTCTTTAAAAGTATCGTCGTGCTCCCAGATTCTACGGTTCGTAGTATAAACTGTTCCGGTCCAATAATCCATATTGTGTTTAGCAATACTGGCCGAAACTGTACTTTGAAGACGGAATGACGGCAGCGCCGGAATTTCGCTTGGCATGTAATCGTCACTGGTTCCTTCTCCGCGAATTGCCGCAATCGGAAGAATTAGATCACCGACCTGCGTTTTTTTCAGTCCTCCGCACTTCCCAAGAAACAGAACGGCTTTTGGACTGATCGCTGACAACAAATCCATCACAGTTGCTGCCATCGGACTCCCCATACCAAAATTAATAATGGTAATATCGTTGGCCGTAGCCGTTTGCATCGCCCTTCCATGTCCCTTTACTTCCACCCCGAATTTCTCGGCGAACATGGTTACGTAATTAAAAAAATTGGTAAGTAAAATATAACTTCCAAAGTCTTCCACGGCTGTACCCGTATAACGCGGAAGCCAGTTTTCTACGATTTGTTCTTTTGTAGTCATCATTTTGTTATGTCTGTTGGCTTAGGTGGATGTGATGAGTATCTTCGCTTATGGAATCATTAAATCTGCCCGTTTTCGAATATAAAGTTAAAGAAGTGAACGGCAAACCACATATTTTTGACATTATACGAAGAAAATTTGTATCCCTAACGCCTGAAGAATGGGTTCGTCAACATTTTATTCATTTGTTAATAAACCATTACGGATACCCAAAGTCACTTTTTGCAGTTGAAACAGGTATGCGTTATCACACGCTGGCGAAAAGGACTGATATTATGATCTTATCAAAAGAAAGCTTGCCTTTCCTTTTAGTAGAATGTAAAGCGCCTTTCATTCCTGTTACGGAGACCACTTTTGCCCAGATCAGCCGCTATAACTTTACATTGCAGCCGACGTACCTGGCTGTCACAAACGGCATGAGCCATTATTGTTTCAAGACACAGGAAGGATCGATAAAATTTCTGGATGATTTTCCTTTTTACCGCGAATGGAATTGATATAATATTAAACAAACAAGAAAAGCCTGCCAGACAAATTTGTCGGCAGGCTTTCAAAAAGAGGGTTATTCTAATTTCTTGTTGACAGCAATTATTTAACTGCAACCAATTTAACGTCGATTGTGAAATCGTCATTGATCATTTTGTCGCCAAGGGCAGCAGCGTCAAAGAAAGATTTCGAGTTGTATTTGATGTCGTATTTCGAACGGTCAACAACCAGTTTACCAGTTACATCAGCACCTTTCGCAGTTGGTTTTACAGTTACAGGGAACGTTACAGGTTTTGTAATTCCTTTAATTGTAAGGTTACCAGTTACGTCATAAGTACCAGCAGATTTTGCAACCGCTTTTGTAACTACGAAAGTAGCAGTTGGGTGTTTTTCAACACCGAAGAAATCCTCAGATTTCAAGTGACCGATCAATTTTCCGTTATATTCTTTATCCGTAAGGTCTGTATTGGTAATGCTGGTAAGGTCAGCAACGAATTTACCACCTGTCAATTTTGCACCGTCCATAGTAACAGTACCTTCTTTCAACGCAATTTTACCAGTATGCTCGCCAGTTACTTTTTTACCTGTCCAAACTAATTCACTTTTAGAAGCATCCACTTTAAGATTTGTAGCTTTCACTTTTCCGTCAGCAGCGTTAACAGCAGTAAATGCAAACAAAGAAACTGCAACAGAAGCAGCAAACGATTTTAAAGAATTCATTGTAGTCATGATTAAAATTAAATTGATTGTTATTGTTTTATTGTTGTTTTAAGAATTACGTAATTTATCCAGTAATGAACTGATCAGATCAGCCTCTTCCGGTGTTATTCTGGCCAGATTTTTTTCCCATGCTTCAATCTCAGGATCCAGATTTTTCAAAAGTTCAAGCCCGGTTTCAGTGATAACCACATCAACGGCGCGACGGTCGTTTGGACATGATTTCCGGTCTACCAGTTTTTTAACCAGCAATTTGTCTATCAAACGGGAAGTATTTGAATTTTTGTCAAGCATGCGCTCAGCAATATCACTAACTTTGATCGGGCTTGGATGCTGCCCGCGTAAGATGCGCAAAACGTTAAATTGCTGAGAAGTGATATCATGCTCCCGAAAGATATCCATCTGCTGATATTGGATCCAGTTGCTGGTATAAACCAGATTCAGGCCAAGTCGCTGATAGGGACTTCGAAATTTTTTTTGTTTTATATCGGTTTCAATTGACATAGCTTATTTCATTTCATGTAATACCATGTATATACATATAATGTCGAAACATCTATTCAAGCAAGTTAAGTTCCGGTTTGTAAAAAATAAATAAAATAATTTTTACAAATCGTTTGATGCGCTAAATAATACCTTTATTATCAAACAGTTAATTCGAGTTCTTTTATTAAATATTTTATGTTTCAATTATCGAGGCCATTAATTCTCGCTTCAAATTCTCCCCGCAGAAAACAGTTATTACAAGAAACAGGATTTGCTTTTTCGGTAGAAGTTATCCCGACTGACGAAAGTTTTCCTGAAAATATGCCAACCGGTGAAGTTGCTGGTTATATATCTAGCCAAAAAGCGGAGATGTTCCGTGCGTTACATCCGGATAAACTGGTATTGACAGCGGACACGGTTGTGATCATTGATGATATCATTCTTAACAAACCAAAAGATTACGATGAAGCATTTTACATGCTGAATATGCTGTCGGGAACAACTCACGAAGTCATCACCGCAGTAAGTTTATTGTCGGAAGACAGTATCTACACCGTTTCCGACACTGCAAAAGTGACTTTCCGTTTACTTGAAAAAAGAGAAATAAAGCATTACATTGAACGTTATAAGCCGTTCGACAAGGCTGGCGGTTATGGTATCCAGGAATGGATCGGCATGGTAGGTATCGAACAGATCGAAGGGTCGTTTTATACGATTATGGGGTTGCCCGTTCATCACGTCTACCAGCTTTTAAAGCCTTTTATTATTCTGTAAATCTGATGCAACCAGCCCTTCCAAAATTCATTCCCCGTGTCTGTTACGAAATATTCGTTCGCTCGTTTTGCGATTCGAACGGTGACGGCATAGGTGATCTGAATGGAATAATCTCAAAACTGGATTATCTGGCAGAGCTGGGAATCGAAGGAATTTGGCTGACGCCGATCCATCCGTCACCGAGTTATCACAAATATGATCCCATTGATTACTTCGGTATCGAGCCGGAATTTGGGACGATGGAAGATTTCAAGAGATTGTTATCCGAAGCGCGAAAACGAAATATTGTTATCTATCTTGACCTGATCGTGAACCACAGCAGCACCTACCATCCATGGTTTGTGGAGGCGAGCAAGGGAACATCAAATCCCTACCGTAATTTTTACTGGTGGTTATCCCCTCAGAAAATTGAAGAATTGGGCATTGCAGAAAGGCAGACCTCCGATGATTCGGATGAGGTTTACCCATGGCACATTGTTGAAGGCGATCCTGAAAAATATTATGGTCTTTTCTGGAAAGGTATGCCCGACCTTAATTACAGCTCCGAAGCCCTAAAATCGGAATTGGAAAAAATAATAACATTTTGGCTGAAAGAAGTCGGAATTGATGGTTTCAGACTGGATGCAGCGAGGCATATTTATCCGATTTGGGAAAAAGAGAAAAATCATGATTTTTGGAAGTTTTTCAATGAAGTGGTTCAGAAAATAAAACCGGGCACATTTACCGTCGCCGAAGTTTGGGCAGAAACCTGGGAGGTTGCTCCATATCTCGAAAACCTGAATGCCACATTTCATTTTGACCTCAGTTTCGCATTGCAGCGGATTGTGATCCAGGGCAGAGATGAAAATATTGTTCAGCAACTCCTTAACAGCTATGAACAATTCCGGCCTCATAATCCCAATTTTGTTGATGCCACTATGCTGACCAATCACGATCAGGATAGAATTGGTAGTGTGGTAGCCAATCATCATGAAAAAATAAAACTGGCTGCTTGTCTGCTGCTGACCTTGCCCGGGCAGCCTTATATTTATTATGGAGAGGAAATTGGTATGTTAGGAACAAAACCAGATCCGTACATCCGGGAACCGTTTTTATGGTCCGAGCAAGAAAATGACCCGGATAAAACAAACTGGCTTCAAGCTGAATTTTCTACTTTGAAGAACTTTGCGCCGTTATCAAAACAAAAAGATGATTCGAATTCAATATTCAATCATTACAAGAAATTAATCACTGTCCGAAAAGCGACGCCGGCACTGGCCCAGATTATCAACCCAAACCTTGAAGCAGTGAAATCGCTGGACAATGAGATTATTGCCTTTGTCCGCACGCATGAAACTGATCCGGTTCTGGTTATTCACAACCTGAATGAACACCCGAAAAATATTGAACTTCCGGAAAGCAAGAGAGATTTCAGGAATGTACTTTTTTCAACCAACAACCTTGTCACTGAAATCGACGATAGCGTGGAGTTGGCTCCGTTTTGCAGTATAATTTTGGCAAAATCACCCGCTCCTTTTGCTGAATAAAACCGGTTAGCAGTAGTAATGCCCACATAAGCTTCTTTATATTGGATTAGTATCTTACAACAGATCTTTCCCGTCCATGAAAAAATATTTTCTATTATCCAGTCTGCTGCTGGCCATATCCGTTTCAGTCTATTCGCAGAAAGCCTATCCGACTTTGGGAAAAGTTGCTTACAGCGACCCCAAATTTGAAAAACTTTTACCCAAAGATTCCAAACTGGAAGTTTTGGCTATGGGATTCGACTGGTGCGAAGGGCCGGTTTGGGTAAAAGACGGTGGTTATTTGTTATTTTCTGATGTACCAAAAAACACGGTTTATAAATGGGACGAGAAAAATGAACTTTCTGTTTTTTTAAAACCCTCCGGATATACAGGAATGGGTGCATACAGTAATGAACCCAGAAGTAACGGGCTGATCATCGATAAAAAAGGAAGACTGATTTCCTGTGAACACGGCGACAGAAGAATTTCTGCGATGCCTTTATTAAACGGCGGAAAAATAACACTTTCAGATAATTTCGAGGGAAAACGTTTTAACAGTCCCAACGATATCGTTGAACATATCAGTAATGGAAGTTACTATTTCACAGACCCTCCGTACGGTTTGGCTAAACACGAAAAGGACCCGACCAGGGAAATTCCCTATTTCGGCGTATACCAGATCACCCCTAAAGGCGAAACAAGGATGGTTATAAATGACTTGTCCAGACCCAACGGACTTGCTTTTTCACCCGACGGAAAAACACTTTATGTCAGCCAGTCAGATCCTGAAAGGGCAATTCTGATGTCATATCCGCTTCTGGCAGATGGTTCGGTTGGCAAAGGAAAACTTTTCTACGATGCGACTCCGATGAGCAAAACCGGTCTCCTGGGATTACCTGATGGATTAAAACTGGACATTGAAGGTAATATCTGGACTTCCGGACCTGGCGGGATCTTAATTATTTCACCGGAAGGGAAATTATTAGGCAAAATAGAAACGCTTGAAATTGCATCAAACTGTGCATGGGGAAACGACGGCTCGACGCTCTACATGACAGTCGACGGATATTTGTGCAGGATTAAAACCAGTACCAAAGGAGCAAACTGGTAAAAGAAAATGGCTGCCTCTATTAAATATGAAGCAGCCGTTTTTTTATTTATTTCCGATTCCCCGAAGGCCTAAAAGCGTATCCTCAACGCTTTTTCGAACAGCGGGCCAGTTAGATTTTCCGTCTTTATAAACATGAACATAAGCTTTGTATAACGTTAACTGGTTTGCATCAAGCTTATTTAATTCCTGACTTATATTTTCTCTCTCATTGGATGATGCAGACTTGAAACGATCCAGTAAACTTACTTTTTGCCTTTCATTTATTTCAAGCTCATATAGAATCCGATCGGCGACCTTGTCCATTTCTGAATATTGAGTCAACAAATTTTGATCCATCGCTGGCGTTCCGATTTCTCTGCTCTCATTTTTGATTTCAGCATTTAAGTTCCTTTCATCCGTTTTCCTTGTGTCATAGGACGTAGATGTTTTCGCAACAGTGGCAGAATCTCTGGGATAACTTGCATAAGTCGTCCGACTGGAATAGTCCCGAGAAGCAGAAGAATCTGATTTGCTTAAACTGCTTTTTAAATTCGCACAGGA
The DNA here is from genome assembly GCF_056895235.1 of Dyadobacter sp. HNCC25DJ186. NCBI lineage: Bacteria > Pseudomonadati > Bacteroidota > Cytophagia > Cytophagales > Spirosomataceae > Dyadobacter > Dyadobacter sp. HNCC25DJ186. Next base: position 470,757 of record NZ_JBXHAS010000003.1, read on the forward strand.
AAAATTCAGCAAGGCAGCTAAAATCAGGAAGATAAAAGTAAATATCCGTTGCATCGTGATAGGGATTAAAAATTATGTCTTAACCCAATATTAAGGTTTGGATTAAAGTAAAATACTTTTGGAAGTAATTCGATATACCCACCGCCCTCTATAAAAAATGATGTCGGCTTTTGTGCAAAGAAAAATTCCAAACCGCCGGTAAAGGATGGGCCTGTTGAAATATTGTTTGTATGAACGTTGGAATTAATATCCGGAAAGTATCTTCGGGAATTGATTTGCACACCAACTCCTCCATAAGCTTGCATTCTGTCATTGAACATCGGGACCAACCACAAATAGGTACCATTAACCATAAATCCGATATCGGAATATTTACCTTCTCTGTACGCATTAGTGCTTTTTAACAACCCTGTATAGGTTCCAACGGTAATATCAAGGGCATTTCTGTCACCGTATTTTCGAAGCACCACACCAACTGGTTCTCCTAATTTGAAGCCAAGCGCCCATTTTTCCGGCTGGGCATTGGCGATTGAAAAAGTGAAAATAAAAGCGAAGAGTAAAAGTAATCTTTTCATAAACGTGTTTGAATTATATTAAAAATGGGTTACTCACAATTCTATTTTGAAGCAAAGCGGGCATATCGATATTGGATTAAAACCGCGCCAGAGCTTCGTCGGATAGCATATTTTCTTAGACGATTAAGTTAAATTTTAGTAACATATATTTCTGGTACAGATGAAGTATTGATTGTTTCCTTTTAATCAAAATATGTCCCCGCCTTTGTTTCAGGATCAATTTATTTCTAATATTGACCTAAATTTCCTTAATTACAAACTAAAAATTTGCCCGGTGGTTGATAAGACAAAGAGTAAAATCTTTAATTCCAAAGACTTAATAGCGTATTTTCTTGTAGCCGGGACAGGGGCAGTTGTTCAATTGCTCTGCAGTAGTTTATTCAAAGATTGGTTTGGCCTGACATTCCAGGAATCCATTTTACCTGCTTATGCAGCATCGTTTGTGGTAGGTTTTGCATTAACAAAGTTATTCGCTTTTAATGCCAGAAAGACCAACCAGACCAGAAGAGAAATGGTAAAATTTCTGATGGTTGCTGTGTTTTCAGGATTTGTAACCTATATATTTTCCACCGGTGCCTATTACATCTCCGACAATTATTTTGACCAGCATAACTTCCTGTTACCCTGGTCAAAAAAGTATGTGAATGTAAATGAAATGGCCTGTTATATCGTTGGGATGGGTTTCAGTTTCATCAGCAATTATATCCTGCATAAAACTTTCACCTTTAAGAGCACTGGCTTCTACAACCGTTTAAAAGTTTTGATCCGATAGATGTTTAGACTAACAATATATAAAAACCTCAAAATGATGATTTTAAAAAATCCACCGTTTTGAGGTTTTTAAGTTTGATACGAATCTGAAAATCTGTTATATCCTTTCCACGATAATCGCAGAAGCTCCTCCCCCTCCGTTACAGATCGCAGCAAGACCATACCTTCCATTTTTTTGTTCTAAAACAGAAAGCAAAGTTGTGACTATTCTCGCACCGGAAGCGCCAAGCGGATGTCCCAATGAAACAGCCCCGCCGAAAACATTTACTTTGTCCAGATCCAGCCCAAGTTCTTTGATATAGTAAAGCGCAACGACAGCAAATGCTTCGTTGACCTCAAAATAGTCTATATCAGATAATTCCAAACCTGCCTTTTTCAACACCTTATTCGTTGCTAAAACGGGCGTCGTTGTAAACCAGGCAGGATCTTGTTCCGCGTCTGCATAAGCAACAATCCTAGCAATTGGCTTCAAACCTTGCTTTGCAACAATCTCTGCGCCGGCAAGAACAAGGGCCGCAGCCCCATCATTAATGGTCGAAGCATTTGCCGCTGTAACTGTTCCGTCAGAAGAAAACACTGGTTTCAGGGAAGGAATTTTATCAAATTTCACTCTTTTGAATTCTTCATCATCTTCCATAAAGGTTGATACACCGCCTTTGGGAGAAATTATTTCAACGGGAACAATCTCATTTTTGAAATAACCCTTTTCGCTCGAAACAGCACTTCGCTTGTAGGAACTGATTGCGAATTCATCCTGCTGCACACGTAAAATCTCGTACTTCGAAGCAGTTCTATCTCCGCAAAGCCCCATCGCATTTTGATCGTATGCGTCGCTCAAACCGTCTTTAGTTAACCCATCCACAATTTCACCATTTCCATATCCATAACCGTTTCTGGCCTTTGGTAAATAATATGGAATTTGAGACATATTCTCCATTCCACCGGCAACCACGACATCCGCGTCACCAAGCTGAATAGCCTGCGCGCCCAGAACGATTGCTTTCATACCGGAAGCACAAACTTTGTTAACCGTAGTACAAATAACATTAGGAGATAGATTGGCGAAAATCGCCGCCTGACGCGCAGGCGCCTGTCCGAGGTTTGCAGAAATTACATTCCCCATATACACTTCCTGAATTGATTCAGGATCTATTTTAGATTTTTCAACTGCGCCCTTTATCGCAACAGCACCAAGTTTAGCCGCGTGGGTTGTGGATAGTGTGCCGCCAAAGCTACCAATCGGCGTGCGGGCCGCAGCAAGAATAAAAACTTCATCTTTCATGTTTCAGGTTTGTTGATCAGTCGTGAACCCGAGGGTCTTTTCGACAATATTTACTTTTACAATAAATATAACAAACCTGAATTAAAAAGAAGAAGTTTTTACTTTTGCCGCCGTATTTGCCAGGGGTTAAATTGCCATTTTATCAGTATTTCATTTAAAGATCCTCCGAACTTTGAGGCAATCTGTCGTATTCTCCCTTTACACCGTAGTACCCAAAAATCACCAATCCTGCGCAAATTGGAATGAAGATAATAATGATAATTGACCACTGCAAGGTCGTATTGGTTCGCGCAATTCCTTCGGCTGCGGCATTAATTTTTTCTAACGCCTGCATAACAAGAAATAAAATCAAAGTTGGTCCGAGCACGATCCAAACAATACCTAAAATTCTTTTTAATGCGTTCATATTTTCTATGTCTGTAATTTCAGATTTAAACTTTAAAGCAAAGTAGTTACTCCCTAATCCACGACCTCCTGGTCGCCTTTGTTATTGATGTAAACCGCTCCGATTACAAAGGAAAGGGCAGCAATTCCGATCGGATACCACAGACCTGAAAGCGGCGTGGATCCTTGAAAAGATGCCACCAATGTCGCGATAAAAGGTACCAGTCCTCCAAAGACGCCATTACCTATGTGGTACGGAAGAGACATCGATGTATAGCGTATTTGTGTTGGAAATAACTCGACCAGAAATGCGGCAATCGGGCCGTAAACCATGGTTACGAGCAATACCTGAAAAAACACCAATCCAATAATAATCCAATAAGTAGTTGAAGATAGTGTAACGTCAGCGTAGGAGATTTTAGGTTCTTCTTCGTTGCGGGTTTTGTCGGCATGAACCGTTTCAACTGTTACTTCTTTAAAAGCACCTCCGCTTTTGAGTGTTTTTACAACCGTAGAGGTGAAAACAGAATCAGCCGTCTCTGCAATAAATTTGCTGGTAACAACGGGTTCAGAAGTTGACAATAACTCGGTCTTTTGGAACTCCTTAACATTGGTCGCATCGATAAAATATTGATAAATCGGCCGATAAAAAATGATTCCGAGCAACATGCCTGAAAGCATAATCCATTTCCGCCCAACTTTATCACTCCATGAACCGAACACAACGAAAAACGGCGTTGCGAATAAAATCGCCCATAAAAGTATATACCTGGATTCGTTAAAATCCAGTTTACAAGTATTTTCTAAAAAAGACTGCGCGTAGAACTGACCCGTATACCAGATCACCCCCTGCCCCATTGTCGCGCCAAAAAGTGCAAGTAATACCATCTTAAAATTCGCTTTTTTCTGAAAGCTTTCTTTTAATGGATTGGCAGAAATTTTACCTTCGGATTTCAATTTTGTGAACACGGGAGACTCATGCATTTTCATCCGTATATAGATCGACACACCGACCAACAAAATCGAAAGCAGGAAAGGAATCCGCCATCCCCAATCTGCAAAAACCTCTGCGCCAAGAATATTTTTTGTTCCTACGATCACGCCAAGAGAAAGGAATAGTCCAAGTGTCGCGGTTGTCTGTATCCAGCTGGTAAAGAATCCACGCCTGCCCGGAGGAGCATGTTCTGCCACATAAGTTGCAGCTCCTCCATACTCGCCGCCAAGTGCCAAACCCTGCACCAGACGAAGGATTAAAACCAGGATAGGCGCGGCATAACCGATGCTGGAATAAGAAGGAATAAGTCCGATCAAAAACGTAGAACCTCCCATCAAAACCAACGTCAATAGAAAGGTATATTTTCTGCCGATCAAATCTCCAAGTCTGCCAAAAACCAATGCACCGAAAGGTCTGACAATGAAACCGGCCGCAAAAATTGCAAGGGTATTAATCAACGCCGAGGCACCAGCGTCACTCGGAAATAACTGGTTCCCGATGATAACAGCAAGGCTGCCAAATATATAGAAATCGTACCATTCAATTAATGTTCCCAGAGAGGAGGCAGCGATCACCTTGGTGATGCTTTGTGTGACATTGTCGTCAGGCTTAGACATTGGTCAGAAAATGATGAGTAAATTTTAAAACTGAAATGGATTGCCGTTGGCAGGAATTAGGAGCATAAGCAACAAAATCCCTTTCGATACTCATACCCAAAACAAAAAAGCCCTCCAATTTCTTGGAAGGCTCCTCACTAAGCTTTAATATTTCAAAAATATATGGTCTGGATTAGTTCACTTTCTCCTCATCCGGATGATCTGTATCCTCATCTCCGAATTCATTCGTTACGGTGACATCATCATCCTCATCAGATTTTCTCAACAAATCAGGATCGTCTTTTGGTGACCGGCCTTCGGGTGTATTCGTCGGGTAATCAGGGAAGATTGGCGCGTCTAAAATTGGCTTACTTCTGGTCAACACATCTGGCTCTTTTCTCTTGCTAATCATGATATTTTCAGTTTAAGATGTTGATTACTAAACTTATTTAGAGATGGTTTTTAAATAATCGTTCCTGATTATATACCTGCCGGACATACAATTTTTGTGTAGAGATTTTTCCGTTCTTGTAGAACATACGCGCAGCGAAAACGTCAGATTTTGATTTTTGCATTTTCACTATCATTTGGTAATCTCTCAAAACGTAATGAAATTGCTATGACTAAATCAAATTCCCGCAATCGATCCATACTTTAAACGTCAGGTAAGATTGTATTTTCCTTATTCCTAAAACCGTTCAAAATGTTAAAAAAAATTGCTTCCCTGTTTATGCTGGCCGGGACTGTTTTCCTGAATAATTTTTCCGCAACAGCGCAGGATTCTACGCTTATTATCAAAAAAACCAGCGACTTTAAAGTCAACGGTGAAGGAAATGCCAAAAACTGGTCGGCGACAAATTGGGTTGACCTGCATGTTCAAACTGGTCCAAAACAATCGATACCCGGAAAAGCATTCCCGACAAAAGTAAAAATGCTTTACTCCGACAAAGGCGTTTACTTCCTTTTCGACTGTACTGATAAAAAACTTACTTCCACGATTATGGAGGATTTTGGCACTTTGTTCAAAGAAGATGTAGTAGAGGTTTTTCTATGGCCTGATACCTCCGAACCTATTTATCTGGAATATGAAATATCACCGCTCAATTATGAACTTGCAATCCTTGTACCGAATTTGAATGGAAAAATGCAGGGTTGGAAGCCTTGGTTTTATAATGAAACAAACCGGGTTCAGCATGAAACCAGCGCACAAGGTGGACAGAAGAAAAGCATGGCTTCGGTTGAAGGCTGGAAAGCTGAGTTTTTTATTCCATACACGCTGATGAATCCGATTGTTCAGTCTCCTCCAAAATCGGGCACCAAATGGAGAGGAAATTTTTACAGAATAGATTATGATTCCGAAACTGCCTATTATTCCTGGAAAAAAACGGGCGGAAGTTTTCACGAATTCAACAAATTTGGAACTCTAGTATTTGAATAAGCAACATGAAAAAAATAACATTTTCTTTAATTTGTTTACTTTCGGCAATGATGACATTGGCACAAACTCCGAAAACCAGGGAAATACTTTACGTCGGAACGTATACTCAAAAAGGCGAAGGAATATATGTTTATGAATTTGACCGAAGTAACTTTTCTTACAAGGAATTGCAGATTTTTACAAACAAAAACAGTCCTTCCTTTTTAGAATTTCATCCTAACAAGCAATTCCTCTATTCCGCGAATGAAGACAACCACACAATTTCTGCATATAAGATCGATCAGAAAACTGCGAAACTGACGCTGATCAACGAAAAATCTTCTGTGGGGAAAGGCCCGTGTCACGTCAGCATAGATCCGAAAGGGCGGTTCATCTATGTTTCTAATTATGGCAGTGGCCAACTAACTGTTTATCTTTTGAATAAAGACGGCAGTATTGGTGAGCTTGCAGACGCTATTCAGGACAAAGGAACAGGCTCTCAGAAACCACATATGCACTCGGTTATTCCATCCGCAGATGGCAAATTTATATATGCGTCCGACCTGGGAATCGATAAAATAATGGTTTACCTGGTCGACCAGAAAACCGGAAAACTTACTCCCGCAGCTGTTCCTTATGCTGAGGTAAAGACAGGCGATGGTCCACGCCATTTTGCCATTCACCCGAACGGGAATTTTGGATATTCGGCATGTGAATTAACTTCTGTTGTCAATTCCTTCCAAATTGTCAAAAATACCGGTGCACTGATTCCCCTGGAACGCGTCAGTATGGTACCAGCGGATTTTTCAGGAAAAACCTTTGCAGCAGATATCCATTTTTCTCCGGACGGCAAGTTTTTGTATGCATCAAACCGGGGTCATGAGAGCATTGTCGTTTACGCGGTTGATGCTAAAACCGGCAAATTAACACCTGTCGGATATCCTGAAACACAGGGAAAACATCCTCGGAATTTTCTTGTAGATGAGAAAGGTGAACTGGTTTACGTTACGAACCGTGACAATAATAATGTTGTATTCTTTAAAAGAAATAGTGAAACTGGAATGTTGACTTATACCGGAAAAGAAATCAGTATACCGACTCCCGTTTGCGTGAAGCAACTGTTTTTAAAATAATAATTCGAAGGCAGTAAAAAGGTCCGGTTGATTTTCAGCCGGACTTTTTTTTATTTTAAGTTCAACATTTCAATGCACCAGAAGGCGAGTGTATCTAGTCAATCATCATCAATTGCAAGAATATTTTTTAAAAAATATATAAATTAACAGTTGGTTTTTTAATTTTATCAAATAATACTTTTTAATTTTTCAAAATATGAAAAATGCAAAATTAAATATAAGAATCAACGTATAGACGAGTTAAACAGTCAGAAGAATAAAACGCTGATATACACCAAGTCACTCCTGGAAATAGAAAGATTGTTAGATTGTCCGATTTCAACCTAAGCGACCGCATTATGATTACCCGTCAAGATGACCTCTTCTTAATTTCGCTCATTAAAAATGGGGATAAACGTGCTCTGGATTTTCTCTTTAAAAAATATTATAACTCGCTCTGCAAATTTGCGTCTTACCTTACCAGTCGGAATGACCTTGCTGAAGAGATCGTTGCTGATGTTTTTTTTCGGATATGGGAAAAACGCGAAACGATAGCCGTTGAAAAAAATCTAAAATCGTATCTTTTTATGGCTACGCGTCATACTGCGATTAACTACATGAAACAGGAAAAGCTGGTCATGGTAGATTTAAGCGATGATCTCGTTGAAGAAAACCCTGGCCCGGAGGAAGTTTTTATGTACCATGAACTTGAACTACGCCTGACAAACCTTATTAATTTTCTGCCTCAAAAACGTAAAGCTATTTTCCAGCTTAACCGGTTTGAGGGTTTCACTTACACCGAAATTGCTGAAATTCTTTCACTCTCTTCTAAAACAGTAGAAAATCAAATGGGTAAAGCCATTAAACAGTTGAAATCTCTGCAAAAAGCATATCAGGAATAAAAAATATTTTGAAAGGATGAGGGTATCGCCATTTTTTATTTGTCTTCATATTTGAAAGGATAAAATTTCATGTCGGATCATATTCCATGGGCATTAATCGCCAAATACTTAGCTGGCGAATGTAGTCAAGATGAAAAGCTCGCTATGGAATGGTGGCTTGAAGACATTGACAATGAAATATTGTTTCAACAAATAGAAACTGCCTGGCAAAAGCAGTTGAATTTTGATTGTCGTGAAGAATTCAATCCGGAAGAAGGCATCGATAAATTGAATGCCCGCATATTTGAAACGGAAGAATCTGGTAAGGATACGCTTGCGGAAAAGAAGCAATACAACAGGGTATTTCCTTTGCTCATCGCAGCCAGTGTGCTCTTTTTGATCGGGTTCGCTAATTTGTTTCTAGGAAGGCAGATGGTCGGTTTACAGATCCAACCCATTGTATCTATCCAAAAGGTCAGTGGCAACGATCAGATTTTAACCTTTTTGCTACCCGATGGATCGAAGGTTTGGTTAAATAAAAATAGCAGGCTCATATTCCCTGCGCAGTTTAATAAAATTGAAAGAACAGTCTTTCTGGAAGGTGAAGCTTTTTTCGAAGTAATTCCGGATGCAGGCAGCCCTTTCGTAGTTCGTTGTAACAAAGTATCGACAAAGGTTCTGGGGACATCATTTAATGTCAAAGCATATAAAACTGATGAAATATCTTCTGTAACCGTTGCAACCGGAAAAGTTGAAGTGAGTAAGGAAATTGCCAGGGGAAACCCGACCCGTATTACTCAGCTTATGCCAAGACAAGAATTGGTTATTAATACAGAAAAAGGTGAAACGTTTATAGACATAGTTAGCGCATCCAGTATCGGAAATTGGAGAAAAAACCTGTTGGTCTTTCAAAACAATACCTACGCCGAAGTCATTTCCAGGCTGGAAGATAGTTTCGACGTTGAGATACGATTGGCGAATAAAGAATTTGGTCAGTGTAGGCTTATGGCAAGTTTTAATGAAAATGCATCACTCGATGACGTGTTAAAATTGTTGAGTATCTCAAATCAGTTCAGTTATTCGATTGATGGAAAACAGGTGATAATCAGGGGCGGAGTTTGTAAATAACAACGTTTTGGCAAAAGTCGTTATGATTATTTTTCATATCAAATTATACCACCAGTAAACAGTTTAAATATAAGAATTTACCACCACCTAAATCATTTTAACCTTTCAATTAAGCGCGTATGAACAGACTATTACGTCACCAACTGCCATATTTATGGCGCAGGAAACCCTTTGCATTTGTGATGGCTTTATTATTTATCACTCAGCATTCTTTTGCCGTTCTGGCCGGCTCAATTCAGGGAGTAGAAGAAGTCAGGATTTCTATAAACCTCAAAGAAGCTACGCTCCAGAAAGTATTCCTTGCGATTGAGAAAAAAAGTGAATACAAATTTATTGCCAGCATTGAACGAATAGACAAGAAGAAAAAAATCAATGTGGCACTTGAAAATAAAAGTGTAAAAGAAGTACTGGAAACGATTCTGGATGGCACCGGACTCGGTTATGTACAAGTTGATAACAACATCATTATCAACGATAAACCTGTTACTAAAAATAAATCGGCCAAAACTTCAACTCAGCCATCTACCAGTCAGGCAATAGTTAAAGAAATTTCCGGTTTTGTTAAGGACTCCCAAGGCTCCGGAATCCCAGGCGCGAACATTTTGATAAAAGGATCAACCCTTGGAACCACAACTGATGCAGAGGGAAAATATCTGCTGAATGTTACCGAGGATAATGCCGTTCTTATCTTTTCTTCCATTGGGTATATAACACAGGAAATCACGTTAAATGGGCAAACCGTTATTAATGTAACTCTTCTGGACGATGTAAAACAATTGGGAGAGGTGGTTGTAACCGCTTTGGGAATTGAACGTAATGCAAAAACACTGACCTATGCAACGCAACAGATCAGCGGAAAACAGCTTGCCGATGTTCGGGATGCCAATTTTGTTAATACACTCTCTGGGAAAGTTGCCGGTATCGTAGTTACTCAGGGTTCGTCAGGACCTGGTTCGGCTACACGGGTTGTACTGCGTGGAAACCGCTCAATCACCGGAAATAATAACGCGTTATTCGTCATTGATGGAGTTCCGGTAGATAACACCGTAAGAAACCAGGTGAGCAGCGATTTTGGAGGAATAAACGGAAGTGACGGAGCTTCAAATATTAATCCTGACGATATAGAATCGATGAACGTATTAAAGGGTGCGGCTGCATCTGCACTTTATGGTAGCCGTGCTGCCAACGGTGTCATTATGATCACCACTAAAAAAGGTAAGGCTGGCAAGGTTTCAGCGGATATCAATTCCGGAATTGCTGTGGAAACGCCTTTTTTGCTGCCGAAATTCCAGAATACTTATGGCCAGGGCGGAGCAGGTGTTTCAACACCTAATTCATTGCTTAGCTGGGGAGCACCTGCCACGACCTACCCGGACAATGTTAAAAGCTTTTTCAGGGATGCAATCTCTGCTAACAATTCTTTTGGCGTTTCAGCCGGAAGCGAAAAGGTGCAGACCTACATGTCATATACCAATAATTTTAACCAGGGTATAATCCCGAATAATGATTTGATGCGGCATACCATGAATCTGCGTATTAATACGCAGATCACGAAAAAGTTTTCGACTGATGCAAAGATCACTTATGTAAATCAAAAAATTGAAAACAAACCAAGATCAGGAGAAGAGAGCTCTGTGATGATGAACTTATACAAAGTTCCGAGAAGTGTCGATTTGAACGAATACAAAAACTTTGAAAACGAGGCCGGAAAACCGACGTACTGGGGGAGCTCGGCAGGGATTTATATGAACCCATACTGGACGATCAACCGTACTTTTGAAACAGAAAAAAGAAATCGTGTGATCGCTCTCGGGTCTGCAAAATACCAGATCACCGATTGGCTGAATATACAGGGACGGATCAGCTATGACTGGTACGCAGACCGTTTCAACCGCGGTTTTGCTAACAATACACTTTTGTTTGCAGGTAACGGAGGTTCATACTACGACTGGAATAATGAGCAATTGGAAAGAAACATGGACCTGATTGTTTCCGGAAATAATAACATCGGTAAAGATTTCGCATTGACCTACAACTTCGGTGCGGGTTCGACATACCAGAAATTCTCTCAGGTCGGCGCAGGTTCATTCACACTTTCCATACCGAATCGTTATGACCTGGCATTTGGATCCTCTCTGGTCAGAATGACCGATTACAGCGAAAAAGAACTGCAATATGTTTTCGGTACTGCCTCGATCTCATTCCGTGATTACCTGACACTTGATGCTTCGGTACGCAACGACTGGTCTTCGACCCTGCCAGCTCCTCATTCCTATATCTACTCAGCTTTTGGGGCAAACTTCATATTGTCAGAAGCGATGAAATTGCCGGAATGGATCAGTTTCGCGAAAGTGAGGGGCTCATGGGCGCAGGTAGGAAACGACACTGACCCCTACCGACTTTCACAAACCTACAACTTTAACCAGCAAGGCGGAAATGCCGGATTTATTTCAAGAAGTACCATAAGACCGGCCGATAACCTCAAACCGGAAATTTCATCATCTACTGAATTCGGATTGGATCTCCGGCTGTTCAAAGGTCTGCTTGGAGTTGACTTTACTTACTATAACAGCAATACCGTCAACCAGTTGCTTCGTCTCCCATTGGCTCCCGCTTCCGGATTCGCAGAGCAGTTTGTCAATGCAGGAAAGATCAACAACAAGGGGTTTGAATTCACACTTTCGGCAAGTCCGCTCAAAGGCAAATCGCTAACCTGGGATGCTACTTTAAATTTTGCCCGGAATATAAACAAGATTATCGAGCTTCATCCAGACATCAAAAAAGCGACATTAGGAGGAAATACCCGTACCACAACGGCAGTCGTTGCCGAAGGCGGGTCTTATGGAGATCTTGAAGCTTATGGCTGGAAAACCGATGCAAACGGCAGATTTGTAGTCAATGAAAAAGGGCTTCCGGTTGTTAGTGAGTTCAAGAAAATTGGAAACTTCAACCCTAAATTTACGGCTGGTTTCAACAACACGTTCAGCTACAAAAACTTCATTTTGAGCTTTCTGATCGATGGACGTGTGGGCGGAGTAATGACCTCAGGCACCGATGGAAACCTGGCATACGATGGGACTTCAGAGTATACAACCGAGTACCGTGATGGAGGCTGGGTGTTGCCGGCAGTTGTTCAAAATGCGGCTGGTGTGGTTACTGAGACTGAGAACACGACTGCTGTAAATGCAGAAAATTTCTGGCAGACAGTTTCACAGGGACGTTATACCTGGGGAGAATTCTTTTCCTATTCAACAACGAATTTTCGTTTAAGAGAAGCGACTTTGGGTTATAACATTCCGACACCTCCTAATTCATTCATCAAAAACATGCGCCTTTCCCTTACCGCACGAAACCTGTTTTTCCTGTATCGCGGAAGTGTAATCATGGATATCCCAGGTTTGTCGAAACGCAAGTTGCCGTTTGATCCTGATGTGAATCTTGGGGCCGGAAATTATCAGGGTTCCGAATACGGTTCGCTCCCTTCCACAAGATCATTGGGTGTTAATCTAAAATTAAGCTTCTGATCCGGTAAAAAATAGTTCAGTTAAAAAATTAGACAACGATGAAAATACCATATAAAAAAATAGTCCGGATGTCATTTATTGGTCTCCTGGCAGGCACAACAGGAAGTTTATTAAACAGTTGCACAGGCGATTTCGAAGAGATAAACACCAGCAAAATTGCCCTGACTTCCCTCAGTGCTACGGATTTGCCTTATCTGTTTGCCAGAGCGCAGCAACAGGCGTCTTATTCGGCGGGAACTTATCAAACGGCGCAGAATCTTTTTGCTGATCTGTATGCACAATATTATGCAACAACAACACCGAACTTCCAATCGGACCGTTACTTCATGCATAGAACCTGGATTAACTCACATTGGAATCCAATTTATACGCAGGTAGTTCCGCAGCTGAAAACACTGATTGAAAGCACCGAAGCAACTTCGGCGGAAAATGCGATCGCCAATGTCTGGTGGGTTTTTGCCTTTCACCGACTGACTGATTATTACGGACCTATCCCTTATTTTGACGCGGGCAATCCGGCAAACAGCGTTAAATATGACGCGCAGGATGTTATCTATGATGATTTTTTCAAGCGCCTGGATGCCGCCTCTACTGTATTAAAAGGAAAAACTGCAGAAACACCTTTCGGAGCCTTTGATCTTATATATGCAGGAAATGTTTCCAAATGGATCAAATTTGCCAATACCCTTCGTTTGCGACTTGCATTGCGTATTTCCAAAGTTGATCCGGCCAGAGCAAAAAAAGAAGCTGAAGCGGCCATTGCCGGAGGCTTACTGACAGAGGTCGCGGATAACGCGCTGATGACAAAAACGACGGTTGACAACAACGGCCTGGCCACAATCTCAGGCTGGGGAGAATTCCGTATGAGTGCATCCATGGAATCAGTATTAAAAGGATATGACGACCCGCGTATCGGAATTTTCTTTCAGCCCGCCTATAAAACAAAAACGTATGAAGGACTGAGAAATGGCCTCGGGTCAGCTGAACTAATTCAGGAGCTTAATACCAACGACAACAACTCAAACATAGGAACACGCTGGATCACAAATACCGGAGGTGGATCGTCCTGGAACCGACAACTGGCTGCGCCGCAGGATATTATGCACACTGCCGAGGCCTATTTTCTGCTTGCCGAAGCTTCTTTGAACGGTTGGCAAGCCGGTACGGGGACTGCTCAAAGTTATTATGAAAAGGGAATCGAGGCATCAATGGCAGGTTGGGGCATTACCGGCGCGGTCGTTACATCCTATATTTCAAGTACAAAAACGCCAGCCGCACCTGCCGATCAGCAAAATTCTCCCGCATTATCCAACATTCCAGTAAAGTGGGGAGCTACCGAAGCCATTCAACGTGAACAAATCGGAACGCAGAAATGGCTTGCTTTATATCCTGATGGAATGGAAGCATGGGCTGAGTTCAGAAGAAGCCGCTTCCCAAAACTTTATCCGGTCGTCAACTCGGTGAATGCCGATGTCCCTGCCACCTCCTATCCCAGAAGAATTCCATTCCTTCTGCTTGAAGAGCAGTCCAACACAGTAGCTGTCAAAGCCGCGATTGGACTCTTGAATGGACCAGACAAAGCCAGCACACCGTTATGGTGGGATAAAAATTAATAGTAAGATTAAAAGGAGCCTCCCTGAATACAATTTCGGGAGGCTCTCTCACTTCTGGCAGTAGTTCAAAACAATAAATCCTGATAAACCTAAAAAGCCAAACTTTATTCTATAATTTAAGACAATCAAAAAAATATAATCTCCTTAAAAAGAGTATTAACATATATTTTCTGCATCCTATCTCTGTTAATCCGTTAAAAACCTATTAACTAACCTTTATCACTTTTATTCAGTCCTGTTTTACTATGATAAACCGCAGAGATTTAATTAAACATTTATCCACTTTTCCACTGCTCGGAGGATTTCTGGGAGAAGGAAATATTGAGAAAATCGGATTTCCGGCCAAGCTTCCGACTCGTAACCTGGCAAAGGAGTTAGGTATACGAACTTTTATAAATGCAGCGGGTACCTACACGTTTATGACCGGTTCACTAATGCAGGACGAAGTGGTTGATGTGATCCAGGGAGCAGCGAAAGATTTTATGATTCTGGACGAAGTTCAGACAAAAGTCGGAGAAAAAATTGCCGCATTAACGCACGCCGAAGCTGCCGTTGTTACTGCCGGTTGTTTTTCTGCCTTGACACTTGGACTTGCCGGGGTATTGACAGGAATGGATCAAAAGAAAGTGGAAGCGCTCCCGCATCTTGAAGGCACGGGAATGAAATCCGAGGTGATTATCCAAAAAGGTCATAGCATTGGATATTCCCACGCACTGACCAACACGGGTTGTAAAATGATTGAGATTGAAACTTTGGAAGAACTGGAAAAAGCAATTAATAGTAAGACTGCTTTGATGTGGTTCTTACATATCCAGTCGGACAAAGGTAAGATCATGCATGAAAAATGGGTAGAAGTTGCCAAAAAACATGGAATACCAACGATGATTGATATGGCTGCTGACGTTCCGCCGGTCGAAAATCTTTGGAAATTCAATGATCTTGGCTTTGACCTCGTCTGCGTTTCAGGTGGAAAAGCGATGCGCGGACCGCAGAGTGCCGGAATTCTGATGGGTAAAAAACATTTGATCGAAGCGGCAAGATTAAGTATGCCTCCACGCGGCTCGACCATAGGAAGAGGTATGAAAGTCAATAAAGAAGAAATTCTTGGGATGTACGTTGCGCTTGACAATTTCGTCAAAATGGATCACAAAAAAGAATGGAAAATGTGGGAAGATCGCGCCGCGCTGATCGCCAATGCCGCAAAAAGTATAAAAGGTGTCAACGTCGAAACTTTTGCGCCAGAACTTGGAAACCACACTCCCACTTTAAGAATTTCGTGGGATGCCGCTAAGGTAAACCTGCCGGTAAAAATGTTGCAGGACAACCTTCGAAACGGAAATCCGTCGATCGAGATTATGCCAGGCGAAAACAATACCTTAACAATTACAACCTGGATGCTTAAACCAGGGGAAGAAAAAATTGTTGCCACAAGATTGAAAGAAGAGCTTTCGAAAGCAGTCGTTTAAGCTTCCTTGATTTTGACATTATTCCTAAACCCAATGAGATGAAAATGAAGTTCAAATCCATCATATTTTTATGGCTGGTAGTCCTGAACAGTTTTGTTGTAAATGCTCAGACGTACAGCTTACTGATTAAGGGCGGAACAGTGATTGATCCTAAAAATAATCTGAACGAGGTCATGGATGTCGGGATTTTTGAAGGAAAGGTCAAGAAGGTTGCAAAAAATATTGACGCCAGGGAAGCAAAACAGGTTGTGAACGCAAAAGGTATGTACGTAACACCAGGTCTCATTGATATCCACGGCCATGTTTTTTTCGGTACACAGCCAGACCATTATCTGAGCAATGGTCTTCTGGCAGTACCTCCTGACGGATTCACTTTTCGTGTTGGCGTGACAACCATCGTAGACGCCGGCGGAGCGGGCTGGGAATCTTTTCCTGAGTTTAAAAAGAATGTAATTTTAAGTTCTAAAACGCGGGTTTTGTCTTTTTTAAATATCGTTGGACAAGGAATGCGTGGTGGCAATTATGAGCAGGATACCAGTGATATGGATGCTCAAATGGCCGCGGCCGTCGCGATCAAAAATAAAAATGATATCGTCGGTTTTAAAGTCGCACACTTTATGGGGCCAGACTGGACACCGATTAAACGTGTTGTCGAAGCGGGCACGTTGGCCAATATGCCGGTAATGATTGACTTTGGAGGAAATAATCCGCCACTTTCGCTGGAAACTTTGTTCACAAAATATCTGCGCCCGGGTGACATTTTCACACATGCCTACACGCTGCTGGAAGGAAATACGAGAGAAACCATCGTGGATGAGAAAACACAAAAAGTAAAACAATTTGCGCTGGAAGCACGAAAAAAAGGAATAATTTTTGATGTTGGTTATGGCGGGGCAAGTTTCAATTATTCGCAGGCTATTCCGGCGGTCAAAAGTGGATTTTATCCCAATACGATCAGTACAGATCTCCATACGGGCAGCATGAATGCTTCGATGAAAGATATGCTGAGTATCATGTCAAAATTTCTGCTGATGGGTGTTGATCTACCCAATGTTATTAAAGAAAGTACCTGGGCCCCGGCACAAGTGATCAAACGGGAAAATCTTGGTCACATTTCTGAAAACGCTATCGCAGATGTTGCTATCTTTTCCATGCGGGAAGGAAATTTTGGCTTTTACGATAAAACAGGCTACAAAATGGAAGGCAAGCAAAAGTTAGAATGCGAGATGACCATCAAAGGCGGGAAAATCGTTTATGATCTGAATGGTATCGCGCTGCAAACTTCGACGAAATGAAAGAATCCAGTTCAATCAAGTATAATTTAAACATTTTTGCATGAAAAAGACCTACAAATCCTTTTTTCTTGTCCCGGTTTTAACAGTTTGCTGTGCGCTGGGCTCCTTCGTTTCTCAGGCCCAAACCGTAACCGATTATGAAGCGCGGATCAAGGAGAAAAATATTAAGCTGATCAAGCCTGTGGCTCCTATCGCCAATTACGTAAAAGCGGTGCAGGTTGGTAATCTGGTATACTTATCCGGACACGGGCCAGACAAACCGGAAGGTGGTCAAATGATCGGAAAAGTGGGGACTGAACTAACGATCGAACAAGGAAAAGAAGCGGCGCGTCTGACCGGGATTTCGCTGGTTTCCACTTTGAAAGGTTTTCTGGGAGGCGATTTGAATAAAGTAAAAAGAATTGTCAAACTGCTGGGAATGGTTAATTCGACACCGGAATTCGACAAACATCCGATGGTAATTAATGGTTGTTCTGATCTTTTAGTTGAAATTTTCGGAGAAAACGGGAAGCATGCACGGTCGGCTGTGGGCATGGGTTCTCTTCCCGGAAATATCCCGGTTGAGATCGAGATGATTGTTGAGCTTAAATAAAATTTACTATCCTGCCCCTTAACCTTTTCAAAATTATTTCAATTTCTTTTCGACATCCCTAAACCCGTCGATTATGAACTTTAAGCTGGCGCCTTCGTTAATCATTATTTTTTTTACAGGATTTATAACCCGTCCTGATCCAGCGGTAACCAATACCAAAAACGGCGGTCTCTTTTTACCCGAAGGATTTGAAGCAACGGTCGTTGTCGACAGCCTTCCCGGAAGAGCCCGCCATATTGCCGTCAATGAGAATGGTGATATTTACGTGAAAGCAAGATTCGCCAACAAGGATGAATCTGTCATCGCACTTCGTGATACGAACGGCGATGGCCGCGCGGATATTATCAAACGATTTGGTGGCATGGCAAGCGAACGCGGATATGGTACCGGAATGCGTATTCATAACGGATATTTGTATTTCAGTTCCGAACTGATCGTATATCGTTACAAACTAACTCCGGGTCAGCTTGTTCCAAATAGCAAACAGGAAATCATTCTGACAGATGATCATGCACACGGCATGCATGAACACATTGCAAAACCGCTGGCGTTTGACAGCAAAGGAAATATGTATGTCCCTTTTGGCGCGTCCTCTAACGCCTGTGAAGAATTATTCCGTATGCCGAATTCCACTGGAATGACGCCTTGTCCTTTTCTGGAAGACCACGGCGGGGTTTGGCGTTTTGATGCCAATAAGCCAAATCAAACCCAAAAAGACGGATATAAATATGCTACCGGAATCCGCAGCGTAGTGGCATTGGACTGGAATAAAACCGATGATAACCTATATATCGTTCAGCACGGACGCGATGACTTACTAAGGTTATGGGCAGGCATTTACTCTCCGTGGCAGAGTGCCGTTTTACCTTCCGAAGAATTTCTCAGAATAAAGGACGGAAGCAATGTCGGCTGGCCATACTGCTATTTTGATCAGATCCAGCAAAAAAAAGTACTCGGGCCGGAATATGGCGGTGATGGTAAAATCGTTGGAGATTGTGATCAATACGAAAAACCACTTATAGGCTTTCCTGGCCACTGGGCTCCGAATGATCTTCTGTTTTATGAGGGAAACCAGTTCCCGGCGCATTACAAAAACGGCGCGTTTATATCTTTTCACGGTTCTACAAACCGCGCGCCTTATCCACAATCGAGTTATATCATCGCATTTGTTCCCTTTAAAAACAGCCAACCGTATGGAGGCTGGGATATCTTTGCGGATGGTTTTGCAGGAGTGGACCCCATTGTCAATACCAGTGACGCCGCATACCGGCCAATGGGAATTGCTATGGGACCGGACGGTTCACTTTATTTTGCTGAAACTGAAAAAGGGAAAATCTGGAAAGTTTCTTATAAAGGTGATAAGACTAATTTCTCCAAAAACGCTCTTGTCGACATGGAGAAACGAAAATCGATGTCACATATCAGAACACCGGATGTCATCACCGACAATCTGGATAAAGACAAACCTGTTGCAGGCGAAAAAATTTACAGTGTTTACTGCGCAGCCTGTCACCAAAGAAATGGCCAAGGAGATTCCCAAAGATTCCCTCCGCTTGCCGGCTCGGAATGGGTAAACGGCGACAAGAGAAAACTCATGGAAATTATGCTGAAAGGTTTGCACGGGCCTATTGAAGTAAAAGGCAAACCTTATAATAATATTATGCCTTCGCACAGTTTTCTTTCTGATGAGGAAATAGCGCAAGTGCTGACCTTTATAAGACAAAGCTTTGGAAATAATGCCACGGACATTGACAGCAATGAGGTAAAAAAAGCGCGGCAATTTTTTAAGCTATAACTAAAAATATTCCTAAATCCGTAATTAGTCCTTTAATGATTTTAAACACAAAAATAGCCGCAAGCTTTTTAATTACCACGGGGATTGGTCTCGTCAGCCTATCATCGTTTACCGGAAATAATGATCCGGTCCGGACGCACGGCCAGGAACGCTGGGTCGCGCCCGCATGGGCAGATACGTTAAAAAGCCCTTATCACGACGAGCCACTTACGCTGGCAAATGGAGAGGAACTTTTTGGGTTGTACTGCGCTTCCTGCCATGGAGAAAGTGGCTATGGGGACGGAGCAGCCGGTGGTGCACTAGGTCAAAAACCTGCCAATTTTCATGATTCGTTGGTGAAGAAACAAAGCGACGGTGCATTTTTCTGGAAACTTTCCAATGGAAATGGAAACATGCCTCCATTTCAGGACGTGTTCACTGCCGAACAGAGATGGCAGCTTGTCGCTTACCTCAGAAAATTATCTGCCACCGAATAACCCCTAACCGAGCATGAAAAATTCACTAACTTCTTTTCACGGGAAATACCTTCTTGTGATTGGATTACTGGCAATTCCATACCTGTCACTGGCACAGGGTGGCAGAGATCAGCCGACATTGACGCCCCACGCTTTACGTGATGATATAAAAGTTGAGCAATTCATGAAGGTTGAGCCCGAAGCTGTTCGTTTAATTGTAAATCCGGTTAGCGGGGATATGTATTATTCCAGTTTTGAAGGAGATGTGTATCACATCGTTGAAAAAGCTGGCAAGCCTGCAAGTGTCAAAATCCTGACCGCGGCTGATCACGGCATTACGCGTTTGCAGGGCGCAGCCTTTCACAAAAACACACTTTTTTTAGCTGGGAATATCAATGTAAATAATAACAAAGGCAACAAAGGAAGGATGGTCCGTTATGAAATTCTTCCAAATGATGCGAAGCCTGAAATGACCGTTGTTTTCAATACCGTTGAATATGGCGCAAACAAAACCACTTTTGATCACGGCTGGAATGCTCTGGAAATCAGTCCGGATGGGAAATATATAATGGTCAACTCCGGTGCCAGAACCGATCACGGAGAGGTGCAGGACAATGGAGGTATTTATCCAAATGCCCGTGACAATGCTTTGACAACGAAAATTTACAGTTTCCCGATTAATTCAAAAGATCTGTTACTGGTTGATGATACCGATAAGCTAAAGGAACTGGGTTATATCTACGCCGAAGGAATCCGTAATGCGTACGATATGGCATATGATCAAAAGGGAAATCTTTTTGCCGTTTCCAATTCAGGCGACTACGATCATCCGGAAGATATGTTTTGGGTTCGTAAAGGTAGGCATTACGGTTTTCCCTGGGTGATGGGTGGAATTGATAATCCACAGCAGAACCCGGACTGGCAGCCAAATCCGGAGACAGATCCATTTTTAAGCAAATTCGCTTTTGCTTGGTTAATGAAATATTTTCACAACGACCCCACGTTTCCAAAACGACCGGCAGGAGTAACCTTTACACCCGCAGTTCAAAACCTGGGACCTGATGCAAATGAATATCGTGACCGTAAAACCGGTGTCGTGATGGATGCAGATACAACGGGTGTAACCGTTGGAACCTTCAACGCACATTCCTCCCCGCTTGCCTTAGTTTTTGATACAAAAAAAGATCTCTCCAAAGAATTTAAGGGTGATGGATTTGTGATTCGATACTCCGGAGGCGGAAAAACGGGTGCTTCAAATCCTAATCCATTGAAGCGGCAAGGACGAGATCTGCTGCATTTGCAAATGATCTACGACAAGAAAGCAGATAATTATAAAGTACAAACTACCCGCATTGTCGATAACTTTACCAGCCCAACTGACGCCGTGATTGTTGGAAACGTCCTGTATGTGATCGAATATGGCGGGAAACAAGGTGGTACAAAATCAGGAGGAACGCTCTGGAAAATCACTTTACCGGGCGACGCCAAAGTTTTGAAGAAAATTAAAAAATAATAAAATAATCCTTAACAAGTATCTTAAACAATCATCTCATGAAAACCGAAAGAAGATCAATCCTCAAAAAAATATTCGCATCAGTTGCAGGTGTTGCCGGTATAGGAACAGTCGCTCAGGCAAAAGAAGACATCGCTCCTGAAAAAGAGGCTGGAAATATCACAACACTGCAGGATGTCCCTTTATTTTCTGGCCATACCAAATTCAATAATATGGTATTTGTGGCCGGTAAAGGTGCGCATTTTGAAGGTGATATCACTGCGCATACAAAACATGTTCTGGATGAACTTGAAAAAGAACTGATCGCTGCGGGCTCTTCAATGAGTAAGGTTTTAAAATGCAGTGTATTTCTTCATGACCTGAATGATTATAAGGCTATGAATGAAGCATATAAGGGGAGATTTGGAGACAAGCCTCCGGTTCGCACAACCGTTGCAGTTTATGGTGGCGTACCGGGAAATTCGCTCGTCGAAATTGACTGTATCGCCTATATCTAATCATACAAAAACATCCTGCATTAGTGTCTGATCCTGCTGAACATCTGTAATTTAGATCGTTCAGCAGGAATCTTATTTTTCAATTTTAAAGAGTAAACGTTATGTTATATTGAAGATTCACAGATTAACAGTATTATATTTTGCAAAACAATAATTTTTATTTCCTAAATTTCTTATTTCAATATTTTGACTGTTAATTTACATCAATAACCCCGTACCTACTTGGAGAAAAAGCAACGCATCATTCTGGAAAATGAAATTCTTCTGGATCTCTGGCAGCAATCGAAGGCTGGAGACAGTGTTGCTTTCTGCCGCCTTGCCGACAAACTTTATCGTACGCTTTTTAATTATGCTACCAGCTTTACGGCCGATAAAGAGTATATCAAAGATGCAATTCAGGAATTGTTAATTCATATCTGGGAGAGGCGCCAGACCATCAATATTCAATTTGTTACCATTTATTTTCTAAAATCTCTTCGCAATCAGATTTTACAGGAATTTCGACGGAATAAAAATCCATTTATTGATCTCGATGAAATTGACGAGATTACAGATAACCACACAATTGAGACTGAGATTGAGGAGAACGAAACTTACTCAGAAAGTCAGCGGAGAGTAAGACTTGCCATCAACGAACTTCCCAAACGCCAGAAGGAAGCTATATTCCTTAAATTTTATGAAGGCCTGGAAAATGAACAGATCGCCGATCTGATGCAGGTTAACAGACAGTCTGTCGCGAATTTATTATTTAAAGCAATTACAACGTTAAAAAGCCAGATACCTTTCCTAAGTCACTGGATTCTAATAATTTACACACTTATTTTTTAGAACCTACTCTTATACAGATCGGACAGTCCCGTAGTTTATTCTCCTCTTTCAAAAAAAATCAAAAATAAATTTTACAAAAAAGAGTATTGACCAATGATTTACGCATCCTTTACCTAAATACGCCAAAATACTGTTTGACTTACGATGCAAGATTACAGAGATTTACGACCAGAGGAGCTAGCTGTTGACCAATCTTTCCGACTTTGGAAGCTTTCCAACGATCCGGATGCCGGCAACTTCTGGACAAACTGGTTGTCTGAAAATCCTGATAGACAAGATCTTATTGATAAAGCCAGCCATTTACTGGACACTGTATTCGAAGCTTTCGATGAGATATCTGACGAAGAAATCACCAATGAAATTGATCGTTTGTCTGTCGTTTTGGAACAAACAGAAGAACAATCTTCACCGAAAAGATTAATATTCCGGGCGGAATGGTATCGGGCCGCCGCTTCGATCATCATGATCCTTGGATTGGGATGGTGGATGAGCAACAAATATTCCGCCTCCAAACAAAATAATCTTTTATACAATCAGATAATCAGTAAGATCCAGGAGCCTCTTCTGAAAG
This sequence comes from Dyadobacter sp. HNCC25DJ186, assembly GCF_056895235.1. Classification (NCBI taxonomy): domain Bacteria; kingdom Pseudomonadati; phylum Bacteroidota; class Cytophagia; order Cytophagales; family Spirosomataceae; genus Dyadobacter; species Dyadobacter sp. HNCC25DJ186. Next base: position 494,046 of record NZ_JBXHAS010000003.1, read on the forward strand.
CGACAAATGACACAGAACGGCCAAAACTGGTTTCACTGGAAGACGGAAGTACTGTTCTGCTGCAACCCAAAAGCAGTATCAGTTATCCTCAAACTTTTGAGGGAGAAAAACGAGAGGTTTTTCTTTCAGGAGAGGCATTTTTTGAAGTTGCTAAAAACCCGGATAAGCCATTTTTTGTATATGCAAACAATTTGGTTACCAAGGTTTTAGGTACAAGTTTTATTATCAGCGCATTTGAAAATGATAAAGATGTGAAAGTGGCTGTAAAAACCGGAAAAGTTTCGGTTTTCGCATTAACAGATGAAAATCTGGAAACACAGCAGGCTGATAACAAATTGGGTGCGATGGTACTGACACCGAATCAGCAGATTGTTTTTTCTACCGGAAATCTTCGACTGACGAGAAGCCTTATCGCTGATCCTGAATTGCTGGATTTACCAATCCAAAAACAATCGTTTGACTTCAAGGCTACGCCAATCAAAGACGTTTTTGAGGCACTTGAAAAATCTTATGGCGTGAAAATTCTATTTGATGCTGACACAATGAAAGATTGTTACCTCACCGCCTCCTTATCCGACGAGCCGCTTTTTGAAAAAGTGGACCTGATCTGCCGGACGATCAACGCTCGTTATGAGCAACTTGACGCAAGTATTATTATTTACAGCAAAGGCTGTACTTACCAAAATGAAAAATCTGAATAAATGAACCTGCGAAGTTCAAAGAAAATAAACCAAGGCATCACGAGCAATACCGATTTCAGAAGTAAGATAATTTCCAGCGACCTATACGATTATGAACTCTAAATGAAGCTAAGCCTATGCATACAATCTGCACCTGATTATCTCTAAAAACAAGTCGATGATGCGCCAACATCACCGACCTAAGTCATCCCGTTTGTAAGCTCATTACACCTTCCGCATTACTGCGGATATCAGGGAATCATTTTGCCGAATTTTTCAACCCGACAAAAACAAAATTATGTCAAAATCAGTACATTATCAACATGCTTTGCAGAAAATCATGCGTATGAGTCTGTATCAAGCTTTATTAGCAGTGCTCTTCACAACGCTGGTTCACGCGAACACCGTGAACGGACAGCGCGTGCTTGACCAAAAAGTAACCCTACGTTTATCCAACGCCGAAATCGATAAAGTGCTGGATAAAATTGAAAATGTGACGAAGGTTAAGTTCATGTATAACCCTCAGATATTTAACAATCAAAAAGGTACTTTCAAATTTCAGGACGAATCTTTATCAGAAGTTCTGGGCAAAATTCTTTCACCATATAACGTAACTTATGAAGTAGTGCAAGACCGAATCATTTTAAAGCGTGAGTCTAGTACTACCGAAACAAAACCTTCTACAAAAGAAGCTCCAAAAAAGAATATCACCGGAACTGTAACGGACGAAACCGGCTCAGGGCTTCCAGGCGTGAGTGTTTTAGTAAAAGGGACCCAACGCGGAACTTCTTCAAATGGCGAAGGAAAATATTCCATTGAGATATCTGACCAGGAATTGGCTACTGCTGAGCTTACATTCAGCTTCGTAGGTTATACTTCTCAGGACGTTCCTGTTGGCAACAAAGCCGATGTTTCCGTGCAACTTGTTCCGGAAGCAAAAGCATTAAACGAAGTTGTTGTAACGGCGCTTGGTATTTCCAAAGAGAAAAAAGCGCTTGCTTATGCCGTGACAGAAGTGAAAGGAAGCGAGTTTACCCAAGCGCGCGAAAACAACGTTGCAAACGCATTAACAGGGAAAATTGCCGGAGTAAATGCAACAGGTATGTCAACCGGCCCGGGTGGATCAAGTCGTATTATCATTCGTGGAAATGGTTCTCTAAGTGGAAATAATCAGCCATTATACGTAATCAATGGTATGCCGATGGACAACAGCGTGCCGGGTGGCGGAAATGCATCCGATGGAAATGGTAACAACACTGACCGCGGTGATGGTATCGGTGGTATCAACCCGGATGACATTGAATCGATCAGTGTTTTGAAAGGCGGACCCGCAGCAGCTTTGTACGGTGCACGTGCTTCAAACGGTGTTATTTTGATCACTACAAAAAAAGGCCGAGCGCAAAAGGGAATTGGTGTTGAATTCAACAGCAACTTTTCAACAGAAAGTCTTTCGATTATTCCTGACTGGCAATATGAATATGGACAGGGTGTTGACGGTGTAAAACCTGCAACGCAGACAATTGCAAAAAGTACCGGCCGTTTATCCTATGGTGCAAGAATGGATGGAACGCCGGTGATTCAGTTTGACGGCCAGATGCGTCCATATTCTCCGCAAAAAGACAATCTTAAAAACTTTTACAGAACGGGAACAAACTATATCAATTCCCTTTCTTTCACCGGAGGAAACGAAACGGTGAATTTTCGTTTTGGGTTGAACAATACCAGCTCAAACAGCATAGTTCCCAATTCATCTTTCAACAGAAGAATCGCTAACCTGAACGTCAATGCGTTTTTAGGAAAAAAGCTAAGCATCGAGACAGTGGTTCAATACAACATTGAAAACGGCCACAACCGTCCAAAAGTAGGATACGCGGATTATAACCCGCACTGGGCAACTTATTTGATCGCTAATACTGTGGACATCAGAAATCTTGCTCCCGGCTACGACGCTACAACAGGCAAAGAAGTTGAATGGAACCCGGTTCCGGCTGCTCCAAACCCTTACATGGTTATCAATAAGTTCAAAAACGAGGATAGAAAAAACCGCTTTCTTGGGCAGGCAAATATCAAATATGACATCCTTGACAACTTGTTCGTTAAGGCGAGCGTAAGCCAGGATTACTATAACTTCAATTATGAATTTGTTGTACCGACGAATAATGCTTACCAGCCGCTGGGTGTTTACGAAGCGAAGAAAATTACCTCTTCTGAAACAAACGGAATGGTAACGCTGAATTACAATAAAGACTTCTTTGAAAATTTAAGTTTCTCAGCATTGGCCGGCGGTAACATGCAGCGAAGCCTCTATGACCAAACTGCTTTTAATGGAACAGAATTTACGATACCTAATTTTTATAGTTTTACTAACCTTGCAACATCAGTAACTACGCCTACTTATTCAAAAAGTGGTATCAATTCGTTGTTTGGCTCGGTTGATCTAGGTTACAAAGGACTTGCCTATATCACCATGTCTGGTCGTCAGGACTGGTTTTCTGTGCTGAACAAATCAAGCAACAGCATTTTTTATCCTGCAATTGGAGGTACGCTAATTTTGTCCGAGGCATTCAAATTACCTTCCGCAGTAAGTTTTGCAAAATTACGCGGTTCATGGGCTCAGGTGGGTGGAGCTAATGTTTCCGCTTACCAGATTTACCAGAGTTATGCGATGGCGCAGGGCGGTCACAATGGCCGCGCAGTTCAGCAGCTTGGCTCTTCACTGGTACCAAATCCTGATTTAAGACCTTTGACTTCTACTACTTATGAAGCCGGTCTTGAAGCACGTTTTCTTAACAACCGTTTGGGATTGGACGTGACGCTTTATAACCGTAAAACAACCAATGACATCGTTCAGAGTTCCATTGCAGCTTCTTCCGGCTACACTTCTGCACTTTTGAACGTAGGTGAATTGAGCAATAAAGGTGTAGAACTTTTGATCACAGGAACGCCGTTGAAAAAGGCAAACTTCACCTGGGATGTCAGTTATAACTTTGCTTACAACGACAGTAAAATCGTAAAATTAGCCGACGGACTTCCAAGTCTTGCTATCGGCGACGGTGTTGGCGGAGGTCGTATCAACAACGTGGTAGGTGGCTCATACGGTGAAGTTTGGGGTTACAAAAAACTTACTGATGCGAGTGGAAATGTTGTATTTAACACAGCCAGCGGTTATGCTGTAAGAGGAAATCTGGAAAAATTGGGAAGAGGTATCCCTCCGGTTACAATGGGTATAACAAACACTTTCCGATACAAAAATTTCTCTTTGAATATTCTTGTTGATGGTAAGTTTGGAAGTATTGTTTACTCAAACATGTACCAGTATGCATACCGTTTTGGTTTGCCAAAAGAAACACTACCTGGTCGTGAGACGGGTTTGACGGTAACCGGTGTAACACCGGAAGGAGCGCCATTCTCTAAAACCTGGGAGAAAAAAGATATTGATACCTACTATGATAATGACAAGAATTATACGTCGATGTTCACATTCAACAACGATTTCATAAAACTTCGTCAGGTCATTCTGAGCTATAATCTTCCGGTAAACAAAATGTCATTCCTGAAATTACAGTCTGCCTCAGTTTCCCTGGTTGGACGTAACGTATTGCTTCTTTACAAAGATAAGAAAAACAACTACTTCGATCCTGAGTCAAGTTACTCAAACGGAAACGCACAAGGACTTGAAGCATTTGGTGTGCCGAGAACAAGAAGCCTGGGTGTGAACCTGACAGTGAAATTTTAATCATTAAAATATTTTAGTGAATATGAAAAAGTTCTTAAGATTATTATATCTGGCTCCGATGGCCTTTTTCTTCACTTCCTGTGACAACGGGTTTGAAGAAATGAACGTAAATCCGAATGCATCCACCGCAGTTGTTCCCGGTTTTCTTTTCACCAGAACGCAATTAGCGACAGTAAGCAATAATTTTACAGGTGCGGCTTATCTTACCATTGGCGGTTCGATGCAGCATTTCGCAACTTACAAGGAAGTTCCGGCGGCTGGGGATAAATATTTCAACTATTCCTACTCCACCGCAAGCTGGGGATTGTACGGTGGAACAGACATGACAACGCAGGGAGCCGTTATCGACATTGAGCAGGTAATTTCAGCGGTAAATACACTGCCGGCTGATGTGAACAAACTTTCTGTTGCCCGTATATGGAGAGCATACATGTATCACAGACTTACGGATTTGTACGGTGATGTTCCTTATAGTGAAGCTGGGAAGGCACTTACGGAGAAAAATTACACGCCTAAGTACGACGAGCAGTCTGCGATCTACGCCGATATGTTGAAGGAATTGGAACAGGCGATTGCTGCTTTCGATCCCGCTCAGGCAACGTTTGGTACTTCGGATCTGATTTATGGAGGTGACATTACAAAGTGGAAAAAATTTGGTTATTCGCTCATGTTGCGTTTGGGTATGCGCCTGACGCAGGTTGATGCAGCATTAGCTAAAACATGGGTTCAGAAAGCAATTGCCGGCGGAGTTATTATCAGCGATTCAGACATTGCAACCATTGCTTATGTAGACGGATCAGTAACGGCAAGCAGAAACTTTATTTCAAGCGGTTTGATGAGCACGGATTATGTTACGCCTGGAGGCGATAATGTTGAAGGAGGAAAATTGGCCAAAACGCTGATCGACCATCTTAAAACAACCAAAGATCCCCGTTTGAATGTCATTTCAGTGGTTTGGGTGAAACCAACTGCAACATCTGCATATGTGGCTGATACGGCCACAGCCTTGCAAAAAGGCATGCCTAACGCAGCTTTCAACTCTCTGCCAGCTGATTTCGATTCATACTCTGAACCGAATCCAAATACGATTTTGAAATACAATGCGCCTCTATTGGTTTTTACAGCTGCGGAAACACATTTGTTACTGGCAGAAGCAGCGGTCAGAGGATGGTATACTGCAACTTCGGCCGAGGCTGAATACAAAAGTGCAGTTACCTCAGGTATGAAACAATGGGCATTATTCGGAAATGCTGGTATCATTTCCGACGCCAGAATCAATGCTTACATCGAAGCAAATCCTTACAAAACTTCGGGAAGCGTTGAAGAGCAATACGAACAGATCGGTACGCAAAAATGGGTTGCGCTGTTTCTTGAAGATGAATATGAAATTTTTTCAAACTGGAGAAGAACGGGATATCCTAAACTGACACCAACCAATTACCCTGGAAACCTTACGGGCGGAAAAATCCCCACGCGATTTGTAGTTCCGGATTCCGAAGAAAGTTATAATAAAGATAATTTCCTGGAATCAAGAACAAGACAAGGTGGTACGAACACACTTTCAAGCGTTGTCTGGTGGGATAAATGATTACCATAAACCTTATTTTTTTACTTGATATCAGCTGTATGAAAACAGAACGCAGATCAATCCTCAAAAAATTATTTACCTCAATTGGGGGAAAGCTGCTTGTAGAAATCGCTGGTGTCTAGCTAAAATAAAATATCACTGATATTGATCTACCCGATCACTCAGTGATATTTTTATTTTTTGACTATTTTGTACTTCCATTTAAACAACAATACCGTCCGGATAAATGAAATACTAAGAGAATTAAATACATAATCAACTATTCCTAAATCCTTAATAATGAAAAAAATTGTTTTATCAATTTGCTTATATGCTGCCAGTTGCAGCATTTACGCAAATGCTCAAAAATACACGATCGTCATAAAAGGCGGCCATGTTATTGATCCGAAAAACAACATCGACGGTATCATGGATGTGGCTTTGAACGGTGACACAGTGAAAAGTGTAACCAAAAACATCGATCCCAAGCTTGCCTTACAAGTTGTGGATGCCAAGGGAATGTATGTAACACCTGGGCTGATTGATATGCACTCGCATAACTTTTATGGCACAAAAATGGACCAGACTTACAGCAACGGGCCTAATGCATTACCGCCAGACGGATTTACTTTTCGGACGGGAGTGACAACCGTAGTGGATGCCGGGTGTGCAGGATGGAAATCTTTCCCGGACTTCAAAAAACAAACCATTGATATTTCTAAAACACGTGTTTTATCTTTTCTGAATATTGTAGGAGAAGGTATGCGCGGCGGGACTTATGAGCAGAACATTGCTGATATGGATCCGGTTAATACGGCAAGAGTTGCAAAAGAAAATCCGGACTATATCGTCGGTGTAAAACTGGCTCATTTCAACGGCCATGACTGGACGCCAACCGACAAAGCCGTTGAAGCGGGCAAACTGGCTAATATTCCTGTCATGATCGATTTTGGCGGAAGTAATCCAGTACTTTCCATCGAAGAATTATTTATGCAGCACCTTCGTCCGGGTGATATTTTCACACATTGTTTCGGACAATTATCCAGTCGCGAACCGATTTTGGATATAAAAACAGGTAAAATAAAACCGTTTGTTTACGACGCCCGTAAAAAAGGGATACTGTTTGACGTAGGTTATGGCGGAATCAGTTTTGCTTTTTCACAGGCCATTCCCGCGGTTAAAAGTGGATTTTATCCCAATACGATCAGTACTGATATTCATACCGGAAGCATGAATGCGGCGATGAAAGATATGCTGAATGTTATGTCAAAATTCCTGGCGATGGGGATGGATCTGCAAAGTGTTATCAAAGCAAGTACCTGGGCTCCGGCACAGGCGATTCACAGAGAAAAACTGGGAAGTTTAACCGTAGGCGGATTGGCTGATATCGCCGTTTTAAGGGTCTTGAAAGGAAATTTCAGTATGAACGATACGGGCGTTTTTGGCTTTTTTGATTATACCGGAAAGAAAATAAGCGGCAAAGAAAAGTTGGAATGTGAGCTAACAATCCGCGCCGGAAAGGTTGTATATGACCTGAATGGAATCACGACACCGATGGTGGTCACCAAAAGAAATTAAACAGATTTTAGTAAATCAACAGGGCGACCGGCTTTTAATTCGGATTATTGTCATTAAAAACAGCAGGAAAATAATCTGAATCTGGCACATCAACCCTCAGTAAATTCTAATATAAATTCAATGAAATTTAAATACATCGTTGCCGCAGCGCTTTTATTTAGCCTAAGTTTCTCCCGCCCGTCCCAGGCACAAACAATTTCCAAAGAAGAACTTATTTTCCTGACATCTGAATGGAAAGGTGAAAGATTCCCCGACGGCCGGCCGAAGGTTTCTGATGACCTGATCCGCCGTGTCAAAGAAATTGCCATTGAAGAGGCCTGGGTTGTACTTCAAAATGAGGGATATAATTGTCAGTTTGATGGAAACTGGAAAATGATTCACGATGATGTTCCGGTGGCTGGTCGTGCGCTTACGGCCCAGTTTATGCCCTCGCGGCCAGACATTGAGAAAAATATCAAGGAACGCGGTGCCAAAAATGGCCGCATTGGAAATACCAATTCCTGGCCTATCGACCAGCTTTCAAAGGGCGATGTTTACGTAGCTGACGGGTTTGGAAAAATTGCACAGGGGACTTTGATCGGTGATAACCTTGGCAACTCCATTTTTGCAAAAACCGGTAATGGCGTCATCTTCGACGCATCTTCCCGCGACCTCGAAGGATTGTCAAAAATAGAAGGTTTTAATGCTTTCGTGCGCGACTGGGATCCTTCCTATCTGAAAGATGTGGTACTAACCGGGTTAAATACGCCCATACGTATTGGTCGCGCGATCGTGCTTCCCGGAGATCTGGTTTTAGCTAAAAGAGAGGGCGTTATATTTATTCCTGCACATTTAGCAGAAAAAGTGGTTATGACAGCCGAATTTATCGCCTTAAGAGATAAGTTCGGAATTTTGATGCTGAAAGAAGGAAAATATACGCCTGGGCAGATCGATAGCCAATGGTCGGATAAACTGAAAGAAGACTTCCTGAAATGGCTGGATAAAAATCCAAAGGAAATTCCGATGAAGCGTTCTGATCTTGACGAATACATGAAGAAACGAACCTGGTAATACCGAAGGAAGAAATCATAAAGTACTTATTTTCTGTTTTCTTCCTTAAAATGCGCCAATTTTAAAATTGCATAATTAATACATTTTTATGAACATTTATAAGCTTCTTTCTGGTATTGCTATTTTGTGTCTGGTCGTTGCAATTTATTTTGCCGTATCAGGAAATCTTGATCAGGCCGGCCCGTTTTTCATAGTATTTTTTCTAGCTCTGGCCATTAGTTTCAGAGGTTCGGAATCTCTGAAAGGATTTACTTACACTACTATTATTTTTGCGGCGGTAACCACTGCCTTGTATTATCCGCAATACTTTCAGGAATTTAATGGTTTCAAGTTTGCCATACTGATCACGCCGCTCATCCAGATCATCATGTTTGGTATGGGAACTTCGATGAGTTTTGATGATTTTGTAGGTGTTGTTAAAATGCCGAGAGGGGTTTTTATCGGCGTAGTTAGTCACTTCATCATTATGCCGCTTCTTGGATTTACACTTGCGAGCGTAAGTGGTTTTCCAGCTGAAATTGCAGCAGGTATCATCCTGATCGGATGTTCGCCAAACGGTATGGCTTCCAATGTTATTTCATATCTGGCCAAAGCAAACCTGGCACTTTCGATCACCATTACAGCTGTTTCAACCATGCTGGCGCCGTTGATGACACCGATGTTAATGAAACTTTATGCCGGGGCGTTTATTCAAATTGATATGCTGCACATGATGTGGGACATCGTCAAAATGGTGATCATCCCGATCGGCGCGGGATTAATTTTCAATAAATTATTCAGTGGAAAAGCAAAATGGCTGGACGATGCGATGCCTTTGGTTTCAATGTCGGGAATTGCATTTATTATTGTGATCATCACTGCAGCAGGTCGAGATAGTCTTTTAACAATTGGACCGGCATTGATCGGGTTGGTATTAATTCACAATCTTTTAGGATATACACTTGGCTATTTCTCAGGCAAATTATTCAAAATGAATGAACGTGACTGCCGTACGATTGCAATCGAGGTGGGTATGCAAAATGGTGGTCTGGCGTCAGGAATTGCCAAGGAAATGGGGAAAATGGCGACTGTCGGATTGGCCCCGGCTGTCTTTGGGCCATTGATGAATATTACTGGTTCAATACTTGCTTCCTACTGGCATAGAAAACCTACTGGGGATGAGGAAACTTATGTGGAAACCGGAAGGGCACACTAGAAATTTTTGTTATGGCGTCCTAGCCCTGAAAGGGTGCCATAACTTAACATCGGGCATCGCCCGATGGTGCCGTGGGTTATACATCGCCCTATGCGATCGTGGTTATACATCGCCGGTTAGCATCGTAAGTTATCCATTGCCCGATGGCTTCGTGATTATACATTGCCAGTTAGCGTCGTTGGTTATCCATTGCCCGATGTCATCGTGATTATACATTGCCAGTTAGCGTCGTTGGTTATCCATTGCCCGATGGCGTCGTGATTATCCATCGCCAGATGTCATCGTGATTATACATTGCCGGTTGACATTGTTGATTATCCATTGCCCGATGGCGTCGTGATTATACATCGCCAGATGTCATCGTGATTATACATTGCCGGTTGACATTGTTGATTATCCATTGCCCGATGGCGTCGCGATAATACATTGCCCTATGTCATCGTGATTATACATTGCCGGTTGACATTGTTGATTATCCATTGCCCGATGGCGTCGTGATAATACATTGCCCTATGTCATCGTGATAATACATTGCCCTATGCCATTGTGGTAATTCATTGACCTATGCCATTGTGATAATTCATTGACCTATGTCATCGTGATTATACATCGCCCGATGTCATCGTGATTATACATCGCCGGTTTGCGCGCGGATCAATTCCAACATCCCGAATCAATCGGGCGATGCCCGATTCTAAGATATGTCGCCCTTTCAGGGCTTGTCTAGTCCTCTTTCAGAATTAACTGCATGAATACGAGATCTAACCATTGATCGAATTTATAACCCACTTCCCGCAAATAGCCCTTTTCAACAAATCCATATTTTTCGTGAAATTTAATACTGCCACGATTTGTAGCATCAATCCCTGCTATCATCGTATGCAAACCCGATTCTTTTGCGCGCTGGATCAAACTTCCCAATAACCTCCCCCCTACCCCAATTCCACGAGATTTGTCATTTAGATAAATCGAATGTTCGACACTGAATTTGTAACCAATTTTTGGACGGAAAATATTATATGATCCATATCCAATTACCTCCTTTTCAAATTCCGCCACGATCACCGGCATACCATCCTCTATCATTTTGTTAAACCAGGCAGTCTGTTCTTCCAAAGTTCTGATCTCGTAATCATAAATGGCGGTCGTTTCTAAAATAGCTTGGTTAATAATTTCCAAGATGGCCGGCAAGTCCTTCGGAGCAGCATTTCTGATAATAAGATCCATTAAAAGCAGATTCTTTTTGAGGTGTTAATATGACAAATTCAAAGTTACCTCATAATTAACAAAACTTTCACAGTTTCCCAATCTTCAAAATTCAGGATTAAATATTATTTTTTTGAAACTCCGTTTTTTCCAATAGCTTTACGGAAACTTTAGGGGTGTCCCGTATGCGGACTGAGATAATACCCTTTGAACCTGATGCAGTTAGTACTGCCGATAGGGAAAAGTAAGAGATACTGCTGCTGTATCTTAATGAATCTTTCGCAAGGTCCATTCCTGAAGTTTTTCTCATAAAACGTTTTTCAGAATGGAAATAAGCATTAATCAACAACGTACCCAAATTCCGGAACATTTTTCAGTTGAACAGCTTTTGTCCTATTTGTTCGCAGATTCCAAAAAAGGAATTGCCATCGCGATCAACCAGGTCATTGTTCCAAAAAGGGAATGGCCAGTTCACATCCTTAATCCCGATGATAAAATCACCCTGATCAAAGCTACGCAGGGCGGATGAGAAGGCGGTCTGACAATCACATCCAAAATCATTCTATAATACAATAAGCTAACAGCCAATCGCTAATAGCCAAAATTACCTACCCATGAAAATAGAAAAAACACCGAACACAGAAGTAATTACCCGCACGCCTTTTCCAAAATCAACAAAAATTTATGTTAAAGGCAAGCTGCATGATATCTCCGTAGCCATGCGCGAAATAGCGCTAAATGATACCAGAATGCATGGAAAAGTAGGTTTGACTGAAAAAAATCCTTCGGTTACTGTGTATGATACCAGCGGTCCATTCACTGATCCGAATATCGAAATTGATGTAAAAAAGGGACTGGAACCGCTGAGAACTTCCTGGATTATGAAACGCGGCGATGTGGAGCAACTGGATTCAATTTCTTCTGATTATGGGACGAAAAGAAAAAATGACAGCAGTCTGGATTCGCTAAGATTTGCACATATCAGCAAACCGCTCCGTGCTAAGGCCGGACAAAACGTTTCTCAATTGCATTATGCAAAACAAGGAATTATCACAGCTGAAATGGAATATATCGCCATTCGTGAAAACCAGCGGATTGAAGAGCAGATCAAGGAAATAAACAGCAAAGTCAATACCCTCTGTCACCAACATGCCGGACACAGTTTCGGAGCCAACACGCCTAAAAATTTCATCACACCGGAATTTGTACGCTCAGAAGTGGCGGCCGGACGGGCTGTAATTCCAGTCAACATCAATCATCCGGAAAGTGAACCGATGATCATCGGGCGAAATTTTCTAGTTAAAATTAACGCCAATATTGGCAATTCCGCAGTTTCCTCTAGTATTGAGGAAGAAGTGGAAAAGGCAGTTTGGGCATGTCGCTGGGGCGCTGATACGATCATGGATCTTTCAACCGGAAAAAATATTCATGAAACACGTGAATGGATTATCCGGAATTCTCCCGTCCCGATCGGTACTGTTCCAATTTATCAGGCCTTAGAAAAAGTGAATGGAAAAGCCGAAGATCTGACCTGGGAATTGTTCAGGGATACATTGATTGAACAGGCCGAGCAAGGTGTGGATTATTTCACAATCCATGCGGGTGTTTTGCTGCGTTATATACCACTAACCGCCAAAAGACTTACCGGAATTGTTTCCCGCGGCGGCTCCATTATGGCTAAATGGTGTCTCGCACATCATAAAGAAAACTTCCTTTATACCCATTTTGAAGAGATCTGCGAGATCATGAAAGCCTATGATGTTGCCTTTTCACTGGGTGACGGATTGCGTCCGGGCTGCATCGCAGACGCAAATGATGCAGCACAATTCTCTGAACTGGAAACGTTGGGTGAACTGACAAAAATCGCTTGGAAACATGATATCCAGACTATTATCGAAGGTCCTGGTCACGTGCCGATGCATTTGATCAAGGAAAATATGGAAAAACAACTGGAACATTGTCAGGAAGCACCATTCTACACATTAGGGCCGTTAACAACTGATATCGCTCCCGGTTACGACCACATTACCTCAGCCATCGGCGCGGCCATGATCGGCTGGTTTGGAACGGCGATGCTTTGTTATGTTACACCAAAAGAGCACTTGGGTTTACCCAATAAAAAAGATGTAAAAGACGGTGTGATTACCTATAAAATCGCTGCCCACGCTGCCGATCTGGCAAAAGGACATCCGGGTGCACAATACCGCGACAATGCGTTAAGCAAAGCGCGCTTTGAATTTCGATGGGAAGATCAGTTTAATCTTTCGCTCGATCCGGATACTGCAAAAGAATTCCACGATGAAACATTACCTGCCGAGGGTGCAAAAATCGCGCACTTTTGCTCCATGTGCGGACCTAATTTCTGCTCTATGAAAATTACTCAGGATGTGCGGGATTATGCCGAAGAAAATGGTTTGATGGAGGAGGTTGTACTGGAAAAAGGTATGCAGGAAAAAGCGAAAGAATTTGCGAACAAAGGCAGTGAAATCTATTTATAATGAAACTATTAGCCATATCCAGTCCAGCATTTTTCCCTGACGAGGCTGAAATAATCAACAGCCTTTTCAGGGAAGGATTGGTGTGTCTACATATCAGAAAACCTGAAAGCGAGAAAGACGATTTCAGAAATCTGTTAAGTAAAATAAATCCTGACTACCATGATAGAATTTCGATTCACCAGCATCATAATCTGGCGGAAAAATTTGGAATTAAAAGACTTCATTTTACTGAAAAAGAAAGAAAACTGGCTTCGCAGGAAAGTCTGAAAAAATTAAGATCCAATAATTTTCTGCTAAGCACATCCATCCATGATTTATCAGAAATACATAATCTGTCACAACATATCAGCTACACATTCTATGGGCCGATATTTGACAGCATTTCAAAATCAGGTTATCAAGGGGTTTTGCCGTATAATTTTTTTATCAAACATGAGATTAAGAAAATACCAATTATTGGTTTGGGTGGAATTAACTGTCAAAATCTTAAAAAAATAGGAGATATGAATTTTGACGGTGCCGCTGTTTTGGGAACGTTGTGGGAGGATCCGGAAAGGGCAATTATGAATTTCAGGGAATTACGGGAGGTGATGGATTTAATTAATCATTATGAAACATAACAATTAACACGAACCATAACTAACCACATCACGAACCATAATCATCATACCAACAATCGCCATACCAACAATCACACCATCACCGGGCGTTGCCCGGTGCTAAAATATGTAAGCCCGTTGGGCTTTTGCGTACCCCAAACATTTGGACAACCAATATCAAAATATGGACCAAATTTTCGACATGTCCACGACCCTTACGGGGTCACATATCTTAGCCCGGGGTTTATTCCCTGGGGTTTGGGGATGATGAGATAGGGCCATGACCCTAACGGGGTCACATATCTCAGCCCGGGGCATATACCCTGGGGGCGTTGGGATCGGAGTAAATAAATCCATGAATCAAAATAAAATGATCGACAAACTACAATTCATATCAAACCAAACAAAAGATATATCCCACCTCGACAGCATTCAAATCGCGCTCGACGCGGATTGCCACTGGATTCAACTTCGGGTAAAAGACCAATCTTTTGAGGATATTTTGAAACTGGCAGAAAAAGCCAAAACCATTTGTGATAAACACCAGGCAAAGCTCATCATCAACGACTTCCCGTTTATTGCTAAAGAAGTTGGTGCCTATGGTTTGCATCTTGGTTTAAACGATATGCCGATTTCCTCAGCCAGAAAAATTGTAGGTAATAAAATGGTTATAGGAGGAACAGCCAATACACTAGAAAATATTTTAGACAGAATAAAAGAAGGAGCAGATTACGTTGGCCTCGGCCCTTTCCGGTTTACATCAACAAAACAAAATCTAAGTCCAATTTTAGGTTTGAAAGGATATCGAAACCTAACGAAATCACTAAAAAACCTGAAACATTCCATTCCACTCATTGCGATCGGTGGTATTGCGCAGGAAGATATTTCTCAAATTCTGGAAACAGGTATGTATGGCGTTGCGGTTTCAGGCTCCATTATCAACGCAGAAAATCCTAAAAATCTGGTTTACAAAATCAATAAAATATTATGTTAAAAATAGCTGAAAAAGAATTCTTCTCCCGTCTGTTTACCGGCACCGGAAAATTCAGTTCGTCGAAATTAATGGAAGAAGCACTGTTGGCATCGGGCTCTGAACTTGTCACCGTTGCGCTTCGGCGGGTCAATATGGACAGTAAGGATGACGATATTCTTTTACATTTGAACCATCCGAAAATAAATTTGCTCCCAAACACTTCCGGTGTCAGAACGGCAAAGGACGCTGTTTTTGCCGCACAACTGGCCAGGGAAGCATTGGAAACAAACTGGATCAAACTGGAAATTCATCCGGACCCGAAATACCTTATGCCGGATCCGATTGAAACTTTACTGGCGACGGAAGAACTGGCAAAATTGGGGTTTATTATCCTGCCCTATATCCACGCTGATCCCGTTTTATGTAAACGTCTGGAAAATGCAGGAGCTTCGGCAGTGATGCCACTTGGCTCACCAATCGGGAGTAATAAAGGTTTGAAAACCATCGATTTTCTGGAAATTATTATTGAACAAAGCAATGTGCCTGTTATTGTGGATGCTGGCATTGGTTCACCTTCTGATGCCGCCAAGGCCATGGAAATTGGTGCTGATGCCGTTCTAGTTAATACCGCGATAGCCGTTGCCGGCAATCCTGTACAAATGGCAATTGCTTTTAAGATGGCAGTCGAAGCCGGAAGAATCGCTTTTCACGCCAAATTAGGAAAACAAGGAAACTTTGCCATTGCCAGCAGTCCTCTAACCGCTTTTTTAGATGAGTAACTTTAAAGAATTATTTGAAACTTATAGTTGGGATGCTGTTAAGGATGACATTTATTCCAAATCAAAAAATGACGTGGAGAATGCGTTAACCAAATCCAAAAGGACACTTGAAGATTTTAAAGCACTAATTTCTCCCGCTGCCGCAGCTTATCTGGAACCGATGGCACAGCTAAGCCAAACAATAACTCAAAAACGTTTTGGGAAGGTTATTCAATTATACATTCCATTGTATCTTTCCAATGAATGCACCAATATTTGTACCTATTGCGGATTTAGTCTGGACAATAAAGTGCGTAGAAAAACACTTTCGGATGAGGAGATCTTGAAAGAAATAGCTGTGCTAAAAAATCTTGGATACGATCATGTTTTGCTGGTTACCGGAGAGGCAAACCAAACCGTTCATGTCGAATATTTCCAGCGGGTACTGAAATTGATCCGTCCGTTTTTCGCCCAGGTTTCGATGGAGGTGCAGCCTTTGGATACTGAGGAATACAAAGCATTGATTCCTGTGGGTTTGACTTCCGTTTTAATTTACCAGGAAACTTACCACAAAGAAGATTACAAAAAGCATCATCCCAAAGGAAAAAAATCTAACTTTAATTACCGTTTGGAAACGCCGGACAGACTTGGTCGGGCAGGAATTCATAAAATGGGTTTAGGCGTTTTAATCGGTTTGGAAGATTGGCGCACGGATAGTTTTTTTACTGCCTTGCATCTGAATTATCTTGAAAAAACATATTGGCAAACACGTTACAGTCTGTCATTTCCAAGACTTCGCCCCTTTTCCGGAGGGCTTGAACCAAAAGTAGAAATGAATGACCGCGAACTGGTGCAACTCATTTGTGCCTATCGTTTGTTTAATGAAGAAGTTGAGATTTCTTTGTCAACACGAGAATCTGAAAAATTCAGAGATCATTGTGTGCAGCTTGGGATAACTTCCATCAGTGCAGGTTCCAAAACCAATCCGGGAGGATATGCTGTCGAACCTGAATCTTTGGAACAGTTTGAGATATCAGATGAAAGAAGTCCGGAAGTCATTGCGGCGATGATCAGGTCAAAGGGATATGAGCCGGTTTGGAAAGATTGGGACAGGGTGATGCAATGTTGAATGATAGAATGATAGAATGATAGAATGATAGAATGATAGAATGATAGAATGATAGAATGATAGAATGATAGAATGATAGAATGATAGAATGATAGAATGATAGAATGAGCTCATAGCAACATCAGGTCATAAAGGACAGTAGTGTTGCTACGAACAATAATATTCAATAAAGCACAGCATCGAGCTACAAAATATATTTGTCGATAAAGAAAAGCAGCAGAACTGCAAAGCAATATCAGTCAATATAGAAAGCAACAGAGCTGCGAAGTAATATCAGTCAATAAAAAAAAGCAGCAGAGCTGCGCAATATTTGTAGAAAACCAGACGCTTCTCCAATTCTAAAAGGTGCAGCGCACCGAAATAAATTTCAGTGGAACTACCAGAAAGAAAAAGATATAGCCGCCAGATTATTCTCCCTGAAATGGGTATGGCCGGGCAGGAAAAACTGAAAGCTGCGAAAGTGCTTGTCATTGGCGCGGGCGGTTTGGGCTGTCCGGTTTTGCAATATCTGGTTGCAGCCGGAGTTGGGACAATCGGAATAGTTGACGATGATACGGTTGACATTACCAATCTTCATCGTCAGATTTTATATTCTGCTGATGATGTTGGTAAAGGAAAGGCAGAAACTGCTGCCCGAAAGTTATCCGCTACAAATCCTTATGTGGATCTGAAAGCTATTCCCGTGCGCCTGGACGAATCGAATGCGACTGAAATCATTTCAAACTACGACCTGGTGATCGACGGATCCGATAATTTCCCGACCCGTTATCTTGCAAATGATATCTGTGTCGAACTGAACAAACCGCTGGTATTCGGCTCCATTTTAAGATTCGAGGGACATGTTTCCGTATTTAATTATAAAGGCGGCCCTACCTACCGCTGCCTTTTTCCGGAAGCAGAAGAAGGTGACAATTGTGAAGTGGCCGGTGTGATCGGAATTTTGCCGGGTATTATTGGCACCTATATGGCCAATGAAACGATCAAGATGATCTGTGAAATTGGTGAGATTTTATCCGGAAAATTATTGGTTTTAAACGCGCTAGGTAACACAAATAACATTTTCAGTTTCAGCAGATCTTCCGCATTTCCGATTAAAGAAATTGCTAAAACTGATATACCGGTTGCACAACCAGTAACCAACAAAATTGAAGAAATGTTTTTTGAAGAGCTTGAAGAAAAGCTCGAATCCGGAGCCGAAGATTTATATTTGATTGACGTTCGGGAAAACTATGAATTTGAAGAAGATTTTATCGGTGGACAAAATATCCCACTTTCTGAATTACCGGAAAATATTACAACTTTCCCTGTTGATAAAACAATAGTCTTCTATTGTACAACCGGAAAACGAAGCCGGATAGCTGCAACTTTACTGACAAAAAGCGGGTTTACCGGACAAAGTTTTTGGGTTAAAAAAGCATAGCAAAATGTAGATTTCATGCAGATTCTTCCATCTCCTCCTTTGGCGCATATCGTGAAACATTTTCTGATCATTGAAAATGATCAGATTTCGAATATTGGTCTGAGGTTATTTTCAGACGGGAATACAGGTATGGTTTTCAATTTTGGAAATCTGCTTTTGCACCTGAAAAACGACGGTAGCATTCCAGAATTTCTCCCGGCAACCTTTGTTTACGGTCAGCTGGATACTTATCAAAACATCGTTTCCACAGGTAATATAAAGTTATTGATCGTAGTTTTTCATCCGTTTGGGATATCCGCATTACTAAAAATTCCAGCGGTTGATCTGAAAAACAGGATTCTTGATCTTGAAACATTTTACACTTCAGAAACCCAAAATCTCGCTGAGCAAATTTTCAATCTTTCAAATCTTAATTCCAAAATCCGATTGGTTGAAAATTTCCTAATAGCTAAACTTTCAGAAAATAATCGTGACAATCAGCTACCATTTCAAGCTGTAAGTTTAATCCATCGACACCACGGAAATCTTTCTGTCGTGCAACTCACGGAAACTTTGCAAGTCAGCGAAAGAAAATTACAACGAACTTTTGGAGAACATATCGGACTTTCCCCGAAGCGATATTCCGGTGTGATCAGGGTGCAGCATTTTTTAAAATTATTACGTAAGAATTCAGGGTTCTCTCAAACCGAGCTGGTATACGACGCAGGTTTTTTCGACCAGGCGCATTTGATTCGGGAAATGCGTAATATTTCCGGCATTACACCAAGTCAGTATTTGGATCAGCCAAATTTATTGGCCGCAAATTTCTTGCAAATCCCCTGAAAATATTTCTACTGTCGGGTTTGTACAATCTTCTCGTTTCACCACTTCCTAATTTTGATTCGTTCAACTAAAAACGATATCATCATGGAAAATCTTAAAGTTGCGACTGCGCAGTTTGAAAACCGGAGCGGCGATAAAGCTTATAATCTTGAAATAATCAACCAGCTTTCGCAACAGGCCGCCGTCAAGGGAGCAAAGGTGATCGCCTTTCACGAATGTTCAATTACCGGATATACATTCGCCCGGAATTTATCAAAACAAGCGTTACTGGAAATTTCCGAATTTATTCCCGACGGTCCCAGTATCCGGAAATTGACCGAAATTTCAAAGGCGAATAACATCACCATTTTAGCCGGACTTTTTGAAAAAGATGGGGACGATAATATTTACAAGGCATATGTCTGTGTGAACGAAAATGGTCTTGTTGCCAAATTCCGAAAACTCCATCCTTTCATCAATCCATACCTGACACCGGGAAATGAATACGTAGTATTTGATCTGTTTGGATGGAAATGTGGAATTCTGATCTGTTATGATAACAACGTTATTGAGAACGTCAGAGCAACGAAACTGCTCGGCGCTGATATTATTTTCATGCCTCACGTAACCATGTGTACCCCTTCAACGCGCCCGGGTGCAGGTTTTGTTGATCCGGTTTTATGGAAAAACAGAGAAGCCGATCCAACTTCGCTTCGTCAGGAATTTGATGGTCCAAAAGGCCGGAGCTGGCTGATGAAATGGTTACCGGCCCGTGCTTATGACAATGCGATTTACGCAGTTTTTTCCAATCCAATCGGTATGGACGATGACCAGTTAAAAAATGGCTGTTCCATGATTCTTGATCCTTATGGCGACGTCATTGCAGAATGCCGGGAACTTGACCATGACCTGGCCATTGTAACATTAACGCCGGAAAAACTGGAACGCGCTGGTGGGTTCAGGTATTTGAAAGCTCGTCGGCCGGACTTGTACCGGGACATTATTGGAAAAGAACATACGCCAGAGCAGAAAGTTGTTTGGTTAACAAACACGCAAATCGATCAATAATAATGAGCCGGAAACATGTTTGTAAAAACACATTTAGTTTTAAAACAATTTAAAATTAAATTACTCTATTAGTTATGTAGATTTAATAGTTTTTGTAGTTTTGCAGAACCAGTATACATGGACTGAAAATTAAAACCACTTGTAATGTTACAAAAAGTACTTTCGTTGAGGCTCCCTACAAGGCCAGTCTGGTATATTTTACCGATCGCTGTAATCGTCCTTTTCATAGGTATTTTGTTTTTGAATGGTACATTAACAATTACAGAGACGGGAGTTGCAACCTTTTTAGAGAGCGATTTTGCATTGTATCTTTTAGTGGGACTGGCAGCGCAGCTTGTCGACGGCGCACTGGGAATGGCCTACGGTGTCACTTCAACGTCATTTCTGTTGAGCCTAGGCGTTACACCAGCCGTGAGCAGTGCAAGTGTCCATGTGGCAGAAATGTTTACAACAGGAGCTTCTGCTATTTCGCATTTTAGGTTTAAAAATATAAATAAAAAACTTTTCAAAGGGCTGCTAATTCCGGGTGTGATCGGTGCGGTTATTGGTGCTTATCTTCTTTCCGACGTGATCGATGGAGATATGATTAAACCGTATATCGCTTTCTACATGCTGATTCTCGGTTTGATCATCATCCGTAAGGCCGTTCAGAAAAATTTTATTAAAAATAAAACAAAAAGGATTGGCGTTCTTGCCGCGACAGGCGGGTTTCTGGATTCGGTCGGCGGCGGCGGCTGGGGACCTATTGTCACTTCAACACTTTTAGGACAAGGACGCGATCCCCGTTATACGATTGGGTCTGTAAACGCTGCTGAATTTGTTGTGACGTTTGCCAGCGGTATAACCTTCCTGATTTTTCACGGTGTCAATAGCTGGCAGGTCGTGCTTGGCCTTATCGTTGGCGGAGTGATTGCAGCACCTTTTGGCGCTTTAATTGTCGGGAAAATTAAACGCAAACCACTGATGCTGATCGTCGGAATTCTGGTTATCGGCCTGAGTCTGCGAACAATAATCCTCAGCATCCTTTAAGTGAAAGGTAATTACAGACTTTGGAGTGTTCTGCCCAACCCCACTTTATCATTGATTTTGCAATGCACTGTTTCAAAAATCACTAGCTTTGCAGAAACCTCTTTACTGCGTTATGCTTACTGATTTTGGTTATATATTATTGTTTATCATTGCTGCCCTGGTATTAATCGGCGTAGTTTTGACAGTGGCAAAATTCCTCCGTCCTGACAGGCCTAATGAGGAAAAACTTACAACTTATGAGTCTGGTGAAGACCCGTTAGGAAATGCCAATATTCAATTCAACGTACGTTTTTATGTCGTTGCATTAATATTTGTTTTGTTTGAAATAGAACTATTATTTCTTTTCCCATGGGCGGTAGTTTTTGGAAATGAAGATTTGATAGCACAAACCAATGGACAATGGGGTTGGTTTGCGATGGCAGAAATGACAGTTTTTGTACTTATTCTTATTCTTGGACTTGCCTATGCCTGGGTGAAAGGTTATCTCGACTGGGTTCGTCCGCAACCATTAATACCGAAAGTAAAATCTCCCGTACCGGCGGATTTGTATAAACAAGTGAACGAACGTTATAAGAAGTTGTGAAAATCTTCAGGTGATTTGAATAGCAATTAAATTTAAGCATTAAAAAACCATCGACTTTTTTTCGATGGTTTTTTAATATCAATATTCCGGCAATCAATGCATTCTTCCCCACATGCGGTGCGATTTTTTTGGAAAGAATACCAAACCAAGTTGGGCATATAGCTGGTTGGGTTTGAACGAAGGTAAGTCAGTCACTTTCACATCATCTCCGCGCCAGCTTCCCATTCTCGCGATTGGCAAATGATAGGTAAGCTTTCCGCTAATATAGACCTGATCATAAATCTTTGGAAAGAGATTCATTTTATAGTCAGCGCCAACCCCCGCATGCAAATTAAAACTTCCATTGTGCAGCTTAGCCGCGTTATATGCATTTGGATTTTGGACAACCTGTGAAAAGCTGGCCGTCCGGTCATTTTTTACTTTTACCTGATATAACATCAGATCCCATCCAATCGGTATTAATAAATTCCAGCGTTTTGTATTGACGAATTTTGGGCTGGCATCAACCCCGATTCCAATACCTCTGAAAATTCCCTTGGCCACATTTTCATCACGGCTATGTTTGGTACTGTTCATCAGGATAAGCCTGCTTTCCATGAAAAACTTTTCTGTTTCAATCCTTTTTGCAAGCACAATTGAAGCCATTACATTTTCGAAAGGCTTAATTCCCAAAGACCTCATTTCGTTACGGATACCCTTGAAACTATTATTGCCTAACAGACCGACCTCGCCATAAAGGGCCATACCACTCTTATATTTTTTCGCGGTTGACGTCGTGTCGAAACTATCCTGAGCAGAAGCTGTGTTAAAGAATAAAGCAGACGAAAGAATGCAAATAAGTAATTTGTTTTTCATAATGTGATAAATTGACGTGTTTTTAATCGAACGTAAATGAAGTCTGTTTCTTGCCATTTATATATACTTTTGCAGATAAACGACGTTGCTTAGAATTGAACAAATATTGTACCAGCGAATAACTACTGAAAGCGATAGCGGATGAGTGAAAGAATCAAGACCGGAGACGGTGGGATCATACTAACAAATGCGGAAGATCTAATGAATTGGGCACGGCTTTCGTCGCTGTGGCCGATGGGCTTTGGATTAGCTTGCTGTGCCATTGAAATGATGGCAACTTATGCTTCACATTACGATTTAGAGCGTTTCGGTATCATGCCGCGCCCTTCCCCTCGCCAATCCGATGTTATGATCGTGGCTGGAACAGTGACGTTCAAAATGGCAGACAGAATCCGCAGGTTATATGAACAGATGCCTGAGCCTCGATATGTGATTTCAATGGGAAGCTGTTCAAACTGCGGCGGTCCATATTGGGAACATGGGTATCATGTTGTAAAAGGCGTTGACAGGATTATACCCGTCGATGTATATGTCCCCGGCTGTCCGCCCCGACCAGAGGCATTGATCGGAGGTTTTATGAAATTGCAGGAAAAAATCCGAGGCGAACATCCACTGGCTCCGGAATTATTCCTGGAAATGCAGGCTGGCGTCCCTGTGTGATCATTAAAATCCATTTTTTATTCCAACCAGCAACCAATGACATTCGAAGAAATAAAGCAAATTCTGATTACACAATTTGGTGAAAATATAGGGTCGGAAGAAAAAGGCCCTCAGCCTATCCTGACGGCTCCGGCGGACAAAATCGCCGATCTTTGTAAATTCCTTTTTGAAGATGAAAGGCTTTATTTTGATTATCTCCAATCTATGTCAGCGCTTGATAACGGACCGGTTCTTGCCACTATGGAATTGGTTTACAACATGACTTCCATACCTTATGGACATAATTTGATGATTAAAATCACCTTTCCCCGAAATGCGGCGGATGAGCCGCTTCCGAACATTCCAACGGTCAGCCATATCTGGCGAACTGCCGATTGGCACGAACGAGAGGCATTTGATCTGATGGGAATTAACTTTTTAAATCATACGGATATGCGACGTATTTTGCTTCCGGAAGACTGGGAGGGCAACCCTTTGCGTAAAGATTATCAGGCTCAGGAAGAGTATCATGGCATTCATGTTCGTTATGAAAATGAATAAAACATCTTTCAGTTTTTATACAAGATAAAATTAACTGCTTCATATTTTAACTCACAAATTTGGTTGCTTGACAAAGCCTCAGTATTTTTCGTTATTAATTACTGATCATCATGCAAACTAAATTTCCCCTAACGTTCATTACTATTCTATTATGCATATCTCTTAACGGATTTGCTTCTACAGATTCCCTGATTATCAAAGGCCGCATCCTGAATTTGACGGGACGATTATACCGACAAGCGCCTGTCATTACATTTTCCAGAAATAATATTCTTCAGCCGCAATCTGAAATAACCAAACTGGCTGCTCTTCAGGCTGACGGAAGTTTCCGAATTTCCATGCCTATACTATTTCCGAAAGAAGAAATCTATCTTGATTATAGTGGTATGGCGGGAACTACATTTCTCGGGTCAAAAGGTGAAATAGAAATTACCTTCGATGGAGATTCTCTACTAAAAGCGAAAAAACTGTTTTATTTCGCTGGGGATAATGCAACTGCCAACAATCAATTTCCACAATATCTTGAAACATTGAGCAAAGAACTCGCCGCTAACAGCGTTTTGGGTGCTAAATTTTATCAAAATTTCTGGGAGAAGAGTCCCGCTGAGGCTGAAAAATCTGCCTCGAACCGCGCCGAAATTCGTAATGCCGCTGTTTCAAAATTGACGTCTACCATCCCCAACCAGACATTGACGCAATGGGCTCAGTCTATAAACCAAGACGAAAAACTGCAAAATATTTATGAGTACTACCTGACCAATTTAATGGAAATTCCGGCCGACAATTCCGCTTTGAAAGAAATCAGCAGGCTTGATAAAAGTCCGCTAACGGCTCAAAGGGTTTCACTCGCGAACAGATTTGCTAATTATGCGGATATTTTAAAAGAGGATAAAATGAATTCCGGAAAAAAAGTATCCTCGCTGCAAGTGAAATTAATGGCTACAATGATCCGGGACAATGCTGGCCCGCTGACTGAGTATGAAGCCGAAAAACTGAATGGTATTGTAGAACGGGGTATAGCTGAAAAAATCGAACTGGATTTTCTGAACAATCTGTACAAAAGAGGCAGTTCAAAACTGGATCTTTTGTTCGCTTATGAATCTGACGGAAGAGCAAATTATACTTATTTTGACAGCACCGCTGCCGACTTCCTAAACGCGCGGTACCTTCCAAAGAATTTTCATAAACTGACTTACAACAACCAGGTTGTCCTGAACAATTATATCCAGACAAGATTAAAATCTCCCCATTTTCGCCAATCGCTGGATGAGCTTGTTCGTCTGGAAGTGAAAGACAGTGCAAATATCAGCAAGATGATCGCTGCGAGGAATATAAAATTGACACCGACAGAAGTTTTGCCTGAATACTGGCTCTCAGCATCGGAAGGGCGAGGAAACGAATGGTTAAATACAATTACGGAGTTATATAGAGGAAAAACGCTATATCTGCTAAAATGGAATATCGATGATCCAAAAAGCCGTGAAGAGCTGGAATTTGCAGCTTCATTACGTTCCCAACTTCCTGAAAATGTTGAATTTATTTACCTTCATTTACCAACTGAAGAGACAGCTGTTTCCAATGATCTCGTCAAACAATATATTGTCAGACATCAGCTCAAAGGTGTTCACATGTTTTTGAATAGCAATCAACTCATGGAATTACTGATCAAACTAAATCCGCTTGACGCGGCTACTTTTGCTATCATGAAACCAAATGGGAAATTTGCAACAAAAAAGGCTCCTGCACCAAGTAACACGGCCGAAATAATTAAAGCAATTCAACAAGCGGGAAATTAATTACAAATAATTACCTTAACCAACTTCAATAAATCTAAATTTACAAAATCAGGATTAATCTGACTACATCTGACATTCGTACGTTTATATAACGTTCAATGATTTGTTCATTTCTATGTGCCCATGTTTAGATTTTTGTTACTATTCCTGTTGATCACCACGACTACGCTGGCTCAAAGAGCGGACAGCTTGCGTAATAATGGTGTAAATATGGATAGTGTCCGGTATACGAATCTAAAAATCCGCATGTCGAAAACCAAATTTTCGCGGTCACTGTATAGGCTCCTCTTTCGTGACGTTTACAATCAGGGAAAAAAGGGTGAGATCAAAGCGATCGAGACAAATCCATTTACCCAGTATGAGGGAATGGTGATCCGAAAAATTGAAATCAAGCAGCTAGATGTCCTGGGCGAGTCTGTTTATGATACTACAAGAAAAGGAAAACAACTCGATAAGTTTTTAAGTAAAACTTTCCATACCAATACCCGCGAACGAATTATCCGGAAGTCATTTTTAAGATTTTCGGAAGGCGACGAAATACAGGCCAGCGTATTGAGAGATAATGAACGTTTATTGCGGAGAAACGGAACAATCACGGATGCCCGGATTATCGTGATTCCCCGTACTGATGTAACCTGGATGGCTGATATTCTCGTTATTATTCAGGATTCCTGGTCATGGAATATTTCAGCGAGTCCAAGTAAATTTAATAAATTCAGTCTCGGACTTAATAACACCAACGTTAACGGGACAACACATCAACAGCTGACAAAGATCCGGTATGACGCTGGCGATACGTTGCGTAAATTTCAATTCCGTACCATTTACACCATTCCTTATATCGGTAAAACCTTCATTACCGGACAGGCCAATTTTATTTACGAACGAGACCAGGAAATACAGTCGATAGTTTTTTCGCGTTCATTTCTTACCACCGCTACAAAGTACGCTGGTTCATTGGAAGCCGGACATGCCAAACTTCGTCAGTTTAAAAGAAATCTGGATGATTTAGATGAAGAAAGTCGTTATCAAACGGGATACTATTATTACGATGTGTGGCTCGGCAGATCCTTTAAATTCCCTTTCCAAAACTCATCATTAAGTGAAAAATCCAGGCTGGTATTTGCCTTGCGGCATAATAAGTACAGCTTCACACGGCGGCCAGAAGTGCGCCTGGATACGAATATAATTTACTGGGACCGAAGTGCTACTTTAATGAGCTTCGGGTATTCAAACCGGAGTTATAAAAGGGACGTACTTATCTATGGTTTTGGTAGAACGGAAGATGTTCCGGTCGGTAATTTATTGGCCGTAACTGTGGGTCAGGAGAATACCGAATTTGGTCAGCGGGGATATGCGGGGGTTCAATTTGCCTCCGGAAACTATCTACCTGGTACTGCCGGGTATCTGTATGGACTGGTGAATGTTGGATCTTATTTTAAAAACCGTTCAAACCAACCGGGTGTCATCAGTGCGCAAACAAATTATATCAGCAAACTCATTCCTTTTCGTTACAGCTATTTCCGGCAATTTGTCACTGTTCGGTACACGCGTGGACTTAACCGTGATCCTGTGGATTATATCAATATCAGCAGGGAAAATGGAATCCGAGGTATCAACAGCGACAGATTAATTGGGACCAAAAAATTCACTCTTGGCCTGGAAACAGTTTATTTTTCCGAAAAGAGTTTACTCGGTTTTCGTATTGCTTATTATGCTTTCGCAGATTTTGGCCTGGTTGCACAAGACCGCCTCCACCTTTGGGATACGCCACTTTACCAGGGATATGGATTGGGACTTCGTTTGAGAAATGAAAACCTATCCATAAATACGCTGCAATTGCGGTTCGGCTATTACCCGAATATCCCTGGCACTTCTTCCAGTACGCGTTATGCAATCGAGGGAAATACGCCGCTTCGTTTGCGCGACTTTGATATTGCTGCACCTTCGATGGTTCCGTATCAATAGGCTTATCCACCATCATTATGGCATAAAAATGGGTCCGAACAGGAATAGCCATGAAATATAACCACCCAGCCCTCCAACCAAACCTGCCAGTAAAAATGTAGTTTTATCCTGATCCGGAATAAATCTTCGATACACGATCCAGACTGAAAGCAAACCAACTACAGCAAGGACAAAGGAGATTGACCAGCTATCAAGTCCAAGGTAGCGAGCCAGAATTGCTTCGTCATTTCTCCGTGGAAAACTCCCCTGCCGAACGGTAATGAGCAGGTCAAAAATATAATTGACAGGTTCTCTGAGCCAGAATAAAGCAGTGAAAACTACCAGCCATTTTTTAAATGACAATGCGGTATCCGTAAACCTTCTCCTGTACATAAATGCGACTACCAACCCGAGCGTACCAATAATAATTGTGAGCACCGGGCCACCTAACGTAATCAAAAAAGCTTCATCACCAATCTTCTTAACCATTGCCTGGTAATCCTGCTTTCCGGGAAAATATTCATTTGTCCGGATTTTAATCCTTTCGTCTCTTGTCAGCCCGTCAAAAAAATCCTGATATCCCGGATTTGTCCATGAAGTAGAACCATAACTCACACGCGCTTCGTATCCAAGGTATTTTGCTGTGAAAAAATGTCCATATTCGTGCACGATAGTTGCAAAAATAGAGGCAACAAAAAATCCCAGAATAAGTCGATAAAGTAGCTTATTATCAATTTCCTCCATACAATAAATTACAATCCAGATACTTCACCAAACATCCTTCTAAAATGGCTCTCCAAAGCGTGCAACCGTCCAGGGCTGCTTGCGGCGGCGTATAGACTTTTTTTAATCTTTCAGTATTCTTTTTCCAATATGTGAATTAACTTTGTGGAATTTTTGAACGAACCCCTTTTATTCAAAAGAAAAAAAGTATCAGGTACGCTCCGAAGTTATTAAAAGTTATTTCCAAAATTCTACAAATTACCATTTACTGTGCCCAAAAATCCGAATATCAAGTCCATCCTAATTATCGGTTCTGGTCCCATCATCATTGGTCAGGCCTGTGAGTTCGATTATGCAGGTTCACAAGCAGCCCGCTCACTTCGTGAAGAAGGTATAGAAGTTGTTCTAATCAACTCTAACCCCGCAACGATCATGACGGATCCGATCAGTGCTGATTATGTGTATCTGCTTCCATTGGAGAAGAAGTATATCGTCGAGATTCTTGAAAAACATAGAGCGCTTGGCAGGCCGATTGATGCAGTTTTGCCAACGATGGGTGGTCAGACAGCTCTGAATTTAGCAATCGACTGCGACAAAGCAGGTATCTGGAAAAAGTATGATATAGAAATTATCGGAGTCGATATCAAAGCGATCGAAACCACCGAGGACAGAGAGAAATTCCGCCTGAAGATGCTTGAACTTGATGTAAACGTCTGCAAAGGCCGTACAGCAAGATCATTTTTGGAAGGAAAAGAAATCGCTCAGGAAATTGGTTTCCCGCTTGTTATCCGTCCTTCGTTCACACTTGGTGGTACAGGTGGTGGTATCGTTGAAAACGAAAAAGATTTTGACCAGGCATTAAATAACGGCTTACACGCTTCTCCAACACATGAAGTTTTGGTAGAACAAAGCGTATATGGCTGGAAGGAATACGAGCTTGAATTATTACGCGACGGAGCCGGAAACTTTATCATCATTTGCTCCATTGAAAACTTTGACCCGATGGGTGTGCATACCGGAGATAGTATTACTGTCGCTCCGGCCATGACACTTCCGGATACATTATACCAGCAAATGCGCGATCTGGCTATCAAGATGATGGACGGAATCGGAAAGTTTGCAGGTGGATGTAACGTTCAGTTTTCGGTAAATCCGGCGAATGACATGATCATCGCCATCGAAATCAACCCACGTGTTTCCCGCTCTTCTGCACTTGCATCAAAAGCAACGGGTTATCCGATTGCAAAAATTGCTGCGAAAATGGCGATTGGTTACAATCTTGATGAGCTGATCAACCCGATCACAGGAAGCACTTCCGCATTCTTCGAACCATCGATTGACTATGTGATCGTTAAAGTTCCCCGCTGGAACTTTGATAAATTCCAGGGTGCTGACCGGGCGTTGGGTTTACAAATGAAATCGGTAGGAGAAGCGATGGGTATCGGACGTAATTTCCAGGAAGCTTTGCAAAAAGCATGTCAGTCATTGGAAATCCGCAGAAACGGACTTGGTGCTGACGGACGTGAATTACGCGATCAGGAAGCGATCAAATACAGTTTGCAACATCCAAGCTGGGATCGTCTCTTCCATATTTATGACGCTTTCAAAATTGGTTTGTCTTTCAAAACAATCCAGACACTTACCAAAATAGACGCCTGGTTCTTACGTCAGATTGAAGAACTGATCGAACTGGAACATGAGATCGAGAAATTTGACCTGAGTGATCTGCCAAAAGAATTGTTCCTGACGGCTAAACAAAAAGGTTATGCTGACCGTCAGATTGCACATTTGCTTCAAACAAAAGAAAGTAAAGTGTACGACAGACGTAAAGAATTGGGAATCAAACGTGTTTACAAATGCGTAGATACCTGTGCCGCTGAATTTGAGGCAAAAACGCCATATTACTACTCTACTTTCAACTCTTCGCAGGAAACGCCTGACAACGAATCGATTGTATCTGATAAAAAGAAAGTGATCGTTTTAGGCTCAGGACCTAACCGTATCGGACAGGGAATTGAGTTTGATTATTCTTGTGTTCACGGCGTTCTGGCGGCAAAAGAACTTGGTTATGAAACGATTATGATCAACTGTAACCCGGAAACGGTTTCAACGGATCCGGATATTGCTGATAAACTATATTTCGAACCGGTTTTCTGGGAGCACGTTTTTGACATCATCGAACATGAAAAACCGGAAGGTGTGATTGTTCAGCTTGGTGGACAAACTGCCCTTAAAATGGCTGAGAAACTTGACAAATACGGTATCAAAATCATCGGAACCAGCTACAATTCGCTTGACTGGGCCGAAGATCGCGGACGTTTCTCTCCTTTGCTTGAAGAACTGGGAATTCCTTATCCTAAATTCGGAACGGTAAGAACTGCTGATGCAGCTGTTGAACTTTCCCGGTCGTTAGGTTTTCCGTTACTTGTTCGTCCAAGTTATGTTTTGGGTGGCCAGAACATGAAAATTGTGATTAACGAGAAAGAGTTGGAACAACACGTGGTTAAGATTCTTCGTGATATACCTGATAATAATATTCTTCTGGATCACTTCCTTGAAGGCGCTCTTGAAGCAGAAGCGGACGCAATTTGCGATGGTGAAGATGCTTACATCATCGGTGTGATGGAACATATCGAGCCGGCTGGAATCCACTCTGGTGATTCTCACGCTGCGCTTCCTCCATTCGATTTAACAGACGACGTGATCCGCCAGATCAATGAGTATACCCGCAAAATTGCTTTGGCAATGAATGTGAAAGGTTTGATCAACGTGCAGTTCGCCATCAAAAATGGTATCGCCTATGTAATCGAAGCAAATCCAAGAGCTTCACGTACGGTACCATTTATCTGCAAAGCATACCAGGAGCCATACGTTAATTACGCAACGAAGCTGATGTTGGGAGATAAAAAACTGAGTGATTTCACTTTCAACCCTGTTAAAAAAGGCTGGGCGATCAAAATCCCGGTATTCTCTTTCAACAAGTTTGCAAACGTAAATAAAGAATTAGGACCTGAAATGAAATCAACCGGAGAAGCGATTTACTTCATCGATGATTTGCAGGATGATTTCTTCCAAAAGATTTATAGTGAAAGAAATTTGTATCTGAGCCGGTAGGTTTTAGGAAAAAAAATAGCAGAAAAATCCCGGTGATGAGCCGGGATTTTGTTTTGTAATTAGGTTCTGTTTGTTCGCAATGCATGTTATGTGACTTATTTAAATTTTTGCGTCATTAAGGCCCTTGATCATCCTATGATTAATGGCATGATTAATCTTAACTCCTAAATGACCAAATATGCATTATTTAACAAAACGCCTCGCAATCGCTTTTGCTGCCCTAAACCTGATTGCTTGTGATCAAACAAAAAGTACCTCTCAAACCCAGAATGGAAGTGCAGTTTCTGAGGAAAGTCCTGGTCAGAAATCGCGAGAACAAAATACCTACTTCGTGATTTCATCCTGGATCACAAAAGACCGGCAGGAAGCGCTGAACCATATTCCTAATCAACAAAAGCAACTTATGAGTTTGTGGAACAGGGGTCTTGTTGAAAATATTTACTATAACCAAAAGGGAAAATTTAGTGACGGCCAACCACTTTCACTCATCGCCTGTTTTGTAAAAGCGGAAAATGAGGATGCGGCACGAGCAATGCTGGATACAACCGACATTGTTAAGAATAAATTGGCAAATTATACCATACGCCAGGTCGGAAATGTTATTTCTTCAAGAAGCGAGAACGCTGTAAAACTGTCAGCAGGGACGGCTATCGAATCGTACGCAGTTGTTTGGGAATTAAAAAACCAGGACGCAAAGAAGGATTCAACAATTTTTATTTCTCAGTCAAAAACGACAGCTCAACTGCAAAATGTTGGTATAATCGAAAATATCTATGTTAACACGGAATCGATTGGCAAGAAAAATTCAGACATAAAACCGGCTGTTTTTATAATTAATGCTAAAAATGAGGCGGGGGCAAGACAAGTACTGAATGAAATGCCAATTGTAAAATCTGGGATAGCCTCATACGGTCTGCATCATGTAGGACAATTTATGAGTGGTGTAAAAAGTCTGTGATCTACCTTTCGAGAGGTCCGCGCTTCCTAAGTTTGATTGTGATAATAGGCACACTTATAACTTTTACTGAAATTAAAAGATAAAGGGATCTGAGCCGCTAGGTTTTAGAAAAAACAGACAATAGAAAAATCCCGGTGATGAGCCGGGATTTTTTTGCGTTTAGGTAGATTATAGCATTATTGGGAGACTATTTCCTCAGACTCAGTATCTACCTGATTTTAAGTAACATGTTACAAAACGATTCTCAAATACGTCTCAATGTAAATAATTTATTCAAATACATCATTCATATTGAATTTAAGCCCACGTATATCACTTAATAGAAATATTCATTATTATGTCTGCCAAAACCTTAAATAACAAAAACGGAAATTCTGACGGCCAGTTGGTGAAAACTCTTAAACGGGTAACAACCGTGGAAAAGAAAATGGCTCAAATGAGAGATACTTTGAAAAAGTATCCAATTCCGCCGGACTTGCTTGAAAAATAGCTGTTTGCTTTGGAGTTTGTCCAAACACAAAAAAGCCCAAAATCTCACGATCCCAGGCTCAATTAAATTTCTATTAAAATCTATATTTGACTATTTCACCTCTTCATAATCTACATATTCTCCTCCGCGGAAACGGGATTGATTCGCATCTGGTGGTGTGGTATCAACACGTATACCTGCATTAGCTTTTTGTTCATACGCTTTTGCCTGTCTTTTCTGCTCCTTAACAAGCTGCCTTCCAACCAATAAATGAAATATAAAACGGCGAAATACCGGCACAAAAGCTAATAGCAAGAAGAATATGACAAGAATATTAAATAAAATTTTCATCTTTCAAGTTTTTATATATCTCAGATATAACGTGTAATCTTTAAAAAATAACACACGAATATAATGAAAAGGTAACAAATGATCCAATAAGCTGGAAGAATGGTTCAGCTTATGGACGGACGGCAACTTTTCAATATTATAAATCACCCTCGGCCTTGGCATGCAAATCCGCCTCCTCCGCTACCAATCCGGTTGAAAGTACTTTTGGTGTTAGGATCAAACGTAGCGACTGGTCAAAAGTGACATAACTCCAAAACCAGTTGATGAAAGTTAATACTTTGTTTTTAACACCAACGATAGAGATTAAATGTATAAACATCCAGGTCAGCCAGGCTAAAAATCCCTGAAACTTGATAAAGGGTAAATCCACAACAGCTTTATTTCTACCTACGGTTGCCATTGATCCAAGATCATTATACTTAAATGGAACCGGAGGTTTATCATCCAAGGCCCGCCAGATATTTTTAGCTAACGCTTTACCCTGCTGCATGGCCGGCTGAGCAAGCTGCGGATGACCATTTTCAAATTTGCCTTCACTCATAGAAGCCACATCTCCGATCGCAAAAATGTCAGTATAACCCTGCACCCGATTAAACTCGTCCACCTTAATACGACCTCCCCTAACCAGCACGTCCGGATTTATTCCTTTTAAAGCATTTGCCTTGACCCCGGCCGCCCAGATCAGATTGTCCGTACGGATTTTCATACCCTGTTTTGTGGTAACATACTTGCCGTCATATCCTGCAACGGCTTGCCCGGTAAGAATTTCCACACCCATTTCTTCAAGATATTCTCTTGATTTTTTGGAAGATTCCTCCGACATCACACCTAACAATTTATCCAGACCTTCCAACAAATAAATTCTCATACAAGAAAAGTCCAGTTCCGGATAATCTTTTGGAAGGATATACTTTTTCATTTCGGCTAGTGAACCAGATAATTCTACGCCTGTTGGCCCGCCACCTACGATGACAATGCTCATCAGCCCCTCACGCTCATCGTTGGTTTCGACAGCAAGCGCATCTTCCAGATTTTGCAAAACGCGGTTTCTCAAAGCCAGCGCTTCGGACACAGATTTCATCGGGATGGCGCGGTCTTCAATATCTTTCATACCAAAATAATTGGTCGTCGCTCCCGTTGCAACAATCAGAAAATCATAGGTAATTTCCCCTAATGAAGTTTCCAACGATTTCCTTTCAGTATTAATGGAAGAAACTTCTGCGACTCGGATATGTACGTTTTTCTTAGATTGAAAAGCTTTACGAAGTGGAAAAGATATTGAACTTGGTTCAAGTCCGGCTGTGGCAACCTGGTAGAATAAAGGCTGAAACTGGTGAAAATTATTTTTATCGATCAGGACAACTTGAAGGTCATCACGTTTGGCAAGTTCGCGTGCAAGTGCCAATCCACCGAAGCCGGCGCCAATGATTACAATTCTTTTATATTGAGTATATGGAATGTTCGGTAACATAAAGAATGGTATTTGTAGTTAACTAAACGCCAACTACAAATACCATACCTACAACGACTTACACAGTGGCTTTGCTATTTTCAATAACTCTTTCGTAGTATGCTTCATAATGCGGCAAAATTTTTGCCACATCAAATTCTTTCGCACGGGCAAGTGCATTTTCTTTAAATCTCGGCAGATTTTCGTCAGCCAGAATGTAAGCCGCATGTTTCACCATGTCGTCCACATCGCCAATATCACTCAAAAATCCGGTTACGCCCGGAATATTTAGTTCAGGCAAACCGCCTGCATTTGAAGTGATTAAAGGCACTTCACATGCCAGCGCTTCCAACGCTGCCAAACCAAAACTCTCTGATTCAGATGGCATAAGGAATAGATCGGCCACGGACAACACTTCTTCAATAGCATCCAGTTTTCCAAGGAAACGTACGTCAGAAAGCATATCAAGATCGCGGCACAAACGTTCGATGCGCGCACGGTCTGGACCGTCACCTACAAGCAACAATTTGCTTGGTGTGATGTCACGCAACTGATGGAAGATCATAATCACGTCGTCAATCCGTTTTACCTTACGGAAATTAGAGGTGTGAACGATCAGTTTTTCGTTATTCGGACAGATAGCAAGTTTGAAGTGATCTTTCTTTTGTCTGTTAAAACGGCTCAAATCGATGAAGTTTGGAATGACCTCAATATCTTTTGTAACCGCAAAATGTTTGTAAGTATCATTTTTAAGCGACTCTGAAACCGCTGTAATACCGTCAGACTGGTTGATACTGAAAGTCACAACGGGTTCATAAGACTCATCCTTGCCGACAAGCGTTATGTCTGTACCGTGTAAAGTCGTGATAACCGGGATATGTATTCCTTGCTGAGCGAGAATTTGTTTGGCCAGATAAGCCGAAGACGCGTGTGGAATTGCGTAATGAACATGCAGCAGATCCAGTTTTTCCATTTTCACAACGTGCACCATATGGCTCGATAGAGCAGATTCATACGGAGGATATTGGAACAACGGATAGGCAGGTATATTTACCTCATGGTAGTAAAGGTTTTCATTGAAAAAGTCCAGTCGCTGAGGTTGTGAATACGTTATAAAATGTATCTGATGGCCCTCTTTCGCTAGTGCTTTCCCTAGTTCCGTAGCAACTACGCCACTACCTCCAAAGGTTGGGTAGCACACAATGCCTATTTTCATAATCCTAAATTTCTATGTTCTTAGTGAAATAATTAAAGTTTAAGCGCGACGAACTTTTATAAACGGACGGTTAACTCATAGCTAACACAAAATCAGTGCTTTTTTATCCCGAAGTGGAAGAGAAAGATTTTATTAATTCCTTAATTGACATAAAATGAATAATTTTAATGTCTGAACCTGCTTATATTTTTAATAACCTCCATGAATGTGTCTGTAAGACCGAAAGTAAGATTTTGGGATTTTGTTACCGGGAGCGTACGTCTGGTCCGTATGAGCAATCTGGTTATTGTGGCTATAACACAGTACCTTACGCGCATATTACTGATCGGCCCGAGGCACGAATGGAGAAATATCATCAGCGATCCTGATTTATTTATTCTTTCGCTTTCAACAGTTTGTATAGCAGCGGCAGGTTACATTATCAATGATTATTTTGACATCAAAATTGATATAGTAAACAAACCTGAACGCGTGGTCGTTGGCCGTTATTTAAAAAGACGCTGGGCCATGGGTGCGCACCAGGTTTTAAATTTGTTGGGTGCAGCTTTGGGATTGTTAGTTAACCCTTGGGTTTTTCTGGTGAATGTAGTATCAATTACCATGCTCTGGTTTTATTCTGAACGTTATAAGCGTGCGCCCTTTATTGGAAATTTTATCGTATCCCTACTGACTGGCTTTACCTTGCTGATTCTGACACTTCGGTACCCGGAAAATCGTCAGCTGGTTTTCATTTATGCTGTTTTTTCTTTCTTTATTTCTCTGATCAGGGAAATTGTCAAAGATATGGAAGATATACGCGGGGACGAAGCACATGGCTGTCGGACGCTACCGATAATCTGGGGAATTCGAAGGACTAAACATTTTCTCTATTGTGTAATTTTTATCTTTGTAACGACCCTCTTTTTCATGGCACATGCGCTGAATAATCCGTTACTTGCTGTATTATTTTTATTATTATTATTTCCAATTGGCTGGCTTGTCTATTCTCTGATAATTTCGGACACACGCCGTGATTTTAAAAAGGTAAGTTCGTTATGCAAAATAATCATGTTGCTTGGACTCGTGACCATGATCTGGGCTTAATGAAATTCTTTATTTTTGTTACAAATCGCTGACACTAATTCGACTAAAGCATCTGAACGATTATTCTGTAACCTAAACAATTTCCAATATGAGAATTAGAATTCTACTTTTTTTGGCTGTTATTTTCAGTAGCATCGCAAGTGTTAAAGCTCAGGAATGTATGGGCACCAACATGAAAGCCGGCAGTGGTTTTGAAATGGCCACGTTCGATGGCAAAGGAAAACCTACCGGCACTATAAATTACAAAATCTCGAAAGTTTCATCAGAAGGCGGCATGTCTGTTATTACCATTGACATGGAAGTTTTCAACCCTAAGGGCAAGTCGGAAATGAAAAACACTTATACCATGAAGTGTGACGGAAATTCACTATACCTGGATGCTAACTCATTAATAAACCAGGAACAAATGAAGTCGTTTGAGAATCTCCAGATGAAATACACCTCGACCAACATTGAGTTTCCAAATAAATTTACGGTTGGACAAAAACTCAAAGATGCTTCACTAAAAGGCGAAGGCAGCTCCGGGCCGATGGCTATGACATTCAACATGCTGATATTAAATCGAAATGTTGAAAGCCAGGAGAAAATCACCATTCCAGCCGGTACGTTTGATGCATACAAAATTACTTCCGATATGCAGATGGAAACAAAAATGGGCTTTGGTATTAAAATGGAAGTGAAGACAATTTCATGGCGGGCGCCGGGCGTGTTATGGGATTTGAAAACGGAATCATACCGCAAAGGAAAACTTTTCAGCAGAAGTGAATTGACAAAAATTTATTAGGCATTTATAACTTATCAGAACAACGGCTTCCGAATTATCCCCGGAAGCCGTTCTTTTTTATAGCTTTGCCAATTATTTCAAATATTCATGAAAGATCGAAATGACAAATTTCAACTTTCAATCCCCAATCTAAATCATAATGAAACGTATTGCCATTTTCGCATCAGGATCCGGATCAAACGCTGAAAAAATCGGCGAATATTTTGCAAACCGAAACGATGTGCAGGTGACTTTAATACTCACCAATAATCCGCAGGCCGGAGTCATCCAGCGTGCAAGAAAACTTCATATTCCGGTTGTTATTTTTGACAGAACAATTTTTTACGAGACGGATCAGATTCTTGAACTTTTAGTTAATAATAAGATCGATTTGATTGTTTTGGCAGGCTTCATGATGCTGATCCCGGCAAAACTGGTTGAAGCGTTCCCCGACCGAATGGTCAATATTCATCCGGCATTACTTCCCAAATATGGTGGGAAAGGAATGTACGGAAGTTTTGTCCACGAAGCCGTTGTTGCCAATAAAGAGAAAGAGTCCGGCATAACGATCCATTTTGTAAACCAGCATTACGATGAAGGAAATATTATTTTCCAGACCAGTTGTGAAGTTTCGGAAACAGATTCGCCGGATGATGTTGCGGACAAAATACATGTGTTGGAGCACAAACATTTCCCGAAAATCATTGACGAAGTTCTATCAGGTTTGTGTTAGTTAATCAATATGTTATACTTTTTACTCTCCGTATTTTTTACAGTAGCACTTTACCTGATCATGCGGTCATATCCAAAATATCAGGTAAATTCCTTTCATGCAGTCGTAATCAACTACTACTCCTGCGTGGTAACAGGCTTATTTTTGACACCAGATATCAGTGCTTTTAAAGAAATTCAATGGGCTTCCGAAGGAACTATTCTTACCCTCGCACTTGGAACTTTGTTTGTAATCGCGTTTATGTCAATAGGTTTAACTGCGCAGAAAGTAAGCGTAACGGCGGCGTCGCTGGCTGGGAATATGTCGCTGGTAATCCCTGTTTTATTCGGACTTTTTATTTTTAAAAATACAAACAAGGAATTTACATTCCTTAACTATACAGGACTGGTCATAGCATTGGCCGCGCTTGCTTTGGGTGTTATTCAAGATAAGGAAAAGAGTACTGAATTTGAGCATGGACAGCCGTTAGAGGTATCTGTTTTATCTTATGCCTGGCTTTTGCCGATATTTACTTTTCTGGCAAGCGGTACGAACAATACGCTTATTAATTACCTTACGATGCAATATTATCGTCCTGAGCAAACGACAGTATTTATGATCATTGCCTGTTCCGGTGCTATTCTCATCGGAACATTGTTACTGCTTTATAAAATCATTTTTGGTGGAGAAAAATTAACGCTTCGAAGTGTAGTTGGCGGGTTGATCCTGGGCGTACCCAATTTCCTCTCTTTATATTTTCTGCTTCTTGCATTGGGCTCCTTCGGCAACAGTGCAGCATTTGTTTTTCCGATTTATAATATTCTAAGTATGCTCGTTTCCTCTTTCGCTGCCTGGATTTTATATAAGGAGAAACTTAATAACCTGAATCGCTTAGGTCTTGCCCTGGCTGTTGTTGCCATCATTCTGATTTCTTACCAGGAACTGGGTTTATAGGAATTATCTGGTTGAAGATTACTGTTATTGAAGTTAGGGAGTGTTCTTTACCCGTCCGACGGTAAAAAACCGTCGGACGGGACCGGGAAGCCCGGTCGGACGGCTTTTTCCGCCGTCCGACCGGTAAAAAACAATCTGACCGGTAACAAACAATCTGACCGGCAACAAACAATCTAACCGGTAACAACCAATCCGACCACGAAAAACCAAAAGATAAAACACCAAAATATCCACTCACCAAAAACTCACAAATAGCCAAAACGGTTATTTCAACATATTAAATTAAAAATGATGCAAAGATCAAGTGTGCTGCGTATTGGGCAGCCGAAGACAGTTTTAAATAAACGTCAAAAAGAATTCAATCAGTTGTCGGAGCGCATCGAGCAATTGGACAAAGTGATTCCGGAATTGCGAAACACATATCGATTATTGATTGAAAGAGTACAAAAAGAATACAATCCGATCGTGATGGAATATCAGGAGTTTCGGGTTGAACTAGTCAGGCATCTGGACAGAATGTATGAAAAAGATCTGTACAGAAAAGCATATCTGACCAAACTTGCTTATCTGATCTCAGAAATTTCCTTTGATCTGATCGTTAATTATAAATTTGAAGAACTGCTTCCGTTATTTAATAAATACAGTGAGGTCGACTTTGAAACTGCACTCAAAGAATTAAAAAAAGCCGATTCGCAATTAATTGACACGAAACTTCTGGCCGAGGAGAACGAAGTTACCGAGGAAGATATTTTTCACGAACTGGAACCGGAAGAACAGGAACGGATCAAGGCAGAGTTACGCGCGGAAAAAGTGAAAGCGCATCAGGAGGAGGCAAAACAGGCCAGACAAATTTTGCAAAAGCAAAAAACCACAAAGTCTGTCAGAAAGGTTTACATGGATCTTGTTAAAGCATTTCACCCTGACCTGGAGACAGATGAGGCAGAGAAGTTGCGCAAAACAGAGATCATGCAAAAAGTTACGCAGACATACCAGGAAAATAATCTTCTTGAACTTCTGAAATTGCAGATCGAATTTGAAAGAATAGATCAGGACCATTTAGAAAACCTGGGAAAGGAACAGCTGACTTATTATAACCTGGTTTTGAAGGAACAAGTCGAAGAACTGGAAAAAGAGAAACTGGAAATTCAACAGCAGATCTCATACTTATGCGGACTGAAACCAGAACACGTTAATGCCATGACTACGGTTGTTGTTAAATTTAATACCAACATCAACGAGGTCAAAGCCGAAATCAAAGAAATTAAGTATACGTTAAAAAAGTGGAAAGAACCAAGTTTGCTGAAAGCATTTCTTAAAACATACGAGATACCAAACATGACCATTTTTGATGAGGAAGATGATGATTAATAATTTGCAAGTGGTAAAATATGTAGACATCCCACCACAGATTTCTAACATTCTCCACGAACTCAAAATTGGAATCATCTTATATACGTCTGATAACAAACCAACTATATAAATCAGAGATAAGCGATCATACAGGCACAATAATTGAGGAGCACAGTTCAAATTAACTTAATCGTGCTTATATGAAAAATTGTATTATTCTTTTATTAACGCTTACAATTGGGATATCATCTGTCTCAGCTCAGGAGAATGTTTCTATCGGACCTATTGCTGGTGTTTCTTTTGCCAATCTCCACGGCACTATGGAAAACACAAGTACAAAGCCAGGCCTAACGGTTGGAGCATTTTATAATTATAGTACTAAAACAGGTTTTGGGTTCAGCGGACAATTACTATTTACACAACTGGGTGCTCAAACGTTTAACAAAACCAATGAGATTAATTTAAACTATATCCAGGCTCCGTTGTTGTTCACCTTTTTCTTTGGACAGTTTGGAGATCGTCTTCGCCCTAAATTGTTTGTGGGTCCAACTTTAAACTTCCTTGTTAGCGCAAAAGACAAAGACGGAAACAGCATTGAAAGACCAAATAACATGCGTTATTACAATATTTTTGACCTCGGTATTACGGGTGGAGCTGGTTTCAACTATGAACTAACTCCAAAAGTTTGGTTGAATTTTGATGTACGTTACGGCTTAGGTTTGTTTAACGTTTCAAGAGCAAACAATGAAAACCTTAAAAACAGAAACCTTGGAATTAATCTTGGATTAAGCTTTCCATTAGGTACATACGATAAAAAATCAGGTCGCCTGAGAACTAGATAATTGCCATTTACACTTCATCTATAAACAAGAAAGGCATCCACAACGGATGCCTTTTCTTATGTCAAATATTATATTTCAAACCCTCATATAATCAGGAAGCCAGTCTTTAATCGATTTTTTGATTTCGTCAGGCGTGATATTCTCATTTACAGCGCGTTGCACCAATCCCACCAACTCCGAATCAGACGCAAAACGGAGCGCAAATAATTGTCCTTCCGAAAGAGTGTCCTCATAAATTTCAAGACGCTGACCAGTCAGAATATAATACCTGAAACGAAGTTCAAGACGTATAATTCTGTTTTGATTGTTCAATGCGTAATGCTGTCGCAGCATAAATGCCACATAGCCGATCATAAAAAACGCGAGCGAAATAAATGTCCAGATTAACGATTGCTCCTCATACTTAGAAATATAATAGATACTGAATCCCAACAAAATTGACAAGATGGGATAAAACACGAAGTGATGAGGCGGATAGTAACGGACGTGATTTTTATAATTTTGTGTTTCCATGAGTTAATAAGGTTTAGACGGACATCTGTAATAATAATATCTGATAATCAGCCTGCCAGACTGTGAAAATTATTCCTGAAACTTCTTGAAAATACTCGATGCTATATGCCCGCCAAAACCAAGGGTATTGTTCATGGCATAATGAACGTCTCTTTTTTTCGCGGATCCCAAAGTCATGTCAAACTTACCTTCGAATTCAGGTTCGATTTGAAAGGAGTTAATGGTTGGAGGGATAATATTATCAGTGATCGCCTTAATACAGGCGATTGCTTCAATCGCACCTGCGGCACCAAGCAGATGCCCGGTCATGGATTTTGTAGCACTGATACTCAGATCTGGATTTCGACCAAAGATAGTCTCGATCGAATACAATTCGCTGATATCGCCAACAGGTGAAGCAGTACCGTGAACATTGAGATAATCGATTTCAGAAGCTGAAATTCCGGCCTCATCCAGGGCAAGTTGCATCGCCAGTGCTGTTCCTTCGCCTTCCGGATGCGTACTTGTCAAGTGAAAAGCATCGGCAGTCATGCCGCCACCGACAATTTCGGCGATAATGTTTGCGCCTCGCTGTAGAGCGTGTTCGTAACTTTCAAGAATTATTGCCCCAGCGCCCTCTCCCATCACGAATCCATCGCGAGAAGGATCGAAAGGTTTACAGGCACTTTGTGCATTTGCGTTGTTGGTCGATAGCGCTTTAGTCGCGTTAAAGCCGCCAATCGAGACTTCATAAATTGGTGCTTCCGATCCTCCGGTGATGATCATATCCGCTTTCCCCCATTGAATAAAATTGAAGGCTTCGATAATAGCGGTATTCGCACTGGCACAAGCTGAAACTGACGTGAAGTTCACACCACGCAGACCATATTTGATTGAGATAACGCCTGAGGCAATATCTACGATCATTTTGGGATAAAAATACGGGTTGAAGCGAGGAATTCCATTACCGGTAGCATATTCGGACACTGCTTCCTGAAAAGAATAAATACCTCCATTACCACTACCCCAAATCACACCAACACGGTTTTTATTTAATTTATCGAAATCTATGCCCGCATTTGCAACCGCCTCCTCGACTGAAACCAACGCATATTGCGTGAAAGGATCATACTTTCTAGCCTCGTTACGGTCGAAGAAATCCTGAGGGTTGAAGCCTTTTATCTCGCAGGCAAATTTTGTTTTAAAGTTTGTGGTATCGAATTTCGTAATGGGACCTGCACCGCTAACACCATTTACCAACCCATTCCAGAAATCATTTATATTATTACCGAGAGGGGTCAAAGCACCAAGACCTGTAATTACTACCCTGTTTAATTGTCCGACAAGTTTCATTTACTACATTATATTTTTTGGCGGCTGTTAAGTCTTTCTTTCATACAGTCTCCCGTTATTTTTCAAAGATAATAAAGCTTTTAAATGGTTTAATCGTTCCAAAGTTAAATCTATTTCAGCGCCTGTTTACCTGGTAATATAGATTCTGGAATTGTTGACTAAAAAAACGATATATTGGGACATGCTTAAAGGATGAAACATCACCTAAGACTAAATTTTTCTATATGAAGCCTTTCTTCCTTTACCTGATGTCAGCATTTTTTTTCTTCGCGGGCATTGTTCATTTTCTGAAACCGGGCGTATTTCTTGGAATCATGCCTAAATTTTTGCCTTATCCATTACAGCTGGTTTATATCAGCGGAGCATGCGAAATTCTGTTTGCCGTTCTTTTGGCCATTCCTTCAACCCGGCACATTGGTGCCTGGCTGATTATCTTATTGCTTATCGCAGTTTTCCCGGCCAATATCCAAATGGCAATAACTTTCTTTAAAGAAAAAAATCCCTATTTATGGGTTGCATTGTTGAGATTGCCTTTACAATTTGTGCTGATATGGTGGGCATGGCTTTATACTAAAATGTAATATTTTCGGAAATAATCCCTCTGAATTTCTCCAAAAAAAGCAATAATTCACCTTATTACGAGCAGAAGTACCCATGTCCGCAATAATAGAATTACCTTTGCGGATTATTTAGCAGTAGTGTTATGACTTTCGAAGAATTAAATCTTAACAGAGCCTTACTTAATGCACTTGAAGATCTGGGTTATACAACGCCTACGACGATTCAGGAGAAGGTATTTTCTGTG
Source organism: Dyadobacter sp. HNCC25DJ186 (assembly GCF_056895235.1). Taxonomy (NCBI): domain Bacteria; kingdom Pseudomonadati; phylum Bacteroidota; class Cytophagia; order Cytophagales; family Spirosomataceae; genus Dyadobacter; species Dyadobacter sp. HNCC25DJ186. Next base: position 538,349 of record NZ_JBXHAS010000003.1, read on the forward strand.
ATGATGTCCGGAAAGGACGTGTGTGGTATTGCCCAGACGGGAACCGGTAAAACTTTTGCATACCTTTTGCCGACACTTCGGCAATTACAATATTCCAAAGACAGATTGCCTCAGCTTCTGATCATCGTGCCAACCCGTGAGCTTGTGGTGCAGGTGGTGGAAGAAGTAAAAAAACTGGCCGCTTATATGACTCTCACTGCTGTGGGCGTATATGGCGGCGGCAACATTAAGGTTCAGATGGCTGAGCTGAAGAATGGCGCCGATGTGGTTGTAGCCACGCCAGGCCGCCTGGTCGATCTGGCTCTGAATGGTTCGTTGAAAACAAAAGCGATCAAAAAACTTGTTATCGACGAAGTGGATGAAATGCTTAATCTTGGCTTTCGCACGCAGTTGAAAAATATCCTGGATCTCCTTCCACAGAAAAGACAAAACCTTTTGTTTTCTGCGACATTAATTCCAGAAGTTGAGGTGTTAATGGAAACTTATTTCAATAATCCTGTCAGAATAGAAGCGGCTCCGGTTGGAACGCCCTTGGAAAATATTGAACAGATCGCTTACGACGTCCCCAACTTCTACACGAAAGTAAATCTTCTGGAATTGCTTTTGAGTGAAGATGAAACGATGTCAAAAGTGCTTGTATTCAGTGCTACCAAGCATCTGGCCGATCAGTTATTCGCTCAGCTTGAAACAAAATTTCCTGATAAAATAGGTGTTATCCACTCGAATAAGGAACAAAATCACCGTTTTAATACGGTTAAACAATTTCACGAAGGAAATTACCGGTTAATCATCGCAACTGATATCATTGCCAGAGGTTTAGATGTCGCAGAAGTTTCGCACGTTTTCAATTTTGATGTGCCGGAAGTTCCCGAAAACTATATTCACAGAATCGGGAGAACGGGACGGGCCGACAAAAAAGGTATCGCCATTACTTTTGTCACAGAAAAGGAAAAGGAATTTCAGGAGAATATTGAAAGTTTGATGAACTATCAGATTCCAATGTTGCCTTTACCAGAGAATCTGAAGATATCTGAGGTACTTACCGAGTTAGAAAAGCCGCATATTTTTATGAAAACCGTTGATATCAAGTTACCTAAAAAGGGAACGGTTGGCGCAGCTTTTCATGAAAAAATTGACAAAAATAAAAAAGTCAATGTACGTAGAAATCACGCAGAGGAAAAAATGCAGAAATATGGTCGCCCGATTAAAAGAGCACCGAAAAAATAACAGGATTTTCTTCATTCATAAAACGTTGGCGAAGCTGAGCATTGCCAACGTTTTTTATGTTCCTGTAATTATTTTCTGCGTCCGAAACTTGTAGCTCTCAATCCAATATAACCACCAACAGATGAAGGATATAAATCACCCTGATCGATGGCAATTTTTGTAATTAAACGCGTATTTCCCCATTTCAGGATTGGCGCGTCGACCATTAACAAATAAGAAAATTGTTTTGCTGTAGGTTCGAACGGGCGGTTGTTCGTACCAAAGTTTTCGCTGTATGATATTTTTGTTCGCCATTGAATAGCGCTTGAAAGCGTACCTTCCAACCCTGCATGATAAACAATGACACGATTATCAGAGAAAAACTCGCCTCCGCCATACTTCTCCTGATTGATTTCACTTGTTGGCGGTAGAAAAGGTGTGCCCATTCCCTTTCCAAAATATGACCATCCTTCCCGGTACTGCGCATGGTCAAAATAATTATCATTTCCTTTGAAGCGCGTCCCGGGAATATTAAAACCGGTACCAGACTGATCTTTAGAAAATAAATACTCCAAAAGAATTCCTCTCACTTTGACAAATGAATTCCCGGTTGCAGCCCTTTTCCAGCTGAAACCATATAGTCCGTCAGGAATATTTTGCAGCTGTAAGCCGGAACCATCTTCGAACGGATGATTATGGTATAAAAGTAACTTTGACTTATCAAGTTTGTATTCAAAAGCAAGATCATACTGACCTACATGATTTCCGACCCGGTTTTCTCCATCAAAATTTGTAAAACGAGTATTTCTGTAAACTTTTGGAATTTTTCCTATCACTACGCCCCAGAGGTAATCCCCAAAATTATCGGTTAGTTTTCCATCAATTGCCAGGGGACTATCTTTCAAATAATCAGCTTCCCCCGCCCAGGTAACACTATGTACGACACCCAATTGCACATTGAATCGTCCATTCGGTTTTCCAAATCGTCCATATAAGGTTTTCTGATGCAGGTATGCGTTTTGAATATAGGGAGTATTATACCAACCGTGGGAGTAAAAACCTTTGATGGCTACAAAGCTTTTAAGAAATTTCAAAGGAACGTAGTCGGGGAAACCGAGCTGGATTTTAGGTACAGGCAGTGCATTTCCTGACCAGGTGAAAGAGCCTGTACTTAGCGTTGTGTCAATGATACCCAGTATTTCTTTTCTCCTGCCACCCCAGAATTCAAGACTTTTCCATCGAACCTTAACATACGCTTCCGGAAGAAAAACTTTCGTGTTACCGCCTCCTGCATTTAAAACAGTTTCGGCGCCTGCGCCCCATCTGATTTTAGAACGTTTCGTTTTGATAGAATCAGACAAAATCTGAGACTCATAAACCAAACCGACTCTCCCGGTGAAATCAGGCATAGCCAAGGGAACAACGCCAAACTGATTTGCCCTTAGCCAAAAAGGCGTCGTTGCGGCGCTTCCTATGTAGGTGCCAATTTCTGCCGACGGGGATAGATGCGCTGTCTGAGCCCTGACTGTTCCAATTAAACCGGTTAATACAAAAAACCAGACAAATAATGTCCTGGAATAGCTACAAAAGTCGTAGCCGGTTCCTTCTTCTTGTGAAATTCCAAATTTTTGTATCAAAGCGCCAATAAACGCCATATCTGGTGGAGGTAAAAAGTGTACTAATAAACATGTAAGCGCCTGTCTGAGATATCTACGAAAAATAACTTCGACCAGATTCTGCAAAGCGAGCAAATTAGTCAAAACAATCGAAAAGTTTTGCTGTCTACATAATGTTGATGATACGTTAATCTACCAATTAACCTTTTGATTTTTATCCAAAGGACACCTTCTGGGAGTAGTGGATTAAGTTCCAATAAAATAATTTCTACGAATTATATTTTTCCAAAATTAATTTTAAAATTTTTCATCTAATAATTATCCTATGAAATTGGGACTTTTCTTAACCTCATTCCGGCTTAAATACAAAATGAACTTTGGCAAACGAATCAATTATCCAAATATTTTTTTTAGCGTTAAATCTATTTTGATTTAGACGGCGTAAGTCTTCTAAAATTCAATCATTCCAACGAACGCTTAGATTAAGAAACTATCACGACTATGAAAAAAACCTTATCAGAAAATTCAGTTTCAACCGACAACGAAATGCTGGTGAAAGTGAACAGACGCTATTTCCTAAGATCAGCTGGCGTGGCCGCAGCTACAGGCGCTTACATTCTTGGCGCATGTACAGATCATGATCTTGAAAGTGACCAAATAGTAGAGTTAGGTTCAGGAGACGTTGGTATCCTAAACTATGCGTATGCTCTTGAACAATTAGAAGCCGCATTCTACATTCAAGTTATGTCTACTCCTTACATCGGTATCACCGAAGAAGAAAAGATGATTCTTACAGACATCCGTGACCATGAGATTATCCACAGACAATTCTTCAAGGCCGCTTTGGGATCTGCTGCAATCAAAGGTTTAACGCCAAACTTTACATCAATTGATTTTTCTAACCGTGCAAGCGTATTAGGTGCTGCGAAGTTATTTGAGGATACTGGCGTTCAGGCATACAACGGAGCTGGTAAGTTTATTAAAGATGCTGGTTATTTATTATTGGCAGGTAAAATTGTTTCAGTAGAAGCTCGTCATGCAGCGGCAATTCGTGAATTGCTTATGCCAAACACGGCATTCTTTGCTGGTGATGATATTGTTACAACAAGCGATGGATTTGATGTTGCTCTTCCTCCGGTTGTAATCCTTCCTTCTGTTCAGCCATTTGTGATGAACAAAATCGGTTATTCACAATTGCCAGTTTAACAATCAACTCTTTAACATTCGACAGACATGAATATCTTCAATATATTTGATACTTTACAAAAAATTGACGGCGACGCAATTGGTCGCTTAGAACACGCTTCGCGTCGCACGTTTATGAACCGCATTGGAAGCACATTAGCTGCCGCTGCTATTCCAACGGCCTTCGCTACTGTTGTTAACAAGGCTTATGGGGCTACACCATCGGCTATCGAGGTTTTGAACTATGCACTAACGCTGGAATATCTGGAAAACGAATTTTACGAAATTGGTAACGGAACAGCTAATTTGATCCCGGCTGAGTATAAGGCGGCGTTCATGCAAATCGGTATCCACGAAAGAAACCATGTTAAATTTTTAGTAAACGCATTGGGAGCAGCTGCTGTAAAAAAACCAACATTTGATTTTACTGCGAAAGGCGCATTTCCTGCATTCACTGATTTCCCAACTTTTGTGACACTATCGAAAGCATTCGAAGATACCGGAGTTCGTGCTTACAAAGGACAGGCAGGCAATCTTATCTCTGAGCCGCTTCTTCTTCAGTATGCGCTACAGATACACTCGGTAGAGGCACGTCATGCTGCTATTGCGAGAAAGATTTTATCAAAAATCTCTGGTGATAAATCAATTAAAAGCTGGATCACAAACGATGCTGGTTTCCCGGGAGCAGTGTACAAAGGTGAGATGAGCGAAGGTCAAGTGGTTCAGGGAGGTTTAAATCTTCCAGGTATTGCTGGTCTTGAAAATATCTCATTCGCTACAATTACGGAGTCGTTTGATGAACCGTTAACAATGAAAGAAGTTCTTGATATCGCAGGACCATTTGTTGTGTCGCTGTGATAATATAAAATTGTGGAGGGTAAGGTAATGCATAGATCGGGTTGCTATAAGAGCGTCCCGATCTTTTTTTTGCATCGACAAAAAAATAACCCCGAAAACTTTACAGTTGTTCGGGGACTTTATATAATTCAGGCCTGTGTTTTTAGTGATTTTCCTTTTGTTTTTCCAGATTGAATAAATCATTCAAAACATCGATCAGTGTTTCAGCTTCTCCTCGTTTACATGCTGCTTTTAATTGCAAAACAGGCAGTTTAAGGATTTTTTGCATCATGCTGGTTGTAATACGCTCTACTTTTTCAAGTTCTGAATCGCTTAGATTTTTGGTAAAACGTCCTAATTCCTCCTTACGGATTTGTTCCAGCGCACCTTTCAATTTTTGAATGGTAGGAGAAACGATCATTTCTTTTGACCAGTCATTAAATTCCAATACTGCTTCGCCAATAATTTCTCTGACCTGCGGAACCGATTCAAGGCGACGGGAAAGCGCCTCATCAGCTCTCGACCGGATTGAGTCTATTGCATATAACATAACACCCGGAATTTCTTCAACCTCCGGAGAAACACTCCGCGGTACAGAAAGATCGATAAAGTATTTGAAAGACATGCCTCGTAAGCGTACCATCATTTCTTTTGTAAAGAAAGGTTCGTCACGTGCTATCGATGAAACGATTATATCTGCCTGGGAAATCTGATATTCAATATCTTCAAAGTCGGCTACCTTAAAGTTAAGCTCTTGCGCCAGGGCATTTGCCTTACTTCTGGTGCGGTTAACCAAAGTAACATCTGCGTCACTCTTCTGCGCAAGATTGCGGCAAACATCTGTTCCAATTTCTCCTAAACCGACAACCAAAATTTTCGGATTTGGCATTAAGCCATCCAGTAGTTCCACCGCAGCATAAGAAACTGAAGCGGCCCCGTCACGGAAAAAAGTTTCCTGAGCAACGCGCTTGTTGGCGAAGAAAATAGTATGAAGCAAACGGTGTAAAAACGGACCGGCAAGATTTAAATCTGCGGTCCACTGATATGCATGTTTAATCTGGTTCGGGATTTGCATATCGCCAACAACCTGAGAATGAAGTCCCGTTGCCACTTCAAATAAATGTCTAACGGCAGTTTCTCCTTCGCTGAAACGCTCAAAATATTCAAGAAAAGGTTCTGTATCAGTAATTCCTTTCTCTATGAGAAGAAGCTTGATAATATCTTCGTTAAGATCCTCAGCGGAAGAATAATATATCTCGGTGCGATTGCAGGTAGAAACGACAAGAACATCGGAAACTTCAAAGAAATCCTTCAAACGAAGCATGATACCCTTCGCGCTGTCCTCCGAAAGAGCTAACTGCTCTCTAATGGAAAGTGGGGCATTCCGATGTGATAAACTTATTGATTTGAAATGATTATACATCACTAGTTCTAATTCGATTCACAAAAATACGGCACAAAATTTACAATAGGAACGCTTAGTAAAGAGCCTCCCTTTATTTAGAAGACATATAAATAAAACTGCCGATTGATATGTAAATTTCCGCTTAACATCATGGTAAATAAATGACGGGGATCATCTTTTTACATGACATAGAGAACAAATGAAAATAGTTTTAAAATCCACTAAGCACGATTATTTTACGTTATTTGTAAGCCTAATTATCAAATGATTAAATCATTACGTGTCCCAAACCTAAATGATCGCTGAAACTCCAAAAAATAAACGCCGTTTCCGATTACACCCCGTAGCTCTTTTGAATAGCGACAGGCTTCGCCGTTCTCTCGTTGAAACTTATGAGCGAAAGGGAAACCTGAAATATTTTATTGGTGTAGTTTTACTCATGCTGAGTATTGTTTCCTTATTCTACACTAATGATCTGGTTGACAAGCTTGAAGAGCGGGAAGAACGGGAAGTGCGGTTGTATGGAGAAGGCCTTCGGTATATTGTTAACAGCCCGGATGATGAGAATTTTAATGTGATCATGAGTGTCATTCAGGATGCGGTGACCTTCTACCAGATCCCGGTTATTTACGTGGATGAAAATAATTTCCCTATTCACAGAAATATAAATTTTCCTAAAAATGCTTCGCTGCGTGAAAAAGAACGGATCATTGAAGCGCAGTTGGTGAAAATGAAAGGTGAGCACCTCCCGGTACCTGTCCAGGTTGGTGAAGGAAAAATCGGTTACATATATTACAGCAATTCCTTTCTGTTAACACAACTTCGGTATTATCCGTTTGTGCAGCTCACCGTAATGCTGCTGATCGGATACTTGGCTTACTTAGCTTTCAGTGCAGCCCGAAAAGCCGAGCAAAATCGTGTATGGGTTGGTTTGGCAAAGGAAACCGCGCATCAACTTGGAACGCCTCTTTCTTCACTAATGGCTTGGGTTGAATATTTTCGGAGTGACCCTAACATTGATTCTTCTATTGCAGATGAAATTGAAAAAGACGTGGTTCGTCTGGAAATGATTACCACTCGGTTTTCAAATATAGGCTCAATTCCGACGCTTAAACAGGAATCTGTTTCAACCATTGTCACCAGTTTCATTACTTATCTTCAAAAACGTGTTTCTTCAAAAGTCCATTTTTTTATTCATGATCAGCTTTCAGAAGGACAAACTGCGCTATTGAATAAAAATCTTTTTGAATGGGTGGTTGAAAATATTTGTAAAAATGCAGTTGATGCAATGGGTGGTATTGGTGAAATTAATGTAACCTTACAGGCTCCGCCCAATAGCAAACAAATCCTGATCGATATCCAGGATACCGGAAAAGGGATGACAAAGGCCAATGCAAACAAGATCTTCAATCCCGGTTTTAGTACTAAAAAACGTGGCTGGGGCTTGGGCTTAACGCTGGCAAAACGGATTATCGAAGATTATCACGGCGGAAAGTTATTTGTAAAAAGCTCTGAGGTTGGTAAGGGTACCACGTTTAGAATATTAATTCCTGCTAAAATTGCAGAGGAAGTTATTTCTGAGGATTGACGTTTAAGCCTTTTACCACCTGAGACATTTTAGTTATCCTTAGTTTTGTGAGCGTTTTTTATTGGTTAGTTAATACTTTTTTGAGAATAGTCGATTTCATACGTCTTTTCAAAAACTAAACCCAATCGAAATATACGGTAACGCGCTTTCCTTGGAAAAACCGACCGCGGCCTGGATCAGGACTAATTCTGCGGGTTCGATGTATATTCCTCCGCCATAACCATCATGCCACTTTTTTGATGATTGACCTGGCTCCCAAACTCTTCCGACGTCGTTGAACGCAATCAGCCCCAGTGTGCCGGGAACGATATAGGAAGTAAAATGGAGGACATCCAAACGCAAATCAAGATTGTGATATATCATTGTCTTTCCAGTAAAACGGTTGGTATGAAAACCTCTTAAACTTCGTACTCCCCCCAGTTGCATACGCTGAAAAAAAGCTGGATCTCCAACTGTTGTTCCTCCGCCAATTCGATTGGCTACTACGAATCTTGTATTTTTTGTAGCCATGTAATGTCGGAATTCAGTCGCCAGCTTTCCGAAGGATTCGTAGTTTCCGTCAATTTTTTTCTTTAAAGATAAGGTTGTATTCCAAAACATCCCCCTGGATGGCATCCTGGCTTTATCGCGTGTGTCGAAAATCCAGCCGGCAATTACACCTGCGTAAAAACGATCCTGAAAAACTGCATACTCAGGATTTTCTTTATTGAAATCGTTAAAGAATCGGTTCTTATTTGACGCTGATTTACTCGTGTAGAATTCTGTTGATAAACCTCCGAATAAAGTCAGATTTGGCTGAGGTTTTCTTTTTAATTTAAAATCAACAGTCAAATAATCATAGCGGTTTCGATAATAAGACATTTTAAATTCACCTTCATTGATGAACCGGGTATTATTTCCTATGCCGAAAAAATTACTCAAATTCCTTGGGCCAAGTAAATGCGCATCAATTTCCAGGTCATTTTTCCCAAATATTTTCTTGAAATCACCGACATAATCCAGAATAAATGACTTTCGGCCCGTTGAGTAATTAGCCCAGAATTCATTTTTGAAAGCATAAGGTTCTTTCCTGAATCCCTGTTTTTCGAAAATTGCACCGGCTGCTAATTGAATTCCCTGATCAATATTATAGTTTGCCCGAAAAAGAGGCCCCAGCCTGTTAAACATGAAACTTCTATTATTGTATTGATTTACAGTCGTATCAGTAGAAAGTCGAAGTTTCGCTTTCGAGGAGGATGGTAGGATATTTTCTTCGTCCGAACGATCATACACAAACAATTTAGTCCTATTTCGAAGTTTTTCATCCACTTCAAATTTATCCCTATCATCCCCTCCAACCATGCGAACGACAATTGGAGATTTTGTTTGACCGGATACTGAAAAAATATCTTCTCCTCCAAAGCCGTATAACCTTATTTCAGCGGTGATTTGATGTTCAAAATATCTTTTATAAATCGTTCTGCCGTTTGTTCCATCCTTTTTGATATTAAAAACGGTCAGATCAATATCTCCATTTTCGGTGTGGTGTATATCAAAAAATTCCCTTTTATCCGATAACGGAATTTCTACGGTATGGGATAAAAAATTATAATATTCCATCGCATAAACCGGAAGATTATCTATTCTTCCCAGCAGCGATTTGTGCAGTTGTTCTGTTGAATGATCAGCATAAATACTGTCCGGCAACTTTTTCATTGCATTTTCAACCAACTCAGATGTCAGTTTGTCCTGCACATACTTAATTTCATTGTGCCAGTCTTTTTCGTCCAACTGACTTAAAAAATAACGATCCAGATAACGCGCGTTAAAATTCCATCCCGTGATATCCCGGATATTCGCGCTGTATGGCTGAAGATTGGATTTCAACCATTGATGAGAAAGAAACCAGGGTAAAAAACCAGAAGTTTTGTAAAAGACTTTATCCCGGTCTCTCGGCACAGGCAGATACAAAGTTTCCCCTTTCGACTTTTCAGGAAACCAGCGCCAGTTATCTTCATGCCTGTCCCAATCCCCAATAACCATATCCAGCAAACGCGCACGCAACGTCAGCTGTTCATTAAACCGGGTATCATTGTCGCGCTCCACTTTGCGTTGCGCTTTGTCCGTGGCGTCAGTTTTTTCTGTTTCAAAAGGATTTCTTTCTTCAAACAAATAGGCTGCATTGGCAAAAATCTTCCTGTATTCTCCTAACCCGGGATCATCACCGACATAGACAATCTCCGGATTGGAATGTAAAAGCCCGAGTGCTTCTGCCAACGGTGGGGTAATCAGCGCGCCAAAAGGATGACCGGTCGAAACCTGATCCTGAACAATGTTTTTAGCAATCGTCGGACGTAGATTTTCAGGAAGTCCACGCTCAGGATATTTCTGAATGGTTCTTAAAACCCATTCCTTGCCAGAAGCATCTTTGAGCCGAAGCGAACGTGTTTGCATGCCACCTCCCAGTTTTACAATCTCCAAACCTCCGCGTTCTTTTTGCAAATCAAGGATCCGCATTGGAACCGGTGTAGCCCATAATTTCCGGTAGTTTTCTCCAAGAAAAAACCGGTGGAGTTTGCCAACGTCGTTATATTCAGGAGAAATTGCAATGTCGATACGATCACTTGTTACAGAATTTTGTGCAAAAGAGGTACTTGCAGACAAAAATACAATGAGCAGGATAAGCTCAACGAACAGAGGGTTATTACTTGTAAATGTTTGCTGCATATACGTTGCGTCGGAAAAACCCTAAATATACGGGTCTTATCATTATCCAACGTAAAATTGAATAGCAGACGGCAACATTTAAACATCCAACAAACAGAAAGGCCGCCGTCAAAATCGACAACAGCCTTTACTATTAACTAGTGTATTCCACAAAATCCTTAATTCCTCGGCACAAGAATACTATCAGTGACAATTTGATTACTAAATTTCATTGAACGATCTCGAATCCTGACTTTCCATTTATGCAAAACTAATTTTGCACTATTGGAATATGGGGCCTCTGTGTTAAGATCAAGCCTTCCCTTTATCGGTGCTGATTTACCATCCAGCTTTAATTCAGGAAAAAACTTATTGCTATCCAACGAAGAAAATCGTTCAACCCACGCATTGTTCTCAAACGTACATGTGATCAGTTCGTAATTCCCCCTCCCATCTGCATACTTAGCCAAATTACTCCTTTCAGAATCCGATGCACCTAAATCGCCATTGCCATCTTCGAAATCGATACTAATTATAATTTTTTCAACCTTATTCCCCAGTGCATTAGTATCAGTGTGTTGCTCAACACTATTGTAGTAAATTTTCGGAATATCATTAAAATCCGGCGTATCTACACAGCTAGCAGTCAGTAAGCAAATTAACAAAACAATGTATAGATTTCGGGACATAGTGAAATGGCAGGAAATAAGTATTCAATATATCAATTTTGTTCTCAGTATGAAATCTTTAAAACGCCGGCACTTGAATGCTATCAGTTGCTTCCTGATTACTTACGCGAAGAGCCCGATCGCGTATTCTTACTTTGAATTTAACCCAAACCAGCGACGAACTTCCTGAATAGAAAAAAGTAGTGTTCAGATCAAGTCTTCCTTTTATAGGACCAGATTTGCCGTCAGGTTTCAGCATCGGGAAAAATTTGAATCTATCCAGCGCCAGGATTCGGTCAACCCATTGTCCCCCTTCCTGTCTGGACGTAACCAGCTCATAATTCCCCCAATCTTTGTACTTTATTGTATCACTGCGTTCAGCCTCCGAAGCACCCAGATCGCCATCTCCGTCCTCAAAATCAACACTGATGATGACATTCTCCTGAATCTTTCTGCCGGACGAATCGGTTAAAGTACTCTGGTCAATACTATTGTAATAAATTTTTGGTGTATCATCAAAATCGGGAATATCGACGCAACTAGCCAATGCGACAGACGAAAAGAAGAACAGGTATATTTTCCACTTCATATTTATGAGATTTTGACCAAGACGGTCTGCTAACAGATTCTTTTCAGGTTTACCAGATATTGATCTTTTCCTTAACTTTTCACTTCTGACATTTCCAGAAATAAGCTAACCACTTCTGCGAACTAACTTTTAACTTTGTTGGAATAACACGAAAGTACTACGATTGAAACTTCAAAGCAACATATCACCCTTGGAAATACGTCAACAGCTTCGCCAACAAATAATCGATTTAAAGCCGTCTGAATTTGAGGCGCTCGCCTTACGTATTTTTCGTTATCAGGCAGAAAATAACCCGGTTTACAATAAATTCATTTCCTATCTGAATATTGACATAAAGCTGATCAATAAGCTTACGGAAATACCATTTCTTCCAATACAGTTTTTCAAAAGTCATACGGTAAAGTCAGGAACACCTCCCGAACCCACGGTAATATTTGAAAGTAGCGGAACTTCTGGCATTTCAACCAGCCGACATGCCTTATATGACGCTCCCCTCTACAAATCAGTCTCCACAAGCATCTTTGAGCAAAATTATGGGCATCTGAAAGATTTTCATTTGCTGGTTCTGCTACCTTCATACCTTGAACGAAACAACTCGTCTCTCGTGTATATGATGCAACATTTTATTGATGAAGCAAATTCACCATACTCCAATTTTTACCTGCATAACATCGATGAAATGTTGGAAAGACTGAAATACCTTTCAGCAAATCCCGACGGCCGGGGTGTTCTTTTAATGGGTGTCACTTTCGCACTGCTTGATCTGGCAGAAAGCGGAACTGATTTTTCATTCTTTCAAAATATTCCGAATCTAAAAATAATGGATACCGGCGGTATGAAAGGACGCCGCAAAGAACTTTTGCGTGAAGAAGTCCATGACATACTGAAAGCAAGTTTCGGTGTTTCTGAAATTCATTCTGAATATGGTATGACGGAATTGCTTTCCCAAAGTTATTCACTTGGTAATGGTTTGTTTACGCCGGGAAACACCATGCGAATTTTACTTCGTGACGTCAACGATCCATTTTCAATTTTTGACCATAACTTGTCTGGTTCAAAAACCGGCGGAATCAACGTTGTCGACCTGGCTAACCTTGATTCTTGTTCTTTTATTGAAACACAGGATCTTGGCCGCTTCGGTTCGGAACCCGGGACATTTTACGTGATGGGCCGCTTCGATAATTCCGACATTCGCGGATGCAATTTACTCGTACTATAAATCGTTTTGCCTGACGAAATAATATTAAAAAATTTCGCTTCCATGCGTCTGGAATCTTTAAGTACTTTCTGATAACTCATAGCTACTGATATATAGCATTATACACACCTGAGCCTAATATAGAATAATTCTAACCGATCAAAAATAGAGAATATTTCATAAATTAGCCGGATTGTTTATAATTGCATTAATCTAATGTATTATTACACTTTGGACCGTTAACTTATAAAGCATATAAAATGAAAAGACGTGATGCGCTTGCCCGTGTGGCACTATTGATGGGTGGAACTCTTTCCGCTCCGACCATGCTGGCTTTTCTGGAGGGCTGTAAATCGTCGACCGAAACATCGACAAGTCTTACTTTTCCATTTTCAGCTGATCAGAAAAATTTAGTTTCCGAAGTAGCTGAAATAATTATTCCTAAAACGGATACGCCGGGCGCGAAAGATGCGAAGGTTGGCGAGTTTATAGAAATGATGCTAAAAGATTGCTACGAAGCAAAAGACCAAAACAGCTTTGCAGCAGGATTGAAAGATCTTGAAAAAAGAGATTTCCTTAAAGCTTCCCCGGCGGACCAAACGAAGATATTGAAGGAGTTGGAAGCATCTGCAAAAGCAGAATCTGAAAAAAGCTCAGAGGCGAAAAAGAAATTTACTGAGGCCGGAAAAGAGTATACCGACGATCAGGGTGTTCCATTCTTCAGATTGGTAAAAGAGCTGACCTTATTGGGTTATTTTACATCTGAACCAGGTGCTACTTTGGCGCTGGAATATGTCCCGGTTCCTGGCCGTTATGATGGCTGCGTTGATATGAAACCCGGTCAAAAAGCCTGGGCAATGTAAATTCTTAAAAATAAATCTGAGCAAAACATAAGAAGTACATTTCTGATTTTGCTCAATCAGTTATTGATTAATCTACAAGACATAAGAAAAATTCATCATGAATTTAAACATAAAAGGTCAAAAAGAAGTAACGTATGACGCAATCGTCGTTGGTTCTGGTATAAGCGGCGGTTGGGCTGCAAAAGAATTAACTGAAAAAGGACTGAAAGTGGTTATGCTTGAACGCGGGCGCGATATCAAACACATAACCGACTACAAAACAGCAACACTCGCGCCTTGGGAAATTGAACACCGCGGTCGCGTTACAACGGTTGCTAAAGAAGAATACTGGGCGGGAATGCGCACAGGATATACTGCAAATCCTGAGCACAGATATTTGTTCGAAAACGATTCAGAAAATCCGTACGAGGAAACGAGAAAGTTTGACTGGATCCGTGCGTATCACGTAGGTGGCCGTTCGTTGTTGTGGGGGCGCCAGAGTTACCGGTTGAACCCGATGGATTTCGAGGCAAATGCAAAAGACGGAATTTCCATTGACTGGCCGGTTCGTTACAACGAAATCGCTCCCTGGTATGATTACGTAGAAAGATTTGCCGGGATCAGCGGCGCAAAAGACGGATTGGATGTTTTGCCCGATGGAAATTATTTACCTCCTATGCAGATGAACTGTGTAGAAACCAAGGTAAAAGGTGAAATCGAAAAGAAATTTGCCGGCCGCCACATGATCATGGGACGCGCAGCTCACTTAACAGCCCCAAAAGATTTCCATACTGAATTAGGCCGTGCGGCTTGTCAGTTCAGGAACATGTGTATGCGTGGATGCCCTTATGGCGCTTATTTCAGCACACAAGCTGCCACACTTCCAGCTGCAATGAAAACGGGAAATCTTACTTTGATTCCTGATACCATTGTTTCAGAGGTGATTTACGATGACAATCTTGGTAAGGCAACCGGTGTTCGGACGATCAATCAGAACACGATGGAAACGAAGGAATATTTTGCGAAAATTATTTTCCTTAACGCTTCTGCCATTGCTTCTGCATCGATCCTATTAAATTCTAAATCAAAGAGATTTCCTAACGGTTTCGGAAACGACAGCGATCAGGTTGGCCGCAATATTATGGACCACCATCTTGCTGTTGGAGCCCGTGGAGACTTCGACGGATTTGAAGATAAATATTATTTCGGACGTCGTGCCAATGGTGTTTACGTACCTCGTTATCGTAACTGGGGTGATGACAAGCGTGATTACCTGAGAGGATTCGGTTACCAGGGCGGTGCAAGCCGCGACAGTTGGGGACGTGGAGCCGGAATGGACGGCTTTGGAGCAGAGTTCAAAAAGGAAATCTCTCAGCCAGGCGGGTGGAGTATGAACCTGGGAGGTTTTGGAGAAATGCTTCCCGACGAGAAAAACCGTTTTACTCTTTCTACTAAAACGAAAGATAAATGGGGACTTCCTGTTGTTATTTTCGATGCAGCCTATGGCGAAAACGAAAAGAAAATGCGTGTGGATATGATGAACGATGCAGCGGAAATGTTAGAAGCTGCCGGTCTGAAAAACGTATCGAAATACAACGACGAATCAAAACATCCGGGTATAGGTATTCATGAAATGGGTACAGCACGTATGGGAAATGATCCTAAGACTTCGGTTTTGAATAAGAATAACCAGGTTTGGGGAGCAACGAATGTCTATATGACTGACGGTGCTTTCATGACTTCGGCGTCTTGTGTTAACCCGTCACTGACCTACATGGCAATGACAGCACGTGCAGCTGATCACGCAGTGAAGGAACTTAAAAAGATGAATCTTTAAGATCATATTATAAGATCCAAAATAAAATCTCAAATTGTAAAAAACGCCTTGCCGGGTAAATCCGGTGAGGCGTTTTCTTTTACCATCAACTAGCCCAATTAAAAACAAATCAGGTAGTATATTGTAATTCTGTCGCCAAAATCGACAATTTAATAACCCTAACCCACTTCTAAACGTTGAAAGATTTTCCTCTACCCGCTATTCCGCAACGTGTTTCATCCGTCGACGCTTATCGCGGTTTCGTAATGTTTCTCATGATGGGCGAAGTTTTGAAATTTTCACAGGTAGCCAAAGCATTGCCCGCCAGCACCTTCTGGGCATTCCTTGATTACCACCAAAGTCACGTTTCCTGGGTAGGATGCTCGCTTCATGACCTTATTCAGCCTTCCTTTTCATTTCTTGTAGGTGTGGCACTTCCCTACTCCATGGCAAGCCGGGCTAGCAAGCAGCAAAATACCGGCATGATGTGGTTTCACACCATTCGCCGCTCACTGATTTTAGTATTGCTGGGGATATTTTTACGTTCCATGCATGCAACACAAACTAATTTTACTTTTGAAGATACCTTGACGCAGATCGGACTTGGTTATCCAATTTTGTTCGCCCTGGCTTTCAGATCAGAACGAACGCAATGGACAGCATTAATAACAATTCTTTTAGCGTATGGAATTTTTTTCGCCGCCTACCCATTACCCGGCCCCTATTTCGACTGGGCAGAAACCGGAACAACACAGAATTGGGAGCATAATCTGAAAGGATTCGCAGCACACTGGAATAAAAACACCAATGCGGCCTGGGATTTTGACCGATGGTTTATGAATCTTTTTCCCAGGGAAACTATATTTGTGTTTAATGGGGGCGGATATAGCACCCTGAGCTTCATTCCAACGCTGGGCACGATGATTCTCGGATTAATTACCGGCAAATGGCTGAAAAACTCAAAATCTTCTTCTGCCTTGATCAAACAATTAGTGTTCACGGCTGCGATTCTGTTTGTAATTGGAGTCATCTTAAACCTGACAGGAATCAATCCTATTGTGAAAAGAATCTGGACGCCGGCCTGGACCTTATTCAGTGGCGGCTGGTGTTTTGTTTTATTAGCGGCTTTTTACTTTATCGTTGATGTAAGGGATCAAAAAAAGTGGTTTTTCCCACTGGTCGTAATTGGAACCAATTCCATAGCCGCATACCTTTTGGCACATACCATTGACAGTTTTATCGACCAGTCGTTCAGGATTCATATCAGTCCAAATTATGATCTTATCTTCGGGCAACCTTATCGATCGCTTGTCAGCGGAGCCATTATCCTGTTGATTGAGTGGTATATTTTATATTGGATGTATAGAAAAAAGATGTTCATTAAAATATAATTTAACATTAACCATATTCATATGTTGTCATTAAAAGGTATACACCACATTGCTATCATCGCCTCTAATTATGAAAAATCAAAACATTTTTACACCGAAATTCTTGGATTTAAAATTGAAAGCGAAGTAAACAGAGCGGAAAGAAAATCGTTCAAACTGGACCTTTCATTGAATGGGGAATATATCATTGAGCTTTTCTCCTTCCCGGATCCTCCGATGCGTCCCTCGCGGCCTGAATCCACAGGTCTCCGCCACCTGGCTTTTAAAGTAGAAAATATTGAAATAGCGATAGAGGAATTGTTAAAAAATAATGTTCTGTGCGAACCGGTCCGTATAGACGACCTGACCGGCAAAAGATTTACATTTTTCGCTGATCCGGACAATCTTCCTTTGGAATTGTACGAGGTTTAGTAACTCTTTTCCATCAGCTAAAAAGCCCTGAAACGAAATTTAACCTTCGATTCAGAGCTTTTTTTTATTTCTCATCATTGCTGACGGTGACTTCATTTAAAAACCGACGTCTATGTGTTGAAAGTGATTCTCCCCTTTCAGTACACTTATACACACAAAACATTTTTACACACATGAAAAAGTATGCAGCAGAATTTATCGGTACATTCTGGTTGGTTTTAGGTGGATGCGGCAGCGCGGCTTTATCCGCAGCGTTTCCGGAGGTAGGAATAGGTTTATTGGGCGTTTCTTTTGCTTTCGGTCTCACTGTTTTGACGATTGCCTATTCGCTCGGACACATTTCCGGTGCTCACCTTAATCCGGCAGTTTCCGTAGGTTTGTGGATAGGCGGCAGGTTTTCAGCAAAAGATTTATTGCCTTACATTATTGCCCAGATTTCCGGCGGTTTGGCAGCCGCTGCGATACTATCTGTCATTGTTACCGGAAACGGTAGTGCAATCGGCGACTTTGCGGCTAATGGTTATGGAGAACATTCTCCGGGCAAATACAGCATGGAAGCTGCTTTGCTCACAGAAATGGTGATGACTTTTATGTTTTTGATTATCATTCTCGGAGCAACGGACAAAAAGGCGTCAGGAGGATTTGCCGGCCTGGCAATCGGTTTAGCGCTAACGCTCATTCACCTGATTAGTATACCTGTTACCAATACCTCAGTAAATCCAGCGAGAAGTATCAGCCAGGCGATTTTTGTAGGCGGTTGGGCGATGGAACAGCTCTGGTTATTTATTGTCGCTCCAATAGCAGGCGCAATACTGGCTGGCATCGTTTATAACTTTCTTTCCAGCAAAGATTGATCTATGCGGCCAAGGAATTGGCTACATCATTTCTTTTGACAATTTCCAGTTTGGAAAGGATTTCATAGAACTCTGAAATCCTTTCCAAATGTTCGTCAATAACCCTTTTCGTCTCAGAATCAAGTTCGATAAATTTATAAAGAGAACGATAACTTTGCAATATCTTCTCTTCCGTATTTTTCAAAACGCCGGCGACTTCTTCTTTTTCTTCAAGATTCCGCAAAACCGCCACATTATCTGAATTGACTTGCACAGAGTTTATAAGTTCCTTATCATTCAGGAAACATTTGAAGTAATCATACATCCAAAGAATCTCCTTCTGAAAAAGTAAAGCACTGAAATGTCCCTGGGTCAGCATTTTCCTTAATGGCCCCATACTATCTTTTTTCAGTGCCTCAAGATACAGGACTTCCCTTCGCTTTTGTTCGTTCCACAATGCACTTATTCTTAGAACAAACTCATTTAATTTTGAATCTTCCATCACAGTATCTTTCGTCAGTTTCATTGAAGAGATCTTGTACAAAGTTCATGCCCGAGCAGTGACAACTCTTGTAGAAGTATTACTATTATTCAATAAGCTATATAGATTACTCTTTTTCTTATAAATACTCCTTTTGACACACTTGTCATTTTTATCGCGTATCTTGATTGTGTAGTCAATTTTGCACAGAAACATTTCTCAACTGCTTGCCCTGGAACACCAAAACCTATGCCAGAAGTCCATAATTTTTATACTTTGATGAAAGGAACTAACTTTGTCACTAATACAATATTTGAGACTTAATAAAGTTAGATTAAAATCTACATGGGACGACCATCCCAGATTTACGAATTGTGTAATTTATGTTTAAATACTCTTTGATGTTTTCACTGCTTCCGGCAGTTATATTTAGTTCTTGTAAATCCTCAGCTCCTAAAACAAATCCAGTTTCTGAAGCTTCTGCTCTTATCGAGATTGGAAATGAAAAATTCTCTGCTACCGATTTTCTTGATTCATACGCGAAAAATAAATTTTCCACTGACTCAACAAAAGAGCTAACGCCTGAGGAATATTTACCCGTTTATAAAGATTTAAAAATCAAAATCTTAGAAGCTAAAACAGAAGGCAGGGACACAACAAACGACTATAAGCAAGAGATCAGTTCATATTATGACCAGTTAGCAAAAAATTTCCTTGTAAATAAAGATTTGGTTGAAAAGCTTTCAACGGAGGCCTATGCCAGGTTAAAACAAGAAGTCAGCGCATCTCATATTCTTATTGCAGTACCTGAAGATGCTTCTCCCGCAGATACACTTGAAGCCTACCGTGCAGCGCTTGCTATGCGCGGCAGACTTGAAGAAGGATCCGATTTTGGAGATATGGCTGCAAAATTCTCAAAAGATCCTTCGGCTACAAAAAATAAAGGAGATTTGGGGTATTTTACTGCTTTTCAAACAGTTTATCCATTTGAAAGTGCTGCATATACGATCCCTGTCGGGAAATTATCACAGCCAGTGCGCAGCAAAACTGGCTATCATATTATAAAAGTACAAGATCGTCGTCCTAGTCGCGGCATGGTTCGCGTTGCTCATATTATGGTCCGGGTTGACGCCAATGCCACAGAATCTCAAAAATCGGCTGCAAAAAATAAGATTGATGACGCCTACAAGAAACTACAAAATGGTGAGGAATGGGATCATGTGACAGAAGCTTATTCGGATGATAAACAATCAAGCAAGAATCATGGCCTTCTTCCTCCCTTTGGAACCGGGCAAATGGACCCTCTTTTCGAAGAGACTGCTTATTCTCTGACAAAACTTAATACATACGCAGCACCGGTTTTAACTACCTATGGGTGGCATATTATAAAGTTAGTTGATAAAAAGAATCTGGATTCTTACAGTGTGATGGCTCCTTCACTTCGTCAGAAAGTGGTGACCGACTCGCGTGGAAAAGTTATTGAACAGTCGACTGCCAAAAGACTTCGGGAGAAATATGTAATTCAGGAATTCGCTGACCAATTTGCTTTGTTATCACCTTTGGTAGACAGCACTTTAATTTCAGCAAAGTGGGACTATTTGAAAGCTGTATCTACAGACTGGGCTGCAAATACATTATTCAACATTGAGAAAAGACCTTACGATGCACTGACCTTTTTGAATTATGTTAAATCACAGCAAAAACCACGTCCAAAAGGATCCTCACCGGAAGTTATTTTCAAGAGATTCTATAACGATTACCTGACAAACTGTCTTTTCGAATATGAAAAAGAACATTTGGAAGAAAGTTATCCTGAATTTAAAGCACAGATCAGTGAGATACGTGAAGGCGTTTTATTGTCTCAGTTGCTGGAAGAAAATGTGCTTGCGCGGTCACTCACAGATTCGACCGGGCAGCGAAATTATTACGAGAAGAACATTTCTCATTTCCGGTTTCCTGAACGTGCCTTTGCTACCATTGCAACGGCACCGGACACTGCGACACTAAATGCAATTAAAAGGACCCTGGCAAAAAGCCCTTATCCTCTTGAAAGAAAAGCAAACGAATTGATTTTTAAAGAAGGTATAAGCGAGGTATCAAAAGAACAGACAGAAAAACTTTTTGATGTCTATGTCATTTTACAAAAAAATCCGGATTACGTCGTTGAAATTGCCGGGTATCGTTCCGGGTCAGAATCCGAATCAACATCTGCGGACAGAATCAAAAATGTTGTGAAATATCTAAATTCCAAAAATATTTCTATCATCAGAATATTAGAGAAAGATTATGGCTCTTTCCGGCAATCGGTGGAACCTGAACGAGACAGACGCATCAGTTTCCAGTTTTACAGTACTTCAAAAAAAGATGTTGAGAAAGCTTATAATTCTGAAACACCAGATGCCGTTATTATCCAGGAAGGTTATTTCCCGAAAGATAATGCCCTTTTAAGCCAGGCCAAGTGGGAAATCGGAGAACAGACCATAACGGTAAATGGAATTTCCTACTGGGTACAAATCCAGAAAATCGAGCCTGCAAGGCCAAAAACTTTTTCCGAAGCACGTGGAGGTGTCATCAATGAATATCAGAAATTACTGGAAAAACAGTGGATGGAAAAGCTTCAGCAGAAATTTCCGGTCAAAGTGAATGAACAAGAATTAGAAAAAATTAAGCGTTAAACGTAAATTAGCATTTTGAACTGCGGTTGTGTTTATAATTTAACCTGCTGCCTGCCAAATAAACCCTACGAATACAACTTAGGAACAACCAAAATATATGAAAATAAATAAATTAATTGTACTTCAATTATTTGCAATCTGCACTTTCTGTTTCAGTCTGACCAGTTTCGGACAAGGGCAATCTGGTGTGGTGCTCGACAAAATTATTGCCCGTGTGGATAACCACTATATACTGAGTTCCGAGCTGGAAGAAATGTATAACAGTTATGCTGCCAATGGACAGAAAGCGCCGGAAAAATGTCAGATCCTGGAATCACTTATTATCAATAAAATGCTTTTGGCCAAAGCTGAAATTGACTCGGTAACAGTTGAAGACAAAGATGTAGACAATGAGCTTGACGGAAAGATGAGTTATATGATCCAGCGGTTTGGCTCAGAAAAAAACCTTGTTGAAGCTTACGGAAAAAGTGTTGACAACCTGAAAACAGAACTTCGTACGCAGGTTAAAGAACAAAAAATAGTTGAAAAAATGCAGCGCACGATTTCAGGTAATGTAACAATTACACCGAGTGATGTTCGTAAGTTTTTTAATGCTATTCCAAAAGACAGCCTTCCGTACATTCCATCGGAAGTCGAAATCGGGCATATCGTCCGTTTAGGAACCGTTACCAGAGAGCAAAAAGACAAACTAAGAACTCAACTACAAGAGCTCAAAGAGCGTGCCGAAAAAGGTGAAGACTTTGCCATGCTTGCAACAATTTATTCAGAAGATGTTGGATCTGCAAAAAATGGCGGAGATTTGGGTTTTGCAAAACGTGGAGCCATGGTTCCGGAATTCGAAGGAGCGGCACTTGGTTTGAAACCTGGCGAAATGTCTTCTATCATTGAATCCCAATTTGGTTTTCACTTAATTAAACTGATCGAAACACGTGGTGCTGAATATCATGCACGCCATATTTTGTTGAGACCGGATTACAATAAGGGAACAGATGTAACAAGCGCGGTGCGCGTTTTAGACAGCTTACGTGTACTGATCAAATCGGATACCCTGAAATTTGCGAAGGCAGCTCTGGATAACTCAGAAGATAAAGAAACGGCTGAAACCGGTGGCATTATCCAGGACAGAAACACTGGACTGGGACGCCTGACCTTAGATGCTTCGATGGACCCCGCCCTGTACTTCGCCATTGATACGATGAAAGTTGGAGACCTTAGTGTTCCGGTTTCATACCGTACCGAAGACGGCAGAAGCGCGATGCGGATCCTTTGGTATAAGAGTAAATCTGAACCTCATACTGCTAACCTGCGTGATGATTACGAAAAAATTTCTCAAATTGTATTGAGTAACAAACGTAACCACGCCCTGGAAGACTGGTTCAAAAAAGCACAGGGTGACGTATTTATCAGTGTAGAACCAGAATATAAAAACTGTAAAATACTGGGTTTAGCCACCGGGAACGATAGTTAATACGTTTCCCACAAGAAATAGTTGTCGTAATTTAGATTTCCAAAATTGACTCACTGTGAATTATAAATCAGACGTTGAAGCAGCCGAGGCTATGAAAGTAGCCTACGAAAAAATCCGCAGTGAAATAGGACAGGTGATTATTGGACAGGATGAGGTTATCAAACGGTTACTAACAGCTATTTTTTGTCAGGGTCACTGCTTACTGGTTGGTGTGCCGGGTCTTGCAAAAACTTTATTGATCCAGACGATCGCTTCTTCTCTGGATTTGAAATTCAACAGGATTCAGTTCACACCCGATTTGATGCCTTCGGATATTCTTGGCTCTGAAACATTGGATCAGAATAGAAACTTCAAATTTATCCAGGGGCCTATTTTTGCCAATATCATTCTTGCTGATGAAATAAACCGTACGCCGCCAAAAACACAGTCAGCACTTTTGGAAGCGATGCAGGAATATTCTGTGACGATCGCGGGACAGAAACATATTTTGTCAAGACCGTTTTTTGTTTTGGCCACGCAAAACCCTATTGAACAGGAAGGTACTTATCCGTTGCCGGAAGCGCAGTTAGACCGGTTTATGTTTATGATCCAGCTGGATTATCCATCGTATGCGGAAGAAGTAACGATTGTAAAAAACACAACCAACGACGTAAGATACCAGGTAAGAGAAGTGATCAGTGCGGAAGAAATTATGGATTTTCAACATCTAGTTCGCCGCGTACCTGTGACTGACCATGTGATCGAATATGCCGTGAAACTGGTTCATAAAACACGGCCTTCCTCCGGACTTGCCAACAAAGACACAGCAGATTATCTTGAATGGGGTGCAGGACCGAGAGCATCGCAGTCGCTGATTTTGGCAGCTAAATGTAATGCCCTGTTATCAGGGAAATATTCGCCCGACATTGAAGATGTAAAGGCTGTGGCACTTCCTGTGCTGCGCCACAGAATTATCAGAAACTTTAAAGCAGAAGCAGAAGGCATATCGGTTGATGATATCATTGCCCGTCTTTTGTAATTATTATAAATGCATTTAAAAATTTGCGTTGATCCGTTCGGGATATCGGCGCAAATTTTTGCTTTTACGACATATCTAAAATTATTCGACTAGTTTTTAATAAGTCAGAAATAGAGTTTTCCGGTATAATATTAGTAGTCTTAATTTTTAAAAAGGATTTATCAAATCCAAATCTCCACCTTAACACCAGAAATTCGATGATGGACATTTCAGGAAAAAATTTTATTGGTTACTCTCGCTCATCAGAAAACGGACATACCTTCAAATCATACGTTCCGGCTCAAAATATAGAACTTCCGGAAACATTTCACACCGCCACGCAGGACGAAGTGGCCCGAACGATGGAACTTGCGAGAAAAGCATTTAATGAATATTCGCTTATTTCAGCTTCCAAAAGAGCAGATTTCCTAATGGCGATAACAGAAGAAATCTTGGCCATTGGAGATCAGTTGCTGGAACGTGCACATCTTGAAACAGGATTACCAATTGCCCGTTTGCAAGGTGAGTGTGCACGCACGATCAACCAAATCACTCAATTTGCTGAGCTAATCCGTGAAGGATCCTGGGTCGAAGCGAGTATTGATACTGCCATTCCTGATCGTGCTCCGGTTCCAAAATCTGACCTCCGGAAAATGCTCATTCCCATTGGGCCGATTATCGTTTTTGGTTCCAGCAATTTTCCCTTCGCCTATTCTGTTGCAGGTGTTGATACCGGTCCTGCCCTTGCAGCCGGAAATCCGGTGGTAGTCAAAGCGCATGCTGCCCATCCGGGCGTAAGCGATCTGACAGCTCAGGCCATCATTAAGGCGGCGCAAAGAACCGGAATGCCGGAAGGTGTCTTTTCGATGTTGTATGATGACGGTTATGAAGTTGGCGCGGCGCTGGTTAAACATCCTGCCAGCAAGGCTGTTGGATTTACAGGCTCTATAAAAGGCGGAATGGCGCTTTACAAAATGGCTCAGGAGCGGGATGAACCAATTTCTGTTTTTGCTGAAATGGGAAGTGTCAATCCTATCGTAATTTTGCCCGATTATCTTAAAAAAAATACGAAGGATTTAGCCAAAACTTTGGCGGGATCAGTCACCCTGGGCGCTGGTCAGTTTTGTACAAACCCCGGTTTGGTATTTGTTATCGAATCCGATTCACTCAACGAGTTTGCAGAATCATATAAAAAAGAAATTTTAAATGTCGCTCCGGCAACGATGCTGACCGAGGGTATCAGAAAGAATTTTTATAAACTTCGGGATGAATTAGTGGCTGAGTCCGGCGTTACTGAGCTGGCATTTTCTGCAATTGAGTCAGATCAGGAAAACCAGTCTCAGGCTTCTGTGGCCCGGGTTAGTGGAAAAGATTTCATTGCCAATCCCAAAATTCATGAAGAGGTTTTCGGGCCGTTTTCATTACTCGTTGTTTGTGAAAACTACGAGCAATTATTATCCGCCATATCACATTTAAAAGGACAGCTTACCGCATCACTTATGGCAGACGCACAGGAAACTCTAAAATATCCTGCCCTGGTACAGATCTTATCGCAAATATGCGGACGTTTCATCATGAATGGTGTCCCGACTGGCGTTGAGGTTTGCCCATCCATGCATCATGGCGGCCCTTTTCCATCTGCCACCGATGCGCGGTTCACTTCCGTTGGCCGTCATTCCATTTTACGTTTCGTTCGTCCGCAGTCCTATCAGGATTGGGACGATTCTCTTTTACCAGACGAACTAAAGAACGCCAACCCACTCGGCATTTTCAGACTGGTTAATAATGAAACGACAAAACGAGAAATATAAAACGTAGCTTTGGCTTCTTCCGGATTTCGGGAGAAGCCTTTTTTCTTTACCCAATGAACTCAGACAAAACTTTTCATATCCTTAACGGTGATGCTCTGCTGGACAATTTTCCGGCTGAACTATTAACTGGCGAAATTATCGTAGCGAGGGAGTGCCTTGTTGACGGGCCTGTTGCAGGCGAAAACTTTCAGGAATTTGCGGAAACGAGGGCCAATTTTATTCATCAGGAATATGGTGAAGACAAGCAGGCTTATTTTGAAGAAATTATACCGGAGTTCAACAAGATTCAGGCTATTCCTGTGGATTCGGAAGTTAACTTCTGGTTTGAAGACGACTTGTTTTGCCAGGTAAATTTATGGTTTTGCGTCTCGCTGCTCATGCCGGTGGCGCATACTTTGAAAGTATATATTATCAAACCAATCATTATTGACAATCAACCTGACTGGCGTGGATTTGGGATAATGGATAATCACATGCTGGCAGACGCCTATTTGCATAAGCATTTGCTAAATATGGACGATCTTAATCTGTTAAGCAATTTGTGGACGGCGTTTAAAAATAATGACAGTGAAGCTTTGGATAATTTGGGTAAAATAAATTCCGATAATTTTCCATTTCTGAATCTGGTCATTCAGGCGCAGTTGGATCGAAGTAATAACCGGCCGGAAAAAGTTTTGAACGAAATTATCAAAGAGAAAGAGACCACCGACTTCAATACCATTTTCAGGGAGTTTAGTAAACGGGAAGGTATCTATGGTTTTGGAGACTGGCAGGTAGAGAAAATGCTTGAAAGGATTAAAGGTGACAACAGTCAATAGCTAATTCGAAAAAGTAGATATTTGAAAAGTCAACAGGTAAGAGGCAATTTTTCTGTTGACTTTTCTTTTATAAAGTCGAAATAAAACATCAGTTGTAGTCAGGCAGGATATCCGACTTCTACCAAAAAAAGGCCTTGTGCAGGCGCCTGTGCCCCGGCCTTGCTCCTATCCTGCGCCAGAATTATTTTTTCAAAGTCCTCAATACTTCTTTTCCCAACACCGACTTCCAGTAAAGTACCAACCAGCCCTCTGACCATTCCCCGCAAAAACCGGTTTGCTTTAATGCT
The DNA here is from genome assembly GCF_056895235.1 of Dyadobacter sp. HNCC25DJ186. Classification (NCBI taxonomy): domain Bacteria; kingdom Pseudomonadati; phylum Bacteroidota; class Cytophagia; order Cytophagales; family Spirosomataceae; genus Dyadobacter; species Dyadobacter sp. HNCC25DJ186. The sequence continues at coordinate 565,156 of NZ_JBXHAS010000003.1, forward strand.
AAAAATCAGAATACCGTCCTTTTCAAACCATTCTGCTACGGTAATATCACAAAGGAAATTATTGACTTGTGTATGGATCTTACTGAAACTCTCAAAATTTTTATAAACCAAAAGCAAAGCAGCTGCCTTATTCATTTTTTCAATATCCAGCGGTTTATGAAAAATATGAGATCCGTCACTGAGAAATGGATTTTTCCGTTTAATTATCCGGTATTCATAACGCCTGTGCGTAGCGTCGAAACGGGAATGCGCAGTGTCCTCCACACGAAAAATACGGTGCACTGCGATATCAAAAGGCAATCGGCTATTAAGCCTGTAAGTGATCAAATCAGTATCTTTCATCTCATTTGAGATGTCAAAATGAGCATATTGCTGTTCCGCATGCACGCCTGTATCGGTCCTGCTGCTACCTACGGTTTCTATTGTTTCTCTGAGAATAAGTGTTAAAGCTTCATCCAGCAGTTGCTGAACAGAAATAGCATTATTCTGCCGTTGCCAACCGCTGTATTTCGTACCCTTATAACTGAATTCTATAAAATAACGCATGGCACAAAAGTACAACAAAGTACGGAACGGCGTTTGACAGTTCACGGAATTAAAGATTTAGCCGCTACCTTATGCGAATATGCAGTCGATTTGTAAGCAATATTATAGCAATTTTGACTTTTTTTTATGATTTTAAACAGCTCCTCCATAAAATATTTCGGGGTTGGCTTGAAGAACGTTAACTTTACAAATTGAAATTATTTCCAGTACTGTATGATTACGGAAGAAAAGAAAGAAGAAAAAAGCCTGAATTTTATTGAAGAGATTATTGAGGCAGACCTGAAAGCAGGGAAGTACACGGAAATCGTGACGCGTTTTCCGCCTGAACCTAACGGGTATCTGCACATTGGTCATGCTTCCAGTATTTGTTTGAACTTTGGGTTAACTAAAAAATTTCCGGGTTATACCAACCTGCGTTTTGACGATACCAACCCAACCACTGAAGATACGGAATACGTTGAAAGTATTAAAAACGATATCCGCTGGATGGGTTTCGAATGGGAAAATGAGCTTTATGCTTCTGACTATTTCGATACTTTATATGGTTATGCGATTCAGCTGATCCATAAAGGACTGGCGTACGTTGATGATTCCACGTCCGAAGAAATCGCGACGCTGAAAGGTACTCCTACCCAGCCAGGAAAAGACAGTCCTTACAGAAACCGGTCTGTCGAAGAAAACCGACTGCTTTTTGAGCAGATGAAAAATGGAACGTTTCCGGATGGAAGCCGTACCCTACGGGCAAAAATAGATATGGGGCATCAAAATATGTTGATGCGTGATCCTATTTTGTACCGTATCAAACATGCACATCACCATCGTACGGGAGATAAATGGTGCATCTATCCAATGTATGATTTTGCTCACGGACAGAGCGACGCGATTGAAAATGTAACCCATTCGATCTGTACACTGGAATTTGTTCCGCATCGTGAATTATACGACTGGCTTATTGAGCAGCTCGGCATTTACCCTTCGCATCAATACGAATTTGCGCGCCGGAATCTGAACTATACTGTGACGAGCAAGAGAAAATTATTGCAGCTTGTGCAGGAAGGTCATGTTAACGGCTGGGATGATCCGCGGATGCCAACCATCAGCGGATTGCGCAGACGCGGTTATACACCTTTCAGTATCCGTGATTTTTGTGATCGCATCGGCGTTGCCAAACGTGAAAATATGATCGATGTAGGGTTGCTTGAATTCTGTGTGCGTGAGGATCTGAATAAAACTTCTCTTCGCAGAATGGTAGTTTTGGATCCTTTGAAAGTAGTTATCAACAATTTCCCCGAAGAGCTTTCAGAAACTTGTGTGAGTGAAAACAATCCGGAAGACATTGCTGCAGGTATGCGCGAAATACTCTTTACACGGGAGATTTTCATCGAGCGGGAAGATTTCATGGAAGTTCCGTCTAAAAAATATTTCCGTCTGGCGCCAGGTAAAATGGTCCGTCTGAAAGGCGCTTACATTATCCAGGCAGAGTCAGTCGTGAAAGATGAAAACGGAGAAGTGACCGAAGTACATTGTACCTATATTGAAAACAGCAAAAGTGGTCAGGATACGACCGGCATCAATGTAAAAGGAACGCTTCACTGGGTTTCCGCAAAACATGGTGTTCCGGTTGAAGTGCGTTTGTACGACCGATTATTTTCGGTAGAAAATGTATCTTCTGAGGAAGGTGATTTTAAAGATTACATTAATCCTGAATCGCTGAATATCATCACAGGATATGCGGAACCTGCTTTGCGGGAAGCAAAACCAGGAGAATCGTTCCAGTTTTTACGTAAAGGATATTTTGCGGCAGACCCGGATGGAACATTTGAAAAACCAGTTTTCAACCGCACGGTAACTTTACGCGATAACTGGGCAAAGGCCGGGGATAAGTAAAATGCCTTTGGCTTTTAGGATCTACGGAAATAACATCTAAAAGAAGCGTCGTTTGCCGGAAAAGGCAGACGACGTTTCTTTTAAAAAAACACTCCATATAATTAGATTGGTTTTAAATAACTCTTGCATCGTTAAAATTTACCCTTTATCTTTGTCATAGATTCAGTGTTATTTAAAATGCCAGTTACAGTGAAGCATCCGAATGAATTGTTCAGTACCTCCAAAGGTTATAGTTTCCAGTGTGATAAAACTTCACGAATTGTGGTTCATTTTGGGGAAATGATTGCTTCATTTCGTATCCATGATTTCCTTAACTTCCGCCGTTTTGTAAATAATATTGATATTAAAAGCCGCTTGTTTGATCTGTCGGACGAGTCTGATTTTGAATTCGTAGAAGCTCCGCAACTTAATATCAATCAGAAACTTACACTTTGTGAATTGATTCAATTACGTGATCTTGTCAACGGAACACACTTCGCAATTGAGTTGAATTCCCTGCTTCATAACATTCTCTACGTAGAACAAGAATTAGTCTAAATAGCTGATTCCCTTCATATTAGACCAATTCCAAATTTACCTGTTCTCATTGCATTGATGAACTTTCGTATGATATTTGTGCTTATTACCTCAAAAGATAAACACTAATTACCATGAGAGATCTACTTAGAGCACGTACTTCTTTAAAAGAAGAGATAGAAATATTATTAAATAATCAGGTGAAGATGGAAGCAGAAGCATCAGCGAAATATCTGGCTATGGCTTCCTGGTGTGACCGTAATGGTTTTAAAAACAGCGCAGCTTATTTCCTTAAACAATCTGAGGAAGAACGCGGGCACATGTTGAAAATTTTCAATTACATTATGACCGTGGGCGGAACGGCTATTTCTCCTGAGGTCCCTGCTGTGAAACAAGAATTTGCTTCTTTCAGAAGTGTATTTGAAGCAGCACTTCAAAGTGAAATCAGTGTGACACAATCCATCAACAGAATTGTTACGCAGAGCCGTCGTGAGGAAGATTATGCCACAGAAAACCTTATGCAATGGTTTGTGAACGAACAAATTGAAGAAGAAGATAACGCGCGTCGTGCGGTCGAACTTTTTGATGTGATTGGTGAAGAAGGAACTGGTCGTTACCACATTGATAAGGCGATACTTAAAATTAGCTCAGAAAACTAATTTATAGATTTTTTAAAAGAAAAGGCTGTGTCACAAGACGCAGCCTTTTTTTGTGTATTTCCAAAAATAAATAACAAAACACTTGCAATTAAATTGTATACAATTTAATCTTACACAATTGATTATATGCTATGGAACTGTTAAAATTATCTAATCAACTTTGTTTTCCGCTGTATGCGTTGTCAAGGAAAATTACAAGCCATTACCTTCCGCTGCTTGAAAAATTAGGACTTACCTATCCTCAGTATCTGGTGATGCTTGTGCTGTGGGAAGAAAACGGAGTTTCTGTTAAAGAGCTGGGATATAAGCTGATGCTTAATTCAGGTACGCTTTCGCCGTTGTTAAAAAAACTGGAAGACCGGGAATTGATTACACGTAAAAGGCTGAAAGAGGACGAGCGTGTTGTGATAATTTCACTGACAGAAATGGGTGAGAAACTTAAAGAAAGAGGAGCAGAAATTCCTGAGCAAATAAAGTGCAGTCTCGAACTTACCGATAAAGAACTTCGTGATATGAGAGCGCTGGCGACAGGATTGCTCGACAAGATCAATAAAATTGAAGCTGTTCATAACAATTAATCATAACTAACTTAAACCTGAACAAAAATGATCAAAGCAATATATACCACCGCTGCAACGGCAACGGGTGGAAGAAATGGAAAAGTAGTTTCCGAAGATGGTATTTTAGATCTGGAAGTTCGTATTCCAAAAGAAATGGGCGGAGCTAACAACAATTATACAAACCCTGAGCAATTATTTGCAGCCGGATATGCAGCCTGTTTCGACAGTGCACTGAATCTGGTTATTCAGAGAAGTAAAATAAAAACCGGAACCACGTCTGTGACTGCGCATGTAGGTATCGGAAAGAATGAGGCCGATGGTTTTGGGTTGGTGGTGACGCTTGAAGCGAATATTCCGGGAGTTGAACAATCGGTTGCCGACGATCTGATCGCCAAAGCACATGAAGTTTGCCCTTATTCCAACGCAACACGTGGAAATGTTGAGGTAACTTTAAAAACTACAACAGAAGAAATTTCAGCCTAAAATAAATGTTCTTTGCCAAAAAGAGCCGTTTGCATCTCGTAAACGGCTCTTTTTTGTTTTATTATAACAAAATTATTATCTGGGCGACAGCAATGAGTAAATTTCAACGTCCTGAAATTTATCGTTAAAATAACTATGTTCCCTGATATATGCCTCCTTCGCAAATCCATGTTTCAAAACCAGCTCAGAGGAAGCGCTATTTTCCGGATGAATAATTGCTTCGATGCTATTCAAACGCATTTTTTCGAATCCGAACCTAATAACTTCTTTAATCGCTTCGTTCATAAATCCCTTGTTCCAATGTACCGGATCAAGCGAATATCCGATTTCGGCACGGTAATTTTCCTTGTTGATTCTCGGATAACCCACGGTTCCAAGCATTTTGCTTTCTCCTTTCAAGGACATTGCCCAGGTAATACTAATTCCCTGCTCAAACAAAAATTCATAGTTTCTGACAAGCTCTTCCGCCTCTCTTCTCGACTGAAGTATAGGTCTGTTGATATATTTCATAACCTCAGGGTTACTTCTCTGCTGAAACATTTCATCAACGTCATCGATCGATATCGCCCGCATAACAAGTCGTTCAGTTTCTAAAACCGGAAATTTTTCAAAGTTTAGAATGAGCATAGAAAATTTCTGTTTACAATTTTCTGAACATGATGTATGCATCGACGAAGCCCAGTTCCTGGTGCTCAAAACCCTCTGGAATGGTACCAATAATCTCAAATCCGTGTTTTTGCCAAAGTTTCACGGCAACTTTATTGGTACTTACGACAAGGTTAAATTGCATCCCTTTAAATCCAAAACGCGTCGCTTCAGCTAGAGAATGTTCGCAAAGTAAATTTCCGATTCCCCTGCCCTGCGCTTTCGGATGAACCATATAGGAAGCATTCGCAATGTGTGAGCCAAGATCCACCTGATTTGGCTTGATCACATAAGTACCAAGAATCTCTTCATTTTCCTCCAAAACATACGTTTCCATATTGGTCGAGAACCAATATTTTTCCAAGTCTTCTTTGGGAGTATCCGGCGCATAAACGTAGGTATCACCTGTCTGAATTACTGCAGTAAAAATTTCCCAGATTTCATGACGGTCCTGATCTATTGCTTTTCTGATATGCATAATCTGTATTTTAATATTAAATGAAAAATTCCCGCTCTCACTGCCCTTGTAAGTTACACGGATGCTTTATAAGTATAGACCGTAAATGGAAAAATAAATTGTGCCACCAACCACGAGACGAGTGATGCAATTACAATAGGTACAAATAAAATATAATTATCGGCTATCGCGCATACCAAAAAAATGGAAGTTAAAGGCGCATGAATGCTTCCGCTCAACACCGCAGCCATACCAATAATGATAAAATTCAGCGCAATCAGGTTCAGATGAAAAAAGTAGTTTAGCGTCAACGCAGTAATCAAACCTAAAAATGCTCCGATAAATAAACTTGGAGCAAAAACTCCTCCATCTCCACCTGCGCCGAGTGTTACAGAAGTTGCAATTGGTTTTAAAAACAGGACAATTACAAAAGGTAAAAGGATGTATAAGTCGGACGACTGTGTGATAGAAGTCAGGCTTTTTATTCCTGCATATCCCTCTCCGTAAAGACTCGGAAAGAAAAACACCAGCGTCGATATGATCAGAGAGCCAGCAATGATTTTTAAGTAATCGTTTTGAAGAGAACCGAAAAACTTCTTACAAAAAAGGACGCATTTGGTCAAAAACACAGAGTTAAATCCAGCCAGAACACCAAGTAGAATGAAATAGGGCAAAGCCTCATTTTTCCAGCCTGTGACGTTAAAACTAAAAACTTTTTCGTAAAAGAAATATCTTGTCAACAGGTAAGAAGTGAAGATTGCTGTAGCCAAAGCAGCCAAATGCGTTTTGTTCCGCTTTCTTGTAAAAACCTCAAAAGCAAACATAAATCCAGCAATCGGTGCGTTAAACAAAGCCGTGATACCAGCCGCCAAACCTGCGCATACAAGATCCGTCCTGTATTTATTCAGGTGTGCTACTTTGTGACTGGATAAGGCACCGATGGAAGCGGTCGCTACCACCGTCGAAACTTCAATACCCGTTGAGCCTCCAAAAATTACGGTCAAAAATCCATTGAAATAATGCGAAGGAATTTTATAGGCAGGTAATGTTTTCCCTCCTTTATTGATAGAATCAAGCACTTCCTTGATTCCTTTGTTCGGTTTATTCCTAAACAAAAAATGTCTCAGAATATGAATGGTTGTGAACCCGATGAAGGGAAGAAGAAATATCAGATACTGGTTTTCAGACAATCTATGCAAGAAATCATGCTCATAATGTTCGGTGATAACTTTTAATGTATCCGCCACAATAGCCGAAAAAATACCAGTTACAGCCGCAGCGGCCAAAACAGTTAGGGTCCTTCTGGCTTTTTTCTGCCGGTAGGATGAAGTTGAACTCGTATTCATAAAATTCAGATTCTTGTAAAACCAATTATTGAAGTGAGTGGTAAATTATCTGTACCTGCGCTGCCAGATCTTATACCAATTTTTATTTTTGGGGTAGGAACGGTGAGAAGTCATATTGTTAACGATCAACGCAACAAACAGCAAAATTAAAACGCCTGATAAAACAGGACTAAGAACATAAAAATAGCCAAGGCTTGTCACTTTTGCTGAACCGATATTGGCAATAAGCGCCGTAGCACCACCGGGCGGGTGAAGTGTCTTGGTGATCTGCATCATCACAATGGAAAGCGAGACCGCGAAAGCAGAGGAAAGCCAGATTTCGTTGGGAATAATATAGTGGACCGTGACACCCACCAAGGCACAAATGACATGCCCTCCTACCAAATTTCGGGGCTGTGCCAGAGGGCTGTTGACAATGCCATAAATAAGAACAGAAGAGGCCCCAAAAGAACCGATCAGGAATAAATTGTCGCTTTGGGTGAAAGCGTTCTGATTTAAAAGTCCAATTAAACCAATGCCTGCAAATGATCCGATGAAAGTCCAGAAATGATCCTTGAAATCAATCAGTGTTTCTTTGTAAATCACGTAACGTGCAATTCTGGCATGTTTTCTTATACGTTTTCTCAAAACCGATATAGTATATTTTTAAAAAGTACAGCTAATTATAACCTTGATATAACCTTTATCGTTCGGCTAAATTCTATAAATTTTTATAATTGATCAAGTGCCTGTACAAACCGGAAACATTAATTCTGCTCAGGTATCGTTTTTGTCAAACATAAGTTTGATATTGGAAGTATAGAATGAGTAACAGTTCCGTTTTTGCATGAATTACCTAAATGAGTTTAGAAAATTTATTTCCAGCCATTACCTCTATACGGGCGTCAGGCTCACATTAGGGGCAGTAATTCCTTGCCTGATCTTCCATCATTATGGTATTTTAAGTGACCTGATCGCATTCCCTCTTGGCACGTTGCTGATTGGAACAACCGACAATCCCGGTCCGTTACATCGTAGAAGAAATTCCCTGATGATTGCGATCGTTACCTGTTTTGTCGTCGCTTGCATCACCGGATTTCTTCGGGATATACCCTTTCTCGCGTTCGTTGAAATTATAATATTCGGAATGTTCTTCTCGCTGGTTGGGGTTTACGGAAACCGCGCCAACAGCGTGGGACTTATCGCGCTTTTGGTTTTTGTTTTCAATATTGACAACCACATGAGCGGCGATGCGGTGCTGAGAAACGCGCTGATTTTTTCGGCTGGCGGGGTCTGGTACTTGATTTTATTTCTGGTTTTACAAAAGATCCGACCTTACAAACTGATCCAACAGCTTCTCGGTGAAAATTTTGTAGAGCTTGGAAAACTGCTCTCAGTTAAGGCTGGCTACTATTTTGCCAAACCCGACTACGATGAATTATTCAACCAGATGATTCAGCAGCAGGTTATTCTTCGCGAGAACCATGAAACGCTTCGGGAAATATTATTTAAAACACGCCAGATCGTATCAGAATCTACCAATACCAGCCGGATATTGATGCTAATGTTTCTGGATAGCGTGGATCTGATGGAGCGGATCCTCAACTCCCAGCAAAATTATTCAAACCTTCACAGAGCATTTGATCATTCAAAAATTCTGCGTTTGTTTGGTACCTATATCACCTGGCTTGCCGCTGAACTTGAACAAATCGGTTTGTCCGTGCAAAGTGGTTTTCCTTCAAAACCGAGACATGATCTCGACGAAGCTTTCAACAAATGTCAGCGAACATTTGACAGCATCAGGGAAAGGAGTATGACGCATGAAAATGTGGAAGACTTTATTATGCTGCGGCAAATCCTGAACAGTTTGCAGGACATTACCGAACGCGTAAAAAAACTTCACCGTGCGACCCGTTACGATTCTGAGCTCAGTAAGGAGTATAATATCAATGTCGATATTGACGATTTTACGACAAAACAGGAATACAGCCCCAGAATTTTACTGGATAATTTGTCTCTCAAATCCAGTAATTTCCGGCATGCGCTCCGGGTAACGCTGGCATTGATGATCGGATTTTTAGTATCATTATTTTTCAGTTTTGGCCACGGTTACTGGATATTACTGACGATTGTCACAATCATGAAACCTGCATTCAGCATTACCAAACAGCGGAATCTGTATAGGATCGCAGGGACAATCGTGGGCGCTTTTGCTGGTTTTTTAACGCTTTATCTGATCCGGGATAATACTGTAATTTTTGTGATCATGATGCTTGCGATGATTTCAGCTTACAGTTTTTTGAAAATAAATTATTTTATCGCATCCATCGGCATTACTTTATATGTTTTGTTATGGTTCAATTTTCTAAATCCTGAACATATCACGGCCGTATTACAGGACAGGGTAATTGATACCATAATTGGCTCCATTATCGCCTTTTTCGTTTCTTCATATGTGCTTCCGGTCTGGGAACATACGCAGATCAACCAGTATATGAAAGCGGCGCTGGATGCAAACAGAAAGTATTTTGATAACGTATCATTGATTTTTACCGGCGTGTCGATGGACATCAATGAACTGAAACTGCACCGCAAAGATGCCATTATTGCGATGGCTAACCTGTCAGATAATTTTCAGCGCATGCTCTCCGAACCCAAAAAACAGCAGGTAAAAATGGAGGAGCATCACCAGTTTGTGGCAACGAGCCACATGCTGACTTCTTACATTGCATCGCTATCAACCTATGCGCAAACCGTTGGACATACCTACCTTTCTGATGAGTTTAAACCGATGATCCGGCAAATTGACCGGCAGTTTGAATCGGCCATTCAGATTATTGATAAAGAAGAAAATGCCAGTGTTGACATCATCAAGGAATCACTTCCGCAGAATCAAAAACTTCTGGCGCTGCTTGCTGCCCGTAAAAAGGAATTAAAAGAAATGGGAATTGAAAAATCAGCCCAGTCGCCTGCGCGGAAAGCATTATCCGATTTTAAAACCATTAACGGTTTGTTCGAACTTATCAGTACGATCACCATTGATGAAATTAAAATCCTTCAAAAAATTACGATCGGCAAAGTGTAGGCACTATGCGGGCTGCAATTCGACCACTTCCTCTTTGTTTTGCCTTGAATGAAACATCAGTACCAGAGAAACCAACACCCCGCCAAAAGCCATGCTCGCTCCTACCCATTCAGGCGAATTATAACCCAAACCCGCAGCGATTGGCAACCCGCCAAGGTAAGCACCCAGGGCATTACCAATATTAAAACTGGCCTGACTTACCGAAGCAGCCAGCATTTCTGCTCCTTTTGCGGTATTGATCATCAACATTTGTAAAGGTGAAAGCATCGCGAAAGCAATGGCACCGGTGATAAATGTGAAGATCAGTGTAAGAATCTGGTTGCTGGAAACGAAGTAAACAGTGGTTAACGAAAGAACCATAGCAAGTAACAATGCCGCGGAAGTGTAAAGCGGCGAAAAGCGATCGGCTAATCTTCCTCCGATAAAATTTCCTACGACCATTCCCAAACCTGCCAAAACCAGAATATACATGATTGAATCTTCGTTGAAACCGCCAACTTCGGTCAATAATGGTGCGATGTAACTATACCAGGAAAAGAATCCGCCTGTACCAATAGCAATTACCAAAACAATCAGCCAGGCATCCAACCTCGTAAAAAATTTCAACTCGCTCATCAGCCCTTTTGTATTGGTTACTGACAATGTTGGCATCCATAATTTGATACTTGTTGTCGTCAATAAACCGATTACCCCGACAATCATAAAGGTGATCCGCCAGCTGATATGATGGCCGATGAAAGTCCCCAACGGAACGCCGATCAAATTGGCAATGGTTAGTCCCGCAAACATCAGCGATACTGATCTGGCTTCCTTTCCCTGATCCGCCAAACGACCAGCCACCACGGCGCCTACTCCGAAAAATGCCCCGTGCGGCATTCCTGAGAAAAATCTTGATAGAAGTAAAAGCTCGTAGCTAGGAGCAAAAGCAGATAATGTATTGAATACAGTGAATAAACACATCAATAGCAACAAAATATTTTTTGGGGGCTTACTTCCTGTGAACCCGATCAATAACGGAGCACCAACAACAACACCCAGTGCATAGGCTGAAACCAAATGCCCGGCTTCCGGTATGGTGATCTGTAAAGATTTTGCGATATCAGGCAGAATTCCCATGATAACAAATTCTGTCATCCCGATGCCAAAACCACCCAGTGTAAGTGTAAGTATACTCTTTTTCATAATTTCATCCGACGTACTGTTCTCTTTTACAATCTTGGTTAAATCAAATTTCAGAAAATGCGTCAAAACTAAGTTTAAAACTTCCCCTGATTTAATCGTTCAACTGTAAACAGAAAATTACTTTTCCCAGCAAAGTAACGCTACGTATTAAAAATGTGTTCAATTCGAACCAATGAATGATTATGGAAATTAAAATTGATTTAAACATTTAAAGATCAGATAAGATTTATTCTATTAAAATAAATTTACAGAAAGCAGTATGGAGTAAAACAATTCGTGTTCGGTGAAATAACCTAGTTGAAATTATGGAAATAATACAAATTTATAATCTTAAATAAATGAACTTAGGATTGAATTATGCTTCTGCCCCTAATTATCTTACTTTTGGAAAAAATTTCGATTTTGTCAGTAAAATATTGAATTCATGAATGAACTATCAGGCACGGAAAGGAGCAATATTCATCCCGGACTCGCAGTTTCCATCGTTCTAAAACAGGACCAACGTACAGGAAAATTGACAAAAGGTATTGTAAAAGACATTCTGACGAGTGCACCCAAACATACGCATGGCATAAAAGTCAGGCTGGCCACCGGTGAAGTGGGACGGGTAAAAATTATCGGATAGATTCTGTTATGCTCAACCCACGGATCAGTCTTCTCATTGGTGTTATCGCGATCAGTATCTTCCCCGTTTTGGTAAAATGGGCACCAGTCTCTGGAATTTCTTCGGCTTTTTACAGAATGTTTATCGCAGTTGTTTTTCTTCTGCCGTATGTTCTTTTCAAAAAACAACTACAAAAACCTGATCAGGCCTTATGGCTGCCCGTTTTCATCTGCGGGATTTTATTTGGCAGTGATATCGCAATATGGAATTTATCCATCCATTATTCCAATGCAACCCAAGCCACATTACTGACCAATTTATCGCCGGTCTGGGTTGGAATTGGCTCTGCAATATTTTTAAATGATCGTCCGGGAAAGCAGTTCTGGATTGGGACAATCGTGGCACTTTCAGGTATGATCATCCTGATGGGACCGGAAACTTTCATGCAAATGCGTTTCGACAAAGGTTTTCTGATGGCGGTAACCTCCGGATTGCTATATGCCACTTATATGATCGTCAGTAAAAGGGTATTGAACCGGCTGAATATCGTAAGTTTCATGACTTACAGCATGGCAGTTTCCAGTATTTACCTGCTCATAATTTGTCTGGCAACAGGCGAGCCCTTATGGAATTTCAATCCGGTCATCTGGAGTGTTCTCAGTATACAAGGGTTAATATGCCAATTACTCGGCTGGTTAACAATCAGTTATGCTGTACAAAAACTGGACGCACAACGCGTATCACTAAGTCTGCTAAGCCAATCCATTGTCACAGGTCTGCTGGCCTGGATTTTTATCAACGAAAAAGTTTCCTTTCAAATGATCATCGGCGGAATCATCATTCTGGCAGGAATCGGAATCACTTTTGTAAAGAAAAAAGCCTATTCCTAATCATAACGGCCATCGCGTCCATTGCGAAAACCTATTGCGTCCATTGCGGTTAAACAACAGATTCACAAGTATATTCCGCCACAAGCGTCTTTATTAAAATTATCGTCAAGTTTTTGACAAAAATTTATAAAGCGCAAAATGAAAAGTCTTTCGTTGAGTTATCTGATTTGTTTTTTGCTTTCGGGCGGATATTGTTTAGCACAAAAAATAACAAAACAGCCGAAACCAATTCTTCAAAGCGACACAACCTCCTGGTGGAAACAGAATAACCTCCGCGTTATCCAGACGAATTTGCCTGCATACGAAGCAGCAACACTGAACCCGGACTCCCTGCTTAAAGACCTTGAAAATTTCTCAGCTAACACACTCCTGATCAATGCAGGAGGAATTATGGCTTTCTATCCATCAGAACTCGACTTTCATTACCGCAATCCTTTTTTAAAAAACAACAATATGCTGCGTGATGTCGTAAAAAAATGTCACGAAAAAGGTATCCGGGTTATCGTTCGTTTTGATTTCAGCCGCGTTCAGGAAAGTATTTTTAAGGCGCATCCGGATTGGTGTTATATCTCTCCGAAAGGTGAAAGAATTATTAACACGGATATGTACGTGGTTTCCATCAACGCGCCGTATGTACAGGAAAAAGCTTTCAACATTATTGAAGAAGTACTTGATAAATTCCCTGTCGACGGAATATTTCTAAATATGCCTGGTTACCAGGTTAATAATCCATACGAAGGAAAATACCACGGAATTGATCAAAATGAATACGATAAAAAGCGGTTTGCCGAGTATACCAAAGGTTTAACACTTCCGACGGAGGAAAACAAGGCAGATCCGCTCTTTCAAAAATACCTTGAATTTAAAAAGTTCACGATTGAGGACTGGTCGCATCGCCTTCATACACTGATCAAATCGAAGAGCAGTAAAGTTGCGATTTGTACTTACATGGATAAGTATGTAGACATTATCCGCCATGAGTCGCAAAGCAGTACGGTTTTACCTTACTGGCCCTACACGGCGTCAGATAATGTTAGCAATGCAGTCAATTCCTACCCGAACCATGTGATCAGCAACGCCAGCATTCAGCAGATTTCTTTTCAGTCGCGGTTTAACGCCGTAGAGCCGGAGGAAGTCAGGATTCGTTTATATGAAAATATAGCCAATGGTTCCGGGCTTGATATGAGCATGATGGGTGATATGCGGGGTTATGAGGATGAGCGAAATTACGATGTATTCAAAAGCGTTTACGCTTATCACAAAAAACATGAGCCGTATTTCGGCAAATATAAATCCGTCGCAAAAATCGCAGTTATTGCGCCGGGTTCCTGGCCGAGCGGTCCAACGATGCAGGAATATCGGGGAATTGTGCTGATGTTAAAAGAAGCACATATTCCTTTTGATATTGTTGAAGACGCCCAAATCAGTAATCTCGCTGAGAAGATAAAAAACTACAAATTGCTCATACTACCCGATATTACATATTTAAGTAAAACATCATTGCAGGTTTTGAAAGAAGCCTCTGAGAACGGGACCAATATGATTGCAACGAACAAAGCATTTTTTGATTCGCCATCAACGCTGATGGAATTTTTTGGTGCTAAAATCGTGAACAACGAAAACGACGGCAGTGGGAATTATTTACAGCCAGATAATAAATCGGTATTTAAACGATTTGATAAACAGAAGATGCTTTTCTGGAAATTCAATCTTGGCATTTATGATTTCAAAGCAGCTGATCAAACTTTCCTGCCCATTCTTGCCAAAGGCAGACCGGGACCACCCGAAATAATCGGTGGGCATGATCCTGTTGGGAGTTTCGCTATGGGTTTAAAAAATCATACAAAAAGTAAAGCTGTTTTATTGCCAATTAATATTGGCCGGCTTTATTATATGCATGGTTATGAGGAACATAAGAATATTTTACTGGATATAATTGACCATATTTACCCTGAGGCTACTGATATTATTCAGACCAATGCACCGGCGCGGGTGGAAGTTATTCTTCAAAAGTATACTAAAAATTTACCTGAAATTAAGTCTGCTGCTGGTGAAAACGGTATGATACTTCACCTCGTCAATCTGACAGGATTCAGCGGAAATACCTACTTTCCACCCCTCCCACTATATCAAATAAAATTTAAAGTAAAATCTGATTTTAAACCGGCAAAATTATTTTCGATGACTAGCGGAACGGCAATCCCGTTCGTATGGAAAAATGGATTTCTGGAATTTAAAGTAGAAAAACTGGAAGCTTTTGACGGTATTGTCATGGACAAATAATTACCAAGCCGAAGTTCAGACCATCGGCAAATAGACAATAAATTCCGCACCCACGCCTGGCTTACCGATAGCTGTTATGGCGCCGTGGTGGTTATCTATAATTTTTTTACAAATCGCCAGTCCTATACCTGTTCCTTCAAATGATGTTCGGTTATGGAGCCGCTGAAAGACCTGGAAAATGCGATCTTTAAACTGTGGATCAAAACCAATTCCGTTGTCGGCAAAAGAGATAAAACAATAGTTTTTCAACGGATCGATTTCCGGAAGGCCAATGTCCTTACCAGAAATAATTCCACTGGAAATGTTCAGAGCCGGTAACGTATCGTTTTTTACAAATTTCAGTGCGTTGGCAATCAGGTTTGTGAAAAGTTGTTCAAACTGATAAACGATCACATTAATCGTTGGCAATGGCATACTCCGTATTATCGCCCCTTTCAGTTGTATGGTTTCCTGTAATTGTTCTTGAACATTATGAAGCAAATTGTTCAAATCCGTTTCCTCGAAATTTTTTTCGACCGCATTTGCCCTTGAAAAGGCGAGTAAATCCACAATCAACTGCTGCATCCGCGTAGAAGAGGACTGCATTCTTGCAAAATAGTCCTTTCCCCGATCAGAAAGGTTATGATGTTCTGTCTCAATAATACGTGTGGCGAAAGTCTGAATTTTTCGCAACGGTTCCTGCAAATCATGACTGGCCACATAGGCGAACTGCCCCAGCTCAATATTAGTCCTGATTAATTCATCATTGATAACCGTCAGCTCCCGTGTCCGCTGCTGAACTTTGGATTCCAGTTCATCGATAAATAATTTACTATCGTGAATATCTGTGCTGGTTCCGACCCACATCTGGATAACACCGGCAGCATCCCGCTGTGGAATAGCGCGACTAAGTTGCCAGCGATATGCTCCATCATGCCGACGAAAACGATGTTCACAGGTAAAATCTGTTCCATTTTTTATCGCATCACTCCAAAGACGAATATTTATTTTCCGGTCCGCGGGATGAACAATATCCAGCCAGCCCACTCTTTGAATATCCTCGAAAGTCAAACCGGAATAGTCAAAAACAGATTTACTGAAATAATTCAGATTTCCTGCTATATCGCTGGTCCAGATAAATTGCGGCATAAAATCCGCCAGTGTCCGGAATTTTGACTCGCTGGTTTTGAGGGCAAATTCGGCTTCTTTTCGATCGGTGATATCGATAACCACGTTCATTGCACCCAAAATATTTCCTTCCGTATCATGAATGGGCTGTGGATTGGCAATGATATTGCGCAAAGTTCCGTCAGGCCTTTTAATGTAAGCTTCTACGGTAAATGCCCGGTTCTCTCTCAACGCAATTCCCATCGGACATTCCGCATGCGGCAAAAATTCGTCTTCCAGTGTATACATTTCATGGGAGCCACACCACAATTCCTTACCAAGCACTGGTTCACGTCCCCAAAGTTTGACCGCGGCTTTATTATATAAATTCACATAACCGCTTTCGTCCACAGTATAAACGGCCACTGGTAAAGTTTGAATCAGATCACGGTAACGTTTTTCACTTTCTTCAATGATTATCTCCGCGCGTTTTTGCGACGTGATGTCCATCATCGTTCCGAGCATTCGCACCGGCTCGTGGTGTTCGTCAAAAACAATTTTTCCTTGCGTGCGTATCCAGTGGACAGATTCGTCCGGGTGTATGATGCGCGCTTCGTAATAATAAATCCCCGTTTCCAAAGCCTTCTCAAATGCTTTTTCAACAATATTGACGCGATCATCCGGATGAACCTGATCGCGGAGTTCAAAATGTGTTAAAACTTTACGTTTATCCTGACCGAAAATCTGATTTAATCTCGGCGTGTAAACGATTGCCCTGGTTCTCAAATTTAAATCCCAGGTAGCCAGTTGAGTCCCCTCCGTTGCCAGACTTAACCGTTCAACAGAATCGCTCACCAGCTGCCTGGCTTCCACTTTCTCAGTAACATCACTGGCAGAAACAAGAACACCTGCCACCGAGCCATCCAGCTCAAACATCGGCGCATATTGAAAATCCAGATAATACTTTCTTATCCCCTCACGGGTTTCCATATAGGCAACCGCTTCATTTTCTTTGTAAGTCGTGCCGTTTTTATACACATCCGAGAGAATTTCCGGAAACTTCTGGCCGATTAATTCAGGAAACACATCAAGCAGCTTTTTCCCCTGAACTTCCACCAGTTCCCGCTGCCATAAATCACGGAGCATGGTTTCGTTGGCCAGGATTATAACCATATCCTCGCCCCTCAGAACAGCCTTCGCAAAGGGCGACTGGATTACGAGATTCTTAAACTGATTTTCACTTTTTTGCAGGGCATGTTTGGCTTTTACCTGCTCGGTCACTTCGGTTGCAACAACGACGATGCCGCTGATCGATTGATCTGACTCGAGTAAGGGTTGATATACGAAATTAAAAAAGCATTGCTCACGCAAACCAGCCCGTACCAGCGTCACTTCAAATTCGTTGCCATAATACGGCATCCCAGTTTCCAAAATTCCATGTAAAATCGGACTGACAGCCTCCTCTACTTCTGGTAAGGAATCAAACAATGGCCGCCCAACAAACTCTTCTTCGGTTCTGTCGACAATCTGTAGATACGTATCATTTGCCATCTCTACAATCAACTCGTAACCACGAAGGATAATGATACCAACTGGTGCCTGCATCATGGTATCGCGAAATTTCTTTTCGCCTTCGTCAAATTCCTGTTTGACGAAATTCGCCTGATCAATTTCAGATTTCACATGCCCATCAATGGCCAGAAGTTTTTCTTGTAATTGTAGAAGTTCATTGTAGCTGTTAAGCAAATGAACGGATGCCAGATCAGGTTCGTTTCCAGACTTTGCCTTTAATTCAGTGATAGATAACAATGCGGTGAGATTGCTGGCGATGAGCTCGATAGTGCCCAGACCTTCACGTGCTTTTTCAATTTTGCCTTTTTTATATAGATCTACCAGTTCAGAGGTGTAGATATGCAGCTTTTTATGGACTTTTTCAAGCTCCTGCATTTCGGGAATGTGACCGAATTTTTCTAATGCATGGCCATAAATCCACTGGCCGACTTCGCACAAAGTATGATTGACAAGTGCAGTTTCGTCAATAGGGATACCATACAGGTATGAACGTAATTTGGTTTTGAATAAAAGATGTTTTGCCCTGGCCTGTTCAAAATCCAATTCGAGTAAATCCATACTTTTATCCTATTTCCAGGGACTTATTCATCGTTAATAACCCAGTTATTTTGCAAACAATAGGGAATTCTAATATTTAAAGTTAAAATTTTCTTTGAACGTTTTATTGCCGCTACCCCAATCAATCGCCAGAATTCCCTGAATTGCATTTTTTAATTTTGGATATGAGCCAGGTTTTCTTATAAAATAGTTGGCACCCTGCTCATACAACTTGTTAATCGCTTCCTCCTCGCCGGTTGTAGAAAAAATTACAACCGGAATGTTTTTAAAGTCCTGCGAATTCCTTATTTCCGCAAGACATTCAAAGCCATTCTTTTTTGGCATGTTCAGATCGAGAAAAATGACGTCAGGAGGGGGAGGCACGATTTTCCCAAGTAATTTCATCAACTCGACACCATCATTTGCAGTAGCAAGTTCAGTAGATGCGTTTACTTCTTTTAAAGCATCTTCAAACAACATACAGTCATCTTCATCGTCATCAGCCAGGAGTATGTACTTTTTGATATTATCGTTCATGTCAGGTTTTTCAGTTGTTGATCTTAACATTGGCTCCCGCTTTTTAGGCTTATAAATTAGCGATGATCAGCCAAAAAGATTAGAAGTTACCATACAAATTTGCATCTTTTAAGGACAATAATTACCGCAAAATAAATTTTAAGAAATTTCCACCAAAACTATATTTCCGGGAGAAATATAAAATCACTTGATAATCAAGCTATTAAAACTCTCCATCCCCTAATTCTTTTTTCTTCTTTGCCTGATGGAGACGATAATTTAAGGTTAAATTAATCTGCCTTAATCTGCCCTGAGCACTTGTAGTTGTATAAAAATTAGATCCCTCCAGGATTGACCGGTACTTGCGGGAATTAAAAACATCTGTTATACTTAAAGTTAAAGTCCCGTTATTCTTTAAAACATCACGGCTTGCGGCTATATCCAGCGTAGCAAGTGATTTCCGTCTTCCCTGTGGGGTTTGCTGGGGAGCTTCATAATTTCCGCGAAATTGCAGATCAGTCTTTTTCCACAGTGTAAACCGGGAAGTCGCCCGCACGAACCAGCTATACGTATCACTTTGGAAAGTTTCGTCAAGCTCAGTACCATTGGTGATCGCCCTGAAAAAATTGATACTTCCATCCATTTTCCACCATTGAAAAAATGAATACGAGCTTGTAAATTCTGCTCCATAAGAATTCTCCGTACCCAAATTTTCAGGTCTGGTGAAGGAATTTCCATTTTCTTCAACCCGGCGAATACTGATGATTTTTCCATTTGTGTGGCGGTAATAAATAGAAGAGCTTAATGAGCCTTTTTCGACATATTTAATATGTCCAATTTCAAAGGCGTTTGTAAATTCAGGATTTAGGTCCGGATTTCCGCTGAAAAAATTCCGGTTATCGCTGAAAGTCATGAACGGACTTAAATCATTGTATTGCGGCCGCCGAACCCGACGACTGAAACTTAGCTGCAGTGCATTTTGCTTCGGCAGGTCATAAGTCACATGAAGGCTTGGAAATAAATTGGCATATTTTCTGTCGTTCACTTCATTGGTTTGCTTTAAACTCGTGGTCACGCCCGTCCATTCTGCCCTTAAACCTAACTGATATGAGAATTTCTTAACCTTATTTCCCATAATCCCATAAACCGCATTAATATCTTCTTCATACAAAAAGTCGTTCGTCAGACCCGGGATAGGGCTGAAACTTCCGTCATTGTTTTCCTGTGTTACGGTATAATCGTTTGTCATATCGCGGGCACTGCTACGTGCTCCCGCCTCCAATTTTCCATTTTTTCCAAAAGGATGTACATAATCAACCTGAAATAATAGTTGCTTTTCAGTTTCATAGTTGACCGCACGCTGCAAAGTTGGAGGAACATCAGAAGTGCTTCCGTCCGGCTTGAAAGATTGCTCTCTGTAATATTGATCAGAATCTTCCCAGTTGTCCAGATAGCGAATATCTGCGGTCAGTTCCTGCCCCTTTTTGTTAAATGTTTTTTTATACGTAATCGCATATTCCGAATTCGGCTCAGTTTCCGTTTCATCTTGTGTCCGGTAAGTCGAGCTCGTCGGATTGTTTAAACTGGAAAGAAAATCACGGTAGTTAATTTCAGAAAAACGTTTCCCTTTGCTCAAACGGTAAGTATAGGAACCTGTCAGAACGTTTTTATCATTGAAATAATAATCGATACCTGCACTTGCGCTGTTATTCTGCCCTTTCAGCTTGCTCTCCATATCTTTCAAAGTGATGAAAGTTGAATCATTTCGAAAAAGCTGCTGGTTCAGAGAATTTCTGCCTGGAGTATTACGATAGGAGGCAGTATAATTAATGAAGAAATTCAGGTTCTTTTTACGATAATTTACATTGGCCGCCGCACCAAAATTCGTTGGATTTCCTGTTATAATATCGAATGACCCATTAAAACCTTCTTTTCTTTCTTTTTTCAGAATAATGTTGATAACTCCACCCATCCCTTCCGCCTCATATCGGGCAGACGGATTGGTGATGATTTCGACCCGCTCGATCATGCTACCCTGCAATTGCTGCAAACCACTCCCACCTTTCAAACTGACCAGACCAGAGGGTTTTCCATCAATCAATATCCGCACATTGTTGCTTCCCCGAAGACTTACATTTCCATCAACATCAACAGCAACCGAAGGTATATTAGTCAAAATATCAACACCGGTTCCGCCAGCGTTGGCCAGATCTTTTCCAACGTTGAATATCTTCCTGTCCAAAGCCAGCTCCATCGTACTTTTTTCTCCCTGCACCACAACCTCATCCAACGTTTTTGCTGAAGCCGCCAATTTAATTACGCCTATATCCAATGGAGAATTTTCTGCGCTCACATTGACTCCGGAAGTTTTACGCGCATTGTAACCTATAAATTCCGACAAAGCATAATATTTTCCGGCGTTGGTTTCTATACTAAATGAGCCGGATTCGTCCGTAATGGCTCCGGTAACGAATGTGCTGTCAGAAACTTTAAACAACCGAACGCTTGCATAAGCCAGCGCCGAATTATTCTGATTATCGGCAATTTTTCCCTTTACCGATAATTTTACACCAGTTTGTGCGATTGAAGAAGAATTGCTTAAAAAAAACAGCACACAAAATAAACCAAAGTACCGATAAAACTGCCGTATTGACCGGTTTGTTTTAAATAGAAAAATACTCGCTCCCGAGTCCGCAATTATCTGTAATGGTTTAGTCATTGAATGGGTAACAGGTTTTTAACATTTTGTTATAAAACCCATCAAACCACTCGATTTACTCTGAATATTAATTGATAATGATAATATTTCATTTGCTAAAATTCCTCGCTACAACCAAACGCTACTGAATAGATCATCTTTACATATCAGGATGTATTATTTTGCTTCTTCGGAATTGAATTTGATATATTTGGGAAACTCAATTTTCTTCCTTACCCTGAAAAATAACTACATGCTGCAAAATGACGCAATAGTTTTAGGCCTGTTAATGGCGATTTTAGCCATGGTATTTTACACAGCTTCGTTACCGCAAAAAGGATGGCAACGATTTTACGGTATTTTCCCACCACTACTTCTGTGTTATTTCATTCCCGGTTTGCTGAATTCGTTCGGGATAATAAACGGAGCCGAGTCTCAGCTTTATCCTGTCGTTTCAAGATATCTGCTTCCCGCTTGTCTTGTACTTTTCACACTGGGAATGGACTGGAAAGCATTGGCAAAACTGGGTCCGCCAGCCATAATTATGATGCTGGTTGGATCCTTTGGAATAATCATCGGTGGCCCTATCGCGCTATTTATTGTTGGAAATATTAGTCCGGAAACCGTTGCTGGCGAAGGTCCGGATGCGGTTTGGCGTGGATTGGCAACCATTGCAGGAAGCTGGATTGGTGGTGGCGCCAATCAGACCGCTTTACGGGAAGTTTTCCAACCAAGTGACAGATTATTCTCTCAGATTGTTGCCGTAGATGTTATCACAGCGGAATTGTGGATGGCCGTTTTAATTTATGGTGCTGGATTTGCGACAAAGATAGATCGTTTTCTTAAAGCTGATAGCCGTGGTATCGACGAGATAAAAGATCATCTTGATGCATACCAGCAGACAAACCAGAAAATCGCTGGCACAAAGGACTTTATCTATCTTTGTGCGGTAGGTTTTGGAGCCACTGGGATTGCACATTATTTGTCAGAAAAAATCACTCCCTATCTTGCGACAAATTATCCATCACTTGAAAAATACAGCCTTACCTCAGGCTTTTTCTGGATTACCGGATTGGTAACTTTGATCGGAATCATCCTATCTTTTACGCCATTGAGAAAACTGGAAAACGTGGGTGCATCAAAACTTGGAAGTGTATTTCTATACATTCTGGTGGCAACCATTGGAATGCAAATGGACCTGGGTTCAGTCGGAGAAAATCCCGGACTTTTTGCAATTGGACTGATTTGGATGTCTGTTCATGCCATTCTGATAATTATTGTCGCGAAATTATTTAAAATCCCATACTTCTTTCTGGCCGTTTCCAGTCAGGCTAATGTGGGCGGTTCCGCATCCGCATCGGTGGTAGCCGCAGCATTTCATCCTTCGTTGGCATCCGTTGGGATTTTATTGGCCATTCTTGGTTATGCCATCGGCACCTACGGAGGTTATCTTTCGGCACTTATGATGCAGTGGATAAGTGAAATGTAGGATTTGAAAGTTTAGGCATGTAATTTTGTCGGCCTATATAATTATTTTCATGAAGAACATTCGTAATTTTTGCATTATTGCCCATATTGACCACGGAAAAAGTACGCTGGCAGATCGTCTGTTGGAATTTACCAAAACGGTATCCAACCGCGACATGCAGGCGCAGCTCCTTGACAATATGGATCTGGAACGCGAACGCGGCATCACGATCAAGAGCCACGCGATCCAGATGACTTATCTTTACAAAGGGGAAGAATTCACACTGAACCTGATTGATACGCCGGGACACGTCGATTTCTCTTATGAAGTTTCCCGTTCGATTGCTGCCTGTGAAGGTGCATTATTGCTTGTAGATGCCTCCCAAGGAACAGAAGCGCAGACAATTTCAAACTTATATCTTGCTATAAATCATAATCTGACCATCATCCCGGTACTTAACAAGGTGGATTTGCCTGGCGCAAGACCTGAGGAAATCAAAGATGAAATGGTTGACCTTCTGGGTTGCGAACGTGATGATATCATCCCGGCCAGCGGAAAAGAAGGAATTGGTATCAGAGAAATTCTTGATGCTATTATTGAAAGAGTTCCTGCGCCGGTTGGCGATCCGGAAGCTCCTTTGCAGGCACTTATCTTTGACTCCGTTTTTAACTCCTACCGCGGTATTGAAGTTATTTTCCGTATTAAAAACGGAAGTATCAAAAAAGGCGATAAGGTAAAATTTATGAACACCGGCAAGGAATATTTTGCTGATGAAATCGGGACGCTTGGCCTTGTCCAAATACCTAAACAGGTAGTCGAATGCGGTGACGTAGGTTATCTGATCTCGGGTATCAAAGTTGCCAAAGAAGTAAAAGTGGGTGATACGATCACGCATTTGCACCGCCAGGCATCTGAATCCATTGTTGGTTTCTCGGAAGTAAAACCAATGGTTTTTGCTGGTATTTATCCTGTTGACACCACCGAATTTGAAGAACTTCGTGATGCAATGGAAAAACTTCAGCTGAACGATGCCGCTTTGGTTTGGGAACCTGAAACATCTGCGGCACTTGGTTTTGGTTTCCGTTGCGGATTCCTTGGCATGTTGCACATGGAAATCGTTCAGGAACGTCTGGAACGTGAATTTGACATGACGGTTATCACAACGGTTCCTTCGGTTCAGTTTAGAATCACCAATACTAAAGACCAATTGATCAATATCAGCGCTCCGTCAGAAATGCCGGAACCGAACCTTATCAACTGGATTGAAGAACCTTATATCAACGCACAGATCATCACAAAATCTGATTACATCGGTCCGATCCTTACCCTTTGTATGGATAAACGCGGCATGTTGAAAAATCAGGTTTATCTGACAGCTGAACGCGTAGAATTACAATTCAGACTGCCTCTTGCCGAAGTTGTGTTTGACTTTTTTGACAAACTGAAAACGATTTCAAAAGGTTATGCGTCTCTGGATTATGATCTGGCCGGATACGAAGAATCTGATATGGTGAAACTGGACGTAATGCTTAACGGTGAGCCGGTTGACGCTTTATCAGCGATTGTTCACAGAACGAAAGCATACGAATGGGGTAAAAAACTTTGCGAGAAATTACGTGAGCTGATTCCCCGCCAAATGTTTGAGATTGCGATCCAGGCCGCTATTGGCCAGAAGATAATCGCCCGTGAAACAGTGAAGGCAATGCGTAAAGACGTATTGGCAAAATGTTATGGTGGTGATATTTCCCGTAAGCGTAAACTGCTTGAAAAACAGAAAAAAGGGAAAAAACGTATGCGTCAGGTTGGTAATGTAGAAATACCACAGGAAGCATTTATGGCTGTATTAAAGATTAATTAAATCGAAAGCAGCGTTATAATTTAATAACAAAAGAAAGTGCTTCGTAAGCCTTTTGTTGTAAATTTGACTCGAATCTATTTGTAATACCCAAGAAACTAAAATACGACAAATACCGATATGGCAGAAGTAATCCGTATGCCCAAGATGAGCGACACCATGGAAGAAGGTGTTATTGCAGAATGGCACAAACAAGTTGGTGATGTAATCAAATCCGGTGAAATTATAGCCGAAGTCGAGACCGACAAAGCTACTATGGATCTTGAATCGTATTATGATGGTACTCTTCTTTATATAGGCGTTAAAAAGGGCGATGCTGTTCCTATCGACGGCGTTATGGCCATCGTAGGTGAAAAAGGTGAAGATTATAAATCATTGCTGGAAGAAGGTGGTGGAAATGGAGCTGCTGCAAGCAATGGCAAAACAGAAGCGCCAAAAGAAGAACCTGCGCCAGAAAAAGCGGTAGAAACTGCAACACCGACTGCTGAAAAAGCACCGGCTGCACCTGCTGCAAAATCTACAGAAAAAATCAATGCTGCCGTGGTTCGTATGCCAAAAATGAGCGATACGATGGAAGAAGGAACTTTGGTTTCGTGGCAGAAAAAAGTTGGAGATAAAGTAAAATCAGGAGACATTCTGGCTGAAGTCGAAACCGACAAAGCCACCATGGAACTTGAAGCATATGAAGATGGTACTTTGCTTTATGTAGGTATCAAAGAAGGCGAAGCAGTTCCGGTTGACGGAATTATCGCTGTTATTGGTGAAGAAGGATCAAACGTTGAAGCTTTGCTTGCCCGTGAAAATGGGGAAGCAGAACCCGGAGTGGATGCTCCTGAAGCGGCGGCTCCTGCTGCCAAAACGGAAGAAGCTGGTGCTCCTGCAGAAGCCGATAAAACTTCATCAGTTGCAGATTCAGGAGAACGCATTAAGGCCTCTCCTCTTGCACGTCGTCTGGCAGAAGAAAAAGGAATCAATATCGATCAGGTTTCAGGAAGCGGCGATAATGGCCGTATCGTGAAACGTGATGTTGATGAATTTAAACCTGCTGCCAAAACAGAATCTGCGCCTGCAAAAGCTGCTGAACCGGCTGCTCCTGCTGCGAAACCAGAAGCACAGGCTGCTGCTGCGCCTGCAAACGGAGATTTCGTCGATACGCCAGTTTCTCAAATGCGTAAAACGATTGCACGCCGTTTGAGCGATAGTTTGTTCACTGCACCGCATTTCTATGTGACCATGGAAATCGTGATGGACAAAGCGATGGCATTACGTCCTCAATTGAATGAAGTTAGCCCTGCTAAAATTTCGTTCAATGATTTTGTTATCAAAGCTTGTGCGATTGCATTGAAACAACATCCTGCGGTTAACTCGGCATGGTTAGGAGACAAAATCAGAAAATACAATTATGTTAACATCGGTGTGGCCGTTGCGGTTGACGAAGGACTTTTAGTTCCTGTAATCCGTGATGCTGACAAGAAAAATCTTTCTACTATTTCGGCAGAAGTAAAAGATTTTGCCGGTAAAGCAAAAGATAAAAAATTGCAGCCAAAGGATTGGGAAGGAAATACATTCTCGATCTCGAACCTGGGCATGTTTGGTGTGGATGAATTTACAGCGATCATCAACCCACCGGACTCATGCATTTTGGCTATTGGTGGTATCAAAAAAGTTGCGGCTTTCAAAGAAGACGGAACGGTATACCCAACCAACATTATGAAGGTTACACTTTCTGCTGATCACCGCGTTGTCGACGGAGCACTTGCTGCTCAGTTCCTGAACACTGTGAAAAAGCTTTTGGAAGAGCCGATGAGCATGTTGGTTTAAGTTACCAATGCGATTAAATACACACACACTATGAAAACAGGAGACCGTTTAAATCAGATTGAACCGCTTATTGCTGAAATGCTAATTAAGTTGGATCAGACCGCAGCGAAAGTTGATAGAGTTTCAGAGGATGTTACTGAGCTTAGAGTTTCAATGAAAAGAAATTCTCAAACATTGGACCAGCATGCTGAAAAATTGGACAGGCATACTGACATTTTAGTCAAACAGAGTGAAAATATTTCCTTTCTTTTGGAGAATCAGCTGTCAATGAACGGCAAGATTGATAATCTGGAAACTAGAATGGATAGAGTTGAAGTCCGATTAGATGGTGTTGAAGTCCAATTAGAGAAAGTTGAGGATAGATTAGATAAGATAGAAGTGAAGATTGATAAGATTGATAATCGACTTGACAAGATCGAAATTACAACGGACGCCATTTTAACACTCCTAAAAAACAAAAACTAGTTTTTTGAAATGATTTCAGTTCATAAAATACAATAATGTCAAAAGTGTCAGGTTTTATAGCCTGGCACTTTTGTTTTAATGACAGATTAAATTTCTGCGCTTTTGGCAGATATCATTTAGAATCCACAATTACACTATGGAAAAAATACATGCAACCACCGTCCTTGGCGTACTTCACAATGGCACCGTTTCACTGGGTGCAGACGGACAGGCAACGATGGGGAATACAGTAGCAAAAAGTAATGTAAAAAAAATCAGGACCTTAATGGGCGGTAAAATTCTCGTTGGTTTTGCAGGATCAACGGCTGATGCTTTTACACTTTTGGAACGTTTCGAAGAAAAACTCAACGCCTACGGAGGTAATATGAAACGTGCGGCGATCGAGCTTGCAAAAGACTGGCGTACGGATCGTTACCTGAGAAAATTGGAAGCGATGATGATCACAGCCAATAAAGATGAGATTCTTGTCATTTCCGGAACAGGTGATGTTTTAGAACCGGAAAACGGTATCGCCGCGATTGGCTCCGGCGGAAACTTTGCGTTATCAGCAGCACAAGCTTTGAAAAAACATGCCACGCATCTGACAGCGGAAGAAATGGTCCGCGAAGGATTAACCGTTGCAGCTGATCTCTGTATTTATACAAACCACAATCTTGTCATTGAAAAAGTTGTTCAATAACACCAATGAGAAAGCGGTTGGCTTTCAGCCGCTTTCTCATTTACAATATTTTTTCAATTTTATAATATTCAATTTCTTCTTTTAAAAAGGGCTCGGAAAACTTTTTGAATCCTACCCTTTCATAAAAATTCAGCGCGTTCGTTCTTGCGTCGCACCACAATCTTTCGAAGCCGTTTTCTCTGGCATACTCGATTACCTTCAAAATCATCATTTTACCCAGTCCGCGATTTTGATATTCAGACAGCGTTGCAAATTTGCGGAATCTCAAACTTTGTACTTCTGCAAATAAGGAGATAACCGTCACCAGCATGTCATCCGCATAAAGTCCGAAGTGAATGCCTTCTTCATCTCCATCCACTTTCACGAATTCGAACGATTTGTCAGGCCATAAGACTTTATGCCGGATTGGCAGAATATCATTTACTGACACTTTTTTGATTTCAATATGCATTAATGTGTTGCTTGATTATAGTTGTGCAAGCAGTGTCATAATCCTTACCAGCTCGTCAGAAACCGGTCTGCTGCTTTCCTGTTGATACTTGTTGGCAATAATTGCAAAACTCAACACCGCTCCTGATTTGGTAGTAACATAACCGGCATAAGCTCTTGTACCGCCTATAGAACCACTTTTGGCCCTTATATTTCCGGCAGCTCTGGTTCCCTTCCCTAAATTTCGAACCGTTCCATTAACACCTAAAATCGCTATACTTTTATAAAAATCAGCAAACGAAGTTTCCTTAGTCGCCAGACTTAGAATGTCGGTCATATTGTTTGTCGTCACCGAACCTGACGGCGAGAGCCCACTTCCGTCTTTGATAAAAAATCCACTCACATCAGCCTTTTTATTCCACCAATAGTTTGTCATCGATTTTGCCGCATCGTCATACTCAGACTTTCCTTCCAGCGTTTTCCCTACTTTTTTTAGAAACGCATCCGCGTACAGATTGACACTCCAAAAATTGGTCTGCTGACAGATTTCACGCAGCGGAGGTGATTTATATTCGTCCAGAATTTTCTTCGGACTTAATGGTATCAACATGCTGGAGCTGTTCATTGGTGATGTTCCGGTAATGATCTTCACCGTCGCTGACAGATTTTGTTTTAATGTATATGCGGCATAAACTGCCGGATCAGGAATTGATCCTTTTACTGAAAAAGTCGGCACGCCTCTCGGAACAGTTCCGGTCAGTATTACATTCGTGCTTAGCGGATTTCCGTAAACAATGGTTTTATCACCCGAACCTCTTTCCCCTGTGGTCACCAAATTATTGAAAACCAGATAAGGTATTTCAGGCTCAATGCCCATAAAAGTTGAAAGATCTCCTTCGCCGATTCCAGGCTTAAATTTTATACGATACTGATTATCATTAAAATTAAGACCTGAAACACCTGCACCATAGTAGTTTCCAAGATCACCCCAAACCCAGGTGTCTACCAGGGTATTCTTGTCGAAATAAGACGCATCCGGAATGATATCTCCTTTAATAACTTTGATCCCGGCTTTTTGTATCGCCGCGGTCCAGCGAGCGACCAGCTGTGAACTTGATAGATGATCTTTGAACCTGTCGCTTCCGAGAGAAGGATCGCCGGTTCCCCGGATATAGATGTTTCCGAACAATGTATCTCTACTGAAATAACCGTCATGTTCCAAAAAAGTCTGGTATCGAAAGTCTCCGCCTAATATTCCTAATATTGTTGCTGTACTGACCAATTTGAGAATGGATGCTGAAGGCAGCGATTTTTCAGCATTGATTGCAAAAATTGTTTTCTTATCGCCAGTATTTTTCACACTTACCGACAAGGTCCCATTTCGTATCAATTCACTATTTTGCAGTTCCAGCACAGCATCACTTAAAACCGTTAGAGCCAAACTATCAATTGATTGTCCTTTGATCATATGCGCAATCAGCATACAGAAAAAGGTTAATTTTAATTTCATAAATCTTTCTTTGCTGTGGGTCAGATAAAAAAATCGTACATTCTAACGCTAATCTATGTAGAGTTCGGCAATTCTACGCCTCTTTTTTGATACTTTTGCAGTTAAATGTTTAAGTTAAGATGAATATATTCCGTAACAATTGCCGTTATTACCAGGCATAATTTTACTACTCGCATTTTTAATTTAACTTGATCTTTTTAATAAAGATTTTGATTCGAAATAATATTGATTTTTCGCGCTTGGGGAGAAATCACAATATAGCTATTCACGGTATTACATAAAACATGAAATTGACATTTTGGGGAGCCGCCCAACAAGTTACCGGTAGTATGTTTCTGCTTGAATCAGACGATTACCGAATTCTGATTGACTGTGGCTCAGACTTTGATTTAGATGAAAAAGACAGAAGAACACGTTATGATGAACAAAAAAGTGTTTTCCCTTTTGATGCAAGCTTGATAAATACAGTGCTGCTTACGCATGCACACATTGACCATTCAGGTAACATTCCAAACTTATTTAAAGAAGGTTTTGAAGGCCGGGTTGTTTGTACGGAGCCTACCCTGGCGCTTACTTCACTTTTATTAAAAGATGCTGCCCATTTGCATCAAAAGAGGCTGAATGCTCAAAATGGATCTTCCAACAAAAAAAGAGGCCGCAAAAGAAAGGATGTTCCCCGGGATTATTTTGTAGAAAAAAATGTCATCGAGGCCCTCGATAATTTTGTTCCGGTATCTTTTGGACAGCGTTACAGGATTTCAGATAATGTGGCCATAACATTCTACGCAGCCGGACACTTGCTTGGTGCAGCGCATATTGTTGTAGAAGTTACAGAAAATGGAGAAAAGAAGAAAATCTGTTTTTCAGGCGATATTGGACGCAGCAATTATCCATTGCTGATCGATCCACAGGAAGTGCCGCAGGTGGACTATCTGGTTTGTGAATCAACCTATGGTAACCGCTTACACGAAGATTTAACCTCGCCGGCAGAAGCACTTGCTGATGTGATCAAACGGACCTGCATCGATATTCCCGGTAGGCTGATTATTCCGTCATTCAGTGTCGGAAGGACTCAGGCCTTACTTTTTACTTTAAATAAAATTTACGCTGATCACGCATTTCCCAATCTGAAAGTCTTTTCAGACAGTCCGCTGGCGCATAGCAGTACCAAAGTTTATCAGCGCTATGTAAGGTTACTGAACAAAGAAGCGAGAAACTTTCATGCAGATAATGACATACTTTTCGATTTTGAAAATCTGATTTATCTGGAAAGTTCCGATGCGAGTCGTGCCGTTTCTAATTATAACGAGCCTTGTATCATTATTTCTTCCTCCGGAATGGTTCAGGGAGGAAGAGTTGAGCAGCACGTAGAAGCCAACATTGGAAATCCTTATGCAACGATTCTGATGATCGGTTATGCATCTGAGGGTACGCTGGGATGGAGGCTTTTAAACGGACAGGACAGTATTTCGATTCGGGGAAACAAGCTGCCAGTCTTGGCTAATATTGAAAAAATTGACGTATTTAGCGGCCACGGAGATCAGAATGACTTGATCAGATTTGTAAAAATGCAGGATCCGCAAAAATTAAAGGCAGTTTTTTTGGTTCATGGCGAACACCAAAGCATGACTGACTTCCAGGGTAAAATTAATGAATTTGGCTATAAGACGGTCGAAATACCGCTACGGGGACACTCCTATGAACTTTAAACCCGGCCACAAAGAAGCAATATAACATGAGAACATACCTTGATTTCGAAAAACCAATGGCCGAGCTAGAACGTAAGCTCGAAGAGATGAAAGCGTTGGCACAACAAAATAATGTTGATGTCTCAGGCGCTATTTCCTTGTTGGAAAATAATATTACTGAACTTCGTAAGGAAATTTTCGGAAAGCTAACAAGCTGGCAGCGTGTCCAGCTTTCGCGCCATCCGGACCGCCCTTACACGCTGGATTATATCCAGTTGATCTGCGATGAGTTTATCGAACTTCATGGCGACCGTCAGGTTCGTGATGATCCTGCGATGATCGGTGGGCTAGCTAATATCAATGGCCAGACTTTTATGATCATTGGTCAGCAAAAAGGGCGTAACACGAAACAGCGCCAGCACCGGAATTTTGGAATGCCTAATCCGGAAGGTTACCGCAAGGCTTTGCGTTTGATGAAACTCGCTGAAAAGTTTAATGTTCCTATTGTTACTTTGGTGGATACGCCAGGTGCTTTTCCCGGAATGGAAGCGGAAGAACGGGGTCAGGGTGAAGCAATTGCTAGAAACATTAAAGAAATGTTCCTTTTAAAAGTGCCGGTTATCTGTATCATTATCGGAGAAGGCGCTTCTGGCGGAGCAATTGGTATCGCGATCGGCGACCGCGTACTGATGCTGGAAAATACCTGGTATTCCGTAATTTCTCCTGAAAACTGCTCTACCATCTTATGGCGCAGCTGGGATTTTAAAGAGCAGGCAGCAGAAGCGATGAAAATCACCGCAAAGGATATGAAGACCAACGGATTGATCGACGGAATTGTGCCTGAGCCATTGGGCGGCGCTCATCTTGACCATGCCTGGATGGCAGCTGAATTAAAAAAGACCATTTTGAGTAATTTCAAGGAGTTGTCTTCCATGTCCCCGCAGAAAAGGATCGACCAAAGAATCGACAAATTCTGTGCAATGGGTGTTGTTGTTGAATAATATATTTCAGATGCCGTCATGAAGAATAGCCGTATAAAAAATATAGTTTTTGACCTGGGTGATGTCATTCTAAACATTGATGTACCTCTTGCTTCGAGTTCTTTCGGAAAATTAAGCGGCCGCGAGCAGCATGAGATTCTGACGCTTTTCAAAGAAAAAGAACTTTTCCGCTTGTTCGAGACAGGACTTGTGGATGAAGATGCATTCAGGAATATGATCAGAGAATTACTTGAATTCCCCGACTGGTCAGAGGAAATTATAGATACGGCCTGGAACAGTTTGTTGCTGGACATTCCTCCGGCGCGCATAGAGCTGATTCAAGAACTCAGCAGAAATTACCGATTATTTCTATTGAGTAATACAAGCTCAATCCATATCAAACAGGTTAACAAGATTTTACATGCTGCTACCGGCATTGAGAAACTGGACGAACTATTTGAAAAAGTTTATCTTTCGTATGAAATGGGCATAATGAAACCCGATCCTGCGATTTACCTGCGGGTTTTGGAAGAATCTGACCTTGTTGCAGAGGAAACTTTATTTCTTGATGACAACGCTGATAACATAACAGCAGCTTCAAAACTAGGCATTGACACAATTCTTGTCCAAAAGCCTGTCACTATTCTGGACTATCTAAAAGATTATGTCGCCTAGTACCCGCACACACCTGATTCAGGCTATCCTTTTTATTGCAACCGTGATCACCACCACCATGGCCGGTGCTGAATGGATGTATGGTAATGTTTTCGCTTTTGTTGGTTCAGCCATTCATTTTCTGGCTGAATTAAGTTCCGGAAAGGATATTCCTTTGACTGGAACATTCATGGGATGGACACAGTTTTTTGCCGGGTTTCAGTTTTCAATTCCTTTTCTGGCCATTCTCACCATTCATGAGTTCGGTCATTATTTTACGGCAAAAGCGCATCAGGTTAAAGTCACGCTGCCCTATTACATTCCTTTGTGGTTTGGAATATCCCAAAGCATCGGGACTATGGGTGCTTTTATCAGAATTACATCCGTAGTCAAATCCCGCTTAAAATTCTTTGACATTGGAATTGCTGGTCCGCTGGCAGGTTTTGCCGCTGCCCTGGTAGTATTGTGGTATGGCTTCACACATCTTCCGCCTGCGGAATATATTTTTACAATTCATCCGGAATATGCCCGTTATGGACTGAGTTACCCTCAATTTGTTTATGAAAATGCAGAAGGAAATCTGGCTCTTGGCGATAACATGCTGTTCTGGTTTTTTAAAAATTTCGTTGCAGATCCAAGTCGTTTGCCGCATAACAACGAGATTATACATTACCCCTACATTTTCGCCGGATATCTTGCACTGTTTTTTACATCCTTAAATCTTATTCCGATCGGACAGCTTGACGGCGGCCATATCTTATATGGCATGTTGGGTAAAAAAAGATTTGACGTCGTTGCTCCTGCCTTTTTCGTAATATTTGTTTTTTATGCCGGTTTAGGTATGTTCAGAGCCGAAGACTTCGCCATTAACAGCGATTCTATCTTTTATGAGCAGCTGTTGTCCCTGTTTATTTACATTTATTTCCTGTACATCTGCCTTCGAAAAATCAGCGACAATCCTTCCAATGCGATCATGCTGAGTTTGATGATCGTTGTGGCTCAGTTTGGCGCTACTTACCTTCGCCCGGACTGGGATGGATATTCAGGTTTTCTGCCTTTCATTTTTATTCTTGGTCGTTTTTTAGGTATTCGCCACCCTGACACCGAAGACAGCAGACCGATAGGAACTGCAAGAATGATTCTTGGGATTTTCGCCCTGATCATTTTTATAATTTCTTTCAGCCCAAAACCGTTTATCATTCTCTGACCCATTTTCTGGCAAAAGTAAAATAATTTTCATTTCATGTTAAATGCTTTTGCAGCATACATCTTTCACGCTGCCGGCTGGAAAATTATCGGAAAGGCACCTCACGAGGTAAAAAAAGCCGTATGGGTGGGAGCACCTCATAATTCCAACTGGGATTTTATGTTATGCCTGGGCGCACGGGGAGTATTAAAAATGAACATTGGGTTTCTGGCAAAGAGTCAGCTATTCAAGTGGTATTCCGGCTGGTTGTTCCGGGCACTCGGCTGTTATCCGGTTTATCGTAATCAATCACAAAATCTGGTTGATGCCGTAGTCAAAATGTACGATCAAAATGAATCCCTGCATATTGCAATCACACCGGAAGGTACGCGTAAAGACGTTGAGCGCTTAAAAACAGGATTTTACCATATAGCGCTTAAATCGAATGTTCCTCTCATTTTAATCGGTTTTGATTATCCGGGAAAAGCCCTGGTTATCAGCGAACCCGTGTTTTTGACAGGAGATTTTGAAGCGGACCTAAGCACTGTTTATCGTTTTTACACTACAATTCAGGGAAAACATAAAACCTGGCTAAAAAACTTCGAAGAAACCGGGACAGTGCCAACACAACAAAAGGCGTAAAATATCTCGGTTAAGATTCTCATTGTCAAACATCAGACAAACAGTATATTGCGTCAAATCCAACCCTGACGCAAATGGTTTCCCGTAGAAAATTTCTCCAATATTGCATGGCTTCTCCTTTAATTTACGGAGATCTGTATGCCCAAACACAAATAATCAATACAGTGCTTGGCCCGATTAAGTCAGCCGAACTCGGTAAAACATTAATTCATGAGCACGTTCTGGTCGACTTTATTGGTGCCGATAAGGTAAACCCAAACCGTTGGGAGCATGAAAAAGTTATTCAGAAAGTGTTACCATTTTTAAAGGTAATTAAAGCAAAAGGAATACAAAGCATTGCAGAATGCACACCTGCTTATCTTGGAAGGGACGTAATGCTTTTGAAAAAAATTTCACAGCTCAGCGGTCTTCAAATTCTTACCAATACCGGTTATTACGGCGCAGTGGATAATAAGTATTTACCGAAACACGCATACACCGAAACTGCTGAGCAACTCGCAAAACGTTGGATCGCCGAGTTTGAAGAAGGAATAGACGGTACGGACATAAAGCCAGGATTTATTAAAATTAGTGTAAATCCAGGTTCTCTTTCAACATTGCATCAGAAACTGGTGGTAGCCGCAGGACTGGCACATTTAAAAACGGGGTTGACCATATACTCGCACACCGGACCATCTCTACCCGCTTTCGAAGAAATTGAAATTCTCCATGAATTGGGCGTAGATGCCAGTGCATTTGTTTGGGTACATGCCAATAGTAACGATGAAAACGACTTTATCAAAGCTGCAAAGATGGGTGCCTGGATTAGCCTGGACGGTATCGATGAAGGAAATATGGACAAAAACGTAACGATTCTTCGATTGTTAAAGTCTAACCGCCTGTTAAATAAAGCGCTGATTTCGCATGATGCCGGTTGGTATAAGCCAGGAGAAGAAAATGGTGGGTCGTTCAGGGGATACGCAACAATTTCAGATCAATTCATTCCATTGCTTAAAACAAAAGGTTTCACAGAAAAAGATATTGAACAATTAATTATTAAAAACCCGGCTGAGGTTCTTACAATTAAAAAACGTACCTTATAACATATTTAACCCTGATTATCAAAAGTTTAACCATCACTCTTAAAACTTCATGATAACACTTTCTACATTTACGACCAACCAGCGCAAACTTCTTTTATTTACCCTTTTTGCCTTTGCAGTTTTATATTTTGTCAGCTCCGCCGGTATCAATTGTTCTAACGATGGAAGTCATTTCGCGTTGGCAAAATCCATTTATTACAATCATACGACAGAAATAAAACCATTTTTTGTTTATGTAAAATGTTGTGATTATGCAGAAAAAAATGGAAAGATCTATTCCGACCGGCTGCCGGGAAATGCTTTGTTGATGTTACCATTTTTGGCATATTCCAATCTTCTTAAATTAGTTGGTTTACCTTATCTGGGTCAAAAATTCGAACAAGATATTGTCGCCATTTCGCTCTTACCTAATGTTTGTGCAGTACTTAGTCTGGTCATTTTATTCCTATTGTTCGTGCAATCCGGTTTTGGATTTTCGATTGCATTTACATCAACCGTAGTTTACGGTTTAGGAACGCTACATTGGCTTGAAGCAACACATGCATTTTCCCACATGCCGTCTCTGCTTTTCGTTCTGGCCGCAATCTATATTACATTTTCTATAAAGGACTTAGTGAAAAACCAGAATCTGGTTTATACATTGGCAGCACTAATTGGTTTTTCCACGCTCATTGAGCTTCAAAATATTCTATTTAACGTGCCTTTTTTCATTTACCTTTTTGTGTTGATGAACCGGACAGAACTTATAGATTATAAAAAATGGATACCCGTTGTAGTGAAATCAATGGTCATTGCAGGATTCTTCGTTGGCTGTCTTCTATTTTATAATTTTCTCACATTCAATGAGTTTATCTTAAAAAGCAATACTTACAACCCAAACTTCCCGGAAGAAAGAACCTTCTCAGAATCGCTCGGTGGTGATTTTGTAGCTGGTCTGGGAAAATTGCTGATCGACTTTTCAAACCTTGATCTTTATTACAAATGGTATGAGGGGAAAAGCAATGACATTCCGGGACTTTTGGTTACCTCACCGATTTTATGGCTTTCAATTTTTGGATTTTATCTTTTTTTCAGAAAAGCGTCATACAAAGCACTGCTTTTTATAACCTTGATCTCCATTTCTGTGATCATTGCCGCGCTTCATAAAACTACCCTTACCAGACATATTTTCACGATTCTCCCATTCTTTTTCTTCCCTTTCGCTTATGTTCTTGAAACAGTCTGGTTTTCGAAAAAGTATAAACTTTCCGGGCTTGTAGTAATTGGTTGTTTGATCGTGATAAGCATCACGCGGATATATTATGTCACCGCGACCTTTTGGGGACATGGGGGCAGAGATTTTTTTAAGTTTAAAACAGAACTTCCGTTTTTCCTTGCTTTTTACATTCCAATTTTTGCACTTGCCCTGTTTTGGAAAAAGAAATTAAATCGCTCGCTCGAAAAGACTATTGCATCTTCCCAATTGTAAATGCCGTCCATCCATCGACATCTGACCGGAGTGAAAATGAGAATCCATGATTCAAAAGAATTTCACGTGTAAGTGTCAGGCCGATTCCCTGACCGTCCTTTTTTGTACTGAAAAATGGATTAAAAAGCTGACTTGCTATTTCGTCTGAAATTGGCAAACCATTGTTCTTTATTGATACCTGCGAATCAGTTATTTCGATTACGATACTTTTGCCGCTTTCACAGGCGTCAATTCCATTTTTTATAACATTAACGAACACCTGCTCCATTTGTGCAGGATCCGCCTGGACAGATAAATATTCCTCCTCTTCGATCCTGATCTGAATATCAATTCCCTTTTGTTGAGCCAGTGCACGCATGAAGATTCCGGTATTTTTTACCAATGCTGCCATATTAACTTGCTCCTTTCGTGGAGCAGGTAAACGTACGACATCAGCAAAATTCCGCATAAAGTTTGTAAGCTTTTGATTTCGTTCTGACGCCACGCCCAGCGCTTCCCTTAAATCCAGGAACGAATCCTCTGACAAATAATTTCTGGTTGTTTGCAAAATCGAATCCGTCGCACCCAAGGTGTTATTTACCTCATGCGCCATCATTCTGATCACCTTCCCATACGCTTTTTTCTCAGATTGGAGAATATCCTCAGTCAGTTCTTCAATCATCAAAAATGATCTTCGGAAGCCCTGATCCATAAAATGCGAACGCTGAACCTTGTAGGTTTCGATTCCATTTATTTTCACTGTCTTGGAATCACCGTCCGCTAAATCTTGAAGCTGGTTCAGCAAAGGAAAGTCAAGCTCGCTCAGCTTTTTATTAACAAAAAACCCAGGCTCACAATTAAACAACTTTCTGGCTTTGTCGTTGATCTGCGCAATTTTTTCATCAAAATCAAAAATCAGGATCGCTATCGGCGAGGCTTCTATGAGCTTTTCCAAAAAGAAATGTTGTTCATTTAATTTGGTCCTTTCCTCACGAAGCTGGTCAATCATCAGGTTGTACACTTCAATCAAAATATCAACTTCACTTTTCCCGGTGGATACGAATTTTATTGTAAAATCCTTGTCCTTTATCGCTTCAATACCCGAACGAACAAATTCAATTGGTCGCAAGAAATCACGGTAAATCTGAATTGAGAAAAGGATTGAAATAACGATCAAAATTTCTGATGCGATGAAATATAACTTATTCTCGTTTAACCATTTAAAGGCCAGAAATACTAATGCTAAATGAAGTATTACTATAAAAATAATGTATCTGTAACGCAGTGAAATCTTCATGAATGCCGTGTTTAATTAACTTTCTGATTCATAAGAAATTCCATATTTTTCCAGTCGCCGGTAAAGTGCAAACCTGGTAATTCCCAAAGATCTTGCAACTTTTGAAATTTTCTGCTGATGGAATTCCATTGCGCGAATGATCATCTGATATTCCATTTCTTCCAGCGTCAAGGCTCCGACTTCTGGAAATGTACTTTTCACAGACGATTGAGAAATTTCAATATGTCTCTTAAAATCTTCTACGTCAAGAATATCCCCGACAGACAAAAGCACAGTTCTTTCAACAATATTTTTTAATTGACGGATATTCCCTTGCAGCGTCAGCGTTTTCAACCATTTCAATGCCGGCAGACTTAATTTTAATTCCGGGCGCTGATAAATTATTTTAAGATTATTGACAAAATATTCGGCTAGAACAGGAATATCTCCGGGGCGTTCGCGAAGTGATGGAAGTTTCACCGTGATCAGGTTGATACGATAAAACAGATCCTCACGAAAACTCCCATCCGCAACCATTTCTTCCAGATTACGGTTTGTGGCACAAATGATACGTACATCTACTTTTCTGCTTTTGCTACTTCCCAGCGGTTCGAAAGTACGTTCCTGCAAAACCCGCAGCAATTTGACCTGACTGGAAAGATCCAGTTCCCCTATTTCATCCAGGAAAATTGTCCCTTGGTGAGCCATCTCAAAACGTCCGATCCGGTCGGTTTTTGCATCCGTAAACGCCCCTTTGACATGACCAAACAATTCACTTTCAAATAAAGAAGATGAAATTCCGCCCAGATTTACTTTGATAAACGGCTTTGTTTTCCTTTTACTATTCGAATGGATGGCCTCGGCAATCAGTTCCTTTCCCGTTCCACTTTCTCCCGTGACCAAAACCGGCGCATCCGTTGCTGAAATCCGTCCAACGGTTTCGAGAATTTCTAACAATTTCCGGTCGTCACCGACTATATTTTCAAAATGATAAGTTTGTTCCAGTTTTCTGCGATTTGCAGATTGCGGCGTTTGTTGTGCAAGATTTAAAATCGTTTTCACCGATTGCAGCAAATAATCATTCTGCCAGGGTTTGGTGATAAAATCGCGCGCGCCTTCTTTCATCCCCTTCACTGCCAGATCGATCGTTCCCCAACCTGTTATCAGGATCACTGGAATTGCTGCATTGATTTTCCTGATTCTCGTTAGTAATTCCATTCCTTCATCGCCGGAGGTTTCGATTGAAAAGTTGAGATCCAGCAGAATTAATTCGGGAGTTTCTTTATTCAAAATTTCAATGGTATCCTCAGGAGAAGCCGCACCTCTGACGCTAAATCCTTCTTTTTTCAGGAGAAGGGCCAGTGAGGTTCTAATGGCTAAGTCGTCGTCTACTATGAGGATCATAAGTGGGTGAGTTTCGGGTTTTTCACGCAAAGGTTTTAAGTTAGGCAGAGGGCGCAAAGTTAGAATTAAAGATTGTTGACAACTCTATGGATTCCTTCCCGAAGTAATTTAGTATTGAAGTTGATTAATAGCCCTAATTTCATATTGGATAATTTCAGATATGTAAGCAGCTGAGCATAGTGAACTGGTGCAACTGTTTCAATTGATTTAACTTCGATAATTATTTTGTTTTCAACAATTATATCCAACCTGTAACCAACTTCCATTTTTATTTCTTTGTAAAGAAATGGCACGGGCACTTGTTATTTTACTTCCATCCCAGCCTGTCTTAAATCATATACTAAGGCATTTTCATAAGATGATTCTAATAACCCCGGACCAACATTCCTGTGTAGCTCCAAAGCAATACCTATAATCTTAAAAGACAATTCGTTCTCAGTCATAATTAGCGTGTGTTTATTTTTGGCAAAGTACGCAAAAGATTCTCAGCGTCCTTTGCCCTTCCTTTTTTGCTTTGCGCGGCGGGCGTTCCCGTGAAACTCTTAATCCTCATGCAAAGCAATCGCCGGATGAATTCTTGACGCTTGCCGGCTCGGATACCAGGCACATAACGTGACGATGATAAATATGACTACGATGGCGATCAGAATTGCTGTAACATAAACCCCACCTGCAATATCAAATACATTCATCAATGGAAACTGAATCGCAAATAATAAACCTAAAACCAGGCTGAAACTAGCCAGAACCCATATTTCACCCAGGAACTGCGCTGTAACGCTTCCTTCGGTAGCACCCATGGCACGACGTAAGCCAATTTCTCCACGTCTTCTGGCAATACTCAAATTTAGAATTCCAAATAGACCCAAAGCCACATTGACTAGAAGAAAACTGCAAATAATGAGAAAAATAATGACCGGGATAAGCGTGATATTATGTTGTATTTGCCGAGCGTCTGTCAGATATACAACTTCGGAGCTCCATCCTTTTGCGATGCCTGTAATTGCCTTTACAAGTTTATCTTCAAATACAGCATCGGTACCCGGCTTAACCCGGATTATCATTGTTTTGTTATAAATCTGGTCCGCCTTCAACAACTCAAACATCATTGGTTTATTGAGCATAAACTCACCTTTATCCTTATAATAATCTACAACACCCGCCACAACCCATACTGCTTTTCCATCATAGTCATTAAGTACTTTTCCAACTGCCGGTTGATTATCAAAGAGTGAAGTTTCTGCCACTTTATTGATGACGATTGGAATATACTTTCCTACGCTATCCGTGTTTCGATACCATTTTCCCGCTATCAATGGAACATTAATTGTTTTTGCAAGATTTTCATCAGCAATCACAACACCCATTTGAACATCTGAATTTTTATACTTTACCGTTCTACTGTTGTTGCTGTGTGAAAAAGGATAAGAATCGCTCATTCTTGAAATTGATTCTATCTCCGGAAAACCTTTTGCGCGCTGGAATATCGTTTGGACCTTTTCTGATATGGCAACCGTATCCTGATTATTACCCAGGCTGATCGCCCAAACATTTTCATACTCAAATCCGAGCGGTTCCAGGTAATTTTTTACATTGTATGTAATCAGCGTTGCCAATCCGAAAAGAACCATAAAGGAAGCCCAGATTTCGATGATCAGCAGCGAATGGGTTTTCTTTTTATTCCATATTAATTTGAAAAGATGGCGTATCATGGGGGAAGAATTAATGAGTGAATGGTGGACCGGGTCGCCGGTGCGATGATGGAATGAGTGAATGATGGAATGAATGAATGAATATTTCGAATGAGTAACTTATTCTCTCATTCACTCATTCAATCATTCAAAACTAGATTCACGCTTTCAGCGCGTCGATGATGCTTAATTTTGACATTCTGAGCGCTGGTAAAACTCCTGACAGTAATCCAAAAATCAGGCAAACGATAACGCTGATTGAAAATACGGCAAGGTTGATTGTAAGGTCAGCATAAGCAATCCAGCCGCTTGCATTAATGATCTGAATAAGTGTGAATGTCAGGATCAGTGCAATAACACCTCCGATGAAGGTGATAAAAATATTTTCAACAATGAATTGCC
Organism: Dyadobacter sp. HNCC25DJ186; assembly: GCF_056895235.1. NCBI lineage: Bacteria > Pseudomonadati > Bacteroidota > Cytophagia > Cytophagales > Spirosomataceae > Dyadobacter > Dyadobacter sp. HNCC25DJ186. The sequence continues at coordinate 607,366 of NZ_JBXHAS010000003.1, forward strand.
ACATCAACGTTTTCACCGGAGCTCCAAAAGCTTTCCTGACACCAATTTCAGAAGCTCTTTCTAAAATTCGGCCAACATTTAAGTTCACCAGATTAATAGCCGGAAGTCCCATCAGCATCAGTACAATAAATACAATCACTCCATAAAACATATTTTTCAACCCAGGACCTCCTTTCAAAATCGTAGTAATAAAGTTTTCAAGATATGGATCACTTCTTACTTCGAGCACACCATATTTAAATCCACCCTGTTTAGCTGGCAAAGGAATTTTCCTGATATTACTCTGAAATTCACTTTGGACTGCTTTAAGATCCGAGGGGTCTTTTGCCAAAACCATTGCTATGAAATTACCTACCATACCGCTATTCTGATAATTACTTTTTGGCGCAGTATATGGAAAATAAACATCCGCGTGGGTAAATGGCCGCGTTATCGGACTGCCTTTTACAACCCCGATCACTTTGTAATTAATGTTTTCAATTTCAATACTTTTGCCAACAACCGGCTCATCAGAATTGGTAAAATAATGTTTTTTAAAGTCGTCGGTAATCACAGCAACATAGTCGCCATTTGTTATATTTTGCTCATTGTACGGTTTTCCCTCGATGAATTCGAAATCCGAAACACCCCAGAAATCTGCGTCAGAAAAAGTGATGTTTAGCTTTATTTTCTGAGAACCTACATAAGCGTTTGATCCGTTGAAGTATGAAAAAATCGTGACCCGCTCAGCCGTTTTAAGTGTTTTGGCATAATCTGTCAGAAATTTAAAACTCATAGAATTGGACATCATCGATTGCCGGGCGGAATCCTGCATAACAATTCTTTCAATGTAAAGTGTCCTGTCTCTTTTTGTTTCAGGATAATGCGCTCCGATCAAATGATCGAGAAATGAAGTTAACAGCATAAGCACAGTCAGCGTGAGGCTTATACCAAACAAGGTAATAAAAGTATAGAAAGGATGCCGCAGCAAAACCTTCCAGGCGATTTTTATATAGTTAGAGAGCATGATGGGGAATTTTAAATGAGTGAATGAGTGGGTGGGTGAATGATAGAGTGAGAGAATGAGTGAATGATAGAATGTGGCGGGATCCTGATTTTTGGACCTTGTTGAATTTTGATAACAGAATGAGTAAGTCGTTGCGAGAGCGTTAATTAAAATGTCTCAACCATCCACACATTCTATCATTCACTCACTCTATCATTCACTCACTCTATCATTCACTCATCGCACCGGCGACCCGGTCAAAATTAAAGCACCTGCGTTCCGTCGAATAAACGGATCAGCCGGTGGGTTCTTTTTGCCATGGCATCATCGTGGGTCACCATGACGATCGTTGCTCCGTTTTCGTTCAGGGATTGTAAAATATTAAGAATCTCATTTCCCATTGCACTATCCAGATTTCCTGTTGGCTCATCCGCCAGAATTATTTCCGGTTTTCCTACAATCGCCCTCGCAATGGCTACCCGTTGTTTTTGTCCACCCGATAATTGTTTTGGAAAATGTTTCATCCGGTTCGACAGACCCACTTTTTCAAGTGCTTCTTCCGCCAGCTCTCTTCTTTGTTTTGCAGTGGTTGATCGATAAAGCAAAGGAATTTCTACATTATCGATGACGGAAAGGTCATTAATTAAATGAAAACTTTGGAAGATAAAACCCAGCATCTTATTTCGTAACGGCGCGACGGCTTTATCCTGATAACTTTCAACCTTTTGTCCGTCTATCTCGATAATGCCTTTGGATGGTGCGTCGAGCAAACCAATGATATTAAGCAACGTGCTTTTTCCGCAACCCGAAGGCCCCATGATCGATACGAATTCGCCCTTTTTGACATTTAAATTAATGTTGTTCAATGCAAGAGTTTCTATTGAACTTGTCCGGTAAACCTTCTCAACATTTTGAAGTTTTATCATGGCTGTGTTAGAATTGATAATGGTTAATAATATAATTTACGGCTAATAATTAATCTTTTGTTTCTTTTCAAAATCGTATAAAGTAAGTAAACGCAGCGTGTAATATGTTTGCCAGTAATCCCGTAAGGCCAGAATATAATCTCTTTTTGCTCTGTCTTTTTCCTGCATCGCAATACCCAGATCGGTCACACTCAGATTGCTCAGAATAAACCGGTCCTGGGCGATTTGATACCGGTTCGCCGCAATCTGGTCGGCAAGGTTTGTCAGTTTTACCTGTTTCTGTAACATTTGTAAAAGTGTTACCTGTGTGAAAATTTCCTGCTCGAAAGTAAGTTTATCCTGCTCGACAGACTGTTGCGCAAATTCCTGATTCGCTCTGGCTACCTCCGTTCTGGCCTTATTTCTTCCCCAGGTCATGATCGGCAATGTAAATTGCAATTCTACAAACTCCCGATCCTGCGGTTTTACATAAACATCACCCGGCCTTGCGCCTTGATTTGACAACCCGAACGTGGCATTCAACGATGCATTCAGCCCATTCTCTTTTTTTGCAGAAACCAGGTCACGCTCAGCTTCCAGCAATTTCCGGCGAAAGGTAATGGCGTCGGCCCGATTTGCGAAGGCTTCATCCAAGGCCATCTGCGGGTTTATTTCAAACGCTTCCAGTTCTACCGGTACTTCCAATTCCAGCTCCCGCTCATCCCGTGAACTTAAAAACATTTTCAACTTTAATGTCGACACAGCCGCAGACTGTTGCGCCGAAGCCAGATCTTTTTGCGCGGTCAGAAGTCCCATTTGAAGTTGTAATAAATCATTTTGCGATATCTTTCCAAGTTCAAGTTTATGTCCTGCTATTTTGTACAAAGTATCATTATTACTTCTGTTTTTCTCTGCAATCTGCAAATTCACCTGCGCGACTAAAAGATCAAAATATAGCCCTGTGGCATCCAGCGCAACCTGTTCAAGATCTCCAATGTATTTTTGATTTCCTTCCTGAAATCGCAACGGTTCGATTTTTCTGTCCCACTTCATTTTATTAAAACGGAATAATGGCTGGCTGATTCCAAATTCGAATGGAATTCCGTTGTAACGCGTGGCGTCTCCGGCAAAATCATCAAAACGCTGCATTTGCTGCTGAACATAAATTGTTCCTCCCGTCGGTGCTATTTTTTGTTCCAAAGAAAGGCTGACAACCGAATTGTTATAAGAAACAGACTGAAACGAAACCGTGCCGTCGGGTTGGACCACCTGAATGTATGAATTCGTAAATCCGGGCAACGTACCATTCAGGCTCAGCTGCGGTTTAAAATCGGCCAGGAACGACCGGTATTGCCAAAAATTCGTTTTTTTCGATGTCACAGCCTGCTTGGAAGCAACCGACTGTTCCCTTGCTTTCTGCACCACCTCAGACAAGGACAACCTTTGTACCTGCGCCTGGCAGAGCGAAACTTGAAAAACGAATATAAGAAAGTAGAAATATCTCATGTCCATGGTTATTGCTGAATTGAGATTTCTTCCATATTTTCAAACTGGCTCATATCCGTTATGATTACGTTTTCACCTTTTTCCAAGCCACTTTTTATTTCAACAAAATCGAAGTTGGAGAGCCCGACTTCAACTTCCCGCCGGTAAGCAATTCCGTCTTTCAATACATAGACAAACTGTTTTCGTTTTCCGTTAAAAGTTGGCCCGTTCGCTACACGCAACGTGTTTGGACTGCGGTTTGTGATAATGAAAACTTCTACTTTCATATTTGGTCGCAGCGATTCATTTTTTGCATTATCAAGCTGCACTTTGAATTCTATGATACCATTTTTGATCGACGGCTTCACCTGTGTGATGGCTCCGCGCAACAGCGTTTCGTTTAATTTGACAATAACCGGCAGCCCCGTTTTGACCTGATCAGCATATACGTCAGAGCACGAACCGTCGATCCGGAAACTTCCCAAATCAGCCACTTTTGCGAGCATTTCACCTTCACTGACCGAAGAACCAATATTCTCATTTACCCACGTTAAAACCCCTTTTCGGTCCGCTACGATATCAGCCATTTTTAACTTATGCTGTAATTCTTTCAGATTATTTCCTTCAATCTGGGCGCCAAGTTCTGTTTCTTTCAGACTGGCACCCATGGACTCCCGGTTATAATGAAGGTCATTTTCAAGCTGCTTTTTTTCCAGTTCTGCGATTTTCAATGCGTTTTCTGCCCGCGTGATGTCTTCTCCGGTACCGCCGCCAACTTTCTGCAAACGCCTGGCATCTTCGAAATCCGCAAGCAGTTTGTTGATGTTGAGTGATTTTATTTTATCATTAATTTCAGCATCAAATAAATCCTTGTCGAGCTTCATCCGTAACTGTTCAATGCTGTTACGTTTTAATGCCAACTGATCTTTAAATTTCTCTGATTCAATTTCAGTCAGTGATTTATCAAGATCCACAATGGCTTGTCCGGGTGAAACGGGGGTTCCGGGTGTGATCAGGATCCTTCGGATACTGGCACGAATAGGACTCGTAATAATCTGTTCATAAGCAGGAATTATTTCGCCGGTCGCTGTCAATGTATTTTCTACGTCACCAACCTGTACAATTCCCGTTCTGATTCTTGAAGCCTCCATGGTGCCTTGAAGCGATCTTCTAAGAAAATAGACTCCGGAAATTAAAATGACAACACTTAAAATTCCGATAACCCAACGGCGGTTTTTTTGTTTCCTGACATATTCCGGTTCTACTTCCCGATCCATTTTTGTAAACTTTAAGATATAGACAATTTTCTTTCATGGCTAACTATATCCTTTGTCTTACAACATTATGCCAAAATTCAATTTATTGATGTACAGATATTTGTATTATTTTTAAAAAGAAAAAACCGTGCGATTATGCACGGTCTGTTTGTTTTCGAACTTTTAAAAATCTGAAATTTCAGGTTTTCATCTTTTTCTTTTTGGCAGCTGGGAAAAGTATATTGTTTAAAATTAAACGATAACCTGCCGAATTAGGATGTAAATTCAAATCTGTCGGTTCCTCGCCCACCCGATGCTGATAATCTTCCGGATCATGTCCGCCGTAGAAAGTAAAAAAACCCTTTCCATGCGTACTGTGAATATATCTTGCCTCTCCCGCCGCTTTATTTTCTGCAAGCACAACAACTTCCGGTTTCACAAAACGATTTTTAAATGCGGTTGTTTGTCCCAAAAAACCTTTGATGATGGTCTGATGATTTTGCGTCAGCATACTCGGGACCGGATCCCATTTCGCTGAAAACTGGAACAAAGAGAAGAAGTCATTCGGCTCAGAAAGCCCCCGCTCCTCCGGCTGATTATCTATATCTGAAAATTCAATTTCATACGGATAAGGAATTGTTTTGAAGTTCTGGAAGGCAAAAGTATTTCCATAATTCAACTTGGAGTTTGCAGTCGGATCGGCTGGCGTGCCATCGTACATTGTCTCCACAATATCCACACCCTCAGCAGCCAGGGCTATATCAAAAGTATCGGTTGCGTTACACATCGCGAACATAAACCCGCCGCCCGAAACAAATTCCGAGATTTTTTTTGCGACAGCCAGCTTCATCTGAGGCACGTTGGAAAACTGAAATTTCTCCGCAATACCTTCCGCTTCTCGCTTTTGTTCACGATACCACGGATAATCTTTGTATTGAAAAAACTTGCCAAACTGCCCGGTAAAATCTTCGTGATGTAAATGGAGCCAGTCGTATTCCGGCAATTTTCCTCCCAGAACTTCGTCGTCGTAAACGACATCATAAGGGATTTCGGCGTAAGTCAAAACCAATGTTACGGCGTCATCCCATGGTAATTTTGATTTGGGAGAATACACGGCAACTTTCGGCGCCTTTTGCAATTTTACCGCATCCATATTCACATCCTGCGCACTGATCTGGCTTAGTATCTGACTCGCCTGACCGTCAGAAATCACTTCAAAACTTACGCCACGAACGGTCATTTCCGACGCGAACTGCTGGTTGTAAGCCACCATGAAACTTCCGCCACGATAATTTAAAAGCCAGTCCATTTCCATTTCGTAACTTTTCAATATCCAGTAAGCTATTCCGTATGCCTTTAAATGGTTTTTCTGAGATTCATCCATCGGAATCAGCAGCCTGTTACCCAGAGTTTGGGCAGAAATCGCTAAAAAAATGATAAACGGAGCAAAGAGCCGTACCATTGGTTTGATTCTTTCACGCATCATGTGCAGCTTTACAAATTAATAAAAACAGAATTTCCCGACCCTGAAACCAGGTTTTAAAGATCTTCTGCTACCCTATAAATTCCAGGATTACCGATTTTGAAGTCGACAACTGAAAAGTTTTTCCTCAGACTATAACGAAAGATACACTTATCAAAGCGCATTTTTTGCCTGAATAAATGTAATTTTATTAAATATGGCACGTAAAGCATCATTATACAATGAATATTAAAGAAAATGTAGACGAAGGCCTGCGTTCCATTCAGTCTAATTTATTACGGACTGTACTTACTGCATTGATTATTGCGATCGGTATTACGTCGCTCGTCGGGATATTGACAGCTATTGAAGGTATTCAAAATTCTGTAAACAGCAGCTTTGCCGATCTTGGGGCGAATACGTTTACGGTCCAGAATCGTGAGCAAAATAATTTCCGGTCAGGAGGCAGGAGAGAAAAACGTTATCCTGTGATCGACTACCACGAAGCCAGCGAATTTGCCGACCGGTTTCGTGACGATTTTAAAGCGACGGTTTCACTTTCTGCCAATATTGGTGGTGCCGTTCAGGCAAATTATCGTTCTAAAAAAACAAATCCGAACAGTACCGTGATCGGTGCAGATGAACAATATCTGGCGATCAACGGATATAAAATGGATTTTGGAAGAAATTTAAATAAAAATGACCTTGAAAATTCCTTGAACGTGGCGGTTCTGGGACAGGAAATAGCCAGAAATCTTTTTGACCAGCTTGATCCGGTGAACAAAGAAATTACGTTCATGGGCTCTAAATATAAAATCATCGGCGTTCTGCAAAAGAAGGGTTCCATGGGCGGTGGAACGGATTCGGATCGTGTGATCATTATTCCTCTGGCCAGCGGTCGCGGACTGGCAGCAAACCGTGCGCTGACCTATAACATAACGGCCTCTGCTCCCAGTATTACAGACGGCGAGATGATTCTGGAAGAAGCCAGAGGATTGATGCGCCGTGTGCGGGGCGATAAATTGGGCAATGAAGATTCTTTCGTTGTTGAACGAGCGGATGCCATGGCCAAAGACTTTGAGAATATTTCGGGGTACCTTAGGATCGGAGGCTTTGGAATTGGTATCATCACGCTGCTTGGTGCATCAATCGCGTTGATGAACATTATGCTTGTGTCTGTCACGGAACGCACGCGCGAAATTGGGATCAGAAAATCGCTTGGAGCCACGCCACAAGTAATCCGTTTTCAATTTCTGATTGAAGCGATTGTAGTTTGTATCATCGGTGGAATTGCCGGATTATTTTTAGGTATCATCATCGGAAACGTAATCTCAAATTCTATCAGTGAAGGCAGTTCTTTTGTCGTTCCCTGGCTTTGGATGGCTTTGGGCATAGCAGTCTGCATCATTGTGGGTGTACTTTCAGGAATTTATCCGGCCATAAAAGCCTCACGCTTAGACCCTATCGAAGCATTGCGTTATGAATAGAAAAATTTATCCAAATATTTAGTTGTCAAAATTTGGATAAACTAATTTTCTCGCTACTTTTGCACTCCCAACACAACACAATGCCCGGATGGCGGAATTGGTAGACGCGTTGGTCTCAAACACCAATGAGGTTACACTCGTGCCGGTTCGACTCCGGCTCCGGGTACATTTAAAGAGCGTAAGTAATTGAATTTCAATTGTTTGCGCTCTTTTACTTTTATCTGTTAAGCGAAAGGTTACGCATTTCTTACGATGGGCATTTTCAATCTATTTTCTAAGCGCCAAAAGATGGCGAACTCAGAAGGCAACCTTGACGTCTTTAGTTACGATTTACCACAAGGATTACGTAATCAAATTGTGCATATAATTAGAGATGCGGTAGGAACGCGTTTTGATGGCAGTTATTCAATCGATGACTCTGAGGAATTCTATAAAGTTATACATGGTATACTTTGTCGGGAGCACAAACTTTTAGTTATTGGAGATCCAAATCAATATTATGAGATCCGGCTAATTAATTATTTTTTAACTCAGACAAAAATTGATTATGTTGTAGATGTTATTGAGCTTTTTTTTCGATTTATTAGCGGTGGCATAAATCAATATTATGATTCGAGACAATACCATGGTCAATGTAAAATTACCAGTGCTGATGCGATAGAAGAACTTAACGAAAGGTTTAAAGAGAACAGCATAGGATATCAATTTAGTAATGGCTTGTTAGTGAAAGTTGATTCAACCTACATTCATAGTGAGATCACTAAGCCTACCTTAGTATTTCTATCACACAAGCGATTCAAAGGAGCAAACGAGGAGTACTTAAAGGCGCACGAGCATTACAGACACGGCCGAAACAAGGAATGTATCACCGAATGCTTAAAAGCATTTGAAAGTACTTTAAAAACTATCTGCGAAGAAAAGGCTTGGGCATATAATCATACCGATACTGCCAAAAAATTAATACAAATCTGTTTCGCGAATAACCTAGTTCCGTCGTATTCACAAAATCAATTTACTTCACTTGTAAGTCTAATTGAGAGCGGTATTCCAACAATTAGAAACAAGGTTGGAGGTCATGGTCAAGGCCAGTCGCCGCAGGCTGTTGATGATGGTCTTACTCGTTATGCTATGAATTTGGCAGGTAGCAATATCATTTTCTTAATTGAACAGTCTGGTTTCTAAAAAGTGTTTAACTTCGTAATTTTCTTTATTGTGTTCGGTTCTTCCCTAGAAGCGTAGATTTATTTTAGGCTATCCACCCGAGATACTAAATTTTTGTATTAAATTCTTCTAGTAATTAAATATGATTCACTGTATCGTAGACCTATTAATGTGAATGGCCCTATGAAAAGGCAATATACAGAACTAGAATTTCAAAGTTTCATCGACAGCAATCTCGTAGTTAATTTATCTGCCGGAGGATTAGTAATAGGAAATCTTCATGAAAATGGAGGAATTCCAATATTCAGAGGTCCTTACCTAGAAGATAGAACATACCGATTTGATGCCGAAATGGAAGGTTGCGAATTTGTAATGAATGCTGGAGCAACGATTAAGTACGAAGATCAAATTAAACGCATTAATAGTGAAATGGCTGCGATAATGCAAACATCAAAGTTTGAAATCTTAGTAAAAACACTGTTTAATGATAATTCAACGATATTAGTTAATAGTGCAATGATTGAGGATGCTGATGAAAACAAAGGATTTACTTCACGATTCGTTCTTTTCCATGAAACGCAATTTGTTGTTAATAGATTTTCTTCTATGATTTATTACCATGAATTATACCGAATGAATGCCGAATTCAAGTAAGTGTCATTAATACAATATACCTGTGGCTCAATAAGGCTACGAAGAAGCCTGTACCGCACTCCTTTATTATGCTGATTATCAATATAAATGGCTTAGCTAATGAAATTAAAAAGAAACTAATTGATATAACATGAAAATTACATAAGGTAACCCTTGTCCCGGTCGTTGGATATTGTTGTATCAATTTTATAAACAAGTGGACCTTGGGTAAAGTCATCACATCTAAGTGTCAAAATAGCTCTAAAATTTTGAGGTTCTTTAAAGACTAAGATCGTATTCTTTCCAAAAATATCTTCCGAACGGTCAGCCTGTCTTAAAGTTATACCCTTAAAAATAGTTGCAATCTGATATCTGTCTTTAAATTCCTTAATGCTTGCGCGGTAGGATATTTCTGGAATAAACATTACATGGGGAGCACGCTTGATATTGTCGTCCTTAATAGCACCTTCAGACTTAACTTCCAGATTATTTTTTAAGATGATTAGTTCTGCATCGAAACTTATAGATTCATTTGATTTATTTCGAACTGATATATCCAAATAAGGGTAAGTTTTGGTCAAAGAAAAATAATGAGTGCTAAATTGGTGAGTAATCTCCAAGTCAATTTTCCTATCTTTTCGAACATTTTTAGAATTGTAAATCAAGTCCAGCTCTGTACGGCCAATTCTAAACGTAGAAGTCCCCTTTCGCATAAAACCATCCCCCTTCTTGAAATTTTGAGTTTCAGCAGTGCCACTTATGTCCTTTTTGAACAAATATGGTCGATCATGATTGTCGAAAATCCTAAAATACGCGAGTCTATTACCATTAAATTCGAACAATTTGTATTCAAAATTTATAGTTGGCTCTACATTATCATTAACTAAGCGCTGATAGTCAGCATCATCTATAACTTTTTCTATTGGAAAGAGTTCTTTTATCCCATTTTTTTCCTTTACTCCAATTATTATAAATTTATCATCATCTGACAAATGGTTAGCCATTGCCATAATATCCTTAATAACTTCATTTTTCTTTAACGATTTTCCAAGTTCATATTGATCTCTCTTAAAATCTAGAAGAGAATTTTCTGGTTCAAAATCGATTAGACTCTTTATTTTTTCTGTCATTGTGTTATGATTTGCCGATCAATTCCAAATCCTGCAATTTTCTTCCAAATATATCGTCAGAAGCCAGTTTCAAAAAATCATCCTGTAACCCAAGAACCCTGAGCACATTGAAATACGCGCCCAATGATACACTTGGATTGCCCTTTTCGATATGATATAATGTGGTCCTGTCAATACCAGCTCTTTCAGAGACCTGTATGGTAGTTAGCTTACGTCTCTTTCGTGCCAGTTTAATATTCTCACCCAGCTGTCCAAGGATTTTTGCAAATCTGGGAAGTAGAGTCTGTTTTCTATTATTCATAAATGTTGTTTATAATCAACAATAATAGTTGAATTGTTGATTATAAACAACATTTATGAGGATTATTTAACAATCACTAACCTCCCAAAACGTCAACGTCTGTAAATTGAAATAATACACTTGATTAAATATCTTTTCGAACAAGGGAAAAATCATCTTTACCATTTAAAAGATACCAGCTACAATCATAACTGATATCAATTGTTTTTGCTATCAGCTTAACTATTTTTTCTAAATCTTTTAACAAATGGTTCGACAATTGTCCGGGAAGGGGTACAGTAAAACTCCTGACAAATTGTTCATCAATTAGTTAGGAGTTTTTTTAAAAAAAAACGTTAACACTTTCTTTACAACGCGTAGTTCTTGGTATTCTCTGAGGATAAGAAACAAAACGGATTAGACCTCTTTGACTTTCCTCGATCCTTTGGTAAATACTTAATATATTTGATATAATTTCCCCGCATGCGATGAAGACACCGCGTATTACCAGTCTTTTACCACTATTACGAAAAAAAATAGCTTTCTATATAGCATCGCCGAAATTATTGGCAAGAGTACTTACCTTACTTATTATATCTAAATAGTCCTTTAATTTCATCCGGATCGTTTTTAACTCATTACCCGCCTTTACGTCTTTTGCATCTAATTTATCAACTTCTGTGAGCAGCTTTTCAACGCTGGCTTGAAACATTTGAAACCTACCGTGATATCCACCTTCCAAAACTAAATCATTGGCCTCGACATTAAGCGAAAATCCTGATTCAATTCCAGTCTTGTCAATGCGAATCAGCCCATCACGGCCGAATTTTCTTAGAATTTCTTTCAAAGTATTCCCACCAATACCGTGAAATTTTTCGTCTCGTCCTAAATCTATACGTGAACCAATTTCATTGTTATCGACATAGTGCCGCAAAATTAAATCCTTGATTTCTGCCGTAATTATCATTTTACTTGTGCTGGGGTTGAGCGTTAATTGTAAAGGGTTATTTCCTTTTTAAATACGTTTTATTGCCATTCCCATTTATATAATACCTTCCACCTCTCGGTCCCGTATGTATAGGTGCTCCACTCGTTGGAGTCGAATGATACGGAGTGTGAGAATCATTGATCGAATTAGATCTAGATTGAGGTTCTGGCTTTACGTAACCATAAAGATTAAAATGCTTTTTGTATAAATGCGGAGCATAATCATAGTGGAACTTTTCAAATTCTCTAACGGCAATTTTGTTCTTTGAATGAGGCCTGGTCCTTTTCAGAATTCCAGAGGTAAAGACTTCCATTGTCTTATATCGAACGGGTCCATCATTAACCAAACTACCTTTGCGATTCATGGCGAAGAACTCTATTGTATCGCCGGCCATCATATCCTCAAATCTCGTATCTTCAATACTATTCGGGCCATGAACCGGCATAGGCTCCGTAGTTATCAGTACATATTGAGTGACATATTTAGGGCTGCATCCAAAAGTTAAAAATACAAGGAGGTATATTAGTTTTTTCATGGAAGGGATTTGAGAATACTATTTTGCATTAAAAGGTCAGTTATCACCTGTCACTATCTCATCTATCATCCATTTTTCAAAGTTTCCGGTAGATAAACCCTTTAATTGTAATGCTGATGTTGGCCTTTCAATTCTTATCGTATGAAGTTTTACGCTGATAACAGATGACTCGGTGGCTAACGACTTTACTCGTAAGTTCCATGTCGCAGTCGCATTTGCTGGAAGCGGGCTACTTTCTGTTGGCATTCTTTCTCTAACAATGAAGAAATCTGGATCAATAATTTTCCCTTTTTTATCTTCAATAGTAACAAGTTGCCAAAAAGAGCTTGACTCTCCAATTATTAACCCACTTGCTTTGTCAATCAATTTAACCGATACCCCAGTTGACGCAATCATGTCAATCACTTTTTCCCAAGTCTTGTCAAATGACAAATCGACTTTCGATTTTACAGCGCCATTTTGATAAACTCCTTTCAATGGGACCGGCCTGTATGCACAGCTTTGCAGTATAAATATAATAATAAATAGAGGATAGAGTTTCTTCATCGTTGGGTTTGAGTAGTTAATTTTAAATGTTGTATCGCCGTCTTTATTAAGTAAAAGTATCTAATTGGCGACGTCGCGGTGAAATTTAAAGAAGATCCGGAAAGATCCTCTCCAGAGTTCCGACATTTTGAATCTGCTATCAGTAACATCCGAGATATCTAGATACTTATCAAGACCGAAAATATATTCTTTTAGTAAACAAGGTCTTGAATTGGAAGGATTCAATAGTACAGAATATTCTTTCATTTTCGAGAGCAGCTTTGAAGTAATTCTACAACTATTAACACAACTAAAAAAGATAAACCTATTTAACGGTAAAATCCAAACGATAGAATTACAACTCAGTCATCGAACAAAAAAATAGAGAGTTCCAAAACAGAACTCTCTAAATCAATATCCATCTCTCCATCACCTCATTCCAGCACCAAAGTAGCAACCGTCGTCATTTCAACACGGGCGAGTTTAGGCAAACCGGCAACGGCTATGCAGGTACGTGTAGGAAAGCGGTTTTTGAAATAAGGGCCATACACCAGGTTCAGCTCGTCAAACAATCTCATATCGGTGAGGTAAATGGTAACGCTGACAATATGATCAAAAGTGAGATTGTGTTCGGTTAGTACCGTTTCAATATTGGTTAAAACTTGTTTTACTTCATCCGCAAAAGATGTGGTTACGAGTTTTCCGCCGGCTGATCCGATCTGGCCTGAAATAAATAAAAAACCATTGGCTACCAAAGCTTTTGAAAGAGGTAATACCGGTGCGGCGTTTTTTTCCTGATTGCTGTCCATTTATTTAAGTTTTTAGCTTTCACAAGTTTTGAATCTCAAAACTAACCGGTTTTCAAAGAAATCCGACAATCGGGCGGCCTGCATATCCGCGATTTATTTCTTCGAAAATAGGTTTTTGAAATCGGATTTTGAATATGCGCAATTACACGGACGGTGGCGCTCCGGGCGGAACGAAATCATAGTTACCCAAAGCCAGACTAAAAATCAAGGTTTTTACCAAAGACGCCATGATCCATTACCCGGAATTGAACATTCCGATTTCTCTTAGTCAATATATTCTAATATATCGGCTGGCTGACAATCCAGGGCCTCGCATAGTGCTTCCAGTGTACTAAAACGAATGGCTTTTGCTTTTCCAGTTTTCAGAATGGACAGATTTGAAAGCGTCAAACCTACTTTTTCTGATAGTTGATTTAACGACATTTTACGTTTTGCCATCATCACATCCAGGTTAACTATTATTGGCATCCTTTATATCGTTAATTCGTTTTCGTTTTGTATTTCTATTCCTCTTTTTATAATCTGCACGATGATAAAAAGTATGACCGCCATAAAAAGCCATACATCCCCTCCCGCAATGTGCAACGCTTGTAAATCGGCTTTTTGGATGCCTTGTTTCGATAGCCACAGGGAATACTTAAATCCATAAGATGAGAACAGACCAATGCCAAGCGCCAGAAAAGACAGGTTTGAAAGGAAATTCCTAAGTTCCAGATTGAAAGGCTGAGCAATATTCAACTTTTTGTTCGTGAACAGTTTTACGCTGATGTAAAACATGATAGCTTTCAAAATTGCCACAATGTTCATGATAAGCGCGATAACAAAAAAATGTCCGCGGTCAAACACATAAAGATTTGACAAATAATCCGCTCCTTCCCAAAAATTTGAAACTCCGTGTGGGTTTATGAAAAGCGTAATAATGGTATTGACGGCAGTGCCACCGGCTTCGACACATAGGCCGATAAAAATAATCCATGAAAGTATCTGCAATACTTTTAAAATCTGGTTGGTTTTGATCCTAATTTCCATGATTAGCTATTTTCTTAGTTAACAGCACAAATATCAGCATATATTTATTGATAAACAATAAATATATGCTGATAAAAGAAATTAATCTATGCTTATCTTTTCTATCAGGGGAATTTTCGGAAGTCTAATTACAGATTTCGTAGACTACAAAAAAATCGCAAATATTCATAATACATCAAAATTCTTTTTGGAAGCCGAGTACCAATTTTCTAAAAACTCCTGATTTTTCCACGAAAACCAGACCAGTTTATTTCTCCCTTTCAGTTCGAGTTTACCTGCAATGCGTCCGCGGTAATTTTCAACGCTTTTGGGTTCAACACAAATTTTGGCTGCAATTTCAGGCGTAGTCAGCCCTTTTGATAAATGGATAATCACTTCCCATTCCCGCTTGGTCAGCCTCATTAGAAATACGTGAGGTATAGGCGTGTCCTTATTGAAAGATGTTAGGGTATTTGTAGAGATTATTGTCATATTATTTGTTGAGGAGAGTTGTAAATCAAATGTACAGTAAGGTTACAAATTCTAAGACTATTCGTCTTAAAAATGTAGAATTATTTGAAAATGAGGGGTAAACACTCCAAATAATGAGGGGTTTGATTTAGGTAATATTATTTTTTCTATAAATAGTTTTACACAAAATACTACTGGGGTAATAAATTTTACTTTTTTACTGATCGAACTCTCTCTATATCCTCTATGCAGATGCAAACTCCCTGGGTGGAATCCCCATTTTTTGAAAAAGAGCTAAAAAACGCCAACCTTGATCTGGAAACCACCGCAATGGTGAAATTTTATTCCGAAAACGGGTATGTCATTATTGATCCGCAGATCGATGATGAACTTATCGAAAAAGCATTATTACAGATCAAGCCTGAATTTGAAAAACATAATACTAACCGATTGCAGGATGCCTGGAAGGATCATGAAGCAGTTAAGCAAATTGCTATTGCGCCTCGTGTGATCGAAATTCTCGAAATATTATATAAAAGAAGACCGATTCCTTTCCAAACACTGAATTTTTCAACGGGCAGTCAGCAAAGAACGCATAGCGACTCCATCCATTTTAATTCTGTGCCGGAGCGTTACATGGCTGGCGTCTGGATAGCGCTGGAAGATGTGCATGACGGTAATGGCCCGCTGCATTATTATCCTGCCAGCCATCGGTTGCCATTTTATGATTTGTCCATTCTGGGAATGAAAGGCTCGACGAGCTCGTCCATTGAAGATATGCTTGCAAATTATTACAATCGATACGAGGATTTCATTGAAGAACTGGTTGCGCAGAAACACCTGGAAAAGAAAGTTCTGAATCTTAAAAAGGGGCAGGCACTGATATGGTCGGCTAATTTGCTTCACGGAGGTGAAAAAATTACAATTCCAGGCTCCACCAGATATACACAGGTGAATCATTTCTATTTTGAAAACTGCGCTTATTACCGGCCGATGAAAACGGATATGGCACTGGAAAGAATTTCAATCCAAAAGGTAACTGACATTTCAACGGGCAAAGAAGTTCAGAGCACATACCTGGGAACACCCATAAAATATGTTGGTTATTCCTATAAAATGTACTTACCGGGTACATTGATGAGGAAAATCATCCCTTCAAACTTCCGCCAATGGGTTCAGAAAATGATCAATAAATAAGACGCCTTTCACCTATTTAAACTACATCAATCTTAATGAATAAATATTTATTTTCACTGGATTATTTAAGAGGATTGGCGGCAGTTTCTGTTTGTTTATTTCACTTTACAACAAATCTTGATTACCTGGAAAATGATGATCCGATCAAACATTTTTTCAGTTTTGGTCATTTTGGGGTGCAAGTCTTTTTTATTATATCAGGTTTAGTAATCCCCTACTCGATGGCGAAGGGGAATTATACAATTCAAAAATTTTCAACATTTTTCAAAAAGCGATTGATAAGAATAGAGCCGCCATATCTGTTCTGCATTTTCCTGGCGTTGTTATTGAATTTTGTCACAACGTTGACTCCCTTTTATGTAGGAAAGCCATTCGAAATCGACTATGCTCAGGTCATCTATCATTTTGGATACCTAAATATTTTCATGGGTAAGGAATGGCTAAATCATGTATTCTGGACCCTGGCAATAGAATTTCAATATTATTTGCTTATCGCGCTGATGTTCCCGCTGGTCAGTCACAAAAAGTCTTATGTCTGGATTACTACACTTATTGCTTTTAATGCGGCATCATTTTACCTAAACAGGAATTTTGTCTTTAATTTTTCCATATTCTTCACAACCGGCATATTATTATATCGCTATTTTTCGGGAATTTCCGAAAAGCTGGAACTTGCGCTAACCCTAATTTCCGTGTTAGGATTTCTGTTTTTGAGGTATACCTATGAGGAGATTATTGTTGTTGCCTTTACTGTAACCGTAATACTGATCCCTTTAAAACCGACGCTGTTGAGTACTTTTTTTGGAAACATTTCATACTCACTATATCTATTTCATACACCAGTTGGTGCGCGGCTCCTGCATATTACACGAAGATTTTCAGATTCAGAATCTTTACGACATGCTATGATTATCGTCGCATTCCTTTTTTCGGTAATCGTTTCTTATTTTTTGTATAAAATGATAGAAAAACCGTTTAAAAAGTTATCTCAGAAAATCAAATATAGTGACACGGAGCAAAATGAGGTAACAACTTTAACTGCTCAGACGGTTTCTTAAAATTTTGTAGATTCAATTCGATTGGCAGCTTTCTAATACCAATCAAATTGATACTCTGTATTCAAATATTATTTACTCAACCGACCAAATGAAAAATAATACCGCTTCCTTTATCAATTTTATTCTCCTGTTTTGTATTGCGGCAATATTAGGTTGCTCCAAAGAGAAAGTCTCTCCTGTTTTTCAGAATAATCCGCAGGAGAATGAAGTCAAATACAAATACACGATAGAAAACATTTCGAATGAAGACCTTTACACCTTCAATAACGATGTAACAAGTCCAAAAGAAAACTATCTGGAAGTGAAAATTTCTGCTGGGCAGAAAATTATCGTTGAGGCATTAAGTCCTGCCAAAATAACACCAATGATACGTTCAGACAAGCAAGGACTGCAGACAGAGTTTGTACACAATTACCTGACAGGAATATACCAAATTAATGGCTACATGAATTTATTTGAGGCGACCATTACGGGAAATGCAAGCATGGTCAGTATCTATTTTCCAAATCCCGTTTCAGGCAAGGCCGACAGCTTGATCAATACTAAACTTCCACAATCGCTTTTTTATAAGACATACGCTTATCAAAATATTGATATCATTATCAGCAAGGAAGTGGTTACTGGTACTATTTCACTTGCGACCAAGATTAAAGGCAAAAGCGATATTTCAAAGTCTACGAGCGCCTCCCAAGGAGTAATTACAAGTACGACGGATCTTGCTAAAAAAATGACCGTAGTTTCCGTAGTAGAGCCTATACCTGTTATTCCGTCTACACCTAATCCAATAAATCCAGGCTCACCCACTGGTCCGTCTACACCAACAAATCCGACAACACCGACTAACCCAGGTAACCCCACTGATCCAAGCTGCGGAATCTACAATGGAAAACCTGTTTATACCGGACCTCGGGGAGGATGCTATTACATTAACTCCAATGGGAACAAGACTTATGTAGACAGGAATTTCTGCTGTTAACCTCACACAAATACCTACTCCTTCGGATGTCCATGCCTTTTCACCACATAACTAAACTGGTCCACCACACCATCTTTGATCAGAAAAGTTTTGCTGAGCACAACAAAAAAGTGAACATCACCCAACGCATCCGGAACCATGAGATGATCTCCAACCCGCGGTAGATTCCATTTGTAAAACTCCACTTCGAATTGGTTGATATCTTCTTTTTTGGTGTTCGATGTGATCTCTGTATCTTCTACGAACAAAACTGCTACGAATTTTTCCATGAGTTTGTTTTCTGGTTTTTAATTGGAACGTATGAATTTTAGCAAAAAGTTAGCCTGATATGTCACAAGTATCAGCAAGAATTATTCCAATAAATCTCCTAACGAAAAGAAGCTGTGTTTCCAACCGAGAAAACACAGCTTCTTTTCTAAACCCTAACTTATTATTTTACCACAGTAGCTTCCAGCTCGACTTTCAAGGTTTCAAAAAGACTGGTAACTTCGAGCATCGTAGTCGCTTGTTTGATATCGTGCTTTGCGATCCAGTCCTGAAAAATGTTGAAATGTGGCCAGAGTTCCGCGGTTGATGTCGTATAAATATTCAAACGGACTATCCCGTTACAAGTAAATCCAGCCTCATTGATAACCTTTTCGAGATTTCTTAAAGCCTTGATTAATTGAGATTCCATGTCCTCATCACTTGATATTCCATCATCATTGATCGCTGTTTGTCCTGAAACATACAAAGTGCTTTCTACATTTTTGACTTCTACGGCTTGCACATAATTGCGCTGATCCTGCCATTTC
This sequence comes from Dyadobacter sp. HNCC25DJ186, assembly GCF_056895235.1. NCBI lineage: Bacteria > Pseudomonadati > Bacteroidota > Cytophagia > Cytophagales > Spirosomataceae > Dyadobacter > Dyadobacter sp. HNCC25DJ186. The sequence goes on from NZ_JBXHAS010000003.1 coordinate 626,511, forward strand.
CAGGGATTGGTTATTTTCTTTTCCATTACTATTTGCGTTTGCGTTCGTGTCTGTGACGACATTTAAATTTACGCTGCAAAGTTCCGGATAAGGGTTGAAACCAAGTCTTGACAATCCTCACGATTATTGAGTGAGGTACATCACACTATGAAGAAAGCCTGCTCAGCGTTTCGCGGGATACTCCCAAATAAGCAGCGAGGAGACTTTTTGGCACGCGTTGGATAAGAGCGGGATATTGTTTGAGGAGCTGTTCATACCGCTCTTGCGAATTTGATGTCAGCCAGGAAATGATGCGCCGCTGTGCTCCCAGAAAACCAAAATTCGCTTTTTCAAGAAAGAAACGGTTCATTTTTTGAACGTCATCACATAACTTTTTATAGTCGCTGAGCGTCAGACACAGTACCTCTGTATCTTCCAAACAAACCAGCGACATGGTCGCTTCGGTCTGGGTGTAAAAAGCATAAAAATCACTTTCCCACCAATCTTCCATCGCAAAAGAGACAATGTGCTGCCTGGCAGTATCATCGGTGTAAACCAGCTTCAAAAGTCCGGATACTACAAAATAATGATACCTCACCGGTTCGCCTTCCTGGATCAGGAATTGGTGTTTTTTATATTTTTTACTGATAAAGTGACTGGAAACAAATGCAAATTCATCGTCCGTAAGCGGCACTATTTTTTCAATATGTTCTCTTAATATTTGATGCATAACAATTGGTAGCCTCGGATCTGACAATTGTGGCTAATAAATTCTTTGAACCTTTGACAGTAAGATTATTACAAAGAAACACACAAATTTCCACCTTCCGATCTTCATCATTACATAAAAACGGGAATAGGTTTCGCTTCCTTAATCGCTGAAAACCTACTCCCGTCCAAAGCCTGCATAAGGCATTACTTCAAAATTGCAGACTAAAACTAACAGGTTCAAAACAATTTTGCATTGATCATGGTAGTTTCCGCAACGCTGCTAAAAACCTATCTTGAATTAAGCAATAACGTTGTCTCTTTTATTTTTCTCCTGCTTACTGCCACCTCTTTCCCTCCCGCAAGTTTCAGAAAACGGTCATCATCAACTCTTGAAACAATGAAATCAGAATTGATGATATAAGCTTTATGAACACGGATAAAATTCTTTTTTAAATGCTGCGATACCAATTTTAGCGTTTTACTGACCACAAAACGCTGACCTGATTCGGTGTGAATGATGGTATAGTTCCCTAAACCTTCCAGCAAAGTAATCGTCTTGGGCGGTACGATGATACTTTCACCTTTAAGGTGGACTACTACATCTGTTTTCCTAATTGTAGGTTTTTTACTAATCTCTTCCGGGTCATTTAACACTTTCATTCTAAGCTCCTAGTTTGTTCAATTCATACATACGTGGAAAAATTAAATTTAGATTTAACAAAAAGGATCCGGATATTTCCGGACCCTTTAAATATTTTACTCAACGTTATTAAAAATAGTCCCAGAAACCCGAGACGATTTCAATGATACCTCTTCTATGCTCATTCGAGCAGCTAGTCAATTAAAAAATCAATCCTCCTATTTTTAACTACTCTGGAAGAATGTAAACTGGGGAAATGGGGAAAGAATGAGTATTTGGAGACGCAATTGAAGGATTATCACAACCTGATAGCCCCAAAAGCATTCAGTAAGTCTGTTAGTTTTCGTCCTAAAATATCCGGGATTGCGCCATGGATACATACAGTCAGCACTTGCAACACGGAATCATTTTCCCTATTTGATCATTGTAAAATATGCTTTCAAAAGAAAGAAAGGCTATTTCTTTTCGATTATAATATTTTAGGTTGAAGCACACATTTTTAAAAAAAATACCGGCTTGTCACGGCCGGTATTTTGATGCACTGTTTTAAACTGATAGCGGAGGATTAATTGTAATGCAAGTCTAAAAAATACCGTTAGATAATTAAAGCTAAACTTATTTAACGGTAAAGGTGTTGGAAAATAATATCATTGGAATAAATAAAATTAACCTGTACATCCTTTTGTAACATACTGATTATTAAATCAATTCTATTAATGAATGCCTAATAAAATCCAATTTTTATCTTCAAAAATTTATTTCTGAATTGATTTACTATTTTAAGAAAATAAACATTTAGTAGCACCGAACTAATTTTGACAAAAGCAGGCAAAAGAACAATAATTTCTGTACTGTAATTTCATACACGTAGCTTACCTTCAGAGATAATTGGTAATAGCAGACTAAGTTGATATGTTGTTCAATGAATTATGAAGACAAATAAGCCCGGCTTCCTGATTTAATAAAGAAAAAAACCGGGTAAAAGATATGACTCAGGCCAGTTCACAACTATTTTCACTAAAAAACTTCACTTCACCAGTTTTCTCATTCCTACATTTCACCTTGCCTGTAAACTTGACCGTCGCTCCTTTTTTTATATTCTCATGTTCCAAAATAAGCCAGGTATCTGCATTATTTTTAACTTTTACGCGAACACGATCATTGTATTTTTGAACAGGCATAACTTTCTTTTTTGATATATGGGCATCAAAGTAATGAAATAATTAAGAAAAAAACTACGAAAAAAGACAACAAAAAAGGAGACTCCAGCCTCCTTTTCATCTTCTCAAATATTATTTTCTGTTACTTCGACAAGCATATATTCATCGATTTGATTCCAGGAGTATCGATAAATTATACCGCGTGGAGCTTCGATGAAATCGCTTCCTTCGGCATCGCGATAGCCGGGACGCCATTGGTGTGTGTTTTTAATCCTGAATTTGACAGTAGAACCAGGCTTCGGCAAATCTTCCTTCGTAACGATCTTTACTTTCATAATCTACCTTATTTGGTTATTGCTGAAAGTTACGACATTTTAAACTTGCATCCATTTTAATGCTGAATTTCAATTATTTACCAGATAACCTTTTTTGCAGATCACAAACTTTGGATCGGTTGTTATTATTTATCAAAGCAATAAGAATCGAAAAGGCCGTAATCGACAAAATAATGTCCTCTTGTCTATATACGCAGAATCGAATAAATCCTGATGTGATGTCAGCTTACTCATACAATTCAAGATTTTTATATTTTTTGCATAAAATAACAGGAACCTGTATCATGTAAGTTGTGATAATTTCTTATCCCAACATCCTCCCCAGGTAAATGATACAGGTTCCTTTTATTCCCGGTTTTGCTCCGGAATTAGCTTGCCGCTACCGCATCGGATGTAACTTTGATCAACCCCATGGTGTTGCTCAATGTAGTTCCCGTTATGGTGTAGTTGGCAGTACTTCCATTTCCCGATTCATAGATAAAACCCTGACTTGCAGTATTGTCTTTACCAGCGACTACATTTGCTTTCAGCCAGATTACTGCACCATTAGGTACATCAAGCGAGCCTGGATCAACCGTCTGTGTACGGCCTAGCGTAATATCGCTGCCGGTTTTTGAGGTTTTTCTGTTTCCCTCCTGGTCCATATATTCAAACTCTATTTTAACTACGAATCCTCCTCCGTTATGTAACGAAACTTTTCCAATTTGGTCCATTTTGGTAATCGTTTAAAAGTTAAAGAAATAGTTTAATTGATTTTTCACGCTGTCCTTTCAGGGCAGTTTTTCAAAATTTTGCTGCGCAGCCAATCGACTAAAAGAAGTTCACGCGGTTCAAAATCCAGGGTTCAGGTCGATACATCCTTGTGCACATTAGATTATCGGGCCGTTGCCGTAAATTCAGACTTGTCAAGTATGAAACCGGTAATTATCCAATACAAAACTTATGTACCTCCCATACACAACTTCTGTTTTTCTCACCTGTTTCAGCCTGTCTTTCAGCGATTAACAGGTCAAAGTTCATGATTTAATTTGGTCAGGAACAGACCATAAACACGTGATTATTAAAAACAGGTGTTTTCACTTGGGTGCAGGTGTTTTTGTTTTTAGCACTTTTCTCGTTTTCTCACTAACACCCTTATTGCGAGATATCTGGATTTATTTGATTCTATCTTTCAGCTCTTTTCCCTATATTTAGTATTGAAAATTCAGTTTAAAGAATTCAATTACTCCGCCTAAACCGGTTTCTCGAAATTTTCTTAAAATATATCAGCATTATGAAATTGAAACTTCTGCTCTGTACACTTGCGCTTGCCGGCGTTCATTACAAATCAATTGGACAGGCGTTTAACAACTTTCCGGTAACCACGCAGAAACCTCCCCTGCACGGTAAACACTGGATGGCCATTACCGGAAAACCACTCGCTGCAACAGCGGGAGCGATGATTTTTGCAAAAGGGGGTAATGCAATTGATGCCTCCTGCGCCATGCTGGCATCCACTTGCACGATGTGGGACGTACTGAGCTGGGGTGGCGAAACGCAGGCGCTAATTTATAACCCCAAAACAAAAAAGGTAATAGCGATCAATGCTATGGGTGTAGCACCAACAGGAGCCACCGCCGATTTCTTCAAAAATAAGGGGATGAAATATCCACCAGATCTTGGTCCTCTTGCCGCAACAACGCCCGGGACAGCCGGCGGGTTGATGACAATGCTTGCTGAGTATGGCACCATGAGCCTGAAACAGGTTTTGGCACCAGCGATGCAGTTGGCCGAGGGATACCCTATTGAAGCACAAACTGCGAATTCCATCGAGCGTGGCAAAGATAAAATCAAGCAGTGGCCATATTCAAAAAAAGTCTTTTTGCCACATTTGGGAGAAAAAAGAGAGGCGCCCGATGCCGGAGAAGTTTTCGTTCAAAAAGATCTTCTGGCAACCTTGCAAAAACTGGTTGATACCGAAACGCAGGCTTTGAAAAAAGGTAAAACCAGAAAGGAAGCGATTTACGCAGCCTACGACCGCTTCTACAAAGGTGACATTGCCAAAGAAATTGCCAGGGGTTGTCAGGAACAGGGAGGGCTAATTACAGAAGAGGATCTTTCAAACTGGAAAGTTAAAATTGAAGAACCACTCATGACCACCTATAAGGGCATTGAAGTGTATAAAATGCAGGCCTGGACGCAGGGTCCTGTCATGTTACAGGCTTTGAATATGCTGGAAAATTTCGATTTGAAAAGTATGGGCTACAATTCTTCCAGATATATCCACACTTTATACCAAACAATGAACCTCGCTTTTGCCGACAGGGATTATTACTATGGTGATCCTGCATTTGCTCCTGAAGAACCGATGAAAGGATTGCTCTCAAAAGAGTACGCGAAGGAAAGAATCAAACAAATTAATTGGGAGAAAAACGATCCGAAGACGATGCCGGGTGATCCGTATCCTTTTGAAGGAAAAACGAATCCTTATACGGATCAGATCAAAAACTGGGGAGTTAAACAGGTTTCACAAAGAAATGTCAACGGCCTGGATGATAAATTTATGGAAGAATTCACCGCAGGTACAACTTCTGTGGAAGCAGCCGACGAGGAAGGATGGGTTGTTTCGATAACGCCGAGTGGCGGATGGGTTCCGGCTTGTATTGCGGGAAATACAGGTGTGGGATTAAGTCAGCGTATGCAATCTTTTGTTTTGGATCCTAAGGAAAATCCATTTAACGTAGTCGAACCAGGCAAACGTCCACGGGTAACCTTGACGCCTAGCCTTGCTTTGAAAGATGGAAAGCCATTTTTAACATTTGCCAAACAAGCGGGAGACGAACAAGATCAGTTGCTCCTTCAGTTCTTTTTAAATATTGTCGAATTTGGCATGACCGTCCAGGAGGCAACCGAAGCACCAAGTTTTAAAACACTACAAATGTATGCCAGTTTTGGAGATCACGAAAAAGAGCCAGGCGGATTAATTCTGAATGAAACCATGCCTGACTGGACCAGAAAAGAATTATCGAGAATGGGTTATAAAAATTCATATCAACCACGAACCAGCGGACCAATAAACGCCATTTATTTCGACTGGATCCACGGTACCTTGTGGGGCGGTTCAAGCAATCATGGAGAAGACTATGGCATTGGCTGGTAGTCCTAAAAAATAAAGAACCCCGGAATATCCAGGGTTCTTTACGCACCACTACTCAACGTTAAGAAATAAAGTTAAAAGGAATCATGTTATAAATGAATAAAACTTATCAAAAGGCATGGATCAAAGAGCGATTTGAGTTTTAAAATCTTCATAATCGTTGGACTTTATACTACCAAAAGCTGCTACCTCTGAACGGCCTTTCAATCTTCTGTTATTCCTTTAACTATAATATTTCGATTATATCCGGGTCCGAACTTTCCTGATCGTCTTCATATTCCCATTCCAGTATATTTTCGACAGGATAACTGATACCGATTTCTTCTGAGGTCTCCTGGCCAACTGTTTCGACAAATACATTTAAAAGTTGATTGTAGAATCCTTTATGCCTCGTTCCGCTTAAATCAGTAAACAACAGTGAAATATGTGGCGATGGTAAGTCTGAGCTTTTCATTTTTATAACATTTTTGAAAAATAAAACGATTGTTTTTTTCTTGTCCGATAAGTAATTAAGCAATTATCTTCTACGAATAATACGCAATGTGACCATTTTATTTTGATACGTATTAAATACGGGCAGCATATCGTCGCTTCGCAGTATACTGACACGATGCGTAGAAAAAATGATATCCTTTTAAAAAGTGCTTTTGAAGAAGCTTTTCCTGATTTACTCACATTCTTCTTCAAAGATGCCGAATCCATTTTCGACGTAAAACGAGGTTTTGAGTTCATGGATAAAGAATTGAACGAATTATTTCCTGAGCTTGAAAAGAAGGGGGGCAGCCGGTTTGCGGATATGCTTGTCAAGACCTATCTCCTTAACGGACGGGAAGAATGGATTTTAATTCATCTCGAAATTCAGGGCGAGGGGACTCAGGATTTTGCTGCGCGAATGTTTCAATACTGGTATCGGATTTATGACCGATACAATGTCGACATTATTGCGCTTGCAGTATTTACGGGTGGTAAAAACCAGAAACGTCCTGACTCTTTTCACAAAAGTTTCCTTGGAACTGAAATCCGTTACAAATTTAATGCTTACCACATTCTGGACCATACTGAGAGGCAACTTCTGGGAATGGCAAATCCGTTTGCTCTGATTGTTTTGGCGGCGCAAAAAGTGTTGCTGATTGACAAAATCCCGGAAGATGAACTTGCTGAACAACGACTTACAATTGCCCGGGCATTGATCAAAAGTCAGCGGTACAACAATGAGCAGATCAGGCGGTTTATTTTCTTTTTGAAGACTTTCATCCACATTGATAATCAGAAAATAAATAGTAAATTTGAAAGAGAAGTTGGCATACTAACCGGAAATAAACACGCAATGGGAATCATTGAAACCATAAAAATGCTTGAACGAGAGGAAGCCTTTGAAGAAGGTATAGAGCGTGGAATCGAGAAGGGCGAAGAAAAAAGAAATCGTCTTTTTGTAACCAATCTTCTATTAAACACAGATTTTGACATCCTTCGAATCGCTAATCTGACTGGCTTGACTTCAGAATATGTACAAGAAGTAAAAAATCAGCTGGAACAATAACACCTAAGTGCCGCTACAAATTTGATGTCGGTGAACCCTATTCGTCTTGACTCTTAAAACACCTTAGCAAATCGCTGCAGTCAAGGTCAAAATTATTGCAGCAATAGTGTAGCTATTTCATCAAAATAGCGTTTAAAAAGAAAAGAATACCCTACCCCGATCACGACTCAGAAAGCACTTTCACTTTTTCCAACGCGATTACCCAGGCCTTCGACATTTCATCGAAATATTCTGCTCCCATATCACTTTCAATTTCCAGGTAGGTCATCCCATCTTCCTCTGAAATATGATATGTCTCCTGTCCGCCTTTTACCTGCTTAGCCAGATCGCTGTCATAATCCTCAGTATCGTTGTAAAGTATTCCCTTGTACTCAACAGAAAGCTTTTCATTCGCCTCGTTCGTAATTATTTCTCCGATTAAACCACTGTTACTTTCATCTGAAAAAATGGCTTTACTGCCGACTTCCCAATTCGTGTTAGCCCGGGAGCCGTCACCAAACGCTGTATACCAGATTCGGGTGTAACGATCGGTAAATAATACGTCCCATACTTTTTCCTTAGGAGCATTAATCAGGATTGACTTTTTGATTCGTTTCATTTCCGTATTCATTCGACAAGAATTTTTATAGGTTAAACATTCTTTTATGTACCGGAGGAAGGGTTTACGTTGAGAATGGAAACAGTGCCAGGCGCGATGTACTTTATGTCCGTTTATTCAAAAATCAGACTCGCTTGCACCAAATTATCTATCATACTAAAAGCGACAACGATGCAGTCAAAATGATCAGATCGCCTCTATTATCGGGAAAAACTGGTAATATTGTATTCATATCCTCATCCAGAACCTCAATAGAGAACCCGGCTTTACTAACGAGTCCGATAATTAATTTCGGCTCAATATCTTCTGTCAACGAACAAACTCTAAGTATTTTATCGCAATCTTCAAGATCGAAATTAGCATCATAGCCATCGAAAGCCCGGCGAATCCGGTCGACAATTTCAGCTGCTTCTTCCTGGTATTTAACGTTAGTTTTAAAAACTTCTACCATAGGATTTTATAATTTGTGGATACACTATGCGCTGTCAACCTTCAAGATTAATAATTCGCACCCGCTGGTAAGGAGCCTCCTCACCCAGTCTTTTTCTTAACAGGGTAATTTGCTGACAATCAAATTCTCCGCAATATTCAACTTCCGATAAACTCTGTTCGATCAGCACATACTTATTTGCTCTGCTTCCTCTCGCTACCGTTAAATGCGGGTCAAGTTTCTCACCATTTTCTAGAAACGCCATCTGCAAGGCACCCTGAAGATTATGCAATGCATCGGATTTTCCAACCTTGATATACATTGTTCTGCCAAACTGTTCGCCGCCAAAACACTTTTTACCATCCAGTTTTACCGGAAATGATTTAATGCCGGAAAGAGCTTGCAGACTTTTCTTCAAAATCGAATCCATGTCACCTGCGCTGTAAAAATAATACAAAGAAATGTGCGGAAACGAGTCTAATACCTGACCTGACAAGCAAATAAGATTATGAACTTTGTGTCTGACGATACGTACATCTGCTTCCACTTCTTTTGAAGAAATGACAAAAATATATTCGTAGGTTATCGCGTCAAGCAAATTTACCTGATTCTTATTTTTATCATTTTTCATAACTTCATTCTTTATACGTTCGGGTTTGAAGGCTTGGCTTCAGGGACAGCTTATGATCGGTATTTACAAAACCATTTACATGATACGAAATACATTAATCCACTCCTCTTTTTCGGGCAGAATTATTTCATGACCAACATCGAAGAATAATGTCTTCTATAATAGTAGGCCAAAAATAAATTTCCCCCAAACATGAAAATAGCGATTGGTAAACCGTCGGGAGCCAGAAAAAGATGGACCAAAAATATGTTGACCGTGATCGGCAGAAGCACAACCGTTGCCAATGGAACAAACAAACCAGCAACTAATGCGATACCGGCGATCGTCTCAACAGCTTTTAAGAATGGCATGAAATAACCGGAAGCGGCAAGTCCTTCATTAAAAGTTTTTATAGGTCCGGTCATTTCCGGAACAGGTATTATTTTGAAGAAAAAAACGGCTGCCGAAAACATCAACATCAACCCCATAAGAACACGAACGATAGTTACTGCAATTTTCATAGTTTAAAATAGCTTTACGGTTGAATAAAATGGTGTTGTCTTCATTGAAAACGATAATTAACCCTGAAATGCAGCCGGATCCATCCATGATACTTCCCACAAATGCCCGTCCAGATCCGCGAAACTGTGTCCATACATAAATTCCTGATCCTGAATATCATCCCGCGCAATTCCACCTGCTTCCACAGCCAGATTCACGACCTTATCCACTTCTTCTCTGCTTTCTGCCGACAGGACGATGCCAACCTGGGCATATTTATTCGTATCAGGAATCTCCTTTTGGCTTAATTCTTTAAAAAAAGATGCCTCACTAAACATCACGAAAATATTTTCAGCGATGTTCATCGTAGCTCCTTTTTCACTACTGAACTGCGCATTGAAAGTATAACCGAGTTTTGTAAAAAAAGCCACAGATTTGTCCACATCTTTAACTGGTAAGTTGACGAAAATATGATTTGTCATGATTCCTTTATTTTAAAAATTGATGATAACGAAATTTAATATAACCATTTATTTTTCAAGTATATTTTTCAGGTTCAAAAGACTCTTTTCCAGATCCTTCCCAAGCATAGCATCGGTGAAAAGATTGGTCACATTCATCGGATATTTGCTATAACCTGCCATCGACAAGGAAACAATGGTTTGGTTTTCTGAGGCCGATCTCGTTATCATTTTGGTGTGAGCTGTTCCTTCCAAGGGTTTTACAAAACGAATTTCCAGATCCAATTCCTTCCCGGTTTCGATTTTAGTGATTTCCTGCTCGCCTTTTCCGGCTTTGTCATTTCCATCCCAGGCATATACAAAACCAATCGAACCATCCGAACCTTTGAACTCCTTTTTCACATCCGGATCCATCATGACCCACTTATTATAATGCTCCTGATTTTTCACATACCTGATATAATCAAAAACTTCGGCAGCCGGTTTATTGATCTCCACTTCACGTTCAATCCTATAATCGTTTTTAACAAACAATGCAGCGATAAGTACCAGGCCGACTACGGCAACGATAACGAACAAGATCACTTTCAAAGTTTTCATATTTTTAATTGTTTAGGCTTTGTGGGAGGATACAAATGTAGCGTCAGAAATTGTGTTAGAAAGGGGGCAAACACGGCAAGTTAAGGGGTTGATTGCGCCATTCTCAAAAAAGACCGTTCCTGGTCATAAACCATAATTTTATCTCCTCGCTTGAATTGCAAAATTATTGGCTCCCACGATCGAAAGGCAGTGTAAAACAGACCACATCAAGGTAAAACACGACATTGATACGAAAAAAGGTAAATTTGGTTTCCGTAATTCTGGTTTGAAATCTGAAAAGTAAATAAATGTGTCGGCGACCTTTCAATATTGTTGCCGTTCGTCGACATGAATGCTGTTTTTGTCGACGAACATACTTTGACGAACGCTGGGCATTTTCGTTTTATTTATCTTTGATCTATGAAGTTGAACCGCCGTCTGATCCTGAAATTTGCATCCAAAAGAATTGTTCAGCACTGCGTTTTTTGGTTCGTTGCTATGCTTTTGCTGGCTGGTATGTATGGTGTGGGTTTGCCTGGCTTCGAGCTTCCGTTTGTCATGATTTCGTTTTTCATGCCCTTACATATCGTTTACTTTTACACGATCGCAAATTTTGGCATCCCGCGGTTTCTTCACACGAAACAGTATTTTAAACTCACCCTGTTTCTGATTTTTTGCGTGATCCTTTTCACCTTGTTTTTTAGATTAATCGAAATTCTCGTAGCTGATCCTATTGTTTATGAGGCTGTTAAAAAACAGGATGAAACATTTGTCTGGCATAAACTGGATGGTACTTTTAAAGAGCAGCTTTTCCGGTATACATACATATTAAATGCATTCGAACAGGCAAACCTGATTGTCTGGGTTGCCGTCGCTATAAAATTTTTCAAAATGTGGTATGAAAAACAACAAGCCGCACTCGAAGCGGAACTGGTTTTATTGAGGGGACAGCTGCATCCGCATTTCCTTTTTAACACACTCAACAACCTGTATGCACTGACGCTGACACAATCGCCCCAGTCGCCCTCCGTTGTAATTGGCCTTTCGGAAATTTTGCGTTACATGTTGTATGAAGCAAATGCAGATGTTGTGGATTTACGACGTGATGTTGAAATAATAGAAAGTTATGTCGCGCTCGAAAAAATCAGATATGAAGAACGGCTTGATTTGAATTTGAGCATCAACGGTTTGGAGCCCGGACAGCGGATTGTGCCTCTTTTAATTCTGCCACTGGTGGAAAATGCCTTTAAACATGGTACAAGTGAAAAAGTCGGAGAGGCCTGGATCAACATGGATTTGCAGGTAAAAGACAACTTTCTGAAATTTAAAATATCAAATAGTAAACCTGAGCAGCGCCCGAAGAAGGACAATGAAAAAAATAATGCAAGCATTGGACTGGCGAACGTGAGGAAGCGGCTGGCGATCCTTTACCCTTCGGCACATCAGCTTAGAATCCTTGAAGAAGAGGATATTTTTGCTGTAATTTTGGAAATAAATTTGGATAAAAGACTGCAAATCGGACCGATATGAAACTGAAAACGATTTTGGTAGACGATGAACCGCATGCCATTGAGGTACTGTTACAATACCTTCAAAATTTTAGTGAGATTGAAGTCGTAGCGAAGTGTGAAAATGCGATCCAGGCATTCCAGACATTACAGCAGCAAAAAATTGATCTGATATTTCTGGATATTAAAATGCCGGGTCTGACGGGCACTGAGCTGATGCGCAGCTTAAAAAATCCTCCGAAAGTAATTTTCACAACAGCCTATCAGGATTATGCCGTTGAAGGATTTGATCTGGATGCCATTGATTATCTGCTGAAACCGATCCCATTTGACAGGTTTCTACGGGCGATGGATAAAGTTTTTACAATATTTGAAGTAAGTAACCGTCAAATTAGTATTGCAGAAAAGCCTTCGGTAAGCAATAAGGATGTTTTTCTTTACCTGAAAGTTGACCGCAAGATGGTCAAAGTGAACGTAAATGATATTTACTGGATTGAGAGTCTGAGGGATTATATAAAGGTGGTTTTGAAAGACAAAGTGTTAATTTCAAAACAAAAAATCAGTATGCTGGAAGAGCTTCTGCCCGAAGACGATTTCATCAGAATCCACCGATCTTTCATCGTTTCCATTCCCAAAATCGAAGGTTACCAAACACATGCCGTAGATATCGCAGGAAAAGAACTTCCGATCGGGCGTAATTATAAATCCGACTGCCAGCGCCGCTTCAAAATAGCCTACTAATACTTTTCCCGCAACTAAGTTTCGCTCAGGGTTGAATAACTTTTTTATGTCGCAGAACATACCTCGAACTGATTTCCTGATACAGTAAGGGACTTACACACCAACAACTTAAAGAAAATTTTCTTTTTAAATACCCAAAATCATTGATACTTTTTATAGCCATTTAAAAGCGATTATTATCCGTTAGTCGATGAAAAACGTTGTCCGTCGACAAGCGCGTTACCTCCCATTTCCAACTCATTTTTTTACGCTAACATTGCAAAAAAAACAGGTACTCAGATCGCTCATTTAATCAAAACAATTATGAAAAAACAAGTTTCCATTTACATTGTTCCATCCTCAAAATCAAAATCTTTTCAATTTCATTCCAACCATTTTTTTGTAGATACTCTCTTTTAATAAAAATCATCATTAGCCATGTCAAAAAGAAATTTATCCACATTGTTTAAGGAAAATTACCGCATAAGTTTTCAGGGAATAAATACGCCTAAGTATCAACGTCCATGAAAATTATGGACCCATTTTTCCTGTTTAAAGTTCTCAGCTTCGTGATTTATTTCACACTGGCCTCACAGGGCGGATTTTATATTCTTTCGTTTTACAAGGTCTTAAAGAACCTGCCACCTGAAAGTTTCATCGAAATCCGGAAAGCAACGGACAATATCATCGCAATGCCGCTCAAAATTTTATATCCTTCCGGATTAGCCTTCATTCTGATTTGGCTCATAATGGCCGACAAGTCGGCCGGGATCCTGGGTTATGTCTTTCTCGCGGTTTCATTTGTTTTGCTCGCCACGGATCTGATGCTGGCGGTGAACGTCAACGTTCCGTTGAATAAACTCATTCAGCAGATGACAGTTGATCATGTAGGAGAAGCTCCATTGATTCAGCAGAAATGGTTGAAATTTATTCTGATCAGAGGCTGCCTTTCTGTGACCGGATACTTTTCACTCACCCTCCATCTGTTAATCCAGGCCGACCGGTCTTATACATTTCATTAGCGTATAAACCAGTCCGTTCAATCGAATTACAATGCTTTAATACTTAATTCTTAATTTAATTTTAGCCATGTTTAACAAAGTAAAAATGAAAACTCCTTTCTTCTCAGCTAAAAAGCTGGCCTTCGTATTGCTGGCGACAGCAACCGTTTTTACCCAGATTTCCTGTAATGACGACGATGTTGTTGGTGACGGTGGACCTAAAACCGACGCAACAGCCATCATTCCTACAAACGGAAAGACTTACACTTATCAGATTAAGGAAGAAGACGGCTCCGTTGCCACGCAGGTTACGCGCGTTAAAAGTGTAAGAGATTCTTCCGGAATAACCGTTTACGACATTGAAAATAAGGTTTCCGAAGATGATGACGAAACAGTGGTGATGATGAAATCATTCAGTAAAAATGGTGTCACTACCAATGAAATCCCGCTGCCTGCTGCGTATGCAAGCATTTTGGAAGAATTCAAAGGAAGCGATTTTGTCAAAAGTGTCAAGATCTCAGGGTTTCCACAATACCAGCTTTTGGAAAATAATGCTGTTGTCGGAAGTAAAATGACGTTTAAGGGAGAACCGATCAAGCTGAATCTGGTTCTAGCTTTTGAAGAAGACGGAGAAGAGTTTACCACTGAAATAGACGCCGTACTTACGCATGATGACGGTGTTGTGAAAAAGGTTGAGCGTATCACTACGCCGGCCGGAACTTTCAATTGCAGTAAATGGGAATACAGTTATGAGCTCATCACAAAAACGTTTCTCAACGGCGAACTTCAGGAACAATCCAACGAATTGCGATTGGTGAGCGCATGGACCGCACCAGGCGTAGGCATTGTAAAATCTGTCGAAAGTGATATGCTGGGAACGCAGACTTCCGTGACGGAGCTTAAAAAAGTGGATTAACTTTTAGCTTCTAAAAAGTCAAGTAAGACTGAATAGGTTCATTTAGCAAGTCAATATCGACAGCATTCTTTTCAATTCTCAAAATTATGAATACTTCCATTAACCATACATTTCCTGGTGTCGTTTGCCGGGCCCGTAAGAAACGCAGAAACGTTATCACTGTCCACCAGGGCACCAGAGTTTTCTATCTTGAGGCGTATGAAATTACACATATGCAAGGTGAAGGCAACTATACCTACGTGCATACCACGGAAGGAAAACGTCACCTGATTTCCAAGACGATGAAGACTTTACAGAAAATTTTAAACGCCGATTTTCTTCGTGTACACAAATCATTTATGGTCAATCCGGACCATGTCGTGTCACGCCTCCAGTGCGACAAAATACTCATGAGCGGTGGGGCGCAGATTCCAATCGCGAGAAGACGTATTCGCGAAACAGACAAAAATCTGACTACCGAATATTTGGGAGCAGGATAAATTTGAGGGTTTATTAGAGTTAGGTAAGCGGAAGGTTCCCGGCCAGTTGGTTGGGAACCTTTTTGTTTTTTATCCATCAAACCGATACAAAAATTGTGTTTCTGCAAGCTGTTAAAAGCAAAAAAGACGGGCAGGATCATTACCTTTGAGATCGGGGGAACTGATGCCTTTTTTCCACTTTTTTATTATTAAACCTACGCCGTTAATCAGAATGACAGATCGTAAATTTCCAATCGGCCCTTTTGTAAAACAGGAAAATTATTCCGCCCAAGAGCTGGATTCATTTATCAGGATCATCGACACGATCCCATCACAATTTCGCGCGCTTGTCGCAGACCTATCTGAAGAAGCATTGGAGAAAAAATATCGTGAAGACAGCTGGACCATCCGGCAAATTGTTCATCACGTCGCAGATATTCACTATTTATACTATTTGCGAATAAAAAAAGCCATTTCAGAACCTGAAAACAAAGAACTGACGCTTATAGACATGAATGCCTGGTCGGACATGCCGGATTCACTTTCTGCTCCGGTTTCCGGTTCGCTGCTTGCGCTGGAAGGTATTAATGAACGGTTTGTATTATTTGCAAAGTCACTTACAGAGGAGCAATTAAATATCCGTTATTTCCATCCGGCAAGACAAATCTGGTTTTCGCAAAAAGATGCTCTGGCGATTGCGGTTTGGCACGCAAACCACCACATGGGGCATATCAAGTGGGCGTTGGAAGGAGTATGATTTAGGTATGGTTAGTTTACAGATAAAGTTCCGGATGCAGAAGTCCGGGACTTTTTTTTATCGCGTTAAGCTGAATTTTCACTTGACTTTCAGCAAAGCTTTGAGATCCGGGTGATATTGCGAAGTTAAAAATTGTATGATTTCAAACTCCGCCAGTTTGCGTTTAAAAAACGGATCTTCGCTTATAATTTCCCTGACTTCCTCCTCCGAATCAGCAAGTGCCAGAATAATACCACCCTCCCGAGGCACTTTCCTACCCGACGCTACGAATATATTTTTCTTGTAATACTTTTTGAGGTATTTGATGTGCGCCGCCATGTGCTCGTCGAGTTCTTCGAGTGGGACGGTGTAGGTTAGGGAGATGATGAACATTTTGACTACTGATTTGGCGTTGTTGATTTACATGTTCAACCGGGTAAAATTTGTGCCAGAAGAACTTAGTTGTTTTAATTACGCTATTTTAGGCGAATAATATAATCCTCAATTTATGCAACAGGGTCTTTACGAGCAACTCATTACCAAACTGATTTCTACTAAACTTGAAAGCATAAACCAGAAAGAGTTTTTTGTTAGGGAAACAATTGTTGAAAAAAGTGAGGCTGCAAAAATTTTAAGTCATTATTTGAATGAAGTTATTAACCGTGGTTTGAGGTCGATAACACGCGATAATAGCATTGAAAGGCAAATTGAGATCTCAAACAAAATCATTCGGCTATTACGTGATGAATTGGATGAAGAAGATTTCAAAGATGATATAATTACAATTAATGGAAGAATTTTAAATGCAGTGTTTTCAAAAATTGATGCACCATTTTCTGATTTTGATAAACGTTTAAAAGAGATCACACCTTACACACGCCTAAGTCAAAGCGAATTATTTACCGGCTCAAATGTTGGGATTTCTCTGGAAAGCGAATTGAGAAAAGAAATTCTTTCCTCAGACAAGATTTATTTTTTGGTTTCTTTTATCAAATGGTCGGGCATTCGGATTTTCATCAAAGAGTTGGAAGAATATACCAGTAAAGGAAATTCTCTAAAAGTAATAACAACTTCCTACATGGGAGCAACTGACCTAAATGCTGTTGAATTTTTGGCAGGTTTACCCAATACAGAAGTTAAGATTTCATACAATACCGAAAACGAGCGCCTTCATGCAAAATCCTATTTATTTTTCAGAAATACCGGTTTTCATACAGGTTATATCGGTTCTTCTAATTTATCACGAAGTGCTTTAACAAGTGGTTTGGAATGGAATCTGAAAGTTACAACGCAGGAAGTTGGGCATATTATCGACAAGTTTTCTAAAACTTTTGAGACTTATTGGGAGGATAATGAATTTGAAATATTCCGACTTGGCGAACATACTGAAAAACTTAAAGTTGCGCTTAAAAGAGAAAAGAACAGAGATAAAAACGAGGCTACATCTTATTTTGAACTAAATCCGTTTCCATTTCAAGAAGAAATTCTGGAAAAACTAGCTGCTGAAAGAATAATTCATAATCGATATAGAAATCTTTTGGTTGCGGCAACTGGAACTGGTAAAACGGTTATCTCAGCATTTGATTTTAAACGATATTATACCAAAAATCCCAACGCCCGACTACTTTTCGTTGCACACAGGAAGGAAATTTTAATTCAGGCAAGAGCAACATTTGCAGGGATTTTAAGGGATAATAATTTTGGCGAACTTTGGATAGACGGATTGGAACCGGATCGCTATGAATTTGTATTTGCTTCCGTTGCGACTTTAAAAAACAGAATTGAAACAACAACACTTTCAGAAAACTACTATGATTTTATCGTTGTCGATGAAGTGCACCACATTACCGCAGATAGTTATCGGCCAATTCTTGAAAAGTTTAAACCAAAGATTTTACTTGGATTAACAGCCACGCCGGAAAGGATGGATAATGCAGATATTCTAGCTGATTTTGATAATACCATTGCAGCAGAAATCCGGCTACCAGAGGCATTAAACCGAAAATTACTTTGTCCTTTTCAGTACTTTGGCATTACTGATAGCATAGATTTATCGAACGCAAACTGGCAAAACGGCCGATATCTGCCGGGAGAATTGACAAGGATTTACACACAAAATGATATCCGGGTTGGGGAAATAATAAATAACTGTGCAAAATATCTGCGCGACTATGAAGATGTTCGTGCATTAGGTTTTTGTATTACAAGAGAACATGCGTCATACATGGCGGAAAAGTTTACACTCGCCGGTTTGAAAGCAGATTATCTTGTAAGTGGAAATGATCGGGAAGAGTTGAGATCAACAATTAAATCCAGATTCAGAAAGAATGAAATCAACTATTTATTTGTAGTCGATATCTTCAATGAGGGCGTGGATATTCCAGAACTTGATACCGTTTTGTTCCTAAGACCGACAGAAAGTTTAACCGTATTTTTGCAACAATTAGGAAGAGGATTGCGCTTATCTGAAGGAAAAGATTGCCTGACCGTACTGGATTTTGTAGGAAACGCTAGATCAGAATATGATTTTGAAGGTAAATTCAGGGCATTGATTGGCAAAACCAATTCATCTACAAAAGAAGAACTTGAACGTGATTTTCCACATTTACCACTTGGTTGCTCCATCGTGTTAGAAAAAAAGGCTAAGGATTTTATTTTACAAAATATCAAAGCTGCCACGCAATTGAACAGCAAACAATTGATAAATAAAATTGCAAATTTCAAACACCAAACAACCTTACCGCTAACACTTAAAAACTTCACAGAATTCTATCATATTCCTCTGCAAACCATTTACAAAAAGGGTACTTGGAGCCGATTATATTTTCTTGCTAATCAAATTAATGATTTTTCAACCATCAACGAAAATGAAGTAAAAAGAGGGATTGCTAAGAAATGGCTTTGTTGTAATTCATATAGCTATTTGTCATTTATTTTGAAGCTTGCCAGAGAAAACTTTCAAATCAATATTGCGACGTTCGATGAATCAGAAACGCTAATGCTCGCCATGTTGCATTATGACTTTTGGCAGACCAATGGTGGTTATGAAAACCTGCAAACAAGTATTCAGAAAATAGGTAACAATCCGGTTCTGGTCAATGAGATTGTGGAAGTTCTAGAACTTTTAATTGATCAAATTTCTCACATTGAATTGGATATTGATCTTCCGTATCCACAACCTTTAAAAGTGCATAGTCGTTATACGCGTGAACAAATTCTAGCGGCATTTGGCGACAGCACATTTGAAAGAAAATCCAGCAACCGCGAAGGCGTAGTTAATCTGGATAGCAAGAAAACGGAATTGTTATTGATTACTCTTGAAAAAACAGAGGAAAATTACTCTCCTACCACTTTGTACAATGATTACGCAGTCAGCGAAACGCTATTCCACTGGCAGTCTCAAAATAGTTCGAGGCCAGAAAAGGGAAAAGGACTATCGTATATAATGCAGGAAGAGACAGAGAAAACCATTTTACTTTTTGTAAGAGAAAGAAACGATGACGAATTTGGGAATACCTTCGCTTACGTCTTTCTAGGAGCCGCAAATTATCTGGATCATTATGGTTCAAAACCGATGAATATTCATTGGAAATTGGAAGAGCCAATTCCGCATTACATGTGGAAGGAAACTGCGAAGATGGCGGTTGGGTAAAAATATCTCATTTGAATCTAAATTTTCTTTATTGAATAAACATAAAGTTGTAATGATAACAACCACCTTTAAACTTACAGAGAACGAACTATATGAAAGTTTAGTTGAGATATCGAAATCAAAATTTTCGGTAAAATTACTTAGAGTGATCGGAATTACCCTCCTTTCATTAATGATTTTCCTACTAATATTTAATATTAGCAATGGGAGTTTTGTGCTAAGTTTCAGCTTTTTCTTTCCCATATTTTTGCAGTTATTTATGATTTTCATTTCCGAAATAACAGCCAAACTTCAAGTTCCAAACCTGTTAAAGACAAAAAATCCACTCGTAGAAAACATGCTGGTAAACATTAATTCAAACTATTTTACTATTACCGGGGAAAGTTTTAATATTCAGATGTCATTTGAAAAATTACATTCTGTAATAGAAACTAAATTTTTTTTTCTTTTAAAAGTTTCAGATGGTAGCGCCAACGTAATTCCTAAACGAACCTTGACAATAGATGATGTGATTCAATTCAAAAACATTATTTCTGCTGTACCTGGCCTTAAAGTGAAACTTAACAAGTAGGGCTTAAATCTTTTAATAAATTAATAAAGCTGTAATAACCCATGAACCTAACCCCAACCCTACTCCTCCTCCTAATCACCCTAATCACCCTAACCACCCAAGCCCAAAAAGCCCAAAACCTCGCCATCGTCTTCATCGGCAACAGCATCACCCAAGGCAAGGGAGGACCAAATGGATTTCCGCCGCCGACACATGCGGTTAATTATTTAAAGGGGGAAAAAGGAATTCAGGATGTGCTTTTTGCTAATCTGGGCAGGAGCGGATCTACTACTTTGGATTGGTTGCCGGGTAGCGGGAAGTATTTTGTGAAGGTAATTGAGGCGGCTGATAGTCTGTTTCTTAAAAAAGATCATCAACTGGTTTTTTCCATGAAACTGGGGACCAATGACAGTGCCATACAGGGGCCGAATGGCTCACCGGTTTCCAAAGAAGATTACAAGAAAAATATGCAGTCCATTATCTCAGAGCTGTTAACAAAATATCCAGGCAGCAAGGTGATTGTGCATCATCCGATCTGGTATAGCGCCAATACCTACAACAGTTCCAAATATCTGCAGGAAGGCCTCGACAGACTGGAAACTTATATTCCCGAGATTGACGGCATGATTTCGGACTATAAAACTTCGGATCCGGGACGGGTTTTCAAGGGTGATACCAAGGCTTTTAAATATTTCAAAAAACATTATCTCAAATTACTTAAACCGGAAAAAGGCCAGCAAGGCACATTTTACCTGCATCCGAACGAAGAAGGTGTGGTTGAATTAGGCAAATTTTGGGGCAAAGCAATTGAAAAAAGGATTTTGTAATAATCCTTTTTTCAATCCGGGTTTTGCTTTTCAAATAACAAAGATTTTTGAGATGCCTTCCGGTTTTAATACCTCAAAAATCGCCTTCCTTAACAAAAAACTGCACGCCATTACTTTCAATTTTCTCCCAGTCGTCACTGCTGAATTCGGCTTCGCAATATTCGTCAAAACAAACTTCGGCATCGAAAATTCTTAGCATGACCGTAACGATCATCGGATATAATTCCATGTCATCGATTTCAAATGCGAGCTGGATGATATCGACAGAATCGTTGTAACAAGCCATAAAAACCTGGAATTGACGCCATGATTTCTCTTTGGCTTTGTTGAGGTTTTTTGTATCGCCTCCGGCATTTTTAATCTCTTCGTATTCATTATCCCAGAATATTTCCCATTCCAGGAGCATTTCAGGAAGGAAAATATGCTTTTCAATTCCGCCGGCGTGATTGTAAATTTTACTCCAGATAAATTTGCTGGTCATTGTACCCATTTCAGCATAGGATTTCTTTTCGATGAAAGATCGCAAACGATTTTTCAGCCCGGCTACGGTATCCATTTGAAAATCATCACCATCTTCTGTCCCAAATTCCAGCGTGTTGTCAATCACAAGTGCTTCATATTCGCCATCTTCAAGTCCCGAAAATTTTTCAAATGCGTCAATAAACGCATCGTAAGCCGGGATACCTTCCGGCGTATTTTCGTTGTCAAACATGTTACGCGCAATGCCCTGAATTCCGGCCCGGGCAGTAATTGCCTCTACTTCACTTTTTAACACATTTAAAACATCCGTTTCCCCGGCAAATGACAATGTTTCATATCTTTCGTTAAGGTAATTTTTGAAACTCATCAGCGAATAAAAGTAAGGATCGTCCGGGGATACTTCTGCGTTTTCCTCATCCCACTCACCATCTTCGACAGTATAACCCAATGGAATAGAAATCGTTTTCCCGTCCGCGATGATATTGCAAAACAGATTTTCCTCTTCTGTGTCGTTTAAATAATAGGTAATTTCCATATCGTTTTTATACTAAAATATCTTGTAAATAAATCCTCTCGCTTTTCGCATTTTCATTCGATTACTCACCAAACCAGCAAATACGCGCTGCTCCTGCCCCCCCATCTTTCGTCAATAATCCTTTGCTAATTAAATCTGAAATGTCACGTCCGGCGGTATCCTGTGAACATTTTGTGATTTTGGCCCACTTTGAAGATGTCAGTTTTCCGAAGATATCTTCCTGCATTTTGTTGATCACGAGCCGCCAGAATACTACCCCTGCAAAATCCGGATCAAATCCTCATTCAAATAATATACCTCTTTTCCCTGTCTTCGCGGGATCAATATTTTCGCAGTGACCAGTTCATCCATGTACTTTGTAAGTGTGGTACGGGATGTTTTTTGCAAAATGGGGGCAAGATTTTGCGGTTTGCAATAAGGCTGAGAAAATATCACTTCGTTAATCTCCTTATTGTACCATTTGATATGCGCTTTTCCATAGGCAAGCGTTTCTGCCATTTGTTTGATAATATCGTCAATAAGCGAGCTGGTCAAAAGTGCAGTATTTTCGACTGCATTCAACATAAAAAGTATCCAGTTCTTCCAAGCTCCAAGTTGTGTAACAGCCCCTAAATGATAGTAGTAGTCTTCCTTGTTGATAATTATATATTTGGAAAGATAGAGAACAGGTTGGATCAGCAATTTCTTTTGAACGAGATAAAGCAGGTTTATAATCCGTCCGGTACGGCCATTGCCATCATGAAACGGGTGTATGGCTTCAAATTGGTAATGTGCAATACACATTTTTATCAGGGCATCAACTGCATACTTTTCGTCATCGTTCAGGAAGTCAATCAGGTTATCCATTAAAGCTTCGACAATCCCTTCTCCCCGTGGCGGCGTATAGATGATTTCTCCTGCCCGAAATTCACTCTGCCCACGTTTGATAACCACCTGCGCATGTGGTGAACGCCAAGTGGAGGTGGTATTCTTAATTTGTTGAAAAATATGAGTGATCAGATCCACATCAATCACATTTTTCAGTTCCAATTGCTGGTAACCTGCCCACATCGCTTCCCGGTAACGCAGCACTTCTTTGGTGGCGGTGTCTGTTTGCCCTTCTTTTAAAGTGTCGGTAATCGCCTTGTAAAGTTCATCCTCAGTAGTGAAAATATTCTCGATTTCAGTAGAAGTTCGCGCTTCCTGTAATGCGATGGTATTGACCAACATCAATGGGTTTGGCAATCTCAGTACGTTGCTATTTACGGTAGCCAAGGCCCTTGAAGAAAGAACCAATTTTTTTAGAATTTCAAGATCATTGACAATTTCCTCGGATAGAGGCAAGGGCAGAAGGTCATTAAAAGGTTTGTTACGATCGTACATAATTCAATAACATGTCCAGTTTTTTCTAATACTTGAACACGTTACAAATATATGTCCATTTTCTGAACATAAAAATCAATCATGTTCAATATTATAAATAAAATGAACACGTAATTTCAATAAAATGTATTGGCTTGAATAATAACTAAGTTAAAACTTTTGTACTTCGATCACGCAATAACCTGTACCTCACCAGACCAACCCATACCCCGTACTTCTCCCACCACCATCCTCTTTAAAAAGCACGTTTTTGGAGAGTAAATCCCGAATATCCCTGCCTGCTGTATCCTGGGAACATTTCATCATTTTAGCCCATTTGGAAGAAGTTAACTTCCCGAAAAAATCTTCCTGCATTTTATTGATCATGAAACGTTGTCTTTCATTAAGCGGCGTTGCGGCATGTTTGTCCCAAAACGATACCTTTTGCAAAACTATATTCAGCGTTTCTTCCGTTTCCTGCAACGCATCACGCATGCACGACAGAAACCATTGCAGCCAATGTGTTATATCCAGATATCCTTTTTGTGTCTTTTCCAGTATGGCGTAATATTCATTTCTGCGTTTTCTGATCTGAGACGAAATGCTGTAATACCGCTCACCGCTGCCTTCCGTTCTGGCCAGCTGCATATCTGCTATCGCCCGCGCGATCCGGCCATTTCCATCGTCAAAAGGGTGTATTGTCACAAACCATACATGTGCGATTCCGGATTTTATAACCGGATCGATGTTAACAGCACTGTTAAACCATGCCAGAAATTGCTCCATTTCTTCTTCCAGGCGCGTGGCATCCGGCGCTTCAAAATGTACTGTTTCCCTGCCCATCAGACCAGAAATTACCTCCATCGGACCTTTCTCATTGTCCCGCCATTTTCCGGTCAATATCTTGTACATACCGCTTCGTCCGGACGGAAACAATAATGATTGCCAGGCCAGTAACCGTTCTTTTGTCAGTTCACTTTTATAATTTTGAGTAGCATCAAGCGTCATTTCTACCACGCCATCCACATTCCGGTCGGAAGGAACGAGCCCGGCGATTTCTATGCCCAGCCTTCTTGCAATGGAAGAACGCACCTCTTCGCGCCCCAGAACTTCACCTTCGATTTCAGAAGATTTTAACACATCTTCGGTTAACGTTTTGAGTATGGTTTCTGATTTTGATGTAAAACCAAAAGCTTCCATTCGCCCGGTGATTTTACCCTGGATATACCGCACCTCTCCCAAAACTGTCGAAAGCGCAGCTTCGTCCCAACTAAATTGGGGCCAGTTTTTTCTTTGGTGGATATATAAACTCATGGCATTATGCGAAGATTAGATAACTAATCTCCGCAAATTTGCGGAGATTAGCAAGTTTATTCTCCGCATTTTCTCTTATCCAATTTGGGTTGATTTGCTTTCTAAAATAATTACCTCCTCATAATTAACTTCAAATCAGCAGATTAAAAGAAATAATTATTATAAAAATGATTCATTACTAAAATATCGGACCTTTAATCTCCGCATTTTTGCGGAGATTAATCTATTTATTCTCCGCATCCTGATCATAATCAACAAAAATATTAATCCAGATTGATCTTCCCAGACGAATGATAATTGGCTGTAAGGAGAATAAAATAATCGTAATCGCGACAAAAAACCATTCAAGCTGCATTTTTATAAAAACAAGCAAAAAAACGGATAGTAGCGTCATCAGAAAAATGACAATTGGAAAACTTGTCCATAAGGCGCCGATGTAAAAACCTGGTTCAATTTTGAAATCCTGTCCGCAAACAGGACAGTTATCGGGCATTTTCAATCCGTCTTTCAGGCTGTATGGATTCTGTTTTGTGAACAGCTTTCCCTGATGGCAACGAGGACATTTCATCCTGACGACGTTAATGATTTTGGACATTTTAGAACTCCTGTTGCTAAATTATGATAATACTCTTTGTCTTTTAACTCGCTGATTTTTTACCGGTCCGACGGCGGAAAAAGCCGTCGGACCGGTGGCTCGTCGCGTCAAATGGCTTTTTCAGCAATGAGGCGGTTGAAGCAGCTATTACAAATCCTCTTTGGATAGACATCCTTTATGACCAGATACAATGTAATTAGCTGTTGATCAAAGACCTGTTTCTGTAAAAGACAGGTTTATTTCTTGAAAAGAATGGCACGATCACGTGATCATCAACTATTGGAACATCACCTTTTAACCAAAAAAGAGAGGCACTGTTAGTATTATTTCCCCACAAGTTTCAAACCTTTCATTGCTTTCATACCGATCGCAGGCATCTTTTGAGGTACTTCCAACAATTTGGTCGGTGCTTTTGGATATTCCTTATAATTCACAAGATACCGGTTGATCACAAAATCCTCTTCACTTGCAAATCCTATGGACGGACTATTTACGTAAGCGCTTAAATCGTATAATTTCTTATGCCAGATCGCAGCGTCAAGATTTCCATCCAGCTGATATACATTTGAAAATCCTTTGTCAAATTTGAAATGTATTCCCTTTTCAGCATTGACGATCAGACTTTCCGGATTTCCGGTCAGCGTGATCGGCATGTAGGTTTTTTTATCATACACAAATCCACCATGCGCACTTTTGATATACTCGCGCATAGCCCTCGGCGCATCACCCACATACAATACATCTACAAGTAGAATTTGTTTGGCAGCATGAAACTGCTCAGCCGAAACGATCAGTGGTAGCTCAGATATTTTTATCATTTTAATCAGCAGAAATCAATAGAAAATTTTCTTCTCACAACCCTATTTAAGCACGGTTCAAAAGTAACAATACTCACGATAGATTTCGATCCATCAGCGGAAATTATTTAATGATTTCAAGCGGCGATTACACGACTATCAGAACCAATCAATGAGGACATTTATCTTTTTACAAAACTGAATTTCAAGATGTTAACTAATAAAAAAATTAAACTTACCTCCAAATAAAAATTACGGCCCGGGTTGAAATAAACCTGCATTTTATTGGTATTTTTAATTAAAAACCTGAAAAAGATTTTGAGCTAATATAATTGCAAAACTATTAATCAAAAACATATCCGCACAGTGTTGAAAGCCACTTATCCATTTTAAATCACGACAAATAATTCAGATCCTGTTTTCAGATCTATCAGATGAAGAAGCAATATCTGGAAATAGTTTGTAGTATTTGTGTTTGGATGATTGTAATAGTATATTTGTAACTGACTACTGCTCAAAAGTAGATATCTTTATATAATTACAGGCGAGATACCTATCAAATTTATAGTTTCAGGCAAGATTTTTGTATCCTAATACCATGAGGTGATTAACTACGAGCATTCTGTATTGTAAATTTTACTCAACAAGAACAGAGGACACGGTAAACATATCGCGAAAAATACATAAGGTTTTCGTAAACTCGCTCTATTAACACCAACGAGGGGAGCCACAACTTAGTTGAGGTTCCCTTTTTGTTGTAATGTGAATAAGTCGTTTACCAAGTTTATTATAAAATGCCTCAATCTACTTTCGGGAATGATAATTGTCTTGTACCTTACTACTGACAAACACCTAAATGAAATCTGTAAATTATTTGCTTCTGGATTATGATCAAATCGCTTAGAAACATCGCAATATTAGGAGAAGGGACCGCAAGTTTTAATGATAAATACGCTCAGCTCGAAAGAGAATACCCAACCGAAGCAGTCATCATCGACCCCGACGGAATTGTAAATGCTTACGCTTACGATGGATTTGCATTCCTGAATGAAAAATGGTATACGAAATACAGCAAAAACTGGCAAAAGGATACTTCTGAAATTGACCGGTTATTGGTAAATCTGGTGAAAGCATCATCAAGTCATGCCGCATCTCCAAACCTGAATAAAATCAAAGATTACTTATCAAGTCCACCGGATACCATTGAAAAAGCGATCGAGATTTGGGAAGGTTTTTTCGACCCGCATTTCAAAGATATTTAATAAAATTCCGGGTCAGACTAATAAAATTTATAATCCTCATCGACCAGTAATATTTGCAGCGGACTGGTGTTACGGTTACCCGAATACGTATTAATATTGTCAGCCACCTCAATTTTCCAAACTCCTACATGAAAACAGGGTTCGGAAATGATGCGGCGACAAGTAACAAAATAGGTTCCTGATTAAAACAGAGAAAGCTGACCGGCATTTACCAGTCAGCTTTCTTTTATATAATCGGAGTAACGGTTGTTATTCCTTAACGATCACATCATGAGCACCGCCTTCAACGATACTAACAGAAGACACCAATGTGATTTTAGCTTTTTCTTTTAACAGACTAATTGAAGTTGTTCCGCAGCTGCACATGGTCGATTTTATTTTACCAACGGTAACAGCCAGGTTATCTTTCAAACTTCCGGCGTATGGAACATAACTGTCGACGCCTTCTTCGAACTTCAATCCGTCTGCTGTATCGCCCATGTCGTAACGCTGCCAGTTGCGTGCCCGGTTGGAGCCTTCTCCCCAATATTCTTTCACGTAATTCCCCTGAACGATTAATTTACGTGTCGGACTTTCATCAAAACGGGCGAAATATCTTCCCATCATCAGAAAATCGGCACCCATCGCCAAGGCTAAAACCATGTGATAATCCTGTGCAATTCCTCCATCAGAACACAATGGAACGTAAACTCCGGTTTCTTTAAAATATTGATCACGAGCCTCAGCCACTTCGATCAGGGCCGTCGCCTGACCGCGGCCTATACCTTTTGTTTCTCTGGTAATACAAATTGAACCGCCGCCAACGCCAACCTTAATGAAATCGGCTCCTGCTTCAACCAGATATAAAAATCCGTCTTTATCGACAACATTTCCAGCGCCCACTTTCACTTTATCACCAAACTCAGCTTTGATATATTGAAGTGTTTCTTTCTGCCATTCTGAAAATCCGTCAGAAGAATCGATGCAAAGCACATCAGCACCAGCATCAACCAAAGCCGGAACTCTTTCTTTGTAATCACGTGTATTAATTCCAGCTCCAACAACCAGTTTCTTTTGAGAATCCGAAAGTTCAAGCGGGTTGTCTTTATGGTTGTCGTAATCCTTACGGAAGACGAAAAATTTAAAATTGTTGTTTTCGTCAATTACTGGCAAGCTGTTCAACTTGTGATCCCAGATGATATCATTGGCTTCTTTTAAAGAAATCCCCAGTTGCGCGGTAACAAGATTTGCGAAAGGTGTCATAAACTCTTTCACTTTTTTATCCAGTCTGTCGGTACTTGTGCGGTAGTCCCGGCTGGTTACGATCCCTAAAAGTTTTCCTTCGGCAGTTCCGTCATCCGTGATCGCGATTGTCGAGTGACCAGTTTTGTCTTTTAATTGAATGACATCTTTTAAGGTATGCTCCTGCGTAAGATTTGCGGTACTGATAACAAAACCAGACTTATGATTTTTCACCTTCCGGATCATTGCCGCCTGCTCCTCAATGCCTTGTGAGCCAAAAATGAAAGAAAGCCCTCCGTTTTTAGCCAGCGCGATCGCCATTCCATCGTCAGAAACTGACTGCATGATCGCCGACACAAAAGGAATATTAAGTTCAATATCAGATGTTTGTCCTTTACTGAATTTGGTTAGCGGGGTTTTCAAAGAAACGTTGTTAGGAACACATTCCTTGGTTGTCAGACCTGGAATCAACAGGTATTCGCTAAAAGTCCTTGATGTTTCGTTTAAATACTGAGCCATTTTATTTGTTTTTTAGGTTTTATGACGCCCTTAGCCGTAAACACAATTTCGGTTAGAATCTGCCTTTTAAAATGCATCGCTGCATGGTCAATATTAGATTTTACCGATAAATTTGTCTGACAGCCTAAACTGGCAAGCGTCGCATTTTGAAGTTTTAATTTAAAAGAGGATGTTATTTCCGGAGCAGACGAAACGTCAGCATATTCTTCCGAAAATTTCATAAAAACGTATTCTGAGGATCTAAATTCAATCTGCGAAGTAGAAAAAGCAGAGATTACATTACAAAAAAACCTGACAGTCAGATTCTTATCAGGAGTTTCATATCTTTTCAAATTTGCCGTTCTGTGCCCTTGCTGCTTTATTCCTGCAACTTTCCGGCTTTTCTGCCCGGGCAACTCAACAATTTTGAAACCTTTTTTCATAAATTTATTTATAGAGAACATTATTTCCGTGAAATAATTCACTTCAAACCGAATATAATTTTTCTACGGATGGCAATTTATCCGGCAGAGCAAAATACAATTTCAATTCGGTATCAGATGTTCTTTATATAAAGGCACAAAAGTAGTACATTTTAAGACAGTTTCACGATTTATAATGAGAAAATACTATGATTGACGTTATACCTGGATTGGATGGTAAAGCAATTTCTAAAAAGTGAAACTGAAATAACACATAGCGACAATAGAATCCGCATAAATTGTCAGATCAAATTTAGTTGTTCTGTAAAGTATTTCTCATTGCGCTACCTGCCATCGGCTCGGCGACTTTCAACGATCAGATGCATGCCAGGAATTATATTTTGGACCACGAAAGTTCGTCTGAAAAATTCGCCTGAAAAAATCTTTCTATTCTTTATTGTAGGAATTGATAAGATGTACATGGTTATAGGAATGTTTACAACAAGTTCCGGTTCAAATAAATTTGACACTGTAACGCATATACGTAAAAGGGGCACTTTCTATGAAAGTACCCCTTTTACGTAATGATAGCTGTAAATTATTTGTAGCCGTAAGCGGCAACTGTTTCGGTTTTTTGATTGCTGAATTCAGCACGCCCGTCATATCCATCAACTACTACCACATGGGCTCCCATGCCCGCAGCTTGTTTCTTCATTTTTTCCATGTCGTGCGATTCAAAATTGGCTATCCCATGACCCTGGCGGCCTGATTTCACCTTGATCTCACCCTTCTTCATCAAGCCAACAACCAATAGGGGGTTTGTTGTCAGAATAATTTTTTGCCAATCTTCCTGACCACGAATTTCTACTTTTTGGCTTATCGGCTCAATACGACCGGACTTATAAATGATTT
The DNA here is from genome assembly GCF_056895235.1 of Dyadobacter sp. HNCC25DJ186. Taxonomy (NCBI): domain Bacteria; kingdom Pseudomonadati; phylum Bacteroidota; class Cytophagia; order Cytophagales; family Spirosomataceae; genus Dyadobacter; species Dyadobacter sp. HNCC25DJ186. The sequence goes on from NZ_JBXHAS010000003.1 coordinate 656,936, forward strand.
TTTCAACTTCTGCCTTTCCTAACTTCGACGAATTTTGATTCTCAGGTTCCGTATACACAATCGTGCTTTCCGTAATATAATTTACCTTGGCATTGAGTTTTGAACCATTATGTTTAACAATAATATCCTGACCTTGAACTAGTTTAAATGAACTAAGCATAACAAAGAGTGCGAACAAGTATTTCTTCACTTTTTGGGAGAGTTTAGGGTTATAATCAGGCAAATATATGATTAGAATTTATTCTATAAAAATAATGACTATAAATATCAACAAACCAACTTAAATCATAACAATAAAAAGATGTAAATATAAAATTATACTATAACAACATCTTAATCAAAATCGAATTTTTTTACCCGGCATATTACCATTTCTTAATGGCAATTTATCATAACACCGGATAAGCTTAAAATGCGCCTATTTCTTATTACATTTGAAAAATACAGCCTGCCACCTACTCAACGCGAAATTTCATAATTGGTCAGTCCCTCCTGCGATTAGCCATAAATTACTACGATACAACTGCTTAACCGTTGAGCTACCTCCTTGTAATAATGAATAAGATTATAGAAATTTTCATCAGGGGCATAATTTCTCTGATCTGGCTTGTTGCCACCATTGTAACTTCGCTAATTCTATCTCCCTTTCTACTGGCAGGATGGCTATCGCGGATCGTCACGAAAGACGAAAAGGGTAAATCCAGTGAAGATTGATTCTAGTCGGTATTGTCAACTTGTTTTCAGTGCATGTTTTAGAATGTCTATCGCCTGTGTCATCTCAGGTTCTGTCAAATTACCGAAACCCAGGCGCATTGCCGTTACACTTTCCGTCTGGTACAGAAGTTTTTGAGGTAAATGCAGATTTTGGCTTGCGCATTTTTTGCTGATCCGCATCAGATTTAAAGCGGGATCCCATTTTGTCCAGATGGATAGTCCACCCGATGGAGAAGTAAAAGTCACATATTCATCTAACGCTGAGGAAAGTAACCGACATAAACAATCTCTTCTTTCCTGATAAATTTTAACGGCTTTTTTTAGATGGCGCTGAATTTCACGTTCTTCCAATAATTCACCCAGAGCCTGTTCCATCAGCATATCACCCTGACGATCCACTATTCTACGTAACTTCCCCAATTCCTGGATCAGATTTTCCGGGGCTACCAAATATCCGGAACGAAATCCTGGTGCCAGTGAATTACAAAACGATCCGATGTAAACCACCATCCCATGCCGATCCGCGCTGGTGAGCGGTAACACGGGGCTGCTATTGTAGTGAAAATCGTAATCATAATCGTCTTCCAGGATAATAAACCCATACTGGACCGACAGACTCAATAATTCCAGCCGGCGTTCAGCTGTGAGCGTTACCGTCGTAGGATAATGATGATGTGGGGTCAGGTATAGCATTCTTATTTTTCTGGTTTCGCAGAGCTTTTTGATCGCTTCCACAGAAATCCCGTCCTCATCTACGGGTACGGAAAGAATTCCTGCCCCGGCTTCCTGAAAAATCATATTGGCAACATAATAACTCAGGTCGCCCACAACAACAAGATCGCCTTTATCAATAAGCAAATTAGCGGCGAGGTAAATGCTCATGTGAATACCTCTGGTCGTCAAAATATTTTGCTTGTTGATATGCAAACCCCGTGTATTATTCAAATAATTAGCCAGTGTCTCCCGGTAAAATTCATTGCCTTCAACATGAGAATAACCAAAATGCTTGTGGCTGCTTTTTCGTTTCAGAATGCCTCCATAAACTTTTGAAAGTCTGTCTAACGGAGCAAGCCTGATATCGGGAAGACCATCGGTAAATTCCAGCTTGGCATTTGTGCTTACCGTCGGTATGTCAAGTAATATGTTTTGTCGGATATGAAATCCGGTTTTGGAGGGATAACTTGTCAGAAATTCGGTATTGTATTTTAATGAATCTGATCGCTTCGCAGGTGATTTACTACTGACAAATGTCCCTTTGTTTGGAATAATTTCTGTCCAGCCCTGCGCATTTAGTTCATCGTAAACAGAGACAATTGTCTTCCGGTGAACCGTCAATTCCAGCGACAATGCCCTTGAACCAGGCAGCTGAATTCCGGGAATAAGCACGCCGCGCTGAATTGCATTGATCAACTGATGTACAATCTGAAGATAAATGGGCGTATCAAGAAGGCGGTCAATGATGACCAAACTTTTAAATGGAATCTGAACCGGACTACTCATAGCCCAAAATTAATAAACTTCAAGGAGCCGGCAACTGTGATATCAAAATCTGATATAGATGTTCTTATGACAGGGCTGTCCGGTATCCCTGGAAATTCGATCATAACGTTCGAAGAAATAATTTATACCTCTGAATTTCAAGTGGATAAATTAGTTTTTATTCGTTAAATTTGAGTCTGCTCAGCTTTCCAAATTGGGTGATGTACCGGTTTTGATTATGGTAAAAAAACTTTTATCCATTCTCCTGGTTTTTATTTCGTCGGCTTGCCTGGCGAACGCTATACTGATTCCCATGGATCAGACCCAAACCAATCATTTAAAAGCTTATGGCCTGGCTTATCTTCTTCTGAAAGACGAAATGGACGTCGACTGGCTTCTCAACTATCGCGGCGGAAGTTTTATGGTCAGGTATTCGAAAGCGGTTGAAAATGAATGCAAGCTTCGCGCTATTTCTTTTGAGATCATCTCAGACGCTTCCAGCCAAATGATCACTTCAAAAATTGCGGATCCGGATGTGAATATGGAAGTGATCAAACTGCATACCGCTGCAAAAATTGCCGTGTATTCTCCTGTAAAAATAAGTCCATCCGAATTTGAAAATACTGATGCGGTTTTGCTTGTTTTAAAATATGCGGAAATACCTTTTGAAATTATTTACGATGAGGAAATCCTGAAAGGCGACTTGCCAAAATATGACTGGGTGCATTTACATCATGAAGATTTTACAGGCCAGTTTGGTCGAAATTTAAGACGAATGTCTGAAAATGACGTCAAGGCTCAGGAGGCTATTGCGAATCGTTACGGTTATGGCAAAGTTTCGCAAATGAAACTGGCCGTCGCCAAAGCGATCAAGGAATTTTGCGCCGGCGGGGGATTTTTGTTTGCCATGTGTTCTGGTGCCGAAACTTTTGATATCGCCCTTTCGGCAGAGGGAATTGATATTGTAGATGATATCGACGGCGACGGACATGATCCCGACGCACAGTCGAAGCTGGATTTTTCCAAAACTTTTGCCTTTCAAAATTTCAAACTTCACCTCAATGAGGAGCAGGGAAGCTCTTTTTCAGATATTAATGCCACCGGTGGAAGATCATGGTATAGCGAAAATGAAGACTATTTTTCGCTTTTTGATTTTTCTGCAAAATGGGACGTCATTCCTGCCATGCTGGTGCAGAATCATGAACATCTGATACGCGAGTTTTTCGGTCAGACCAATGCTTTCAGTAAAAATACGGTTAAACCAAACGTCCTGGTGATGGGAACAAGCGGTTCTTCGGACCGATACATTTACGGAGAACTTGGCCGCGGTCAGTGGACATTTTATGGCGGTCATGACCCGGAAGGGCGCCGCGGAGGAAACCGGAGAATGGCGACTGACCTTCACTTATATCCTAATTCGCCCGGATATCGCCTTATTTTAAATAATGTACTTTTCCCTTCTGCTAAAAAGAAAAAAAGAAAGACCTGAATTCATTCGAAACATTTCAAGTATAATCCCGGCTGCCCAACTTTAAATTTATATATTTCCAAAAACATCAATACTTTCGAATCTGAGCAAAATAATTCGCCGGATAAGACATAGTAAATACGGAAACTGGAATTAAGGTGGGTAGAAAAGTTGTCGAATTTATATTTTTTGGAAATTACTTTGTCGGCACCCTGGCAGTGGCGCTCTCCATTGAATCTGCCTTTCAGTTACAGCTGCATTTTAATTCTGCCTACTATTATTTGCTGTTGTTTTTTGGTACGGTGATGTACTACACCTACGCCTATTCAGGAATATTAAGTACTACCGAATCTGTCAATCCACGAACAATATGGTATGCAAAACATTATCAGTTTATTCGTTACAGCCAACCCATATTATTAGCGATCTGTATATCCTTATCCATGGTTTTACTCACAAGGTATTACCATAACATTTTACATTTACCTCTTAAATACTGGCTCATTGTAGCCGTCGTTTCTCTGGCTGCCATTTTTTATTATGGTCTGTCGTTTTTAAAAATAAATCTAAGGAACACCGGCTGGCTGAAAGCTTTTATCATCGGTTTTGTGTGGGCTTGTTGTGTAAATTTATTACCGCTGGTTATTCTGCAGATAGAACGTGGAAATTACTACGTCGACCCGGTTCTCATGTCCTGGCTTTTCATGAAAAACTGGATGTTCTGCACAGTTAATGCCATTATGTTTGATTTGAAAGATTACGAAGATGACTCCAACCAACAGCTGAAAACATTTGTGGTAAGATATGGTCTAAAAAAAACGATCTTTTCTGTACTGACGCCACTGCTGCTGGTTGGCTTAATCTCTCTGTTGTTTTTTGCAAACTTCATGCATTTCAAACCCATTGTGTTACTTTTTAACCTGATCCCATTTGTGCTCATGCTGGCTGTTGCGTGGACAATGCTGCGGCACAAAAATATTATGTATTATCTCATTGTTATTGACGGATTACTATTGGTTAAAGCAATCTGCGGCATCGCCGGCTCTCAATTTATTCATTAATCAAAATGTCACAGAGTCCTGATTTTAATCGTGTTGCGCGTCCTTATGACTTCCTCAGTCGTTTGGTTTTCGGAAATGCACTGGTTGAATCGCAGGTTAGTTTGCTGAACCATATTCCGGAAAACAGCAATATTTTAATCGTTGGAGGCGGAACAGGCTGGATTTTGGAAGAAATATCTAAAATACATAATACAGGCCTCAACATCGTTTATGTCGAAGCTTCTGCGAACATGATCTCATTATCAAGAAAGCGAAATATTGGAGAAAACACTGTTTTTTTTATTCATCAAAATATTGAAACATATCATTCCAGGACATTATTTGATATCGTCATCACGCCGTTTTTCTTTGATCTGTTTACAAAAAGTGATGTCTCAAAGTTGTTTTTACATATTCATAAAATACTAAAAACAAATGGATTATGGCTGTATACCGATTTCATTCCGCCGGAATATCAGACCAGATTCTGGCAAAAAATGTTGATAAAATCGATGTATCTGTTTTTTGGAATGTTAAGCAGTGTAGAAGCCCGCACACTGGTAAACATGGACAAATACTTTGAAAAAGATTATACTATAATCTTTGGGAAATGGTTTTTCGGGAAATTTATCAGGAGTAATGTTTATCAAAAAAGGATATATAATTAAATAACCAGCCAGATCGCACAAAACAAAAACAAGACAAGAATCATAGGCCAGATAAATTTCCACCAGGCTTTCGGACTGACGTTGGCCAGTGCTAACGACGGCAAAATCATGCCGGTTGGTGTGATCAATCCCATAATGCCCATGCCGAATAAATAACTGTTCACGATATCTTTTCCGGGAACTCCTGCTACAACCGCCAGTGACCCTAGTATCGGCATGGTAACAACGGCCATACCTGATGATGAAGGAATTACCAGAGTCAGAATCATGTAAACGACTAGCAACGAAACAATAAATAACGACGGAGGCATTTGACTTACCACCATTGAAGCGTAATACAAAAGAGATCCACTGATGTTTCCGGCATCTAAAATCGTTGTCACTCCTCTCGCGACGCCGATGATGAAAGCTACCCCCAACAGACTTTCAGCACCTTTGATAAACTTTTCGATAAATTCTTTTTCACCCATCCGCATCACCAGCGCCACAACGACGGACGCCACCACAAATATCGCAGACATTTCCAGCAACCACCAATCCAGAACGACTACGCCAAAAATCAAGATTGAAAAAGTCGCGGCGAAAATCAGAATCAAAAAACCCGAGCGACGATCAAGAGATTCAGGAAATTTATCAGCTTCATTTATTGACGGATATGGCGATTTGACAATACCATCTGTTCGGTATACAAGGGATGTCGCAGGATCTTTTTTAACTTTTTTGGCATATCTGACAACATAGACAACAAAGATGGAAGTGGTGATGACCATGACGGCCAGTCTTCCGTATAACCCGTCAGCCCAGTTGATCCCCGCCGCATTTGAAGCGATAATGGTTGAAAATGGATTGGAGAATGACGACAAATAACCCAGCGTATTTCCTCCGTGAATCACAGCGACGGGAACCAGCAAATCGTAACCTGCCGCAAGAAAAAGCGGAATTAGTACCGGATAAAAAACAAGCGCTTCTTCTGCCATTCCAAAAGAGGATCCACCCAGAGAAAAGAGAAAAGTAAGCACAATAATGAGCCAGGCTTCCTGCCCTTTCATTCGGTAAGAAAGAGCGATCAATCCTCTGTCCATCGCACCAGTTGAGTAAAAAACATTGATAAAACCACCAATCATCAGCACAAAAAGGATGATATCAATTGTATCATAAATGCCTTTTAACGGGGCCTGTACAATCGATACAATTCCTTGTGTTTTTTGCGGCAGTCGATGATAACTACCTGGAACAGAAATCGGTTTCCGTATATCTCCATTTTTAAATTTTTCAAGCTTAATCAGCACATCAAGGCTGTCCAACGTATGTTGTGTGAATGGCAAGGTAAGCTCCTGGTTCGTTTTGCTCAGCTGAAAATTACTTCCTGAACTATAAGCAAGGGTGTCATATTTCCCGGCGGGCACAAACCGGGTTGCAACGGCTGCCAGAATAATGACAAGCATTAATATCGTAATCGGCGTCGGAAGTTTTTTGATCGATGGCATCTGAAAGAGCACTTTGAGCTAAGGATTTAAATGTACCAGATTAAATGAAAACAGCGTGGATCCTGATAGAATATTTTTGCTGACGAAAAGGAAATACTGACCAAAGTCATGAGTATTCCTCTCTCAGGTCATCTTCTCAGCCGGCCTAATCCACCAAATTTGACTATTGTTTTTGATAACTGTAAGATTACACCCAACAGCAATCTAAAATACTGTTTTTCAACAAGATGACAACTTCCTTCGATTATGAAACCCGGTGAAAATACTACGCTCGAAAAAGAAATTCACGAAAAGCACACCTGTTATCATTGCGGGGAAGAATGCAGGGACGATGTTATCCAGTTTGATGAACACGAATTTTGCTGCGATGGCTGCTCTGTTGTTTACGACCTTTTGAAAGAAAATGACCTGTGCCGGTATTATACAATTGACGGTGCGCAGGGAATTTCTCCGGATGAATCTTACTTCCCGGGCAAATATGATTATCTCGATCTACCCGAAGTAGCGGACAAGTTGCTCGAATTTACAGATGGAAAACTCGCCCGCATCAACTGGCTTGTTCCAAAAATGCACTGCAGTTCCTGTATATGGCTTCTGGAACAATTGAACAGACTGAATCCGGCAATTCGTAGTTCCGTTGTAAATTTCCCCGAGAAAAAAGTAAGGATCACCTACGATTCGCAGCAAATAAAACTGAGCGAACTCGCTGCATTGATTACCCGGATTGGTTATGAACCCTACATCAGTTTAAATGATGTCGAGGGAAAACAGATCAGGAAATGGAACCGGACAAGGTTATACAAAATCGGTATATCTGGTTTTGCTTTCGGTAACATCATGATGTTGAGCTTTCCCGAATATTTTCATTTAAGTGAAAGCAGCTCCGACGAAAATCTGGGATATCTTTTCAGCGTATTGAATCTGGTATTGAGCCTTCCCGTATTTTTCTATTGCGCCGCTGATTTTTTCAAATCTGCCTGGTCTGCATTGAAAGGGAAATATCTGAATATCGACGCACCGATCGCCCTGGCTTTGCTTTGTGTTTTTATTACCAGTTTGTATCAAATTATCAGCCAGACCGGCCCAGGGTATTTTGATTCCTTAGCCGGTGCCGTATTTTTCATGCTGATTGGCCGGTATTTTCAGGATAAAACCTATGCCGGGATTTCTTTCGATCGCGACTACAAATCTTATTTCCCTGTTGCAGTAACTGTTATCAAAAACGGAATAGAAAATCGCGTCCCGATCACAGAACTTCAACCAGGAGAGCAAATGCTGGTTCGAAATCAGGAATTGATTCCCGCCGACGCCGTTTTGCTGAGCCCAAGAGCTTTGATCGATTACAGCTTTGTATCCGGAGAATCCGAACCTGTTGAGCGGAAAAAAGGTGATACCATCTACGCAGGAGGAAAACAGACAGGTTTGTCTGTTGAACTGGAAGTACTTAGAAGAGTTTCCCAAAGTTACCTTACACAGCTCTGGAACAACGACACATTTTCCCGTGAAAAAGAAAACCAGAATCAAACGCTCGCTGCACGAATTAACAAGTATTTTTCTGTGATCGTTTTAGGCATTGCGGTTATTACATTCCTGAGCTGGTTTTTTATTTTAAAAAATCCGGAAACCGCTTTTAACGCATTTACAACCTGTCTGCTCGTTGCCTGCCCTTGCGCACTGCTTTTGTCGTCTACTTTCACGAACGGAAATTTATTGAGTCTTTTTGGAAAAAACCGCTTTTATCCAAAAAATGCGCATGCCATTGAAAGGCTGTCCAAAATTGATACGGTGGTATTTGACAAAACCGGGACCATCACGCAGATTAATGACGCGGAAGTAGCGTTTATCGGGAAAAGTTTAACAAGCGAAGAATTGGTCATGATTAAGACGCTGGCTTCCCAATCGTCACATCCACTTAGCAGAATGCTGGTCAGAGAGCTTGACCATATCAATGCCAGCAAACGTATACTCACAGCGTTTGTAGAATCTGAGGGACAAGGCATGAGCGCGATGTGGGGCAAAAAGGAGGTAAAACTGGGCTCTGCAAAATGGGTCCGAAGCGTAAATCTTTTTGAAAAATCAGATAACGCTTCTCACGTCTACGTTTCTATCGACGCTATAATCAGGGGATACTTTACCTTAAAAAGCAAATATCGTCCGGAATTAAATGATACTGTTTCGCGTTTGCAAAAATCCGGATTTGACACCTATCTTTTGTCAGGAGATAAGCCCACGGACAAGCAGCTTTTGACACCCGTTTTTGGCGCTGAATCCAATCTTTTATTTGAACAAAAACCAGAGGAAAAATTGCGGTTTATTGAACATTTACAACTTCAAGACCACCGGAATGTTTTGATGATAGGAGATGGATTAAACGATGCCGGAGCACTCCGACAAAGCGATGTGGGACTAGCTGTTTCTGACGACATCAACAACTTTTCCCCTGCCTGTGATGCCATTATCGAAGGAAATCAGCTTGTCCGTCTGCCTGCGTTTATCAGACTGGCAAAGTCCGGTCAAAGTATCATCAAGGTCAGTTTTGGAATTTCATTGTTCTATAACATCCTTGGATTAACCTTTGCCGTTTCAGGAAAATTGTCGCCGGTGATCGCCGCCATCCTGATGCCGGTCAGTTCTATCACCATCGTATTATTCACAACCGCCGCCAGCAACCTTGCAGCAAGGAAATGGCTTAAAAACTGATTAAGATCAGTTAAATGCAGGTCAAATGTCATCGTTCAGCGAAGCCCCATCCGGTAGTTTTGGGGTATCAAATAACACAATCCGAAAGTCATGAGCGCCCTTTATATTTTAATTATCGCCAGTCTGCTTGTGGCGATTGGTTTCCTGGGAGCATTCATCTGGTCGGTCCGCAAGGGTCATTTTGACGATGATTATACGCCAGCCATCAGAATCCTGCTGGATGACACGGACACTAAACCTTGAATCTCAAAGCAAAAATTTTTCAATAACCTTCTCAGATATCACCCAAATTTATTCACCATTCTTTGTTCAAAATTATGTCAAACCATCCTAATCCGGGTATCGCAACCGTCGAGCTGGACGAGTTTCAATATGACAACAAAATCGTCCGGAACTTTGCCATCGCCACGATTTTGTTCGGACTTATCGGTATGCTTGTCGGCCTCCTGGCAGCCTTGCAGCTGGTATTTCCAGACCTTAATATGGACTTGCCTTACCTGACTTTCAGCCGGATAAGACCACTTCACACCAACGCCGTTATTTTTGCTTTTGTAGGTAACGGATTCTTTACCGGTTTGTATTATTCCGCGCCGCGGGTTTTACGCACGCCCATGTGGAGCCCGGCACTTAGCCGCTTTCATTTCTGGGCCTGGCAATTTATTATTGTCTGCGCAGCGATCACGCTTCCTATGGGACTAACCACTTCGAAAGAATACGCTGAGCTGGAATGGCCGCTGGACATCGCCATTGCAGTAGTGTGGGTATCTGCTCTGATCAACCTGGTCATGACGACGATCAACCGTAGGGTTGAACATATTTACGCCGCTATCTGGTTTTACATTGCTTCGTTTGTAACGGTGGCGATGCTTCATGTCGTAAACAGCATGGCACTGCCGATCTCTTTGTTCAAAAGTTATTCCATGTATGCCGGTGTGCAGGACGCACTTGTGCAATGGTGGTATGGTCATAATGCCGTTGCATTTTTCCTGACAACACCATACCTGGGCCTTATGTATTATTTCCTTCCGAAAGCTGCAAACCGCCCCGTTTACTCGTATAGATTATCCATCGTACACTTTTGGTCTCTGATTTTTCTTTACATCTGGGCAGGCCCTCACCATTTGCTTTACACATCTTTACCGGAATGGGCACAGACTTTGGGAACTGTTTTCTCTGTCATGCTGATTGCACCTTCATGGGGTGGTATGATGAACGGACTGATGACACTTCGCGGCGCTTGGGACAAAGTTCGTGAGGATGTGGTTTTGAAATTCTTCGTCGTTGCCATCACCGCATACGGTATGGCCACTTTTGAAGGCCCGATGTTGTCTTTCAAAAACGTAAATGCCATTGCGCATTATACTGACTGGATCGTTGCTCACGTTCACGTGGGTGCCCTGGGATGGAACGGCTTTTTAACTTTCGGTATGCTTTACTGGCTCTTTCCACGCCTTTATAATCGTCCGCTTTTTTCTCCTAAACTTGCTAATTTCCACTTCTGGATCGGAACACTCGGAATCCTTTTTTATACGATTCCAATGTACTGGGCTGGTTGGGTGCAAAGCTCTATGTGGAAAGAATTTACACAGGAAGGTTTGCTAAAATATCCTAATTTCCTTGAAACCGTTACACAACTTGCTCCATTATATTTCCTGAGAAGTGTCGGCGGCACCTTGTATCTTATCGGATTTGTCGTGATGATCTACAACTTGTGGATGACCGCACTCAAAGGATCCCTGGTAGCGTCTGAAACTGCGAGAGCTATGCCGTTATCTGCTATCTGGCAGCCCGCTAAAAACGAGTACTGGCACAGAAGACTTTTGGAGCGTAAACCATTGGCCATTACCATTTTCGCTCTCGTTGCCGTTGCAATTGGCGGGATGATTGAAATGATCCCGACGTTTATGATCGAGTCCAATGTCCCGACTATCGCAAGTGTAAAACCATATACTCCGCTGGAATTGCAGGGACGTGACATATATGTTAGAGAGGGTTGTTATGTATGCCATACGCAAATGATCCGCCCATTCCGTTCTGAAATTGAACGATATGGAGAGTATTCAAAATCAGGTGAATTTGTTTATGACTATCCGCATCAGTGGGGTTCAAAACGCACCGGACCGGATATACACAGAGTTGGGGGGAAATATCCAGACTCATGGCATTACAACCACATGGAGGATCCAACTTCGATGTCTCCGGGATCAATCATGCCGCGTTATGGCTGGCTGCTGGAAGACGATCTGGATACTTCAACGACGGCTTCCAAGATTAGGGCAATGCAAACACTTGGCGTTCCTTATGAAAAAGATTACGACAAAATTGCTAACGCGGAGCTTCATAAACAGGCGAAAGAGATTCAGGGCAGATTAAAACAAAGTGGTATCAAAGCCAATGAAAATAAAGAAATCATTGCTTTGATCGCTTACCTGCAACGACTTGGGACTGATATAAAAACGAATAAATGATCGGGATTTCTGAGCGGCTGAACAGCCGCTCAGAAAAATTACTGCCTACATTTCACTATTACATTTTCACATCATGAAATTCCGAAATTATCTAGAAACCATTGCGGGCGTTGAAATTTTCCCGCTCATTTCGCTGCTCATATTTTTTATATTTTTTGTAGGATTGCTTATCTACGTCATTCGTCTGGATAAAAAATCCGTTAATGGGATGAAAAACATTCCCTTAAACGACGGAAGTTTTAAAAAAGGAATGCTTTCCGTGATCCTTTTTATATGCGTATCATCATCAGCTTTTGCACAGGGACCTCAGGAGGAAGTAAGGGCACTTTCGGGTACTGATCTTTTACTTCTGTCGCTGCTTGGCATGTTGTTTTTCGTGGCAGTTCTGGTGGTTATTCTCCTGGTGAACGCGTTGTCTGTTTTAAAGCAAATCAATAACAACAACCCGGAAAAAGCTTCAAAATCTATTCTTAGTAATAAATGGTGGCAAAATTTTAGTGGTGTCGGTGTTTCGCTTCAGGAGGAAAAACATATACTGATTGAGGGCCACGACTACGATGGGATTCAGGAACTGGACAATCGTATGCCTCCCTGGCTGCAATCTCTTTTTGTATCAACTGTGATCATTGCCATTTTTTATTCCGCGTATTATTTCGGTGGATTTGGTGATTTCCAGATGGCTGAACTTGACAAGGAAATTGCGCAGGCAGATATAGAAAAAAAGGCATATCTTGAAAAAGTAGGTTCGAGCATGGACGAAAATACGGTTACAATTTTAACCGAGGAAGCGGGAATTAATCAAGGAAAAGCACTTTTCCAGGAAAAATGTACTGCCTGCCACGGTGCTGATGCTGGTGGAAGCGTTGGTCCGAATCTAACCGACAAATACTGGATTCACGGAGGCGGAGTGAAAAATATCTTCAAGGTAATCAAGTATGGTGTTCCGGAAAAAGGTATGATCTCATGGGAAAAACAACTTTCACCAACGGATATCCAGAAAGTGGCGAGTTATGTTTTGTCGTTAAAAGGAACAAAACCTGCAAATCCGAAGGAACCACAAGGAGATTTGTTTGAAGAAGGAAAAGCTGCTGGAGATAGTACGGTAGCGATGAAATAGCGGTCGGCGGCCGGCGAAAAATACCCTTATTCAATCTTTCTACTGCTTAAATTCATTTATATTAACAATTTCAGTTCTTGGCAATCCGAAAGCCGATAGCCGAAAGCCTAATTAACAATTTCAGTTCATGGCAATTTCGAAAACTAATTGCTGATGGCTGAAAGCCAAAAATATGAAACCTACGACCATTACCTCAGAAGATTCATTCCGCGACCATTTTAGTGGCGTGAGTGAAGATGGTAAGCGAAACTGGTTCTATCCCCAAAAGCCCACGGGCTTATGGCATAATCGCCGTATTTTATTTACGGTCGCCATTTTAACAATTTTGTTTGTTACTCCCTTTTTAAAGTTCAACGACCAGCCACTACTGCTTTTCAACGTTCTGGAAAGAAAGTTCATCATTTTTGGCTTGTTTATCGGACCGCAGGATTACTGGCTTTTTGGACTAACCATGTTGTCTTTCATGGTTTTTATCGTTCTCTTTACCACGATTTTTGGTAGATTATGGTGTGGCTGGGCTTGTCCGCAAACCGTATTTATGGAAATGGTTTTTCGTAAAATCGAATATGCCATCGAAGGTGACAGCAGTAAACAAAAATTGTTAAATAAAGCACCTTGGACAGGTGATAAGATTCTGAAAAAAGCTGCAAAATACAGCGCATTCTTATTGGTTTCGTTTGTGATTGCGAATCTTCTGCTGTCGTACGTGATCGGCGTGGACGAATTATCCAAGATTGTCAGTGAACCCATCGACCAGCATATTCCCCTCTTTTCAGGGATTGTCATTTTTACAGCAGTATTCTATTTCAATTTTGCCTGGCTCCGCGATCAGGCCTGCACGGTGGTTTGTCCTTATGGCCGCTTGCAAGGTGTTTTGATGGACCGGAACTCGATTGTGGTTGCTTATGACTATAAACGTGGAGAACCCAGAGAAAAATTACACAAAGGACAGGATCGAAACGCGGGCGATTGTATCAGCTGCTTTCAATGTGTGGCTGTTTGTCCGACAGGCATCGATATCAGAAATGGTACACAGATGGAATGTGTGAACTGCACAGCCTGCATCGACGCCTGCGATACCATAATGGATAAGGTTGGTTTTGATAAAGGACTGATTCGCTATACTTCCGAAAATGCTATTGTTAGTGGCGTTAATAAATTGATTACCAACCGCACCCGCGCCTATATCGTTGTCCTGATTTTGCTTTGGTCAGCGCTTGCTTATTTGGTTGTCTCCAGAAATGACACCCAAACCACTTTGTTCCGAGCTCCTGGCAGCCAGTACACTGAAAACAAAAATGGAACGATCAGTAACCTCTACACTTTTAAAATTTTTAACAAGACAAATCATGTGGTCAAACCGACCATTAAGCTTGATTCCCCAAAAGGCACTTTGTTATTTGCTGGAAAACCGGATTTGACACTGGACGGTGCAGGGATGTCGGAAGGTACAGTGTTTATTATCATTCCGAAATCAGCACTTAAAACACGCAAAACAAAAATTCAATTATCTGTATTTCAGGGGAAAGAAAAATTGGAGACTTTTGAAACAACCTTTATGGCACCGGAATAATCAAAAGATAAATCAGTGGCCACTTTTGTACGATAGCCGCAGCGCGGTGAAATATTTGTAGCACCGAAACAATTAATTTAAACAACTCCGAAATGAAACTAAATTGGGGTACAGGCATCGCGATTCTATATTCAGGATTTGTAGCCATGATTTTGGTACTCGTTGTGATGAGTACCAACCAAAAGATTGATCTGGTCACAGACAATTATTACGCAGAAGAGTTACGTTTCCAGGATAAAATAAATAAAACCAAACGTGCCAAGGCATTGGCGGATCCACTGAAATGGGAGGTAAATGAAAAAGGGATTTTGATCCATTATCCAAAATCATTTTCTGAGAAAAATCTGACAGGAAAAGTGAATCTGTATTGTCCATCAGATGATTCAAAAGATCTTTCTTTCGAGGTAAATTCTACCGATAACATACAACTTGTACCCTCCTCGAAAATTCCGGAAGGCCGGTATCATTTGCAGATTGACTGGAAAAACGGTGAAGAGACCTACTGGAACGAAGATTTGATCGTCATTAACAAAAACTTATAGTGGTAAGCGCGCTTCCATATCTGGCATTTTCAATGGGGTTGATGAGCAGCTTCCATTGTGTCGGTATGTGTGGGCCTATCGCTTTGGCACTACCCATTCAAAAAGGGAGTAAGTTTGTCCAGTTCACAGGACTGCTGACTTATAACCTGGGCCGGTCTTTTACCTATTCATTGCTTGGATTATTGTTAGGTTCTGTCGGATCGTCTCTCGTCTGGATCGGCTACCTACGCTATCTTTCCATTTTTTCGGGTGTATTGATGCTGGCCTATGTTTTCTGGCCAGCGCATCTGGATCGCTATTTTCATACACCTCCATTCTGGCAAAAGCTTATCAGACAATTAAAAACCGGTATGGCTGGTTTGCTGCAAAAAAAAAGTTTCCTTAGCTGGTTTTCCCTCGGTATATTAAATGGATTATTACCTTGCGGTCTCGTCTATCTCGCATTGATCAGTTCAGTCGCAACCGGAGGTCCCCTGCCCGGAAGTTTATTTATGCTCATGTTTGGAGCTGGAACAATGCCCGCTATGATGGCTGTCGGATTCTTCAAACAGTGGTTTACCGTTTCATTGCGGACAAAAATGAGAAAACTCATGCCTGTGATGCTTGCGCTGGCCGGCATAGTGCTTGTTGCCAGAGGTTTATTGATTCAATATCCGGACACACCCCAAAACACTTCCAAAGGTATTACCATTTGCCATGGCAAATAATGATGCTTATAAGAATAGAATCCACGCCAATTCCTTGCCAAAGTAAGTTTTTTAGATGACCACAGTCATGTTTTTACCTACGGCACCTTACTAGTTTTGATGTATAGAATTTAATTCAAAACACGACTCCTATGGATAAGGATTTGCTTTTTAAATACAATACTCCCGGGCCCAGATATACCAGTTACCCAACAGTTCCTTATTGGCAAAAAACGCCACCTACGGAACAAAAATGGAAGGAACTTGCGAGTGAAGCATTTACAGTTTCCAACCAAAAGGAAGGAATTAGTCTATACATACACCTGCCCTTTTGCGAAAGTCTGTGTACCTATTGTGGCTGCAACACACGTATTACGATTAACCATAAAGTTGAAGAAAAATATATCAGTGCTGTTCTAAAAGAATGGGAACTATACTTCTCGATCTTCGGCGAGACAAAACCTGTCATCCGTGAGATACATTTGGGAGGCGGCACACCTACTTTTTTTAGTCCGGAAAACCTTACCAAACTCATTCAGGGACTACTAGCAAATTCGGACGTTCACCCAAAGGCACAATTCAGTTTCGAAGCACACCCGGGAAATACAACGGACGAACATTTACAAGCTTTATACAAAGTTGGATTTCGGCGGATCAGTATTGGCGTCCAGGATTTCAATCCATTGGTTTTGGCTGTTATCAACCGTCACCAAACGTATGACCAGATCAGTCATTTGACAAAAAAGTCGCGCGAAATCGGTTACACTTCTGTTAACTATGACCTTGTTTACGGCTTGCCTTTCCAAAAAGTTTGTACGATGATGGAAACCATCATGCGTGTTGTACAGCTTCGCCCTGACAGGATTGCTTTTTACAGTTATGCACATATTCCGTGGATCAAACCCGGACAAAGAAAATATTCAGACAAGGATTTGCCTGATGCCGATAAAAAAATGGCTATTTACGAAACAGGGAGGAATGCTTTGGAACTCTCGGGATACCATGATATCGGGATGGACCATTTTTCTCTTGAAACTGACGAATTATTTAAAGCACAGCAAGAAGGGCGATTGCATAGAAATTTCATGGGATACACGGATACCCATACCCAGCTGTTAATTGGATTAGGTGTTTCTTCAATCAGTGACTGCTGGACTGGATATGTTCAGAATGAAAAAACGGTAGAGGCTTACTATGAGCGAATCAAAGAAGGACATTTGCCGGTTTTCAAAGGTCATGAGTTAACCAAAGATGATCTTATTTTGAGAAAACATATTCTTCGGATTATGACGCAATTTGAAACGACCTGGGAAAATGAGACCGAGGTTTGTGATGATTTGTATAAAGCCATCGACAGATTATCAGAAATGGAATTTGATGAACTGATCGAAATTCAGCCTTTTCATCTACGTGTCACAGAAAAAGGTAAAGCCTTTGTAAGAAATGTCTGTATGGCTTTTGATGCAAAATTATGGGCGGAATCATCCGCAACAATCCAATTTAGCAAAACTGTTTAGATTGATAGCTGAGAGCGGTCACTGCGTGGTTGAAAGTTGAATGTGGCAGTCGTGCAGGCTGCCTGATTCTCACATTCAATCATTCTGTCAATCTATCATTATTTTAGTTTAGTTTGTTCCATTCAACTATGTCCTGTAACTTGGTATGTTTAGTACGTATATAGAAAAACAAACCGAAGCCATGACACGGCATATTGAAATGCTCGATGCCCTATTCAAACATGCAACCGAAGGAATTGTAGTCGTTAATAAAGCGGGAGTTATCGTAATGTTAAATCCCAAAGCGCTTGAACTTTTTGGTTTTAAAGATGGAGAACTGGTAAATCAAAAAATTGAAGTATTGATTCCCAAAAGATTGACTACCAAACATGTCCATCATCGCGATACTTATCTGGAATCACCACATGCCCGGGGTATGGGTAGTTCTCTGGATCTATTTGCCCGACGCAAAGATGGAAGTGAGTTTCCGGTTGAAGTAAGCCTAAGTCCCTTTCAAACCAGTGAAGGACAATTTGTGGTAAGTTTTGTCATTGATATAGCCGAAAGGAAAAAACAGGAAAGCATCATTCAGGAAGCTAACAAGGAGATTCAAAAACTGAATGCCGAGTTAGAAGAACGTGTAAATCAAAGAACTGAGGAATTGGCAAAGGCGATACATAAAATCGAACAATCACAGGAGGAAGTGATGCGTGCTTTGAAAAAAGAACGGGAACTGAATAATATGAAAAGTCAGTTCGTGACGATTGCTTCCCACGAATTTCGTACTCCGCTCGCAACGATACTTTCGTCGGCTGCATTGATTGGCCGATATCAAAAATCGGAAGAAGAGGATAAGCGTCAGAAGCATGTGCTAAGAATTAAATCCGCAGTAACCAACCTGACGGAAATTTTAAATGATTTTCTGTCGATCGGAAAACTCGAAGAGGGCCGTATTCACAGCGTTCCGGTTTTCACTGTTTTACCTGATTTTTGCCTGGGTCTCATCGAGGAAATTAAGGGCTTGTGTAAGGACGGACAACAAATCTTGTTTACACATGTGGGGAATACCGAAATTTGGGTTGATAAACAATTACTTCGAAATGTAATTTTCAACCTTCTTTCCAACGCCATAAAATATTCTGATCCTGGGAAATCCATCACCCTGAATATCAATGCTGATGGAAAAATCATATTTATAGAAATCATCGACCAGGGCATCGGGATTCCCGAAAATGATCAGGTGCACATATTTGACCGCTTTTTTCGTGCGCAAAATGCCGGAAATGCGCAAGGCACCGGACTTGGACTTAATATTGTCCAAAATTACGTAGAACTTATGGGAGGCGAAGTTTCATTTTTAAGTGAGGTGGGAAAGGGAACCACATTTACCATAAAACTGCCTGATCACTTACCCGCTAACTAAATACCTTGACAAGAATGGAAACTAAGAGAATCCTGTTGATAGAAGATAACCCTGAAATGCGTGAGAATACGGCCGAAATTCTCGAATTGGCTAATTATCAAGTATTGACAGCGCAGAATGGAAAAGAAGGCGTGCAGGTTGCACATCACGAAAAACCTGACTTGATTATCTGCGATATCATGATGCCGGAGCTCGATGGTTATGGCGTTTTACACATGCTCGGAAAAGATGACCAGACTGCCAATATTCCTTTTGTCTTTCTAACGGCGAAGGCTGAAAAAAACGATTATCGGAAAGGAATGACCATGGGCGCCGACGATTACCTGACCAAGCCCTATGATGACGTTGAGCTTTTGAATGCCGTCGAAATGCGGTTGAAAAAAAGTGAGAGGTTAAAAGGCCAGTTTACACGAACAGCCGAAGGTCTTGACGAATTTATTCACGAAGCCAAATCTTTTGATCTGATCACAAAACTTGCGGATGACAAAAAAATAAAGGTGCTGAAAAAGAAAGAAACGATCTATACAGAAGGCAGCTTTCCATCCAATGTATTCTTTCTTCAAAAAGGAAAAGTGAAGGCATACAAGTCTAATGACAATGGCAAGGAGTACATCACTGATTTGTATAAAGAAGGTGATTTCTTTGGTTATTTAGATTTGCTTCAAGGAGAATCTTACCAGGAAACGACTATTTCGCTTGAAAAATCAGAAGTGGCGATGATACCGAAAGATGACTTTTTCAACCTCCTGCAAGGCAACAGGGAAGTTGCTACAAAGTTTATTAAAATGCTTTCGAATGAAATAAAGGACCGCGAGGAAAGATTGCTTCAGCTTGCCTACAATTCTGTCCGCAAAAGAGTCGCACAGGCATTGGTAATGCTGGTTCAGCGGTATCAGGAAGATAAATCCAAGCCTTTCTCTATGGCAATAACCCGCGAAGATATTGCTTCGATGGTTGGAACAGCAACAGAAACGGTGATCAGAACTCTGTCTGATTTCAAGGAAGAGAAACTTGTGGATATGAAGGGGAGTCTTATAACGGTTCTGGAATACGACAAGCTTGTACGTATGCGTAATTAGTTAGACCAATACTGGTGTTTTCATCAGATTTTTCATTTCCACAAGATTCGATATCATCAGCTTATCCATAATTCTTGACTTGTACAAAGCAATTGCGGAGATATGAAGGGATAAAATTTCAGCGATTGCGGCCGGAGATTCATCTTTTACAAGATGAGAGAAAATCTCAAATTCCCTTTCGCTGAGACTTTCAAAACGATCTGTTTTTTTGTTGTACAAAGCATCTTCAACAATCAGTGAAATCATTTCCGGGCTGATATACCATTTGCCTGACGCAATCGTCTGGCAAGCGTTCAGGATTTCATCAAAGTCGTCCCGATAAAAACAGTATCCATTCACGCCGCTGGTGAGATATCTTTTTATCAGGGTATATTCCAATATTTTAGAATAAGCGAGTATGGGAAGGGCTTGACTGTAAGCTCTGATTCGCCTGATCAATCCCAGCATATCTGTATTCAAAATTGCTAGATTTACTACAACAACGCTGTAAGAGCCTGTCGTAATTTTCTTCAATCCATCCGTAGCAGTTTCTACTTTTTCAATTAATAAATTCCTGTGTTCACCTGCTTCAAAAAGTTTTTTAAAAACCGAAGACATGTCCGAACCATCATCTATTAAAAGTATTCGTTGCATAACTTTCTTAATTAAGGAGGGTGGGTTTTCGCCGGATGCCGGACGTTTTACAATAATGCAAGTTACCGCATCGCGCAAATATAGTTTTCTTTACCGGAACAATAAGTAGTTCTAATTCAGGCTATTTGTAGAAACATATCGACAAATTAAAATTTCTTCTGCATCACATTTTTCTTTAAAAGATATTTCACCATTAATGCGCCTGCTCTTTCGGAAGCGCCTGGCCCACCAACAAGTGTCTGCAATGTGGAATAGTCGGTCAGCTGGGCTTCTCTTTTTGATCCGTTTTTCAATAGGGCAGCCAATTCTACTACCAACTGCTTTTCGTTTAATTCATCCTGAATTAACTCTCTTACAACTTCCTTTTCCATAATCAGGTTGACGAGAGAAATAAACGGAACCTTGATCAGCTTTTTAGCAACGGCGTAGGAGATCCGGCTGGTTTTGTAACAAACAACTTCCGGAATATTGAGTAAAGCCGTTTCAAGTGTAGCAGTTCCTGAAGTTACCAATGCCGCTTCTGAAATTGCCAGTAAATCATAGGTCGCTTCGTAGACAACTGAAACATTTTGAAGCGCCTCATATTTTTCATAAAGTGAGGATGGAAGGTTCTTTACACCGGCCACTACAAATTGATAACCAGGAAAATGTGGCTGCACAGTCAACATCAGGTCCAGCATATTAATAATCTCCTGACGACGGCTTCCTGGCAACAAAGCAATCACTGCCCGATTCCCGTCGAGATTATGCTTCTTTTTAAAGTCAGGATCAGGTTTAAAAGCGTCTATTGCATCCATCAGCGGATTGCCGACATAATCTACTTCGAAGTCAAACTTTTTGTAAAAATCAATTTCGAATGGGAATATCACAAACATCTGATCAATGTTTTTCTTGATCTTCCAGGCACGTTTCTGGTTCCATGCCCATACCTTTGGAGAGATATAATAAAATGTTTTTATCCCATTTTCCTTTGCGAAAGCAGCAATTCTAAGATTAAATCCAGGATAGTCGATCAGGATTATGACGTCCGGTTTGTAAACAAGAATATCCTTTTTACACTTTTTCAGAAATCCTGCAATTTTCCGGATGTTGAGTGCCACTTCCAGAAAACCCATGAAGGCAGTATCCTTGTAATGGGTTACAAGATCAATCCCTTCATGCTGCATCATATCCCCTCCCCAACCACGAAATTGTGCTTCGGGATCGTTGGCTTTAATTCCTTTCATCAGATTGGCACCGTGCAGATCTCCGGAACGTTCGCCGGCAATGAGGTAATATTTCATGCTTAAAATTTAGTTGAGAAGAAAAAAGAAAGATCTGAAACGCATCCTAAAAAAGATGTTTTCAGATCTTTAAAGGCAATTACTCGCCGTAATATTCAACAAAATTCTTAGGAGTTTCTATCAGTTTTATGTAATGTAATTGTGATCCCGGAGATACTTCCTGAATTGCCGGCGCAAGAATATTCCAGATTTCCATCACAAAAATTTCGCATGAAGCCATCTTCCCCTGCATAAAATCAACGTCAAGGTTCAGGTTTTTATGATCCACCTTATCCACCACCTTTTTTTTCACCAGATCACCCAAAACTTTAAGATCTATAACAAAACCTGTATCAGGATCTGGTTTTCCTTTTACAGTAACAATTAATTCAAAGTTATGTCCATGCCAGTTATTATTGGCGCAAGGCCCAAATACCTCCTGATTTTTCTCTTCTGACCACGCCGGGTTAAAAAGCCGGTGTGCTGCATTGAAATGCTCTTTTCGCGTTACGTAAATCATAAATTTTTCCTTCCCTATGTAATATTGTTACAAAATTACATCTTGTATCGGTAGTTTTGTAAAATTATAAGCAGTAAACTAAAAAAAATACAATTTAATAGCGAAATTCGTGAGTAGATTGATAAAAAAAATTACTCTTATCAGGCATTCTTTTCACAGTTTAAGCTCATTAAACAAATAATCTCTTCATATGATTATAGTAACAGGTGCAGCCGGATTTATCGGTAGCGGTCTGATCAGCAGACTCAACCAGGAAGGCTTCAGTAGCATTATTGCAGTTGACGATTTTTCGAAAATTGAAAAAGCAGAAAATCTCGTAGGGAAAACAATTAAAGAGAGGGTTGAACGCAATTCTTTTTTTGAGTGGCTCGACAAGAACAATCAGGACGTGGAGTTTATTTTCCATATCGGCGCAAGGACTGATACAACAGAATTTGATAAAGATATATTTGACGAGCTCAATCTGAATTATTCGAAAAAGATTTGGGAAAAATGCATTGCTTACCAGATTCCATTGGTATATGCTTCATCTGCGGCAACTTATGGACTGGGCGAACTGGGGTACGACGACAATGAATCTCTGATTCCTCAGCTTAAACCGCTCAATCCTTACGGAGATTCTAAAAACGATTTCGATATCTGGGCATTACAACAAGAGAAAAAGCCTTTCTTCTGGGCTGGGTTGAAGTTCTTCAACGTATACGGACCAAATGAATATCATAAGGGACGTATGGCTTCGGTTATTTTTCATGCATTTAACCAGATTAAGGCAACTGAAAAAATGAAATTATTCCGCTCCCACAATCCAAATTTCAAGGATGGTGAGCAGATGCGTGATTTTATTTATGTGAAGGATCTGATCGAAGTATGCCTGTTTTTTATGCACCACCGCAAAGATTCCGGCATTTATAATCTCGGAAGCGGAAAGGCACGAACCTTCAAAGATCTTGTGACAAGTACTTTCCTTGCCATGGACAAAACGCCGGATATCAGTTTCATTGATACCCCTGAAGATATTCGTGATAAATATCAGTATTTTACTCAGGCGAATATGAGTAAATTGCGTTCCATTGGATTCACAAGGCCTTTTTACACACTTGAAGAAGGCGTTAGTGAGTACGTGAAAGAGTACCTGGCATCGACAAGTTATCTTTAATTTTTAACGGTCTAAATAACCGATTTTGAATCACAAGTTATGACAGGGGTCATAACTTGTGCATTTTTTTATGTATTTTTGAGTCTATATTTAAACTCAATGTCATTTCTATGTGTTATTAGTTCAATGACAACCGTAGCGTGATATAATTAAGACTATGAGCAAAGAAGATGAATTGTTGGAGGAAATCACCAGTTCGGAATACAAATACGGATTTGTAACTGATATTGAAGCAGACGAAGCTCCCATGGGCTTGGATGAAAGCACTATACGGTTTATTTCCGCGAAAAAGAATGAACCAGAATGGATGCTGGAGTGGCGTTTGAAAGCATATACGATGTGGCTGAAAATGCCCGAACCGAAATGGCCGAATGTTCATTATCCAAAAATTGACTTTCAGGCTATTAAATATTATTCAGCACCGAAAAAGAAAAAAGTTGTTGAAAGTCTGGACGATATAGATCCTGAATTACGTGACACTTTCCAGCGTTTGGGAATTTCTCTTAACGAGCAAAAACGACTTTCCGGTGTATCTATTGCTGTTGATGCAGTAATGGACTCTGAATCTGTTTTTACGACTTTTAAAGAATCACTAAGGGAGAAGGGAATTATTTTCTGCTCGATCAGCGAGGCAATACGTGAACATTCTGATCTTGTTAAGAAATATTTAGGATCAGTTGTGCCACCGAAAGATAACTATTATGCCGCTTTAAACTCGGCTGTTTTCTCTGACGGATCATTCGTATATATTCCGAAAGGCGTTAAATGCCCGATGGAACTTTCTACTTATTTCCGGATCAATGCGGCAGGTACAGGTCAGTTTGAACGAACTTTGATTGTAGCAGATGCTGACAGCCATGTAAGTTATCTGGAAGGTTGTACCGCACCAATGCGTGATGAAAATCAATTGCATGCGGCAGTTGTTGAGATTTTCGCTCATGAAAATGCGAATGTCAAATATTCAACAGTTCAAAACTGGTATCCTGGTGATAAGGACGGAAAAGGCGGTATCTATAATTTCGTTACAAAACGTGGATTGTGTGATGGTGCGTTCTCTAAAATCTCCTGGACTCAGGTTGAAACAGGTTCTGCAATTACGTGGAAATATCCTTCGGTTATCCTGAAAGGCGATAATTCCATTGGAGAATTTTACTCTGTTGCGGTTACCAATAACATGCAGCAAGCGGATACCGGAACGAAAATGATCCATATTGGTAAGAATACCAAAAGCCGTATCGTTTCAAAAGGTATATCAGCAGGAAAGAGTCAGAATTCGTATAGAGGTTTGGTTCAGGTTTTTAAAAAGGCAGAGAAAGCGCGCAATTTCTCACAATGTGATTCCTTGTTATTGGGAGATAAATGTGGGGCGCATACTTTCCCTTACATAGAGGTAAGCAATCCTTCGGCAACTGTTGAGCACGAAGCGACAACTTCTAAAATCGGAGAGGATATATTATTTTACTGTAACCAACGCGGAATTCCTACGGAACAAGCGGTTGCATTGATTGTGAATGGATATGCAAAAGAAGTTTTAAACCAACTTCCGATGGAATTTGCCGTAGAAGCTCAGAAGCTACTGGAAATCAGTCTGGAAGGAAGTGTAGGATAAGTTGTTTGCCTTTCATTTTTTCAAGTTATGCCAAAAAGCCTTTGATTCGTCAAAGGCTTTTTGTATTTTATTGGTATTCTTATATTTCTGTTAAAATACCAATGCCCAATGACCCACGTTCCACAGCTGATTGTAGATCTTTCCTTAATCCTGACAATGGCTGGTGTTATCACCATTATTTTCAAAAAATTAAAACAACCAATTGTTCTCGGCTATATCCTTGCCGGCTTGCTGGTCGGTCCTAATTTCAAAATTTTCCCTACCATAACCGATATTAAAACGATCGAAATCTGGGCGGAAATTGGTGTAATCTTTCTTCTTTTCAATCTGGGATTAGAGTTTAGTTTTAAAAAACTGGTAAAGGTAGGCAGTACCGCCGCTATTACCGGCTTATTAGAAGTATCACTAATGCTGGGAACCGGCTTTATAACAGGGCAACTTCTTGGCTGGGACAAAATTGACAGTTTATTTTTGGGTGGTATCATTGCCATCTCCTCCACCACCATCATTTTCCGTGCCTTCGAAGAGCTGGGCTTAAAAACACAGAAGTTTACAAGTGTCGTTTTTGGAATCCTCGTAATCGAAGACTTAACTGCCGTTTTGTTGATGGTTCTTTTGTCAACGCTTTCAATAAGCCAGCAATTTGCCGGGATCGAAATGCTTGAATCGATCGCAAAACTATTTTTCTTTCTGATTTTATGGTTTTTGGGAGGTATCTTCATTTTCCCTACCCTGCTTCGTCGTTTCAGAAACCTGATGAACGACGAAAGCGTATTGATCACTTCGATCGCACTTTGTTTCGGAATGGTTTTTCTGGTTACGCAAGCTGGTTTCTCGGCTGCCTTGGGCGCGTTTATCATGGGCTCAATTCTGGCAGAAACGACACATGCAGAAAAAATTGAACACTTATTAAAACCTGTCAAGGATCTTTTTGGGGCGATTTTCTTCATCTCAGTTGGGATGCTGATAAACCCGGAATTATTGATTGAATACGCTGTCCCGACTGCAATTTTAGTTTTTGTCGTCATTTTGGGAAAAACCACATACGTCACAATTGGGGCAGTAATTTCAGGACAGCCTTTAAAAAAATCGATTCAGGCGGGGATGAGTTTGTCCCAGATCGGTGAATTTTCATTCATTATTGCAAATCTTGGATTATCATTAAAGGTCACCAGTGAGTTTTTGTATCCAATCGCAGTTGGAGTTTCTGTGATCACCACATTCACGACACCTTACATGATGAAAGCGTCTGAGCCATTTTACGAATGGCTTGACAAACATATCCCTGAAAAATGGAGAAATAAACTAAACCGGTACAGCAGCAGTACACAGACCATTGCAAAAAATACGCATTGGAAAACTATTCTCCAATCTTATGCGCAGACCGTGGTTCTGAATTCAGTAGTGATTGTTGGCATTATTCTGATTTCTTCAAGACAGATTTCACCTTTAATTTATGAACGCATTCCCGAAAACGATTTCTCAAGGTGTTCAATATTCGCAATTACATTTTTATTTATCTCTCCTTTCGTGTGGGCGCTCATTTTCAAACGATCAAATACAAAGGCATATTCTGCACTTTGGCTGAGCCGAAAATTCAGCCGGGGCCCGCTGCTGCTATTAGAATTATCAAGAGTCTTAGTCGGAATTATTCTGATGGCCGTATTACTTGATTCCTTCTTCGCCACACCAACAGCGCTCATGGTCGCGGGTGGAATAATGATTATGGCTGTCGCGCTCTTCTACCAGCGTCTGCAATTGTTTTACAGCCGTATTGAAGATCGTTTTTTACAAAATCTTAACGCAAGACAACTGGAAGGAAGCGGAAAATCAAAAAAAATACTGTTACCCTGGGATGCTCATTTTGCATTTCTGGAAGTAAGTCCTGATTCATCGCTCATTGGAAAAAGTTTGCAGGAGCTGGGAATCCGGGAAAGTTTTGGTATCAACGTTGTCCTTATAGAAAGAGGTACGAAAACAATCCAGCTCCCCCGGCCGACGGAAGTTCTATATCCTTACGACAGGATTGAGGTTATCGGTACGGATGATCAATTGGACAGTTTTCGCGGGCATGTTGAAATTAGCAGAAATGGCCAATCTTATCTCCCTCAGGAAGACAAAATCACGTTGCAGCGCATTGAGGTAAAAAGTGAATTCAATATCATTGGAAAATCAATCCGAAACAGCCAGATACGGGAATCTACACATGGGATGGTCGTTGGTTTGGAGAGAAACGGAGAACGGATCCTTAATCCGGATTCTTCCATGGTCATTGAAAAAGAAGACGTGTTATGGGTAGCCGGAGAAAAGGATTTAATTGAGGAATATATTCAGAAGAAGGATAGTATTTGGTAGTGTCTGAATTCTAGCATTCTCAACCGCTCATTGTCAGGATAAATTTGGCATGACCGTAAAATAATAGTAACTTGAACTAGTCCATTTAAATTAACTAATTAGGAAATGGAAACCGTACTCATCCAAGTAACAAATAGCAAGGCATACAAACTTCTGGAAGATCTGGAAGACTTGCACCTTATTAAACTTTTGGAAAGTGGCAATCATTCTAAGCAAAAACTTTCTGAAAAATATCTTGGCAAGTTGTCTTCCAATGTTGCTGATCAAATGCAAATTCATGTAAAACAAAGCAGAGAAGAACGGGGAAATCGGGATATATAATTGATACGAACAGCATAATCGATTTTCTTAATAATAACTTCCCCGATTCAGGCAGTCAGTTTCTTTCGAAAGTTGTTGATGATGTGCCAATTGTATCTGTAATTTCGAAAATGGAAGTTCTCGGGTATAACACCCCCGAAAAATCGTATCAAATCCTTCTAGACTTTATAGACGATTCCTTTATTATTGGATTGACGGAAGAAGTGATTGACATGACTATTAACCTTCGAAAAATCAATAAAATAAAACTACCGGACGCTATCATTGCCGCAACTGCACTTGTTTATGACTACATCTTGATTTCTAGAAATATCTCAGATTTTAAGAATGTGAATGGGTTGGAGGTACTTAATCCTCATGCGTTGTAAATTTCAATTCTGGCAACAATCCCTGCAAACCACCCGTGTGAATGGCCACTACACAGCTCCCCTTTTCAAAAAATCCTTGCGCTATTAAATCATACAAACCAAAGAACATCTTCCCGGTATAAACCTGGTCCAGCTGAATCGAATGTTCGATTTTAAATCTCCTGATAAAATCAAGAAGTTCTGGTGTATGACGCGCGTAACCTTTAAAATGATATTCCGTAAAGAGTTGCAGATGGCCTGTTTTATTATTACTTCCAAGTAAATCCAGGATATCGTTTTTTAAAAATGAGCCACCTTTTAATGCAGAAAAAGCCAGCACATCTGAGCCCGACGAAAGAATCCCGGCAGCAGTACCACCAGTTCCGGCAGCAACAGCATAATAATCTGGTTTCTGATTTAGCTGGTTTTCTACTTCAATAGTCATCTCTCTTACTCCTCGTAATGCCCATTCAGAAGTCCCGCCTTCCGGAATAATAAATGAGTTTTCAAATTGCCTGGAAAGTTGATTTATATACTCCACCGAATTCCGCAGCTTATACTCCTCGCGCGAAACATAATGCAGCCGCATACCTTGCTGCTCGCAAAACCTGAGTGTTGGCGATTTTCTTTCCCCAGGATCTTCACCTCTTATAATACCGATTGTATTAAAACCCAGATAAGCACCTGCTGCCGCTGTGGCGTAAATATGATTAGAAAAAGCACCACCAAAAGTTAAAAGTGTTTCAGAACCTCTCTCCCGTGCTTCTTGCAGATTGTATTTTAACTTTCTCCATTTATTCCCCGAAACGAATGAATGAATCAGATCGTCGCGTTTTACAAACAAGCGAATCCCTGCCTTTTCAGTAATTTGATCTGATATCTGCTGAATAGGTGTCGGTAAACAAGGAACCAGTAAGTCCACGAAATTTGGTAGTTTTGTAACAAAATAACTTATGATGTAACGATAAACGCCGGCAAGTTTTACTGGCTTTATCTGACATTATCCATATTACACCATTCCAGATGTCATTAGAAATAATTGATAACAGTGCCGACGAAGAAGACGATTTATTTGAACATTACCGTATCGTAGCCGACAAAGGTCAGACCTTGATGCGTTTGGATAAATTTTTAAATATTCACGTTCCAAATGCTTCGCGCACAAAAATACAAAATGGTATCGAAGCAGAGGCGGTAAAAGTAAATGGGCTTGCAGTTAAATCAAGTTACAAAGTCAAACCACTTGATGTTATCACGCTACTGCTTCCGGAACCTCCGCGTGATACTGAAATCATTCCTGAAAATATTCCGCTTGATATTATTTATGAAGATGATGTTTTGCTTTTGGTTAACAAGCCGACCGGAATGGTTGTACATCCTGCTTTTGGGAACTGGACAGGTACATTGATCAATGCATTAGTTTACCATTTTCAGAACCTACCGACTGGTAGAAATGGAGAAGGTCGGCCAGGCCTTGTCCATCGAATTGACAAGGATACTTCCGGGCTGCTTGTGATTGCCAAAACAGAATTTGCCATGACCTTTCTCGCCAGGCAATTTTCGGATCATACGATTGAAAGAACTTATAATGCATTGATATGGGGCGAGCCTAAGGAAGCGAAGGCCACTATTACAGGTCACATTGGCCGCAGCGCGCGTGACAGACGTGTGATGGATATATATGAAGACGGGTCACAAGGAAAACATGCGATCACACATTACGAAGTGATCAAACCGATGCGGTATGTTTCTCTGATCAAATGCAATCTGGAAACCGGTCGGACCCATCAGATTCGTGCACACATGAAACATATAGGGCATCCGATATTTAATGATACGGTTTACGGTGGTGACAAAGTTTTAAGAGGGGGAACAACAGGCAGTTTTAAGGTTTTTGTCGAAAATAATTTTAAATTACTTCCCGGACAGGCACTGCACGCCAAATCGCTGGGATTTATTCATCCGACCACAAAACAATGGATGCAGTTTGACACCAAACTTCCGGAAAATTTTCAGGCGATCGTAGATAAATGGGAAAATTTTGTGAAGTATCAATAGCCATGTCCAGTAGATATCAGTTACTAAAATGTTTTAATTAGAAAATCTTGCTCATGAATATTACTACCCGCCAAGGTACACTTGAAGATATCCCAGCCGTTTTTGAATTAGTAAAGGAACTAGCCATTTTCGAAAGAGCACTTGATCAGGTTAGTAATAATGTTGACAAGATGTCAAGGGATTTTAAAGAAAATCTTTTTGAATTTTTCGTCGCGGAGGTTGACGGCAAAATTATTGGATTGTCGCTATATTATTTCCGTTACTCTACCTGGAAGGGTAAGAGGTTGTACATGGAAGATATCATCGTAACCGAAGATATGCGTGGTAATGGTATTGGAAAAGTTTTATTTGACGCTACAGTGACCGCAGCTAAAAAAACCGGATCGACAGGAATGATGTGGCAGGTTCTGGACTGGAATACTTCTGCGGTGGGTTTCTACCGTAAGTACGGCACCAACTTCGACGACGAGTGGATAAACTGCAACCTGGATTTTTGATATTTCCCAGGTTGATTATCAGATACATTTGAAGCCGGATTTACTTTAATAAATCCGGTCTTCTTTCTTTTGTACGTTTGATTGATTGTTCATATCGCCATTCTTCCACTTTGGCTTCATGTCCTGATAATAATATTTCAGGAACAACATTTCCTTCAAAGTCGAAGGGACGTGAATAAACCGGCGGAGCCAGTAAATTATCCTGGAAGGAATCTGTCAAGGCAGAAGTTTCATCATTGAGCACACCTGGCAACAACCGGATAATGGAATCTGCAAGAACTGCTGCTGCCAATTCGCCTCCTGATAACACGTAATCTCCGATGCTGATCTCTTTTGTGATAAACAAATCACGAACCCGCTGGTCCACACCTTTATAATGTCCGCAGAGCATGATCAAATTTCCTTTCAGAGAAAGTTGATTGACCATTTTCTGTTCCATAAGTTCTCCATCCGGCGTAAGATAAATAATTTCATCGTAGGTTCTTTCTGATTGCAAAGCGCGGATACAACCGGCAATCGGCTCAATCTGAAGCACCATTCCGGCACCTCCGCCAAAAGCATAATCATCAATGGATCGATGTTTATTTACCGAGTAATCGCGCAAGTCATGAACCACAACTTCCACAAATTTCCCTTCCTGAGCACGTTTCAGAATGGAGTGTGCAAAAAAGCTATCTAAAAGATTCGGAACGCAGGAAATAATATCAATCCGCATCATCAGGCGTGTTACTGTTAGAAGAATCGTCAAGGTATACTTCAAGTAAACCTTCCGGCAGATTTACCAGCAATCTGTTGTTCTCCTTATCTGCTTTTAAAACAATATCCTCTGCTGTTGGAATCAAAACCTCAACGCCCTTGTAATCCATGGCGATCAGGTCCTGGCCGTTCAAAGAGTAAACTTCACGAACAATACCAAGTTCACCCATATTTTCATCTACGACGGTATAACCTTTGATCTCGTGGTAATAAAATTCCTCTTCGTCCAGTTCAGCAAGAGAATCAAGTGGCAAATAAAGCGAAGTACCAACCAAAGCCTGAGCTTTCTCAATGGTATCAACCTCTTCAAATCTCACAATGGCTTTGCTCTGTTTCTGCAAATTGAAGTTTTCAACAAAATATGGGACCAAATCTCCCTTCATTTCGAAATAAACAGAATCCATATCTTCATATTCTTCCGGGTAATCTACATCCAGAAAAATTACAACATCTCCGGTGGTACCGTGTGTACGAACGATATAGCCTAATAAAAAACAGCTGTCTTTTGTCAAAGTCTTATTAATTAAATTATGCCGGTCCTTAAACAAATATGAGTCTGCACGGTTAAACCGGCAGACCCACAAAGAAAGTATGTTATACTAAATTATTCAGCAGCTGGTGCTTCATTAGTATCTTCTGCCGATACTTCATCAGCAGCAGTTTCGTCAGCCGGAGCTTCTTCAGTTGTTTCTTCAGCAACAACTTCTTCCACTACAGGAGCATTTTTCTTAGCAATTGCTTCAGCACGTGACTCATTTACTTTACGTTCTGCATCCAATTTAGCTTGTTTCGCGCTATCTAATTTTTGAGATAATGAATCTGCAGCAGAAACATTACGATCAGTTTTAGATGATTTCCATTCTTCAAAACGTGCATCAGCAACATCCTGGCCGATTGCACCTTTGATAACACCAACTTGTAAGTGCTTGCGAAGCATAACACCTTCGTGGTGCAGGATTGAACGGGCTGTATCCGTTGGCTGAGCACCTTTAAGCAACCAGTCAACAGCTTTTGCTGTATCTAAAACTACGGAAGAAGGATTAGTACCTGGGTTGTAGCTACCAATCTTTTCGATGAAGCGACCATCACGTGGTGCTCTGGCATCTGCGATTACGATATCATAAATCGCTTTTTGTTTGCGTCCACGACGCGCTAATCTAATTTTAACTGCCATTATTGAATTTGTTATGAAAGGGAACTCGTCCCTGAATTAAACAGGGTGCAAACTTACGGAAAATTATCGGTTCCATAACTATATATCATAAAAAAAGGGAAGTGATGATTCACTTCCCTTTTTTTGAGTATCAAATCCTCTTATCTCTGGAAACCAGCTGGATATGATGAGCGAATTGTGTTGTTAGGCAAAATCTTGATTTCAACACGACGGTTTGATTGAAGACCTTCAACAGTTGTATTTTCAGCAACCGGACGATATTCACCGAAGTATTCAATTAGGATTCTGCTTGTATCTTTCAGACCCTGACGAACCAGGAAGCGTTTTGCTGCATCCACACGACGACGGGCAAGTGCCATGTTATAAGAATCAGAAGCACGCGCATCAGTATGTCCTACAAGGACAATACGGCAGTTTGTACGAAGATTTAACAACTCAATAACTTTGCTAAGTGTTTCTTTCGAACCGTCGCGGATAATCGCTTTGTCAGTATCAAATTCAATGTTACTGAATAAGGCTTCGCATTCGTCTTTTGGCAAATTATTTTTGATCGCGTCTCTGATAATTTTATCAAGATCCATCGCAACACCGCCACCTGAAACTACACTTCCGGCAGGCGTATTTGGTTCTTTATCGAACAAGTCAGCAACACCGTCACCATCTGTATCTGTGTAAAGACGTGGATCAACTGGTTTTGGCATATTAGCTTTTGCAACTGAATCAGCATCGTCCATTGTTGGGTTGTAAGGAACCGGAATCAATGACTGTGGATTAGCCCAACGTAAGTGGTAACGTCCGCTTCCTGCATCGTAAACTCCTTTTTTAGCTCTTACCGCATTTTTACCAAGTTTGTAAGTCAAAGCAACTTGTAAAACACCCCATCTGTCATTTTTAGAATCTCCTTTTGCGAAAGTCCAAAGATTAGATTGTGTTTGGTAGTCAGTCATGTCACCTACTGTCAAATCAAGTTTTTCAGTATTAACATACGTGTAAGTATAGTCAAGACCTAAATCGAAGCGCGGAGATAATTCATAATGAACCGCCAAACCTACCGGCATAACCCATTCACGAGTATAAGTAGAACCGTTACGATCCCATTCACCAGCAGTTTTAGAACTACCCGCCGTGTTAGAAGATACCTCAAAAACTTCTCCTGTACCTGTGTTTGTAGCAGTAAGGTCAGTATGGTAATACATAATACCAGCTCCCAAATGTGCGTCAACTTTCCATCTGCGTAATTTTTTGTAACCAAAAAGCAAACGGTTAAGATTCATTGTTCCGTCGATAGAAACCTGAATAAAAGATGGGCTGTTGAAGTAAGCATCGTAAGTGTTTGTAATACTTGGATCTCTTGGGTTTGTAATATTAATGCCCTTTTTAGATCCTTGAAGCCAACCATTATATCCAGTTAACTGCACACCGAAGATCGGAGATAATTGTTTGTTGATAGAAAGTCCCCATGATCCGGTCAAATCTTCATGATCGCCTCTTTTGAAATCGTATTCTTTCAAATCACCAAAGAATTTTGTGATGCCACCATACCCGGTGATTGACCATGTATTCATTTTGTTGGGTCCATCATACGTTCGGTTTTTTTGAGCCAAAGCATCCAGGCTCATGAGTGACAAACAAACTAAAGCAATGTAAAGATTCTTTTTCTTCATGGGAAACACTAGTTATGTGATTCAATTATTCATTAATTATTTACTTAAAAACAGAAAAAGGAAGAAGCCTGTAAGCCGGATTCTGTATCCTGATTTTCATCAGAATTCCTATCATTTATCCAGGATTCCAATCACTCAGAACCTCTAACGATCTACCCGTGTTAACGTTTCCGAAGAAACGGAGACGAGAAGCCTCACAAATTAACACCTATTTGATCTTTCAGCCCGTAAGGTTTACCCTGCCTTCAAAGTCACCCTTGAAGCGGTGGGCTCTTACTCCACCTTTTCACCCTTACCTGACATAAAAAATGTGCCAGGCGGTATATTCTCTGTGGCACTTGCTGTCAGTTGGCCGTTTCCAGCCCGCTGCCTTCCCGTTAGGAAGTACGGCACTCTACGCTGTCCGGACTTTCCTCCCCGGCATTCACCGCGGCGATAGGACGGCTTATTCCTTTCACTGACCACAAAGCTAAGAAATACTTTCCTTTGATCAGCAGTCATTTTACCATAAAAAGTAAAAAATATGGCTTTTGTTTGCATGAGTGACAAAATTATTGGTCAAAACCACGCAATCCTTCTACACGCAAATTAACATTCCCCTGGGCAAAAACGACGGAATAAATGTGTTTTGGGGTCAAATAAACCTTATCAGGCGTGATCTCCAAAAGTGTTCCTTTAATTTGTACGCCATCGGTAACTTTATAATTGGAGAGTATCTGTTGGACACTTTTTTTGGCTTCATTCATCTGTGTACCGACCGGAAATACCATTTCTGTCTCCATCATCTTACTGAATTTCCCCTGCAGCAACCATCCAGCCGTCTTGACAATTGTATTTTTTGTATCCAAATCATAATCCAGATCTTTGAGGGATAATTGCTGTGTGGCAGGGTCATAATACGGTTTTCCTTTCAAATATATACTTCCACTCACACTGCCTTTAAGGCCTGCTTTGATAACAAGGCGCTCATTTTGACCATACATTTCTATGGATGTGACTTCAACGTTGTACTGCCCTCCCAAAAATGAATATTTCTGACCTGATAATTTCGCTGTGGCCAGTCTTGCAGCATCTTCATAAGATATAAGGCTTATCAAACCAATCCGAAAATCCGAAGTAACTTTATCCGTGATAGTCAGATCCGGCAGCTTTGGAGCGGGTTTCACGGCCGGTTTTATTGCCGAAGTAATGGTTTGCGTAAATCCTTTGATACCGATCGCAGATCGCAAGACATTGTTGGTCACCAGTAAGGGCGTCATAACAATGGCTGTGGGTGTGACAACCAACCACGTATCATATTCTTTCGACAATAGAATCGGTTGCCTTGCCAGGTTCCATGCAGCTTCAACATATTTTTTTATCTCAATTCCTCCGGCTACCTGCTGGTCGATGGCTTGTGTTATTTTTTCAAAATTATTGTTCAATAACCTGCTAACCATGCTTTTAATCGGAATTCTGACTCCGGCAACCTTCACATTTGGTTCACTGATCCAGTCATAACTATCGACATACGTTTCGGTATGAAGTTTCCAGTTAGGTAATACTCCAATTTTCGAGATCAACCTGATTTTTATAGAAAATTCCGTATCCTTATAACCCGACAAATTAATTCCGAGCGGACTTACGTTATAACCTGCATTAACCCAGATTTTAAGCGGTACTTCAAATAAAAACGTTGAATCTTTTGCGACAACCCGTATCGGATTTATCTTCCAGACCTTTGCTTTTAAATTATCGCCCCCATTATCTTCAAAACTGTTGTCTTCATAGATTAGTCCTTTCAACTGTGCGTTAATTTGCGTTTCCAGCTCAGAAACAGGCATTTCGATCGGCAGATTTAGTACCGATAAATGTTTTTCATTTTGAATTTCCGCGTCTGAATACAAATATTCTTCCATAGGCTTTTTGGGCGAAGTGGTTTTTGAACGACAGCTCCACTGGGCCAATCCAATGGCAGCAAACAGCAGAACCCATGTGAGTTGCTTAAAGCAATTATTTAATTTTAACCAGGGTAGCACCGTATCCGAATTTTTCCTTTTGAGCATCTTTAAAATACTGAACATGCTGATTTTTGCTCAGTCTGCGGTGCAGTTCATCACGTAAAACGCCACTTCCTGCACCATGTATAAATGTAATTTCTTCCATTCCGTTACCTATTGCCTGTTCAAGACTGGTTTCAAAAACAGTCAGCTGTTTTTTCAAAATTTCGTCTTTTGATATTCTGGAAAAATCTTCAACAAGTTTTTCAATATGCAGATCTACAACACCTTCCGGTTTTGGAAGTTCAATTTTCGGCGTTGTCGTGCCGCCCATCAGACTGGTACGTAACTGCTCCTGAATGTTTGTTTTATCAATAACAACTTCCTCTTTTTTAACATTCTCCTCATCCAACTGAAATACAAATGCATCTTTTCCCAATACCGGAGCCGGCCCCTTACTTTTGTAAAAAGATTGCGCTCTGCATTTTATTTTTTTCTGAAAAGGTAATACTGCTTCGTAATTCCCTTCACGATAATGCAAAATATTGAAAGCAAATACCGGCCAAGACTCAAAATCTTTCATTTGAAGTTCCGTCAATTTTTGAGAAGTTCGTGGCTGTAACAGTCCGGCAGCAAGACCAGTATGCGCATTTTCGTATTGCGTAGTAGCCGTAAAAGGCAAAATCCAATCCGAATTATTAATAATATACAAAATCACTGCCTTGTCATTAATGGAAACAAAAGCGATATAAATTCCCTTTTCAGCAAATGCAGCTTGTCTTGGCGCAATTCGCTCGCGTTGCGGCGCAATACTTTGTCCTGCAGGCGTTCTGTTTAATCTCTGTGATTCCACCGGCGAAATCGTTACTAACTCACTGCGCAATACAGGGATACGAAAACCATCCTCAATTTCAACTTCTATAACATTACCAGGTAAAAAGGCATAAATAATTCCTTCCTCACGGCCATGAACCAATCTTACTTTATCTCCAATATTCATAATCTTACATTTAAAATAATCCACAGTATGCCTAAATCAGGCCCTGTTGATCGCTAAGTTACTTTATTCTTTGCATGATTTTTCGCACATTATTTCTTGTCAAAAATATAACGGCTTAAAATCAATGCCTTTTTTACTAATCTGTAAAGCCGGAGCCGGAATTTTCAGTGAGTTTGCTAAAAAGGCGATAGTTCTTACAAACTTGCTGCGTGTTTTAATTTTTGTCAGATCAATATCCATCGACAAATAATATTGCCTGTACGGCCGAAAACCCATTTCGATACTCTTCGATTTTTCAGAAGCTACCATGTCCTGGATACCATATCCGATTGAGAAACATAACCAGGCCGGCCAGCTGCTTCCTTTAAAAAAAGACTTTGGACTGGCTGAATACCAATAAGTTTGGCCATTGTAATCTTTCAACCATCGCTCAGAAGGTTTGCTGCCCAACAGATTTGGGCGCTCTTTTGCAAGTGAAGTAAAGTGAAAAGAAAATTTCGGCTGAATTCTTACTTCGTCCCAAAGTGCAATTTGTCCAAGATAAATCGCTGAACCTGTCAGGTTTGCAAACATATCCCCGGGTGAAAAACCATATTCAGGAGAAAAACCATCAAGGATCTCAATGGGTGTCTGGAAAATAACTCCGGAAATGGCTCCGTAAATCATCATCTGTTTTTTTGAAATTCCTGTTTTTTTATAAATTTCAGCTGTGTGGCGCGCAATCTGGTAAGATGTGTAAACGTGCCCCATTTTGTCCATTTGCAGCCACTCATAGGTGTCATCCTTTACACGGAAGTTCGTGAGCGGGTTTTTATACCATGATTTGCTTAGTCCGTAAATCGTCCCTAAGTACAATGTTGACTGCGCCGCGAAAATTCCCCGAAGCAACTTGTAGTTGGGTCTGACTTCTCTGATAGAATCTTCCTGTACAAAAGCAGTTGTGTCTTGCTGACCGTTTGCAGATATCCGGCAAAAAGCCAGGATCAGTAAAAGAAAAAGGACTTTTATTTTATAAAAATATTTCATTAAAAACGACCGTCAATATATCAGAGCAAGTATGATGTTTGATATTTTCGGTTTTACTATTGATGTATTATTTGCGCAAATTTTGACAAATAATTACAGACTATCCTCAGTTGTGCTTAAAATAATTGGTACTCAATCAAAATCTTGTCCTTACTTTAATACCCTCCGTGATATCGTCTCAATCCCCACTCAGCCGTGAGCAATAATAAAATCAGGAAAAACAGCCATTTTAGATGAATCAGCTCAACCATTTCTTCGCTGCTGTCTAACTGATCAGGAGCCCGGTCCGTTTTTAATTTTTCGATAAGCTGCGCCAATGTGGCAGGCTGAACGAAAGTACCACCGGATTTTTGCGACAATTCTCTCAACATACCAAAATCAGCTGTCGTGTTTGCCAATTCAAGGTCTACTTTCCTGACCACAAACTGCCCGTTTATCTTTTCCTGAATGCCTTTGACAAGCGTTATTGCCTGGAAACGATACACACCTTCCAGTAATCCGGTGATATTGTAGCGAGGATTTTCGGCTGTATGAGTGTAAGAATATTGTTTTGTCTTTCCCTGTTCGTCTGTGATATCCAGTTTCACCTCCTGCCCATAAACCGGCTCGTAGATATCATTGTAAATTTCTGTTTGAAAAATCACCTCCTCGCCTTCCTCAAACTCAGGTCGAACTGGATAAATTCTGAATTTACGCTTATCGTCACGAACGGAAAGAATCTGAATTATTTTCTGAAAAAGATTATCGACCAGCTCATGTTTTCCAGTCAGCGCGAATTCTTCCTGTCTCCATTGCCAGATTCCCTCACCCGTCAAAACTGCCGTTTTTTGATCAGTTGTCGTGTTTAAAACCAACAGCGGTTTACTGGTATTTAATGTCCCAACTTTTTGGAATAAGATTGTTTCAGTCCCAGGGGAAATGGTATACTCACCAAAAGGAACCGAAAGCGGCGGAAGCCGTTCGAGCAATTTCAGACTTTCTTCGTTGAAATTAATTTGTTGAAATAAAGGGTTATACCGCGCCGCAACTTTGTCAAATTGCCCCTGATTAACATTGATAGTCAGTGAACGATTTAAGGTATTTAACAATGAAACTGCCGACTGATTACCCAAAATGTACAAAACAGGCTTTTTGGTATCTATTATTTTTCGGACCATCGGATTACCCAAACCAAGCATATTCGGGATCTGATGCAGAATAACCAGATCGTAAGGCTTATTTCCAATTACATCTGCATTTGGGTTTGGTGAAGCTGTGAGAATGTTGACGTCCAATTCATAATTATCATTGCTTTCAATCAGGCTTCTTAATGCCTTAACATCCGGATGTGGCGTCAGCGCTAGCAAAAGAATTTTTTGCCGCCCGTCGATAATATCAATATAAACATCTCTTTTATTGTTCCGGTCAGATGCTTCGCCCTGGACAGTTCCTAATTCAATCGTATAATGCTGAATACCTTTTACTTTCGAAGATGCGGTAAAATCAATTGATTTAAAAAAAGAAGCGCGATCAATCTCAACTTTTTGCGTTGCAATAATTCTTCCGCCCTGTTTTAGCGAAATGGTAGTCGTTTTTCCTGCTAATCCGTTAGCAGAAATATCAGCGCGAATCGGAAAATCGTTGCCCAGATATGCCACGCGATTATTGACAACATCCTTAATACGGATATCCAGAACAGGAACAGTATCACCAACAGCAACTGAATTTATTTTAAAAGGAAACTGGCCGTAAGTCGGCGCGGCACCCTGATTGACGATACCGTCCGAAAGCAAAATGACATCTGTCAGATTTCTTCCTTCAAAATTACTTTTAACGGTTTGAAGCAAACCTGACAAATCGGTTTTACGTTGATCGAAACGGATGGAGTCAATCGTTATATTTTCGGCCGTTTTATCAAAAGTCTGAACGCTGACTTCATATCCGGCTGCATTTAATTCCTGAGCGGCCTGGGTGATTTGTTTCAAAACCGGCTGCCCCACTCCTTTCACAGACTCCGAATTGTCAATGGCAAAAACAATCTTTGCCTTGTCCACAATACTTTCAGTCTTGCGAACCAAAGGACTGAGCAGTAAAAAACAGATAAAAGCTACAACGATTCCACGTAGAGCGGCCAGGGCATAATTCAGTTTCTTACTCCATGAAGCTTCCGGTTGGTATAAAAGAAATGCATAAGCACCGCCCGCCAGAAGACAAAAAATGATAAACCAATATGGAGTTTGAAATATAAGCTCTGAACGCATAATGATGAGTAAGCAGTTTTGCCGAAAACAGTATCACAGAAATATAGCAAACAGTTTTGCAGAAAGCACAATTATTATCAATATTTAGTTGAATTCTGCCAATTCAGGCATAAACACAAATCCCGCTCCTTCGTAACGAAGAATCGGGATTTGTGTTATATTTTTCAAAAGCCGGTTGAGCGTGAAACGATACTTTAATTTGCTTTTAAGTTGTTACAACTAACAAATAAAGTTTTTTCAATGCCTAAGTCAGCATTCCACCGTCAACCTGAAGAACCTGTCCGGTGATGTAACGAGACATATCCGAAGCAAGGAAAACGCATGCGTCGGCAACTTCTTCCGGCTGTCCGCCACGTTTCATCGGAATGGACTGTTTCCAGTCCTCCACTGCTTTTGAGTCCACAGCATCGGTCATTTCAGTTTCAATAAATCCTGGCGCAACTGCGTTCGAACGAATATTTCTTGATCCTAATTCAAGCGCGATTGATTTTGTAAATCCAATAATCCCCGCCTTGGAAGCTGCGTAATTTGATTGACCTGCATTGCCGCTGATACCAACAACGGACGTAATATTGATTATCGATCCGGATTTTGCACGGATCATTGTTTTTGTAGCTGCTTTGGTAAGATTAAATACCGATTTCAAATTGATATTGATTACAGTATCCCAGTTTTCTTCACTCATACGCATCAGCAAACCATCGCGGGTAACGCCGGCGTTGTTGATCAGAATATCCAGTTTTCCAAAATCCGTGATAACATCGGTAACCAGTTGGTCTGCCTGCTGAAAATCGGCTGCGTCAGAACGGTACCCTTTTGCCTTGATTCCGAACGCTTCAAGTTCTTTCACCAATGCCTCCCCTTTTTCCACACTGGAAAGATAAGTGAAAGCTACATTTGCTCCTTCCTGAGCCAAACGTAAAGCAATTGAACGTCCAATACCACGGGAAGCTCCGGTTACCAAAGCCACTTTATTTTCTACTAATCTCATAAACAGGTTTAAAATCGGATAGAATGAATTTCGAACCGCAAAAATAGAGTATTTATACTGACGGGCAAAAAAAGAGATTACGATGACAAGTTCTTTTGTTAATTATCATTAAATCATGCCCATAAAACACATTTCCTGATAAAGAATATTAGTTAATGGTACCAGCAGCACAAAGGCAGACGACAAAGAGCGGGCAAAAAAACAACCCCGCCGAAAAGCTCAGCAGGGTTGTAAACAATAATAGGAGAATCCACTTAATTGTAAAAACTATTTTAATCCTTTGGACAAAGGAATGAAGTAAATCACATTTTGATCTGTCAGCATTGTTGATGGAAGTATCTTTTGAATAATCGAATTGTCTGGTGTTTCAGGGCTCACAATTCCAAAATCATCATCATTAACAACGGCGATCATGTTGTTGTTGATAATGACAAGACCTTCCGCTTTATCATGCGCATAACCACCCGGAATGGCCAGAATATCAGCAACCAACTCTTTGATAACCGGCTTGATATTGTTTGTAGTCAATTCAGGATCGGTCATTTCATCTACTGTTTTGCCACCAAAAAGCAAACCACTTTCTTTATTTTCCGGGTCAGAAATATCGGTAGCCGCTGAGATATCGATTTTATAGACTCTTTTTACGAGAGACGCTGGATTGCCGCCGGCATAATCCTGGTCACGTTCCAGAACCAGAAAAGTATTACCAGTAATCGCAACAATTTCGCTGGACAACGTTTTGGTGGACTCAGTAAGGAACACGTATTGTTTCGTTTCGCCGGAAGCAATATTAAAAACGACCAATCTTAATACTCTTGAATTGGCAACTTTTGTTTTTGACGGGTTATAGATCGGTGACTGCATCATTCCCACCAGGAATTTTCCGTCAGGGGTTATAGTCAATCCTTCCATACCGCGGTTTGGACGGCGACGAGCCAAAACTTTGGGTAATTTACGACCACCGGTTCCGGTTCCGAACGGGTTGATACGTTCAATCGTTTTTCCTGATTTATCAAAATGGACAATGTGCGGCCCATACTCATCACTCACCCAAAATGTACCATCTGTCGGGTCTACAGCCAAACCTTCACAGTCGATTCCTTCCGGATCGTTTGCGATAGGCGCTCCGGTAAAGTCAAGGGCAGTTTCACCAGCATTTCCTTCACCCGGTAGGTTCGGGCGGCCCGTAAGTTTCATTCCAGCTGCATTTTTAAACGCAACCGAAGATTGATAAACAAGCTCGTCTCCAACCAGTTTAAACTTGGCGATGTGCGGGTTAAAGTCAGGAGCTGGGAATATTTTCGCGCTATTCGTTCCGTCCACATTTGGCCCGCGATCTGTCATTAGGTAAAATGAATCCCATTCGCCCGGAACCTGAGCCATGGAAGAACCATACCCGCTGCCATAAATTTTGGTACCGTTTGACATGGTTGATAAAACCGGTGCCGTTTTGAAAGTCGCTTTGGCTGGATAATTTCCGCCTCCCGGATTTTCAATATTGTGGTCGGTGCAAGAAATTACAGTTGACGCCACTAGCGTCGTCAGGAGGGCTAAACGTAAAGTGTGTTTCATAAAATCAGTTTTTTCGCAAAACTACTTTTATGGCATTAGGCAGAGATTATGGAGATGTTATGAAAAGGTTAAATTGGTTTTTTATTTATTACAAGTTGATATGATCCAAATCCATTTATAATTTGTTTTCCCTTTGTTAAAAGAATAAACTTGTTAAAAACTACCAGGATGGAAACTTTAATTATTGAGGTTCAAAATCCGAAGGCAAGAAAATTAATTGAAGATTTAGCTGATTTGGGTTTAATTACCTTGAAAGAGACATCGTCATGGAGTGACCGATGGAAAAAATTTACCAGTGTACTCCCAGAAGTAAGTTCTATATCAGAAGAGGATATTCTTGATGAGATAGATGATCTTCGTCAAAATTGATTGCGTACACATTATATAGGTAAATCAAATTTCTGCTAAAATTACCGTCAGAACAAAATTTACAAAAACCTTCCTGGCATTGTCTTTGTTGTCTCCATTGATATAATTCACTAATGCCGCTTACCGGTTAAATTCAAATACAAAATGGCAGAATCAACAAAAACAGCACTGATTACAGGTGGCTCAAAAGGCATAGGATATGGCGTGGCCGCAGTTCTTGTTAAAGAAGGAATTCGCGTTGCAATTACAAGTCGTTCTCAAAAAAGCGCAGATGAAGCTGTGGCTGAATTGAATAAAATTAAAGAAGGTTATGCGATTGGTATCGAATCAGACGTCCGCAGCCTTGAATCCCAGCAAAATGCTGTGAAAGTTGTCTTAGAAAAATGGGGACAGCTGGATTATGTGATTGCAAATGCGGGCGTTGGTCATTTTGCTTCCATTTATGAACTGACTCCTGAACAATGGCAGGAGACCATTGACATCAACCTGACGGGTGTTTTTTATAGCGCAAAGGCATCGCTTGAAGCGTTGAAAGAAACAAAAGGATATTTCATCAACATTTCAAGCCTTGCCGGAACCAACTTTTTCCCGGATGGAACGGCTTATAATGCAAGTAAATTTGGCCTCGTTGGTTTCTCTCAGGCGATGATGATGGATGTCAGAAAAGACGGAATCAAGGTTACCACGATTATGCCAGGTTCAGTTGCTACGGAATTTGCTAATCACCAGCCTTCTGACAAAGATGCCTGGAAAATTCAGCCGGAAGATATCGGCCAGATGGTATCGGATTTGATCAAAATGCCAGCCAGAACTTTGCCAAGCAAGATTGAAGTGAGACCAGCAGTTCCTGGTAAATAAAGTAAGCTATTAGGGTTTGTCCGGATTTTACTTCAGACAAACCCTAATGACAATTATACGCTCTTGCCATACCAAATTCCAAAGAAATAACGGGAAGTGGCTAGTCCCACCAAAGCTATTCCTGATATCGGGATTTTATACAAAATCATAAAAGTTGAAATGATGAAACCTGTCAAAACCGGCTTCATCATATCTTCTAAAAGTCCGCCTCTTTTGTGTAGATAAGTGTAAAATAATAATATCACAGACAAACCCAGGCTGTATAATTGTGTCAGTTCCAAAAATGAAATCACCTGGTAACGTAAGGCGATAAGCGTTTCAGGCACAAGTAAAACGGCGTGAATTTCAGCTATTCTAAAAAATCTTCTT
The DNA here is from genome assembly GCF_056895235.1 of Dyadobacter sp. HNCC25DJ186. Lineage (NCBI taxonomy): Bacteria > Pseudomonadati > Bacteroidota > Cytophagia > Cytophagales > Spirosomataceae > Dyadobacter > Dyadobacter sp. HNCC25DJ186. The sequence goes on from NZ_JBXHAS010000003.1 coordinate 701,632, forward strand.
CCAGTTGAAACAGGCAAAGAACGGTTCCAGAGCCATATTTCATTCTCCCAATAAAACAACTCAAAAGACAATCCTATATTTAAAAGGTAGCCGAGCGAGAAACCAATTGCCGGTAAGCGAATATCGTACGTATCAGTTTGGTAATACAAGAGTGTGCAAATAATGACACCTACGGCTCCAACCTTGCAACACAAAAATGTTAAACCTCTTTCCTTGAATAACCATTCGATCGACCAGTAAGTCCAGGAAACCGGACGCGGAAATGGCCAGGCAAACGTGCTTTTTTTCTTTAAATTGAATAATTGAGGATAACGGATTCTCCATTCTGCGACAAATAGCAGACTTGTGCTCAGAAAGAAATAAATTATTAAAACCGGCCAGAAATGTTGTAGAAGTTTATCCTGACGGGCAATCAAGAAAAGATATATCCCGTAATAAAGTATGGGCTGAAGAAAGCCAAGACCCATAATAAAAAAACGGCCGATCCTTTTAAAATTTGGCCAAAGTCTGGTGTGATATATAAATAGGTAATCCGGTTGAGACCAGAGATTACTGATAAAATGACCGCACAAAAAAGTATATATAATCCAGATTACAGCAAGGTAAAATAAACCGAAAGGATCGGTCAGAAAAAAAAGCGCGAAACCATAATGCTCTCTACCTCCCATTAATCCGAATAGAACCGCCAGCAAAACAAAAAACATTCCTGCACGTTTCCTGAAAAACGCCTGAACTGTGGAAAGCATTAAAATCTTCATTGTATTTCCAGTTTGAGCAGAGTTTTGTTTTCCAACGCGTAACTTTCCGTCACCTCCAGCCCTTCCTGCTGAAAAAGCTGGTGGGAAGAAATTAAGAAGGTAACACCGCTGTCATAGTACTTTTGAATCAGCCTGAATAAAGTTTGTCGCGCCTCTTTGTCGATCGTGATAAGTGGCTCGTCTAGGATAATCACAGAAGGATTTCCGAGAAATGCGACCGCCAGCGAAACCTTTTTCACCATACCGCTCGAACAACTGCCGAATGGGTGTTTCAGATAATTGATCCCCAAAGCTTCGACCAACATATCCTTTTGCCCGGCTGGACTTTTCTTGGCTTCGGCAACGAAAGAAAGCAAATCAGCAGGTGTTAAAAAAGAAGGATATAATGGTTCCGCTTCACCGAGGTTCATACGCAGGCGATAGTCAACTGGCTGCGCTTTTAAATCAAACTTCTCATCTACAATTATACTTCCGGAACAAGGAAGCATACCGGCCAAAGAACGGAAAAATGTAGATTTCCCGGCCCCATTTTCTCCCTGAATCCAGAAAATGCCATGACCTATTTTCCATGAATCGATGTCCAGCACCTGATGAGCACCATAATGCTGTTCTAAATTTTGAATTTCAAGAACCATTAACAAATATATAAGTTATTAATATATAAAAGATAATATTCAAAAGAGAACTTAAAATCATCGTGTTATTTGTTTTAAAAATATTATTTTTACCTAACAACAAATACTTCCGGATATGCAGTGGGTTGTTGATTATTTCGGAAATATCCCCTCCTCGCATCGGAGTATTATACTCGTGGCCGGAATTCTTTTTTTCTGGCTGATCGAAGGAGCCTGGCCGCTTTTTCATTTTAAATATCACAAATGGAAGCACGCTGGGATTAACTTTTTTTTCACATTAACTACCATTCTGGTAAATTTCCTGCTTGCTTTTATTTTAGTCAGGTCAAGTGCCTGGGCTGTTGAAAATAATTTCGGACTCTTACATCTCATTCCAAACCTCCCCTATTGGATTCAGGCAGTTTTTGGACTTTTTATACTGGACCTAATTGGCGCGTGGATGGCGCACTGGATCCAACATCAGGTAAAATTTCTCTGGCGATTTCACATCATTCACCATGCTGATCAACATGTTGATACTACTACTGCAAACCGCCATCATCCTGGCGAAAGTCTGATCCGTTTTGTATTTACTACGTTGGCGATTCTTATCTCTGGCGCACCGATGTGGTTAATTTTTCTTTACCAATCCTTATCTGTAATCCTTTCCCAATTTAATCACGCCAATATTATATTGCCGCGTCGGATAGATAAAATTGTCAGCTTGGTTTTTGTGACACCCAATATGCACCACATCCACCATCATTATGTACAACCGTATACGGATTCCAATTATGGAAATATTTTTGCAATCTGGGACCGCTTGTTCGGAACTTTTAAAACACTCGATCAACGAAAAATCATATACGGAATTGATAGCTATCCGGATCCGACCGAAAATAACAGAGTATCAAACCTCCTTCAAATCCCATTTCAAAAGTACCGTCCACCCTCTTCAGAAAATTTGGGTAAAAAATAATTTTCCAAATTTTAACACATAATAATTTCAAAACAAGGAAGATAACTTCTGGCAGACACATTTTTCTTCTACTTTTTAAAAATTTTTAATAAATTGTGTGCTCGTTCACATTTTTGCCGTCGCCCGGTGATTAAGTGACGGAATCCAAAATAAAAATTTACAGATATCTGATATTAACCATGAAACCTACCCGTCGGTCATTTTTGCGTCTATCTGCGCTTGCGCTTCCATTTACGCAATTCAATCGAGCTTTTGCCTCCAAAGTAGTTAACAAGCCAATCGTTGTTTCCACCTGGGACAGCGGACAAATAGCCAACGGCGCAGCCTGGCCGGTTCTTGAAAAAGGTGGCAAAGCAATTGACGCAGTTGAGCAGGCTGCGATTGCGATCGAAAATGACATCAACTGCTGTGTTGGCCTTGGCGGAAACCCTGATCGCGACGGATATGTGACACTGGATGCCAGTATCATGGACGAAAAAGCAAACTGCGGCTCCGTTGCGTTTATGGAAAAAATAAAACATCCAATTTCGGTTGCGCGAAAATTAATGGAAACAACACCGCATGTATTTCTTGCTGGCGTGGGCGCACAACAATTTGCAATCGCGAACGGTTTTCCTCTTGAATCGGGCAAATTATCACCGGACGCTGAAAAAGCATACAAGGAATGGTTGGTGAAAGCGGAATACAAACCAGTTATTAACGTTGAGCACCAACAATCCAAAAAGGGAGGTCACGGTCCGTTTGCCCCAAATCGCTTTGAAGATGGTTCCTTTAATCACGACACCATGGGCACCATCGCTTTGGACGCAAATGGTGACGTGTCCGGTATGTGTACGACCAGCGGCATGGGCTTCAAAATGCGCGGACGAGTTGGCGATACGCCAATCATCGGCGCCGGTTTGTTCGTCGACAATGAAGTTGGTGCTGCAACCTCCTCGGGTCAAGGCGAGGAAGTGATCCGTGTTTGCGGAACACACCTGGTTGTGGAGTTTATGAGAAACGGACTTTCTCCTTATGAAGCTTGTAAAAAAGCTGTAGAAAGAATCGTAAAACCGAATCCTGAACGCGCAAAAACTTTCCAGGTTGGTTTTATCGCCATTAATAAACAAGGTGAAGTTGGGGCCTATTCTGTACAAAAAGGATTTAACTATACCGTAACAGAAATGGGCGGTAAGGGGAAAGTGATTAATGCTGAAAGTTATTTTAAAATTTAAAGATTCGTAATATTCGGTTAGCCTTACTTAGTTAAAACAACTGATCGGTTCCTTCAATATTTTTTTAATGAAATCCATAGTAAACCTGAAATGAAATTAAAACCTTTTCTGCCTGCCCTACTCTTATTATTGACGACGGCAACTTTTGCCCAGCAGCATTCTGAGCAAAATCACGCTAATTATATAGCACCAACAGATCCGTTGGTACAACAAAAATTGAGCAAATGGCAGGACGTAAAATTTGGTCTGCTGATGCATTGGGGTACCTACAGCCAATGGGGAATCGTTGAATCCTGGTCGTTATGCCCGGAAGACGAAGGCTGGTGCGAGCGTAAAGGCCCGCATTCGCATGACTGGTTTGAATATAAAAAAGCCTATGAGGAAATTGGGAAAACGTTTAACCCTGTCAAATTCAACCCTGAAAGATGGGCAATGGCTGCGAAAAATGCCGGAATGAAGTATGTTGTTTTTACAACAAAACATCACGACGGATTCGCCATGTTTGACTCTAAATACACCGATTACAAGATTACAAACACGCCATTTAAATCAAATCCTAAAAGCAATGTAACGAAGGAAGTTTTGTCAGCATTCCGCGATAAAGGTTTTATGACCGGTACTTATTTCTCAAAACCAGACTGGAATACACCATCTTACTGGTGGAAATACTTCCCGCCAAAGGATAGAAACGTATCTTACGATCCGAAGAAATATCCGGAGCAATGGAACAAGTTTAAGGATTTCACCTACAACCAGATTGAAGAATTAATGTCGGATTATGGCTCGGTCGATATTCTTTGGCTGGATGGCGGCTGGATTCGCCCGAAAAATACGATCGACCCAAATATCAGCTGGCAAAAAAGTATTCCTTATGACCAGGATATTGATATGGCAAAAATCGCAAAAATGGCACGTTCGCATCAGCCTGGGCTGCTGGTAGTGGATCGTACCGTAACGGGTGAATTTGAAAATTACGTAACACCGGAACAGCAAATTCCTGATCATTACATGGATATTCCATGGGAGTCTTGCATGACCATGGGAGATTCATGGTCTTACATTCCAAAAGAGAATTTCAAATCGACCAGAAAACTGGTTCATACTTTGCTGGATATCGTTGCAAAAGGTGGAAATCTTTTGTTGAACATTGCCCCAGGTCCGGACGGAGAATGGCACGAGGAAGCTTACCAGCGTTTGGATGAAATTGGAAAATGGATGAATGTGAATGGTGTCGGTATCTACGAAACAAAACCTTTGGCACCCTATCGTCAGGGAAAATGGGCTTATACTAAAAAAGGAACCACAACGTATGCTTTTTACCTTGCCGAAACAGGTGAAGCAATTCCAGGGCGCTTGAAACCGGAAGGTCTTAATATTCCTGCATCTGCGAAAATCAGCCTTGCTGGTGATAAAAAACTGTTGAAATTAAAAGACGGTATTATCGAAATTCCTGCCAAAACGATTTCAGCACTTGGTCAGCAACCTGCTTATTTGTTTGTAATTAACTAGTTTGTTTCAACCGCAATGGGCGCAACGGTTTTCGCAATGGACGCAAAACATTTACTCTTGCGTCCATTGCGAAACCTATGGCGCCCATTGCGGTTAAGTAGGATAAGAAACCTGCTAAGCTCTATTTAAAAGTAAATTACCTAGTATTAAGAACTAGTCTTATATTTGTTAGTATGAGTTTATGATTCGAAATAAATTGAAGTACCTAAGAAACCTTTAATTAAAAATGATAAAATCAATAGCCGCCCTATTTTTGTTAACGGCCATTAATACTTTCGCACAAACTCCTCCAAAACCGTATGGTGCCCTGCCCTCTCCAAGGCAAATTGCCTGGCACGAGACGGAAGTTTATGGTATCATGCACTTTACGCCTACAACATTTGAAAACAAAGAATGGGGTTTTGGCGATGCAGATCCCAAAACTTTCGATCCGAAAGATTTTAATGCTGAACAAATTATTCTGGCAGCGAAAGCAGGCGGATTAAGAGGTATTGTTTTTGTGGCCAAGCATCACGACGGTTTCGCACTTTGGCCGACAAAAACGACTGAATATAATATTTCAAAAAGCCCTTTTCGTGGTGGAAAAGGCGATATGGTTAAAGAAGTCGCAGATGCGGCGCGTAAACATGGATTGAAATTTGGTGTTTACTGCTCGCCTTGGGACAGGAATAATGCAAAATATGGCACACCTGAATACCTGGCCCTTTACCAGGAACAGCTTCGGGAGTTGTATACCAATTATGGCCCATTGTTTATGTCGTGGCACGACGGTGCAAATGGTGGAGATGGCTATTATGGCGGAGCAAAGGAAAAACGTTCGATCGATAACACGACTTATTATCAATGGGATTCTACATGGACAAACCTGACGCGGAAGCTTCAACCGACGGCCAATATTTTCAGCGATGTGGGCTGGGATATACGCTGGGTTGGCAATGAAAATGGAGAAGCCGCCGAAACTTCCTGGGCTACATTGACACCGGTTCCATCAACAGGGACAAATGTAGCAGTTCCCGGACAGGCTAATGCTGACGAAAATCCGGGTGGAACACGAAACGGGAAAATGTGGATTCCTGCGGAATGTGACGTACCATTGCGTAAAGGCTGGTTTTATCACCCGGATCAAAAACCAAAAACGCCGGAAAAACTTTTTGATCTGTATTTTAAAAGTGTTGGGCGCGGTGCTGCCCTGGATTTAGGACTTGCTCCGGATACAAGAGGGCAGCTACATGAAGACGACGTAGCAGCATTAAAAACTTTCGGTGACCGTGTGAAAAATACATTTGCCACAAACCTGATCACACGCGCGAGTTCGAAAGCTGTCAATGTTCGTGGTTATAATTCAATTTACAGCGCTAAAAACATTCTCGACGGAAAACCAGAATCATACTGGGCGACGGATGATGATTTTAAAACGCCGGAAGTGACAGTCGAAATGAGTGCGCCGATTACGTTTGATATTATCAGTCTGCAAGAATATATTAAGTTCGGACAGCGTATTGAAGGTTTTGCAGTAGATGTTTGGGAAGGCACTGAATGGAAAGAAATTCATGCCGGAACAAGTGTCGGAGCAAAACGTCTGGTCAAACTTTCTGCACCGGTAACCGGACAAAAGTTCCGACTGAGAATTACAAAATCGCCGGTTAGCATTGCGATCAGTGAATTCGGTTTTTATAAAGACGCACAATAGAATTTATACAAAAACAAAAATCCCTTCGACGGTATCGTTCAAGGGATTTTTGTTTTTTAGGGCTCATCAGTACAAAACCACATAACAATAAACTCCGTCTATTATTATTGGACAATTCGGAAATTTTCAACTATTCCTTAATCTTCTGAAAAATCGATATTGATTTAAAATAGTAAAAATTTTATAGTCCCACAGTTTTTATGCGTTCGAAAAATGCAGCCATTTTCGACCCTTCCTGACTCAAATATTTTATTATGAATACATATAAATTGCAGTTTAAAGCAATTAAATTTTGATATTTAAATAATATACAAAACACTATTTTATATAATCAACAGTTTACCTATTTTTGATTCTACCATGTCTACTTTCAACAGAATTAATATTGACTCAGATTACAAAATTTACTGATGATTCAATACTTTGGGACTGTTTCCGGGATGGGAACGAGGCGGCATATACTGAACTTGCCACGCGTTATTATCGTACCTTACTTCACTATGGCCTGAGATTCACGCCAAATGTTCAGATTGCAGAAGATACCCTGCAAGACCTTCTCATCCATTTATGGCTTCATCGTGAAAATTTGAACGAAACCCCCTCCGTCAAATTTTATCTGTTAAAATCCTTCCGACACAGAATAATCAAAACGCTAAAACCGCTTTCCGAAGAGCTCGAGCTTACTGGCAGACTTGAAGACCACCTGCTGGAATTTTCTTCTGAGGAAATTATTATCCAAAACGAAAATGAAACAAATTTAAAGAATCACGTAAAGGAATTGATGACGCAGCTTCCTGCCCGTCAGAGAGAAGTTATTTATCTCCGATTTTTTCAAGGCTTAAAATCTGACGAAATTGGCACATTGCTCGCGATAAAACCGCAATCAGTTAGTAATATACTGCAACGTGCACTTTTGAATCTGAGAGAAATGTGGCCCATTACACCTTCATTTTCTTTTATATTTTATTCACTTTTCGAAATTATATTATAATATTCCAATAAGTTTAAAAATATACTTTGGCAAGTGAGTATCTAAACAACAATAAAGGATAATAACAATAAACACGTTTAAAACGGTTATTGTTTATGAGTCACTCAACGGAAAGATTGGTAAAGGATTTACTGGAAAACCCGACTTTCATAGCCTGGGTTCTGGAAGAAAATCCTGAACTCGATCGATACTGGGCTGACTGGACAAATGGAGATTATTCAAAAAAGACCGCACTGGACCACGCACGTGTGAAACTGCTCACCTCAAAAAATGAAATTGCAGGAATCTCAGATGAACATATTGCGTACAAAGTAAGCCAGTCGCTGGAAATAGCAAAACGACGGGAAAAGTCATTTAAAACAAACAAGCCTTCCTTCAAGTTATTCAGACCTTATTGGTTAACAGCGGCGTCGGTAATTTTTATATTGGCAACTGGTCTAGGATTTTACAAAACTTATCATTCCAATTCAACTTTTACTGAAAACCAAAAACAATTTCCAGTCAGCAGTGAGATTATTGAGGTAGTGAATTCAAACCATCATGTCAGGTACATTCAGCTGCCAGACGGAAGTTCGGTGGTACTTCAAAAGAACAGCCGGATAAGTTTCCCAAAACAATTTGACGCCAATAAGCGTGTCGTGGTTCTTTCAGGTGAGGCATTTTTCGAAGTTACCAAAGATGCTGAACGACCATTTTTTGTCTACGCCAATGAACTTGTAACAAAAGTTCTTGGAACCAGTTTCAGTGTGAGTGCAAATGAAAATGGCAAAAATGTTTTTGTCGCTGTGAAAACCGGAAAGGTTTCTGTTTTTTCTAACAATGACAAACACGCTTTGGATTACAAAAGCGGAAAAAAATTGTCCGCATTATTATTGATGCCAAACCAGCAGGCAACATTTGAGCGGGATAAATTCACCGTTGCTAAGATAAATACCAAGAGATCTGCCCTACTGAAAATACCCATTGAAAATCAAAGTTTTAATTACAATGAAACGCCGGTTTCAGAAGTATTTTCTTCTCTGGAAAAAGCATACGGAGTCAGGATTGATTACAACGAAAAGGTTATGGCACAGTGCAGCATCACAGCAACTCTCGGCGACGAGCCGCTGGATAACAAACTGAAATGGATTTGTGCAATTCTGGAGGCTGATTATCAGATCAATGGCGATAAAATAAATATTAAAGGCAATTCCTGTAACTAATTTCTAAACCTAAAACCCAGACTATTTGAAAACAAACAAAAAAGGTGAACGATGTGGCAACATCATTCACCCCGACTAAAACTCCCCACCTATGTTGGCACTAAGATGAAGTCCCCAAAAAGGGACGAGGGAATTATTTTGCTGATTTTTTTACAACCATCAAAACATTCAAAAGTATGAAAAAAACCTTACAATGGCCCCCAAGCTTTTCTAAAATTATGAGAATCAGCCTCATACAATTATTCATTATCATACAATTTTCCGGGATGTCGTTTGCTATCGACAGCAACGCCCAGGAAGTGCTCAACCGCCGGTTGACAATTAATATCAGGGAGCAGAAGATTGGTGTGGCATTGGAAAAACTGGGAAAACTTTCCGGTGTGAACTTCATGTACAGCCCTGAATTAATACAGTCCCAACGCAAGGTTAACCTGAATGCCAAAGAAGAAAAACTAGAGGCAATTCTGGATAATTTTCTTACGCCTTTAAAGGTTACCTATGAAGTTTCCGGCAAACAGATTTTGTTAAAAAGGATGCCGGCAGCTAAAAATGCAGCTCCGGTGACAGAGGGAATGGGTACATCCATCCAGACTTTAAAATCAATTCTCTTCCCAATTAAAGGGAAAGTTATTGACGCAGCAGGAGCTACGGTTCCAGGCGCAACAGTAGTTTTGAAAGGAAGCTCAAGTGTTGGAACTACAACGGACGGTGATGGAAATTTTTCGCTTGAATTGCCGGAAGGCAGTACAACGCTGGTTGTTTCTTCCATCGGTTTCCTGACTCAGGAAATCAGTATTGCCAACAAATCGATGATTGAAATCACACTTCAATCAGATGTAAAATCATTGAGCGAGGTGGTTGTTACCGGTTATTCTTCACAGTCTAAAAGAGATATCACAGGATCGGTATCTACGGTTGACACCAAAGAACTAACCAAGGTTTCGGCACCCAACGTGGCGCAACAGTTACAAGGCCGCGTTGCCGGGGTGACGGTTACATCCAATAATACGCCAGGTGGTGAAGCGACAGTTCGTATCCGTGGATTTGGTACGATCAACAATAACGATCCATTATACGTCATCGATGGCGTACCAACAAAAGGCGGCCTGAACAGCATAAACCCAAACAACATCGAGTCGATGCAGGTTTTGAAAGATGCTTCCTCGGCTTCAATTTACGGTTCACGTGCTGCGAATGGAGTAATCATTATCACAACAAAAAAAGGAAAATCAGGAGCACCACAATTTAGTTTCAACAGCCGCTTTGGTGTACAGACCGGCAAAGTTGATCTGGGACTGATCATAGACCCGCAGCAATTTGGTGATCTGCTTTGGACGCAGCGCAGAAATGCAGGCGTACTTACAAATGGTAATCCTTCGCATCAGCAGTATGGTAACGGCACAAATGCGGTGGTTCCGGATTATATTCTTGCTGGTTCACAGTATGGTTTGGCAGAAGGTAATCCTGCAACAAATCCATCACTTTACAACTACAACCGTACCGGATTTTACCAGATTGTGAAAGCAAACAAGCAGGGAACAGACTGGGAGAAAGAGATTCTTCGTGATGCGGCCATCCAGGAATATAATATCGGTGCAACCGGCGGAAGCGAAACAGGACGTTATGCCCTTTCCCTGAATTATTTCAAACAGGATGGTATCTTGAAAAATACTTCTTTCAACAGATATTCTCTTCGGTCAAACACGGAATTTTTATTCAAAAAGAAAATCCGCTTTGGCGAAAATCTGGAAGTGAGTTATACTGAAAACAAGGGTTATTATAGCAATAACGGAACGGCGAGCTCTACAAATAACCAGGATGGAAATCCGATTGGAAACGGTTTCCGGATTCCTTCAATTATTCCGGTTTATGATATCATGGGCAATTTTGCTGCAACCCGTGCGGCTGGTTTGGGGCCCGCCACAAACCCTGTTGCTCAATTACATCGTACCAAAGACAACCGCGTAAACACTTTCAGAACTTTCGGTAACGCTTACGTAGAGGTTGATATCTTGAAAGACCTGATTGCAAAGTCTAGTATCGGTGTCGATTTTACAAATTCAAACCGTACCGCTTATGTGTTGCTGGATTTGGAAGAAGCAGAGATCGAGTCAAACAACTCGTTGACAAACGCCTATGCTTATGACGTGAACTGGACTTGGTCAAATACTTTGAACTACGCAAAAACTTTCGGAGCTCATAAGTTAAATGTGCTTGCAGGTACAGAAGCAATCAAAGGTTCTGGAAAAGATTTCTCGGCAGTACGGACTGCATTTTATTCAGAAGATCCTAAGTATATGTACCTGAGCGCGGGAACGGCTGGTATCAATAATGCCGGTGCCGGTTACGAATGGTCACTTTTCTCGATTTTCGGAAAAATCAACTATGCTTTGAAAGACCGTTATTTATTAGAAGCAACTGTGAGACGTGATGGTTCTTCACGATTTGGACAAAATAACCGTTACGGAACTTTCCCTGCTTTCAGTGCAGGATGGAGATTGTCGGAAGAAGCTTTTCTTAAACCGGTAAGCTGGCTCGACGATTTGAAATTGAGAGCGGGCTGGGGACAAACTGGTAACCAGGAGATCGGGAATTACAATGGTTTCAGTACCTACCGTTCCACACTTAACCAATCGTCTTACGCTATTGATGGCTCGAACAGTTCTGTTCAGTCCGGTTTTGATACACAAGCTTTTGGAAACCAGGATGCGAAATGGGAAACGACCACACAGACAAACGTAGGTCTGGATGCGACTTTCCTGAAAGGTATGTTCAATCTTAATCTTGATGTTTACAGCCGTACAACTTCGGATATGTTGTATCAGGTCAGCTTGCCGGCAACGCAAGGTTCTGCAACAATTCCTTTTGTCAACGTTGGTGAAATGAACAACAAAGGATTTGACCTGGCGATAGACTTTAACAATAAAGCATTGGACGGAGAGCTTACCTACTCGATCGGAGGAAATATTTCTGCTTATAAAAACAACGTTGAAAAGCTGAACAACAGTGCTACTGCTGTACTTCTTGGGCCAACAATCCGTAGTTATACCTGGACTCGCTCCGTTGCAGGAATGCCATTATATTCTTTCTATGGTTTGCAGATTGACGGAATTTACCAAAATCAGACTGAGGTGGATGCCGGACCAACTTACCCGGGATATGCCGCTGTAGGTAAATACAAATACCATGATACAGACGGAAACGGCGTGATCACCGATGCTGACAGAAAATTCCTTGGCAATCCTCATCCGGATTTCACTTACGGCATCAACCTGAATGTAGGTTATAAAGGATTCGACCTATCAGCCTTTTTCCAGGGAGTGAAAGGGAACGAAATTCTGAACATGGTGAAACGCTGGACCGATTTCAACAACCAGGCTGGTAACAGAAGCCTTCGCATGCTGAACGATTCATGGACTCCTGAAAATCCTGATGCAGTGCTTCCGATACTGGACGCGAATGACAGCAGAAGCCAGCAACCTTCAAGTTATTTCATTGAAGACGGATCTTATTTCAGAATGAAAAACCTGACAATCGGTTATACTTTACCAACGAAGGCATTATCCAAACTTGGTTTGACCAGTGCGCGAATATATGTTCAGGGACAAAATCTGTTCACAATTACTAAATATTCAGGAATTGATCCGGAAGTTACTTCGGTTGGTTCTGCGCCGGGATCTACGGTTTTAGGTGTTGATCAGGGAAATTATCCAAGATCAAAAATGTATCAGGTTGGTCTAAACTTTGGATTCTAAGAAAAACAAACCGACACGGATTTTTAAAATCAGAATACTATGAAAAAGAAAATTTTAATATTCACAGCATTGGTTTGCATGGGAGTTATCACTTCCTGTAAAGAAAAATTTCTGGAAACCACACCGCTTGGTGTTGGAAATGAAGCCATGCTTTCAAACAAAACGGGTGTTAACTCAGTACTAATAGGTGCATATAGTTTACTTGATGGTGTTGGTTCTGGCGGAACATATTTTTCAGCTGTAAGTAACTGGATCTATGGAACCGTTGCTTCTGATGATGGATACAAAGGAAGTGATGTGGGTGACCTTGCCCAGATCACAACAATCGAAAAATATATCCAGCAAGCTGATATCGGCGGATTCAATGATAAGTGGGTTTCTCTGTATGACGGAGTTTCGCGCTCAAACGATGCCCTTCGTCTGATCGCAAAAGCTACTGACATGACCGACGCTGAAAAAACGCAGGCAACTGCTGAGGCAAGGTTTCTGCGTGGATGGTATCATTTTGAAGCAAAAAAGATGTGGAACATGGTCCCTTACGTAGATGAAACTGTTACGGATTATATCAACCTGCCAAACGATAAAGACATCTGGCCGATGATTGAAGCAGATTTTCAGTTTGCTGTCGACAACCTTTCTGCCACAAAGTCACAGGCTGGAAGGGCCAGCAAATGGTCTGCAAAAGCGATGCTTGCAAAAACGCACATGTATCAAAGCGATTATACCGCAGCCAAACCTTTGCTTGTTGACATTGTAACAAACGGACCGTTTTCGCTTGTTCCAAACTATCACGACAACTTCAGAATTGCCACTGAAAATAATAGTGAATCTGTTTTTGAAGTACAAATGTCCGTAGCGGATGGCGGAAGCGGAGAAAATGGAAGCTGGGGCGATAACCTGAACTTCCCTTATGGCTCAGGTCCTGGCGGATGCTGCGGGTTTTATCAGCCTTCACAAAATCTGGTAAATGCTTTCAAAACAGATGCAGATGGCTTACCTCTGTTGGACACATTCAACGATACGGATGTGAAAAATGACGAAGGTCTGGCTTCAAGTGAGCCTTTCACGCCCTATACAGGTACGCTTGACCCAAGATTAGACTGGACGGTTGGCCGTCGCGGTTTGCCTTTCCTGAACTGGGGAATTCATCCGGGTAGAAACTGGATCCGTGACCAAAGCTTTGCAGGACCTTATACTTTCAAAAAGTTTTTTGCGAACAGTGGTGATAATGCGGGTGCAGAATCTCCCCGCGCAAATGCAAACAATTATCGCGCAATCCGTTTCGCTGATATCCTGTTGATGCGTGCAGAAGTTGCTGTTGAAGAAAATGATCTTGCAACTGCATTGACAATCGTTAATCAGATCAGAACACGCGCAGCGACGGAAGTGGTAAAAAACAGTGACGGAACACCTGCTGCCAATTATCTGGTAAAACCTTATGCTTCATTTTCAAATCAGGAATATGCCAGAAAAGCGGTTCGTTTCGAGCGTCGTGTTGAGTTGGCCATGGAAGGCCACCGCCACTTTGACCTGGTTCGCTGGGGAAATGCAGACGTAGTTTTAAACGCATATCTTGCAAAGGAAAAACTAAAAAGAACATACCTTAACGGCGCAGTCTTTGTAAAAGGTAAAAGCGAATACTTTCCGATTCCGCAAGCTCAGATTGATATCATGGGCGCAAGTGTTTTAAAGCAAAATCCATAAAATATTCAGATCGCCGGGTAAAGATTTATGCCCGGCGATTTTATTTAAAATAACTATTCCTACCTTTAATTATCTTTTACCACTATTCCTAACCTTTAATATTCCATGGAAGAATCTTTAAATCCGCACGTTCAGGAAGTTTCTTCATCCCGAAGAAACTGGTTAAAAAATACTGCGCTGGCGGGTGCGGCGGTATTAGCCTCACCTGCAATCAGGGCATCTGATGCAATTGTTGAACCTGCTGCTGCAAAACGCAGATTTCCCCTCGCAGTATCGACTTATTCTTATTGGCATTTTGAAGAAAAGAAGTACCCGATTGAAAAAGTGATCGAAGATGCAGCGCGTCTTGGTTTTGACGGAGTTGAGATTCTTCACCGCCAGATGACCGATGAAAGCATCCCCTACATGAACAAGCTCAAACGGCTTGCTTTTGACAATGGGCTTTCTCTTCCCATGCTTTCAATTCACCAAAGTTTTGTTCAGCCAAAAGCAGAAGACCGGAAGAAAGATGTGGAACATACAATTCGCTGTATAAATCTGGCTGTGCAAATGGGAATTCCGTGTATACGTATGAACACGGGAAGCTGGCGGACGGTCAAGCGCGATGCCGCGTATTACAAAGACGGACAAGAACCGCCGATTCAGGGATATACTGATAAGGATGCCATAAAATGGTGTATCGATTCTTATGGTGAATGTCTTGTTGCAGCAGAAAAAGCCGGCGTTGTGCTTGCCATTGAAAACCACTGGGGCTTGTCATCCAATATCGATTATTTGCTGGAAATATATAAGCCGCTTTCATCTTCACCCGCCATGGGTATGAATGTGGATACGGGAAACTTTGTAGGAAACCCGTATCCACAGTTTGAAAGACTGGCTCCTTACGCTACAATCGTTCAGGCCAAAACATATCATGGCGGTGGTCATTTTTATGACCTGGATCTGGACTACCAGAAAGTTGCTGATATTCTGCGCAAAGCAAATTTCAAAGGCTACATATCTCTTGAAATGGAAGGGAAAGAAAATCCGGAAACGGCTGTTCCCAAAAGCCTGGAATTGTTTCGTAAAGTTTTTAGCTGACAGACGATCTTAAAGAGTTTATCATAATTTTCTTCTGTAGTTAATAAAGTGCGCTTTCTTTGAGAGCGTACTTTTTTAACGTTTTGGAAGATACTTTTAATAAAAAATATGGCGTTGATCTTGAGATGTTTGAATGCTTAAAAGAATCTGCGCCTGGTGTATAATTATTTTAAAAGAGGCCGATCTTCGATATCGATTCTTATTATTCTTTGAAAGCTAACATTTTGATACTAAATTTGCACCTCATTCAGCAAACATTAGTTTGCTATTTTATTAATACTTTACTCTATCATAATACTATACTAGATAGACTTTGAAGGACTCGTCAGAATCATTGCCCTCATCAGCTATTAAGGATCCGGATCATTGGGAATCCTTACAGGTCGCATACATATCAAGTGGTGATCCTGAAGAGGATCGCCGTTTGGCTACTATCGCGAGAGAACAGGGAAAGATAGTTTTTTTACCCGATCTACCGGATGAATCAGATTCCCGATTCAATACAGTAGCTCCGAAAGTTGAATTGCAAAACACCTCGCCCGACCTGACTAAAAGTAATACAAAACCACCGTTTTCCTGGGATCGGATCCAGGACAAAATATGGGCAGCCACTTTGCGTAAAAGAAGCCGGACGGAAATTGGCGTAAACTTGTTCGCAGCCATCGCTTTAATGATTGTCGGACATTTGATTTTCACTTACATCACTTATGACAGACTTTCTGTTCTTTGGGATGAACTGGAATTAAATGAAAGCTTTTTCTACTACATACTTGGTGGTTTCATAGCACAAATGATTGACGGAGCTTTGGGCATGGCTTATGGTGTAACGTCTGCAACATTTCTGCTTACATTGGGTGTTCCGCCTTCAGCAGTCAGTGCCAGTGTTCATGCTTCTGAGATTTTCACAAGCGGCGTTTCTGGTTATATGCACCTTAAATTTGGTAACGTTAACAGCAAGTTATTCAAGAAGATATTGATTCCGGGTGTGATTGGCGCGATTTCCGGTGCTTATTTATTGACATCACTCGAAAAATATATTTATATCATCAAGCCATTAGTGGCAGTATATACCTTAATTCTGGGAATTCTTATTATTCAAAAAGCGTTAAAGAAACGGATTGAAAAGCGACCAATCAGACAGATCGGATGGCTGGCATTTGCCGGAGGATCGCTGGATTCAATCGGTGGCGGTGGATGGGGACCTATTGTAACATCAACCTTAATTGCAAGAGGCCGTCATCCAAAATATACGATCGGATCTGTAAATCTGGCGGAGTTTTTCGTGTCACTGGCGAGTTCGGTTACCTTTATAACACTGATTGGTTTTTCTCACTGGCAGGTCGTTTTAGGGTTGATCCTGGGAGGAATGGTAGCAGCGCCAATCGCAGCAAATCTTTCCCGGAAATTGCCGATAAAAACAATGATGATCATGGTTGGAACAATCGTCATCATCGTAAGTTTGAGAATAATTTATATGGTTCTTTTTTAGCGGTTGGCAGTTAGCGATTACCCGCGAGGCGGACCGATTTTAGCACTGAACCGCAAAATTTAGCATTTAATAAAAGAGGGTTTCTAATACTCTCAGGAGATAAGAAGTATTTACTACGAGCCAAACGCTAATAGCTACAAGCTAACAGCTACATCTATGAAAAAGCAGACCAGAGCAATACGTACCCAGACAAAAAAAACACAATACCGAGAACATTCAACACCTTTGTTTTTAACCAGCAGTTTCACTTTTGAAAGTGCTGAACAAGGAAAAGCATTGTTTGAAGAAACAGAGGAAGGGAATATTTACAGCCGTTTTTCGAACCCTTCTGTTCAGGAATTTATTGATAAAGTTTGTGTGCTTGAAGATTGTGAGGATGGCGTGGCAACGGCGACAGGTATGGCTGCGGTGTTTGCAAGTATGGCTGCATTGCTGAAAAGCGGTGATCACATTCTGGCAAGCCGTGCTTTGTTTGGCTCTGCCCATCAGATCATTACACAAATTATCAGCAAATGGGGAATTACCTATACCTATCTGGACGCTGACGCAAGCGAAGCTGATTGGGAAGCTGCTGTAACGCCAAACACACGCATGGTTTACCTGGAAACGCCTTCAAATCCAGGTTTGGATCTTGTTGACCTCGAAATGATCGGCAGACTTTGCAAAAAACATAATCTGATATATAATGTCGATAACTGTTTCGCTTCTCCGGCATTACAAAATCCGGTTGATTTCGGAGCGGATCTGGTAGTGCATTCGGCAACTAAGTATATGGATGGACAAGGCCGCGTTTTGGGTGGAATTGTGGTTGGAAAAGAAGAATACATCAAACATGTACGCTTTTTCTGCCGTCACACAGGACCGTCCATGTCTCCGTTTAATGCCTGGGTATTGAGCAAAAGTCTTGAAACGCTGCATTTGAGAATGGAAAAACATTGCTCAAACGCTTTGGCTCTGGCTTCGGCTTTGGAAAAACATCCGGACGTAAAACTGGTTAAGTATCCGTTTTTAGCGTCTCACCCTCAGCATGAACTTGCAAAAGCGCAGATGAAAGCAGGTGGAGCTATCGTTACCATAGAATTGGAAGGCGGATTTGAACGTGTTTCTGCTTTTATGGATGCACTGGAAATTGCTTCTCTTTCTTCAAATCTTGGTGATACGAGAACAATTGTTACTAATCCGTTCACAACGACACATGCGAAACTGAAAGCAGACGAAAAGCTGTCATTAGGAATCACAGAAGGCTTAATCCGTATTTCTGTTGGTCTGGAAGATATTGAAGACCTGATCGAGGATTTCACAAATGCTGTCGAAGTGTCGGTCAAAAGTGATATATTAGAGTAAAAATCAATAGATTAAATTGGTCATACTATGAAAACACTAACCATCCATTTGCCGGAAGATTTCGAGAAGGAGAAGGTATTGCTTTCAATTGCCGGCCAACTTTATCAGCAAGGAGCGTTGTCCGCAAAGCAGGCGACTGATTTGGCTGGTGTTACGATGAACGAATTGGTTTATAGTACACTTTCAGATGATGATCCTTTGAAATCTATGATCAGTAATCCAGCGGATAAAAATTTGTCATTTGAAGATCGAATTGAAAAACTGAAAAGTAAACAACAATATAAAGGCTTAAATAAAGAAAGGCTTGAAGCTCTAAGAGATGCAATTGATATTCAGGAGCCCCTTGAAGTTCTTCTTTCGCAATTGACAAAATGAGATATGTCCTGGACACTAATGTCATCCTGGCATATTTGAGAAAACATTCAATCTGGGATTTAATTGAATTGCAGCTTGGAATATTTGAAACAGATTCGGATGTATATATTCCAGCAGTCGTAATAGGAGAATTAAGATCGCTTGCTGTTCAAAATAAATGGGGATTTAACAAGAGGCGAGAGCTGGAAATATTCGCAAAAGAATTTACAATAATCGATTTCATAACAGAGGAAATCATAAATTCTTACGCAGAAATAGATGCTTTCAGCCAGGGAAGACTGGAAGAAAAACCACTTACAGGTTCTTCAAGAAATATGGGCAAGAACGATTTATGGATTGCAGCGACGGCCAGTGTTTTAAATGCAACATTGATAACAACAGATAAAGATTTTCAACATTTGCACACGCACTTTTTGGAAGTTGCATATTTTGATTTAAATAAAAATTAGGTTGCACAGAAAGAAATAAGGCCGGCTCTGCAATTAATAGAGCTAACATTTAACTCTTAGATTTTGCAAGCTTGATTTATAATCATACAAAATCACTTACTATGAAAACGCTAACCATCAATTTACCAGAAGCAGTAGAATCAGAAGAATTTGAATTGAAGATGCTTCTTGCAGGCCAGCTATACGAACGAGGAAAAGTTACCCTTGGTCAGGCGGCCGATATTGTTGGGATTAGTAAAGTTACTTTTATAGAAATTATGGGACGCTTTGGATTTTCCTTATTTGGGGATTCAGTTGAAGAATTAAAAATAGACATTCTTAGCGCATAAAATAAACATTAGGTTACACAGAGTTCCACAGAGAAAAAAAGAGCGGACGGCGCGCGGATACACAGAGATAAAACTAAAAACTCCGTGCCCCTCCTTTTGAAGCTCCAATTTCCTCTGTGTAAAAAAATACAAGGCGAATCACCATGAACACAAACATAGACGCATTAACCGCCGCCCTTGAAGGCAAAAGCGAAATTGAATCGCTTACAATTCTGGCAGATCTTTTTCCGGGTCAGGTCGTATTTTCTACCAGCCTTGGTTATGAAGATCAGGTTATTACAGATTTTATTCTAAAGAATAATCTGGATATCAGCATTTTCACTTTGGATACCGGAAGAATGTTTAACGAAACGTACATGACGCTTCAAAAAACAAACAATCGGTATGATACCAAAATAAAGGCATACTATCCTCAAACGGATTCTGCGGAGGCTTTACTTAGTACAAAGGGCCCTTTAAGTTTTTACGATTCTGTTGAAAACCGCAAGGAATGTTGCTTTATCCGTAAGGTTGAGCCTTTGAACAGAGCTTTGAAAGGAGCAAAAATCTGGGTTACCGGTATCCGGGCAGAGCAGTCAGGAAATCGTCAGGCTATGCATAAGCTGGAAATTGATGAGGCACATGACCTGATCAAATTCCACCCGATTCTGGATTGGAGTTTCGAGGAAGTAAAAACCTATGTAAAATCGAATGGCATTCCTTACAATCCGTTGCACGACAAAGGTTTTGTAAGTATTGGCTGCGCACCTTGTACACGTGCCATCCAGGAAGGCGAAGATTTCCGCGCCGGACGTTGGTGGTGGGAAGATGAGTCGAAGAAAGAATGTGGTTTGCACGCGAAGTAATAAAAGCATCCCAATGCTACGTAAATAAAGAAGAAGTATTAAATGTCTAATGAAGTAAGTATGTCAATTTCAGTAAAAGAGGCGTCGGATCTTAGCGACCAAGGAAATATTGACCGTAGTAAACCGGACTACCTGGATCAGCTAGAGGCAGAGGCGATTTACATTATGCGTGAAGTGGCTGGTCAGTTTGAACGTCCGGCGTTACTATTTTCAGGAGGAAAAGATTCAATAACCCTGGTTCGTCTTGCTCAAAAAGCATTTGCTCCGGGTAAAATTCCATTTCCGTTAGTTCATATTGATACGGGCCATAACTTCGTGGAAGCTACGGATTACCGTGATATGCTTGCTGAAAAAACAGGTTCGAAACTGATCGTTCGTTATGTGGAAGATACCATCAAAGCGAAAAATCTGAAAGAACCGACTGGTAAAAACGCGAGCCGTAACTGGTTGCAGACTTTTACTTTACTAGACACAATTGAAGAATTCGGATTTGACGCCTGCATCGGTGGTGCGCGTCGTGATGAAGAAAAAGCACGTGCGAAAGAGCGCATTTTCTCTTTCCGCGATGAGTTCGGACAATGGGATCCAAAACGTCAGAGACCTGAACTTTGGAACCTTTTCAACGGGCGCATTCATAAAGGCGAAAACGTACGTGTTTTCCCGATTTCCAACTGGACTGAATTAGACGTTTGGGCATATCTTCAAAGAGAAGGAATTACACTTCCAAGCATTTATTTCGCTCACGAACGTGAGTGTATTTTGCGCGACGGACGTCTGTTATACAATACGCCGGTAATCGAAAAAGATCCGGAAGATCAGATTGTAACCAGACAAGTTCGTTTCCGTACGGTGGGTGATATGACTTGTACCGCAGCCGTGGAATCAAGCGCAGCAACATTGGAAGAAGTAATTGCTGAAATCACAGTTTCCAGAATCAGCGAACGCGGCGAAACCCGCATCGACGATCAGCAAACAGAAGCTGCGATGGAAGACCGTAAAAAAGGAGGATATTTCTAAACAATGAGAAACTGACAGAAAGCTCATCAGAGCCCATTCACTCATTCTATCATTCTCTCATTCATAATTAAAACAAGGTGGATTTACTAAGATTTATAACAGCAGGTTCCGTAGACGACGGTAAAAGTACGTTAATCGGGCGTTTGCTTTTTGATACAAAAAATATTCTGGCAGATCAGATGGAAGCCATCGAACGCGCCAGCAAAAGCCGAAATGATGGTGAAATCGATTTGGCTCTTTTAACGGACGGACTTCGTTCTGAACGTGAACAAGGCATTACGATCGATGTAGCTTACAAATATTTCCAGACGCCAAACCGTAAATTTATTTCGATCGATGCGCCGGGACATATTCAGTATACCCGTAACATGGTTACTGGTGCTTCGAATGCAGATCTGGCGATTATTCTGGTTGATGCCCGTCATGGTGTTGCTGAACAAACCCGCCGTCACTCGCTGATTGCTTCCATGTTGGGAATTCCTCACGTGGTTGTGGCGATCAATAAAATGGATCTGGTTGGCAATTCGGAAGATGCGTTTTTGGAAATTGCTAAAACATACCAGGATCTTGCCCAGAAACTGAACATTAAAGATTTGACGATTATCCCGGTTAGCGCGCTGAACGGAGATAATATTGTTGACAGATCTAAAAATATGCCTTGGTATACAGGCGAAACATTGTTGTCAGTCCTTGAAACCGTAAATGTTTTAAAAGACAAAAACACGACAGACGGACGTTTCTCTGTACAATATGTGATCCGTCCTCAGACTGAGGAATTACATGATTACCGTGGTTATGCGGGCCGTTTGCAAAGCGGTTCTTTGAGAAAAGGCGAAGCTGTTAAAATTTTGCCGTCCGGCACAGAATCAAAGATCGCAAGAATTGAATTCGGCGGACAGGAAATTATCGAAGCAGGCGTTTTTGAATCGGTTACCATTCTTCTGGAAGACGATGTGGACATCAGCCGCGGTGATATGATCGTTTCAGTTGACAATTCGCCAATCGTAAGTCAGGACATCGAAGCATTGGTTTGCTGGATGGATGACCGCAAGACACTGAAAGCCGGCGACAAATATCTCCTTCAGCACGGAACTGCAAGAACAAAATGCTCTGTTAGAAGCATAGAATATCAGATCGATATCAATTCCTACGAAAAACTGGATGAGGTTGAAAGTTTGAAATTAAACGATGTCGCAAGAATTGTTTTAAGAACAGCGCAACCGATCGCTTACGACCCATATCAGCAAAACAGAGCCAATGGCGCTGCTATTCTGATTGACGAAACGTCGAATGTTACCGTAGGCGCTTGTATGGTTGAATAAAAGGAGCGGATCTCCCGCACCTTTTTTCCCGATATACAGTTAATATACTATTCCGATAGGTTATAAGAATACATCACCATGAATAATTTAGTAATTACAGACAAAGTATCAGCCGCAGCAAAACGTGATATTGTTGATTTACAAAACAAGATCAATGCGTTTAATACGGGTGAAACGCCGGAGGAAGCTTTTCGTAAGTTTCGTCTGACGCGCGGTGTATACGGTCAGCGCCAGCCAGGCGTGCAGATGATCCGTATTAAACTGCCTTATGGACGTATCACGGCGGATCAGCTTGTTCGCATTGCAGATACTTCCGACAAATTTGCTACCGGAAATTTGCATGCAACAACGCGTCAGGATATTCAGCTGCACTTTGTAAAACTTTCGGATTCACCACAACTTTGGTCGGACCTGGAAGATGCTGGAATTACGCTGAAAGAAGCATGTGGAAATACAATCCGTAACGTAACGGCTTCGTCGGTAGCAGGTATTGACCCGGACGAACCTTTTGATGTTACACCAATAACACATTCGATTTTTACTTATTTCCTTCGCAATCCGATCAATCAGGATATGGGAAGGAAATTCAAAATAGCGGTTTCTTCTTCTGAAAAAGATTCTGCCCTGGCGTTTATTCACGATGTTGGCCTGATTGCCAAAATGGGAACAAACGAAGCAGGAGAAGAAGTAAAAGGTTTCAAAGTTTTGATTGGCGGAGGTTTAGGCGCGCAGCCTTTCTCTGCACAAACTGCTTTTGAATTCCTTGAAGAAAAAGATGTTATTCCTTTCATTGAAGCCTTGCTTCGTGTTTTTGACCGTTACGGAGAACGTGTTCGTCGCCATAAAGCGCGTATGAAATTCCTTTTGAACGATCTTGGATTGGAAGGAATGATGGCGAAAGTGGAGGAAGAACGCATTGCCGTAAAAAACAAAATTTTCCAGATTCCGGATGATTTATTCGGTACCAACGAAGCAGAATCAATCAACCACGCTCCTCGCCCATCGTTGAGTGAAGAAGAAATTTTTAAAATTGCTTCTGAAAGTGTTTCAGACATTTCTGAATTCACAAAATGGTTGAAAACCAATACTCTTGAACAAAAACAAAAAGGTTGGTATGCGGTTCAATTACGTGTTTTGTTAGGGGATATGCATTCTGACACTGCGCGTTCTTTGGCTAATATTGTACGTCAATATGCTGCCGATGATATCCGTGTAACGGTTAACCAAGGATATATTCTTCGTTTTATTAAAGGTGAAGACCTTGTATCAGTATATAATGAACTTGCAAAATTAGGATTGGTCAACCCTGGTTTTGACAGCACGATGGACATTACAACTTGCCCGGGAACAGATACTTGTAATCTTGCCATCACGAGCAGTTACGGAATCACGCGTGTGCTGGAAGATGTCATGAAGGATGAATTTCCTGAAATGATTTACAACCAGGATATCAAGATCAAAATCAGCGGTTGTATGAATGGCTGTGGCCAGCATAACGCTTCTAACATTGGTTTCCACGGAAGCTCTATTAAAAATGGAAAACTGGTTTTGCCAGCTCTTCAGGTTTTGTTAGGTGGTGGCTTTTCCGGAGACGGAATTGGTTTGATTGGCGATAAAGTGATTAAGGTTCCTGCGAAACGAGGACCGGAAGCACTTCGTACGATCTTCAACGATTACGAGTCAAATGCGTACGACGGAGAATATTTCAACCAATATTACGCACGTCAGACTAAGAATTATTTCTTCCAGCTTTTGAAACCAATTGCAGATCTTTCTACAATTCAGGAAGATGATTACCGCGACTGGGATCATGACGAAATATTCAAAACTGAAATCGGCGTTGGTGAATGTGCCAGCGTTTTGGTGGATTTAGTAGCTACGACGATCACAGAAGGACAGGAAAAGTTAAATCTTGCCAAAGAAAACTTCGAATCAAAAATCTGGGCTGATGCGATTTATCATGCTTATAATGTTTTGATCACGGGTGCAAAAGGATTGTTGATGACGAAAGATGTGAGCACAAATACACAGTATGGCATCATCAACGATTTCGAAAGTAACTTCGGAAAAGAATTCAAATATGAAATTCCGGCTGAATACGTTCTTCCGGATTCAGAAGAAACACCTTTCCGTTCGCTTGCTTTCAGTATCAACAAATTCGAACCAACCGAAGAATTTGCCACTTATTTTGTAAAAACAGCAGAAGACTTTTTGAACTTCGTTCGAAATACACGCGGAGCTCAGTTAATGGAAACAGGAGAACCTGTTTTGCAGGAACTTTCGTTCGGAAAAGATTCATAATATTGTGGCTGTCGGCTTTCGGCAGTCCGCTATCAATTGGTAGCTAATATTTAGTTTAGTGCGAGAAGTCAAATTTTAAAAACTGACTTCTCGCACTAATTACTAATCTTCTCCTATTCATCGATTTCCGCATAAGCCAGGAATTCGTATTAAATAACCCACTGACAGCTGATCGCCGAAAGCCGACAGCCATTTCCCCATGAAACTTACATTAATCGGTGCCGGTCCCGGCGATCCTGATCTGATCACTTTAAAAGGAATTAAAGCATTACAAACTGCAAAAGTTGTGCTTTATGATGCGCTTGTGCATCCGTCCATCCTTGATCATTGTCCGGAAGATTGTTTAAAAATTCATGTTGGAAAACGCTTTGGGAAAGTTAGCTGCGGACAGGATGAAATCAATAAACTGATTGTAGCTTCTGCCAGCGAATACGGCGAAGTTATCCGTTTGAAAGGCGGCGATTCTTTTATTTTCGGTCGTGGTTATGAAGAAATCGAATATGCTGCCCAATATGGTGTTGAGTCGGAAGTAATTCCCGGCATTTCAAGTACTTATGCGGTTCCGGCTCTGGCAGGAATTCCTTTGACTTCACGTGGCGTGAGCGAAAGCTTCTGGGTTGTTACCGGAACGACAAAATCTCATGAACTATCCGCAGATCTTCCCTGGGCAGCATGCTCTTCTGCGACGGTTGTGATTTTAATGGGCACGCATAAACTGGAAGAAATTATTACGATTTATGCTGATCTTGATAAATTTGACGAACCCATCGCCATCATTCAAAACGGATCGTTACCGGAGCAGAAAATTGTTTTAGGAACGATTGGAAATATTTTAATGCTGGCCAAAGAAGCAGAAATCAAATCCCCAGCCGTTATCGTCATTGGAAAAGTTGCAGCGCTTCCTGGTTTAACGTTTCAGAAAATTGAAGAAATAGTGAACAAGCAGATTTAATAAGAGATCCGTTTGTTGGTAATGTTCTTTATAAAATGAAGAAATAAATAACGCCTGCAAGTACAAGGTAGCTTACAAAAAGCCACTTTTTCTTATACTCATAAGCTTCACGGTTGTGGAAATAATCAAAAACCATAGAAGCTGACAATCCCACCACCATCAATACAACGGAAAAAACTCCGCAGTCCAGACGGTAGTGTTTGTAGGCATGCAGCGCAGGCGCGCCAAGTGCCAGATACATCAGCCACATACCGAATCCCATCCGATACAGATATACGCTGAGGCGACGATCATTCTTTATGTCAAATAAGCTTTCTAACACAGATACGCTTTTGATTGGTCTAGTGAAGCTAGCTAATTTTAAAAACAAATGCTAATTTTTAATACACATACGTTATATGTAATATTGCAAAAAATTATATATGAATAAACTAGTTGCAAAAACTTCAATTTTCTTTCTGAATTCCATTGCCGGCCTTTCCTGGAAAAATACATTCCGGGTATCCACTGCGCTCAGCTGGCTGATTTTTGATGTGATAGGTTATCGCAAAAAAGTTATTGATGAAAATCTTAAAAACAGCTTTCCTGACAAATCAGCAAAAGAACTTGAAGTCATTGCACAAAACTTTTACATTCATTTCACCGACCTGATCCTTGAAACTTTAAAGTTTCGCACTGCGTCTCCGGAAGTGATCAGAGAAAGGCTTCAGGGTGATCTGACTATTGTTAACGATTTATATAAACAAAATAAAAGCGCCATTTTTCTCATGGGCCACCGTGGAAACTGGGAACTTGCCAATTTGTTTTCTTCGCTGGAATTTTCTCATGATTGTATCGTGGTTTACAGGCCTTTGCAAAACAAGGCTTTTGACAAATGGTTTCTTGATTATCGCACAAGATTCGGGGCGAAACTGGTGCCCATGGATAAGATTTTCAAAGAGCTCTTAACACCCCGCGAAAAACCCTTTGTGGTTGTTCTTGCCAACGATCAGTCTGCAAATCCGAAGACCGCTTTTTGGACTAAATTCCTGAATCAGGATACTGGAATTTTCCGTGGTGTTGAGGCAATTGCAAGAAAACTGAATCTTCCTGTACTATACGCAGAATTCAGCAAAATCGAGAACAAAAGAGGTTATTATCATGTTGACATTACAACGATAACCGAGAAGCCGAAGGAAGTCCCTGTCAACGGGATTCTGGAAAAGCAGATTCAGATTTTGGAACAGGATATCAGACTTCAGCCACACAATTGGTTGTGGAGCCACAGACGCTGGAAACATTGTAAACCCGAATGTCTGAAGCCTGAACAATTACTAGATTTAGTACCCCGGCGATAGTTACGGGCCATTTCCATATCTCCTTCTAAAATGACTAGTGCGGTTATTCATACCAACACGGTCATTTTAAGTAAGTCATGTATGGAAAATTTCCTTACCCGCATTATCATTAAACTCCTGGACGGCGTTTCCAGATTTTCCTGGAAATCCATCTATCGCCTCTCCGACATCCTTCGCTTTTTCATTTTTGATGTATTTCATTATCGTCAAAAGGTGATATTAACCAATCTCCGAAACAGTTTCCCACAGGAAGATGAAAACACGATCCGGGCAATCGCGAAAAAATACTATCAGAACTTTACAGACATCATTTTTGAAACGATCAAATTAAGAAGCATTTCCAAAAGTGATTTACTAAGTCGCTTTGAAGCGGATTCAGATATTCTGGATTACTATTATGCTCAGAAAAAGAACCTGGTCGTTGTAGCCGGGCATCTCGGAAACTGGGAAATGCTCAACCTTTTTGGCTCGGTCCGTTTTCGTTATCAAATGGTTGTAGTATACCATCAGCTTGCCAACCAGACATTTGACAACTGGTTTAAGGATGTCCGGACGCAGTTTGGTACAGAAATGGTGCCCATGGAAGAAGCTTTTCAGCGTGCATTAAGTCCGCGTGAAAAACCGTTTCTCTTTATCCTCATCAATGATCAGTCACCTGCGCCGGAACGTGCTTACTGGACAACTTTTTTAAACCAGGACACGGGCGTTTTTCGTGGCGTTGAGCTTATCGCCAGAAAACTTAATGCACCAGTCTTGTATATGGGTGTTTTAAGGAATAATTTTAAGCGGGGATTTTACAAATTCTATTTCCGGCTTATCACAGAAACCCCGAAACAAGAGCCGACAAATTATATTCTTCAAAGACAAATTTCGTTTTTAGAAGAGGATATTGTAAGGCAACCGGACAACTGGCTGTGGAGCCACAAACGTTGGAAACACAAACGGCCGCAAGTATTGCACCGGGATCAAACATTGGAAGTAAAAGATAAATCGTGAACAAACCTGTCAAGTTTTTAATCCTCCGCTTTTCCTCGATCGGCGATATCGTTCTGACTACTCCCGTTATACGTTGTCTGAAACAGCAATATCCGGAAGCTGAAATTCATTATTTCACCAAAAGTAAATTCGGTTTTCTGCTGGAAGATAATCCTAATGTGGATAAAATCTGGCTGCTGGATGGGAGTCTGAATAAAATGATCAAGGAATTGCGTGCTGAAAACTTTGATTATATCATCGATCTGCATACCAATTTACGAACACTGCATATCAAACTGGCACTTTTCCAGCGGTCCTTTTCTTTCAAAAAATTGAATGCGCAGAAATGGCTGCAAACACAGTTTAAAATAAATTATCTGCCGGACATTCATATCGTGGACCGGTATCTGGACACGGTTATACCATTAGGCGTCAAAAATGATGATCTCGGTCTGGATTATTTTATTCCCTATAAAGACAAAGTAGAAAGAGACTGGATTCCAGAAACGCACCAGAAAGATTTTGTAGCCTATGCTATCGGCGGACAGCATACGACTAAAAAACTTCCGGTTCACCGGATGATCGAACTATGCAGGAAAATTAATTCCCCGATCATCTTATTGGGTGGAAAAGAAGATTTCGAAGCGGGGGAAGAAATCAGGAAGGCAATTGGCGACAGGTTGATTTTCAACGGTTGTGGAAAATATAATTTCAATCAATCCGCATCGCTGATAGAACAATCATTCATCGTTTTTTCCCATGATACCGGATTGATGCATGTGGCCGCAGCGTTTAAAAAGAAAGTTTATTCAATCTGGGGCAATACGGTGCCTGCTTTTGGCATGTATCCTTACAAAACGGCTTTTGAAGTAATAGAAAATAATGACCTCGACTGCCGTCCTTGTTCCAAGATCGGTTATAAACAATGTCCAAAAAAACATTTCAATTGCATGAACAAGCTCTCCTTCGATTTTGATATCAAAGAACTTCCATTCAGTAAATAATGTTTTTAAATCCGATTACTCAATCAACATAAACAACCGGAATGAACAAGAAAGTAAATATCGGAATCGTTCAGATGAGCTGTTCCGCGGATGTAGAAGATAATTTTGAAAAAGCTAAGTCTAAAATAAGAGAAGCGGCTGCAAAAGGAGCACAAATTGTTTGTTTGCAGGAGCTTTTTAAATCATTATATTTTTGCGACGTTGAAGACCACAAAAACTTTGAACTCGCAGAAGCCATACCTGGTCCTTCCACGGAATCTTTAAGTTCGCTGGCAAAAGAACTGGGTGTCGTTATTATTGCTTCTTTATTTGAAAAACGTGCCCATGGTTTATATCATAACACCACCGCAGTTCTTGACGCGGACGGGTCATATTTAGGAAAGTACCGTAAAATGCATATTCCGGATGATCCCGGCTACTATGAGAAGTTTTATTTCACGCCTGGTGATGCGTCACTGGAAGAATCTGACACAAACGGATACCGGACTTTCGATACAAAATTTGCTAAAATAGGCGTTTTGATATGCTGGGATCAATGGTACCCTGAAGCAGCCCGTATCACAAGTTTGATGGGAGCCGAAATTTTGTTCTATCCAACAGCCATTGGATGGGATACCAATGAAACGGACCCGGTTATCAACGACGAACAATATGGCGCATGGCAAACAATCCAGCGGAGTCACGCAGTGGCTAATGGCGTTTTCGTTGTTTCGGTTAATCGTGTTGGCCGGGAAGCTGACCAGCAATTCTGGGGCGGCTCCTTTATCGCTAACCCACATGGACGTCTGTTATATCTCGCTCCGCACATTGAAGAAATTGTTCACGTTGAAGAAATCGATCTGCAAAAACTGGATCATTACAGAACAACCTGGCCATTCTTCCGTGACCGACGCGTGGATTCCTACAAACCAATCCTAAGTCGTTACCTCGACGGAAAATAAGTTACCACAAATATAATTATTCCGATATTACAAAAGGATTGCCCTGTGCAATCCTTTTTTCGTTTTCACATTATTCAAAACCTATTTTCTTAATTTTTGCAAAAAATATAAATTATTTTAACGAAATTTAAACTCAATTTCCGCGTTTTTACAAAAATTAATGCGTATATAGGTAAATTTAGAACTTATAAAATTCGAACTACTTTGTTTAAGATTAACTCTATTAAGCTTATAGATTGGATCAAAGTAAGATAATTTTAATTAAATATAAGTAAAATGCAATGTTATTCGCCAATAACCTCTATCAACCAATTATTATTGCAATAAAATTCAATTTTTAAATAATTTCTCTTGCATTTGTTCACTTTGTCAGTATATTTGAAATGTCATTAAACGAATGACTAGACTTCTTAACTGTCAGATATATTCCAGCCGCACTGAATATATCTAGTGTAAGAAGGGGAACACGATCCTCTAAATCTGTTCGATCCCGAAGGGACGACAGCAAAGAAGTTCTGCCTTTTTACAGAAAATATTAATAATGAATTACCTGTCAGCGTGGACAAACATTTTTATCAAAACCTGGACCTGGTTGCCAGTATTCAGAAAGATTCCACTGTTTGTCCTCGATTAAGAGGGTATTGCTTTCCGGAAAAGCAGTTTTGTAAGCTTATGGCTGTGCTGTTCTGTCCATGCGAAAGTGTGTGCGGCGCACAGAAACGTGGACACCACAGCCATAACTTTTTTTACCGACTCTACTAATAGTACTCACCTAATTAATTTAACCGGATTCCCATGCGTAAAACTTTACTATTGTTCTTATGGGCCTGTCTGCTTTCTCCGATTGTCAATGCACAAACGCGCGAAATTAGTGGAAAGGTAACTGCGGCCGATGATGGTCTGGGACTAGCTGGTGCTTCTATTATTTACAAAGGCACAAATACGGGTACAAATGCTGATGCTGACGGAAAATTCTCTTTTTCTATTCCTGGCGACGGCGTTTTGGTTGTTTCTTATGTTGGTTTTTTAATTAAAGAGATTCCTGTTGGGAACCAATCTGTTTTTGACATCAAATTAGATGCTGACACGCGCCAATTGGCAGAAGTTGTGGTTACAGCTTTTGGTATTGAGCGTGAAAGAAAAGCATTAGGATATACGGTTCAGGAAGTGAAAGGTTCAAGCCTTACTGAATCACGTTCAACGAACGTAGCAAACGCACTTTCCGGCAAGATTGCCGGTGTGAGAATTCAGTCGAACGGCGGCCCTGGAAGTGGTTCTACCATCCAGATCCGTGGCGCTGGTTCTATTTCCGGTAACAACCAGCCTCTTATTGTAATTGACGGTGTGCCGATGCAACAGGCGTCAGCAACATCTACATCAAACCAGTATGGTGGCGGTATGTCAGAAGTTAACCCTGATAACATTAAAGAGATTTCTGTTTTGAAAGGTCCGAACGCAGCAGCTTTATATGGTTCTCGTGCAGCCAACGGTGTTATTTTGATAACTACCAAAAATGGTAAAGGCACAAAAGGAATTGGCGTTGAAGTCAATTCTAACGTAACCTTTGAGCGCCCATGGATCAAGCCTAAATTCCAAAACACTTATGGTGGTGGAAATGGTTACAGAACCTGGTATAACAATGGATGGAGCGGCGCAATCACCGACCCGCTCGAAATTCAACAATACCGCGCGGCTTACGGACCGACTGCACCTCTTTCAGGAACGGCAGGAACAGATGAAAGCTGGGGAGCACCGATGGACGGCCGTTTAGTAAGACAATGGTGGACAGGAAATGATGTAGCTCCGTTAACTCCGCAGCCAGACAACTGGGATGAATTCTGGAACACTGGTAGCACAATTTCAAACAGCGTCGCTGTTTCAGGTGGAAACGACCAAGGTTATTTCCGTTTAGGGTTAGGTCATACAAAACAGAGCGGGATCGCTTATTACAATGATTTCCACCGTTACAATATGAAAATTAACTCTGGTTATAACATGACCAAGAATTTCAGTGTAGCGCTATCTGCTGAATACATCAAGTCAGGTGCTGATAACCGCGGATATACATCTGGCCAGGAATTTATCTGGGCTCACAGACACGTATCCTGGAAACAGCTTCGTAACTACGAACAGTATACTTCTACGCACAATCAAATCCCAGGAGATACTGATCCGCCAAACTGGCAGCATACATTCTTCACTAACCCCTATTTCTCTCAGAGAAATCTTACAAGTGGAAATGACAAAGACAGACTATTGGGAAATATTTCTTTCAACTACAAAATCCTTCCTTCATTGAGCGTGATGCTTCGGACAGGAACAGACGTTTGGAGTGATACCCGTATCAATGTTACAAACTTTGAAAGAGTAAGAAACGGCACTAAAACACCTGGCAGATATAACGAGGAAGTTTTGCGGAATCAGGAAACAAATACAGACGTTATTTTCACATTCAACAAAGATGTAACGAAAGATTTTGCTTTAAATCTTCAGGCTGGTGCGATCAAAAGAACCAACAATTACAAGAGAAACTATTTCGCAGTTGGTGAGCTGGTTGTAGATGGCGTATACAACGCAGCAAACTCAATCCCGAGTTTGAACACCATCCAAAGTACAATCACCAAGTCGGAAAACCAGAGTGTTTTTGGTGCAGCTCAAATCGGTTGGAGAAATCAATTGTTCATGGATTTGACAGCAAGAAATGACTGGTCAAGTACATTGCCTTCGAACAACAACTCTTACTTCTACCCTTCCGTTTCGTTAAGCGCCGTACTGACAGACATTTTTGATGTACAAAGCAATGTTCTGAGTTTCGCAAAACTTCGTGCAAGTTTAGCGCAAGTGGGTAATGATGCGGATCCATACGCCTTGCAGCAGACTTTCACTGCGAACGGTTCATGGAATGGTAGCATGAGTAAATTTGCTGAGGCTGTAAAAATCGCAAACGCTACTTTAAAGCCTGAAATTACAACGGGTAAAGAATTTGGAGCTGATTTGAGATTCTTTAAAGGAAAAATAGGTCTTGATATGACTTATTACAGTCAGAGTACGAGAGATCAGATCCTTGCAGTTGAGATTTCAAAAGCAAGTGGTTATGACACCCGCGTTCTAAATGCGGGAGAGATCACTAACAAAGGAGTTGAGATTATGTTGACTGCTAACCCGGTTAAATTATCAAATGGCTTCTCATGGGATATCGCAGTTAACTTTGC
Source organism: Dyadobacter sp. HNCC25DJ186 (assembly GCF_056895235.1). NCBI lineage: Bacteria > Pseudomonadati > Bacteroidota > Cytophagia > Cytophagales > Spirosomataceae > Dyadobacter > Dyadobacter sp. HNCC25DJ186. The sequence goes on from NZ_JBXHAS010000003.1 coordinate 735,020, forward strand.
TAAAAACAAAAATAAAGTTGTCGCACTTGCAGAGGGTCTTACAACCTACACGCTTGCTACACAACGCGGTATGACATCAGAAGCAAGAATCGGAGAAGCTTATGGTACTTACTACGGAAAAGGCTGGTTACGCTCACCTGATGGCGAAGTAATTTATGCCAACGGTTTACCACAAGTTGCACCTGGAACAATCAAACTTGGCAACATCCAGCCAGACTGGACAGGTGGTGTTTCCAATACATTTACCTACAAAGGTGTAACCGTTTCAGCTTTGGTTGACGTTCGTATGGGCGGTGATATTTTCGACGAAGGAACAGGAACAGGTCGCTGGACTGGTCAGTATGAAGAAACTGCTATCGGGCGTGAAGAAGGTGTGATCGGAGACGGTGTTAAACAAATGGCTGATGGAACATTCGCAAAAAATGATATCATCATTCCTGCAAAAGAGTTTTACGCTTATAACAATCCTCGTAACTACCACGAAGCAGCAATTTTCGACGCAAGTTATGTGAAGCTACGTGAATTGACACTTGGATATAGCCTGCCTCCTTACCTTTTGAAGAAAACATTCTTCCAGACTGCTAAACTTTCACTGGTTGGACGTAACGTATGGATGATCTTCAAAAACACACCGCATGTGGATCCTGAGTTTGATTCAAAAGGCGGAAACGCGCAGGGATTTGGTTATGGCCAGCTTCCGAGTTCAAGAAGTATGGGTGTTAATTTAAGCTTTTCATTCTAATCTTCCTGTTGATCCGGGATCTTTTAACCGACTTTCATTATGAGAAAAATAGCATATAAACCACTAATACTTGCGCTGACAGCTGCGATGTTCTCGATGAACAGCTGTACCAAGGATTTTGAAGAATTAAACTCCAATCCGAACGATCCAACGCTGGTAAAGGCACAGTATCTTCTAACCTCAGGCCTTGAATCTTCAATTGACCGTTACTGGGGACACAGAGACCGGTTTGAGCGTATCAACATTGATGCGGCCGAACTTTACATGCAGCATCTGACTCGTAATATTTATTCCAACGAAGGTGATGATTACACGGTATCTGTTGCAGTAACAAACAATAACTGGAAAGGTTTTTACAATGATGCACAGGTTAACTTTCAACGCATCATTACAATTTCCTCACCAGACGGCGCAACACCAAACGCAAATTATGTAGGTGTTGCAATGGTGATGAGAACCTGGGTTTTCTCGCTGCTTACAGATATGTACGGACCGATTCCTTACTCAGAAGCGATTCAGGGAACAGCGGAGACACCGATTTATACGCCTAAATATGACTCTCAGGAAGCTATTTATGCAGCGATGCTGGCGGATCTAAAAACAGCAAATTCATTATTGACCGTTGGCGGTCCGGCCGTTGCAGGTGATATTGTTTACAACGGTGATGTATTAAAATGGAAAAAGTTCGCAAACTCACTTCGTTTGAGACTTGCTAATCGTCAGGCGAAAAAGAAACCGGCAGAATCAAAAGCTGTTTTTACGGAGATTCTTGGAGACGCGACAACCTATCCGATTTTCACTACAAATGCGGACAACGCTCAGCTGAACTGTTCAGCAGTTTTGCCAAGTAACAACGAGTGGAACCAGATCATTATTCAAGGCGGTCGTACGGACTGGAATTTGAGTAAAACATTGGTTGATCAGATGAATTCCATGGGTGATACAAGAATTATGGTTTATGGTAACCCAAACAAGGACGGAGTTTACCAAGGTCACCCGAATGGTTTGCCAGATGCGATTGCTACTACTTTCCTCTCATCAAGTTCTACGATTGGAAATTATTTTACGAAAGCAACTGCACCAGAAGTTATCATGACTTTTGCTGAGTTAAACTTCATTCTTGCGGAAGCTGCTTTTGATGGAGACATTACCGGTGACGCAGATGCCTATTTCAAAACTGCTGTCAATGCTTCTTTTACACAATATGGCCTGACGCCTCCTGCGGCATTCCTTGCTAAACTTGGAACGGCCACAAAAGAGAAGATCATGGAGCAAAAGTGGGTGGCATTGTTTGGTCAGGGTATCGAAGCCTGGGCAGAATGGCGCCGCACGGGCTTGCCAAAATTCCCGGCACCTGATGTTCGCGCAGTGTTGAACAACGACGGTGTTTTGCCAACAAGGTTTACATATTCAACCAACGAGTATTCTCTTAATAAAGAAAGCGTTGAAGGCGGCGTCAACTTGCTTGGTGGCAAAGATGATATGAAAACAAAACTTTGGTGGGCTGAATAATCCAAACCGGAAAAATTAAGTGATCGACTTAACAAAACTGAAAATGAATTCATATAAAAAACATTTCAAAATTCTGGTTATCTGTCTGCTTGCCGGTGCTGCTTTCACCGCTTGTAAAGAAGAAGATCCATGGGTAGACGCCACAGTCGCGCCAGTTGTTGTGAACATTATCGGAGCACCTTTCGGATATCCTCAGGAAAAAGATCCAGCCGTTGGATACCCGGCCGCCTCCACAAAACTGACACTTTCTGCGACAATTTTAGAATTAGATAAAAGCGGAATCCTGAACAACACAGTTGGTATTGATTCAATACCTGTTTCAGGTGTAAAAGTGGCAATCACCATGCGAACAGGAGCTGTATTAGGTGAAGTAACTTCTGGCGCGGACGGTAAAGTCTCACTGGACAAAACCTGGGCAGAATTAGGGATCGCCGCGCCCGTTAAAGGTTCACTTGCGAGAATATCATGGACCGGAACTTACAAGGGAGTATCTTTTACAAGGTTCTCGCAGGTTCAGGCACAATAAAACTACCAGTCAGTCAGGTGAATTCCTGGCTGACTTATTTCAATTTTTATTCATTGCTTTTCTAATACCCATTTGCTTAATCTTTACAATCCCATTACTAAAAAACTATTACAATGACTCAAAAAATCGACCGTCGCAATTTGTTAAAATCAGGCTTATTGGCTCTTGGTGGTATGACCCTGGCTCCTCACATGAGTTTTGGTGGTGCATTCGACGACATGCCATTATCACTTGATCCTGAAAACCGCATTTACCGTAGCCCAATGGTGCGTGAGCACTTCCTGGACAAAAAACCAGATCTTTCTAAAATGATCCGTATCGGTGCCAACGAAAACCCATACGGCCCACCAAAAAGTGCTCAAAAGGCTGTTTGTGATTCAGTAGCTGGTGGAAACCGCTATGCATGGAAAGAAATGAATGATCTGGTTGATAAAATCGCTAAAAAAGAAGGCGTTTCGAAAGACTACATCATGATGGGTCCTGGATCTTCGGATCTGTTGGAAAAAGTAGCTTTGGTACTTTTCATGCACGGTGGAAATATTGTTTCTGCTGATCCTTGTTATATGTCACTTGTTCAGGTTGCAAAATCTGTTGGCGCAACTTGGAAAGCTGTTCCGGTAACAGATAACCACTCCCACGACTTGAAAGCGATGGAAGCTGCTGTTGACAAAGACACTAAACTTGTTTACATCTGTAACCCTAACAACCCAACGGGTGCGATCACAACCGGTAAGGACTTGTTAGACTTCTGTTCGCGCGTTTCTGAAAAAGTGCCGATTTTCGTTGACGAAGCATACATCGAACTAGCCGTTGGTGCGGATACTGAAAGTATGGTTGGATTGCTTCAGAAAAACAAAAATGTAATTATTGCACGTACTTTCTCAAAAATCATGGGAATGGCTGGTATTCGTGTGGGTTACATCGCTGCACAACCAACGTTTATTAAACAAATCGAAAAAATCACGCGTGGTGGTATGGGTATATCTTATACTTCAATCGCTGCTGCTTCTGCTGCTATGGATGACAGCGAATTCCAGGTGATGACACGTAAGATGAACCACGAAGCAAAAACATATCTTCTTGGCAATCTTGATAAAATGGGTTACAAATACATCCCGTCTTACACCAACTTCGTGATTTTCCCTATCAATATTCCTGGTAAAGATATGCTGACCAAACTGGCTGCAAAAAATATCTCCTGCCGTGCATTTGATATTCAGAACAAGCCTTGGTTACGTGTTAGTATGGGTACAATGGACGAAATGAAAGCATTCGTAAGCGCCCTTGGTACCATAAGTTAATCCACCATTACCTGAAAGATGGCTGGTTTTCCGGACGTATATCCAACCGGATATTGCATTCCAGAAAACCAGCCAATACTTTTTTCCATTCATTTTAGTACGCCGGATTTTTTTTCCGGTATCCAGTCAATAAAAATCTTTAACCATGAGTGATGCCTTACAAAAAACCATTACTTTACTTTTACTGATTGCATTGGGATTACTTCTCCGCGGGAAGTTTAAAAGTAAGGAGCAGACCAACGGTATTAAAGAGATCATCCTTTCTGTTGCGTTGCCATCCACAATCTTTATCTCACTGATGAAGATTGAAATGAACTCGTCAATGCTCATCATTCCGCTTGTGACGTTGGTGTTTAACTTTCTGATGTTTTTCTCTGCGCCACTCGCATTTGCACTTTTCGGTATTGAAAAAAACAGCCCAACCGGCAGAACACTGATGATGTTGATTCCATCTCTGGCTCCGGGACTTTCCTGTTTCCCGTTTATTGCTGAATTTTTAGGCGAAAAAAGTTTGGCTATTGCCGCATTGGCCGACGTTGGAAATAAATTTTTCGTTCTGATTTCTCTTTACATTCTGGCGATGAACATGTTCCTGAAAAACAGCCAGGATAAGGAAACCAAATTAGGAGGAAAACTTAAAAGTCTGTTCGGAAATATGCTTCAGGAGCCTATCAATGTACTGATTATTCTTGCCATTATTCTATTAAGCATTGGAATCAATTATTCTACACTACCCTTTGTAATCACTGAAATTTTTGACAAAACAAGCGCGATGATGACACCACTGGTGCTGGTTTTCATCGGTCTTGCGGTTCAACTTAAAGAAGGAAAAAAACGTATTGTCGCAAGTATTCTTTTATTCAGGGCCGGCAGCACGATGCTGATCAGTGCAGGAATGATCTATGTTTTAAATATCTCCGATCAATCCATGATCCTGCTTGCCATCGTCATTCCTTTGAGTGCCGCAAGTTTCTGGCCTCTGGCGCATATTTCTGCTTTCAATTTACGCGAAGATGCCATGGGAATGGCCAAAGAGAAAAGAACGTTTGATATGGAACTTGCCGTGTTACTGCTGGCCTTTTCACTTCCGTTCTCAACAATTTTGATTCTTGGTATTCTGACAACCGGTGCGTATTTCACGCATATGTCAACTTTAATTATTGCAGGCGTTGTCCTGATTGCACTTGGCGGATTACCTAACCTTTTCAGTAAAGTATTCGTACGAGTTTCAAAAGCCTAATTAAAAAACTGTTATGCGCAAAACAATCATTATTCCATTTCTTTCTCTGCTGTCTTTTGCTGCAACAGCTCAGACTAAAAATGGCGAAACTGCCGAAATAAAAAAGGAAGTAACTCAACAGGTTTCTTCCAAAGAGAAAAAGCAGGATAAATACTTTTGCGCTAATGCAACAGTAACCATGGCCGACGGAACTGTCAAACCTATACGTGAAGTAAAAGTTGGCGAAAAAGTAAAGACCTGCCATAAGGGTAAAAGTAGAGAAACTGAGGTAAAAACAGTGGAGGTTTACCATAACCCAAATGCATTGCTGACAGCCTTATACCTTCGCCCTGTCAACGAGTCTTCGGTCTCCAAAGAATCCTGGCCGCTTGTCCCTGCCCTGCTTTTAGAAGCAACACCACAGCATCAGGTGCAAACGAAAAGGGGAAATAAAACGATGAAACAGTTATCAAAAAATGATGTGTTGTATCACTACGAGCCCTCAACGGGAAAGGTATCTTCCTGGAAAGTCGGTATCGTACAGACCAATGCGCGTAAAGTTGAAACTGCTTATAATCTCACAACAGAAGACGGATCTTATTTAGTAGAAAACGTTCTTGTGTCAAATAATTAACTCCTATTTACTTTAATCAACGTTTTGAAAAAAAATCCAGACCCGCAAGGTGTTTGGATTTTTTGTTTTAAAAGAAAACATTTTTGTTCGTGCACGTCCTTTTGGCACTTCCTTACACTATTTTTTTACATCATTTCAAAAACCTTTGCGACCTTTGTACTTTAATTTGAAGTAATCTCAGCAATTCATACCCCAATACGATCGTGTCACAAAACAATCTTTCTTCAACGCCAAAAGCAGCAGGATTCACATTTCCGCCCGAATGGCACCCACACCGCGCCACCTGGCTGACATTTCCTCATAACGACGCTTCCTGGCAGGGCGACAGACTTGAAAAAATGTATCCGCAATATCTCGCTTTTATCAAGGCTATTAGCGAAGGAGAAATTGTCGGTATCGTGGCAAATGATCAAAAACTGAAAGATTTTATTGAAAGCCAGCTCGGTGCCATCGGCGTAGATTTGTCTAAAATTGAATTTGTAGTCAAACCTACAAACGACGCCTGGTGCCGGGACCATGGACCTGCTTTTTTGATCAATCCGGATACAAAAGAAAAGATGATCGTTGACTGGGGCCATAACGCCTGGGGTGGAAAATATCCTCCTTATGACGACGACAACCGCACGCCGCAAGCCATAGCGAAGTATCTAAATTTGCCGACTATTACGCCCGGAATCATTATGGAAGGAGGTTCCGTTGAATTCAATGGCGCTGGCACTATCCTCACCAGCAAATCATGTCTACTGAATCAAAACCGCAACGCCCATTTAAATCAGGCGCAAATTGAGCAGTATCTGTATGACTATTACGGAGCCGGGCAAGTTCTCTGGGTTGAAGCCGGCATTGCTGGTGACGACACTGACGGACATATTGACGATACGACGCGTTTCATCAGCGAAGACACGGTGATTGCAGCAGTAGAAAATGATCCGAATGATGAAAATTTTGATATCCTTCAGACGAATCTCAAAATGATGAAAGAGATGCGTTTGTTGAATGGAAAACAACTGAACATCATCGAAATACCTATGCCAAAAGCAGTTATCATCGACGACTTCCGGACACCGGGTTCTTACGTAAATTTCCTGATGTGTAATGCGGGTGTGATCGTTCCGGTATTTAATAATCCAAATGACCAGATTGCGATTGATATTCTTGAAAAAGCAATGCCCGACCGGAAAATAATTCCGTTAGATGCCACTGAAATTATCTGGGGACAAGGCAGCTTTCACTGTTTGAGCCAGCAGGAACCGTTAGTTTAAAGTTTTGATCTATACACAAAAAGCAGCCGGATAAGCACGAAATCTTAACTGGCTGCTTTTTGTATTAACGGCAATAAGAATTAAAAATTTATTTGATCTCCTCAATTCCGCCATCGTTAAGGGAAAATGGATGTGCTTCCTCCTTTTTGAAAATCCCTTTTATCGAATCCAAAATCGTTTTCTTTTTTAATTCCACTGGCTCATAAGGTGTAATTGTTTTCCTTCCGATCTGTTTGTGAAAAGGTTGTTTGCGTAATTGTTTCTCAAAAACGACAATGGAGTCGTAAAACGATATGCAGTTGATATGGCGCGTGATTTCATCGATCCGTATTTTACTTTTGTCAACCACGTGATGGTCATAAATTGAATCAACCAGATCTTTCGATTTTTCAATAAAAGAACCAGGATTTCTCAGACCTCCATGAAATTCATCCCAGTAAGATGTGTGCGTATCTTCAACGATATACAGCCCGCCCTCTTTTACTTTCATATATAACATTTCGAAGGATACCAGCTGCTGCTCCATTGTGTGCCCGCCATCGTCAATAATAAAATCAAGTTCCGGCAACTGGCTGACCACACTACTCAGAAAGTCTTTATCACTTTGAGAACCGATAAAAATCGTCGTGTTTTCCTCCTGTAACTTCTTACAATCCGGATTGATGTCAATCGCATAAATATGGACATACGCACCAAAATATTTCTTCCACAATTGCAGCGAACCGCCGTGAGAAATACCGATCTCTAGAATGTTAATTTTTTGCCCCCGATACTTCGAAAAATATTTTTCATAAATGTCAAAATAGTGATCCCACTTATGGATAAGGTTTCCCGTGTGATTATAAAAAATATCACGGATACTGTCAGGTGCTGATTGCATACGGTTTTGATTTTAATAATGGCTAACAGTTACAAATGTATAATAACTGAAAGCCTGTCAAAACATAAGAGGAAATAATTTAGGGATTGGTAATGAAATGGTTCGGTATTTCACAAAAAAAATGATAATACCCAGCTCTTTATTTCAGGATAATATTTCATCAACAAACGACCTGAAAAAATAATAATTACAACGCGGGTTGCGATTTTGAGCGATTGCAAATTTGCACGGTTCATGATCATTATTTGGCTGTTTTTAAAAATAACATACATAAATAATTCCACCACAAATACCTGATAATCAAAATTTTATACGGACACCACATGTGATCGACATAGGAGAAACTGCAACACGGATATTCGCAGGAGTAATCAAAATATCTTTGGACGGATAATCTGTGATAATATTTTTTGTGACCAAAAAATTTCTTTTGTTCTTAATAATCAGGATATCTTCCCGGCTGAAATTCCGGGTATAATTCAGCTCGCAAAAATAGGAAAGTCGCTTTATGCGGTATTCGAGACCCGCACTTGCCATACTACTAACATATCGATCGCCCAAATAAACCTTTGGGGTATCTATCAAAACTTCTCCACTAATAACCAGGCCTTTGGAATCTTTTAATCTGCCAACATACATACCACCTTTACCTGCCGACAGCCCTATCGACGCTGACAAAAACAGCGGATTTCCTTTCTGCTTTATCAGGAAATACTGATAAAATTTGATTGCTGTTGATTTGAAAATACCGGATGCAAATAATGCTTCAACAAAATCGATTTTTAATAACTTGTAGGGTGTCAGCGCATATCCAATGCTGAACACGCCTGCCGAAATAATACGGGATCCAGGATTTTCACCAGCGTTTTTATTTGCATCTCCAACATGACCCAACCAGACAAGCTCTTTGCCCGAAGATTTAAAGAATGCTGTATGTAGCGCATAGCTGATCACTAGACGTTTTACTACCCTATGTACCTTGGCTTTGGTGTCTGTTTTATAGAGAGACAAACTGCCAAAATCAGATCCTGAAATTCTCTCTTTTGAAATCACAAGCCTTTCTAATCTTACTATTGAATCAAGCTCAATTGTCGCATACTCGTCCTCAAAACTTACATTATTACTGCTTTCTATTTCGGAAAACAGTTCACCAAATTTAAGCCGCTTCTCAAATGTTATTGGTGTTATGTCCTGGCTTATATTAATGGCAGATGTAATAAATTCCAGTGCATATTCAATATCCTGCCCGGTTTTCTTGTTGTGGTTTGTTCCTTTTATTACAGTACATTTCAAGACATATTTTTGATCCTGGTAGCCGTAAAGCGTCAGGTAGTTTCTTGTAAGTCTCTTCAATGGAATCAGCGGATTAACATTTTTAGGGTCGCTGTCTTTCCATTCAATTTTTTGATAGGCCAAAGTCTTTTTGTCAATCCAGATTTTACCTTCTTTAGTCTCCTCCCTGTCCGTGGAATTGAAGCGAATGACATAAACAGAATCTTTCCCCTGATTATATGTTGAAATAGATTCCAAATGATAGCTGAATCGTTTCTCAAAATGCACAGGATTTAAAAATGAAGCTCTCATTTTGACCGGGTCATTCCAATTTGCCATAAAAGCACCACCGAAATATCGGACATTGTCTACACTATCTCTGTGAGGTAATACGAGATTTTTTATTTTGAGCACCTCCACTTGCGCATCCTGATTTGCATGCTGGTATCCGCTTTGTTGTATACGTAATGATGATTCAGTAAAATTCAGATACCGGTTATTTTGAACTGATTTGTGAAAGGATCTGTAAAATCCGAATAATTCCATCGGATTTTGAGGGTAGTTATCATTTATTCTCCTGTAAGCCTTCGTTAGCAAAGCTTTTAATGAGCTATCCGGAAAAATAACAATCGTGTCCAGTTGTTTTATCTCAGGTTCAAGAACAATAAAAATATTTTTCATACGGCCATTCAATCGCACACGCTGCGTCTGAAATCCGAAGGCAGTTATGACCAATATCTGCGCATCAGATTCTCTCATTTTTAAATCAAAAATCCCTTTTTCGTTGGTAAGTGTGCCCTTAGTCCCGCCATCAATCCTTACGGAAGCCAATGAAACCGGCTCTTCCTTTAAGTCTTTCACCTCTCCCGTAACATGCCTGACTTGTGCAAAGCAATGCGTCGTCATCCAAAAAAATGAGAGATAAAATAAATACAGCCGTCTACGTCTAACCATATACGCTTTCTGGTTTTCACTGAAATAAATTATATACCCACATCTTAATATCCGGATAATATTTTGCCAGCAACCGACCTCCATAAATACCAATCATAATAAGGAAACTATCTTTAAAATTTCGATAAATGGAAATTAATTTATTGATTATCAGCTGCATAATACTATCCCTTCCACAGAAAAGTTAAGAAAACAAGGTAAGAACTAAGTTAATAAGTCGCCTAATTTTGAAGTCGGTTTTTTAATCAAATTTGGAATAAACGGATAATTCAAAATTTTAAGCAGCAACAACGGCCAGGTCAACATATGGTCAGCGAAATTATAATATCTTCATAATCAAAAATTTAAAGAAATTATACACATTGGTTTTAATCTTTAAAACAATTCCGTTAACAATTTATGGATCTGGCTGGTTGAATTGATGAATGCATGTAAAAGCAACGGCCACAGAAGCGAATTATATCTGATAGCCAAATAACTAAAAACAACGCCATATACGAACTGGGGAAGGACATAAAATGGGTATAGGTAAATGAATGACCAGTTCAACGGGGTGAAATTATAGATATGTACCAATCCAAAAGCTGCCGTTAAAACCCAGCTCATATAATTGTAACTTTTCTTTTTATTGATATTGGGATAATTCTCCTCTGCGATATTATTGGGAAATTGGACTGATCCAAATATGATTAATAAAATGAAACTGTACCAAAAAATGGAAATATCCAATTGAAAGCGATTTGGAAGAAGGTCCTCGAATAATAATAAAAGCAATAGTATTCTTAATTTTAAGGATTTTGTAAGTAGCGGCAGTCGAAATAAACATTCTTCGACAAATGGCCCGAGGGCACATGTTTTAATCAAAACAAGCATTTCAGAATTAGACGCAAGAAAATTCTTATGATGTTCCTGAAAATCCTCAATTAAGGAAATGTGAAATCTGGATTTTAATACGGAATCAATCGGTACGGTGATAAATAAAAAAAGTGTAAAAGAGCCCAAAAAACACAAAATAAAAGCATTTTTAAAAACCAATAGCTTTCTGCCTATTGTCTCATTCTTCCCAACATCAAAGAATGAAGATGGGCTTCGGAGGAATGAAAAAATATCTATTAGGATCATAGGGGTTGAAATCAAGAAAATTATTTTTAACCTGATACATTTATCTATTCTTCGGATTCAACCAATCATCCGCTTTGTCGTAAATCAGTTGATCAATACATTACAAAAATTCCCGATCAACCGATTTCGCGATATTCAGTTAATAAGGGTCAATTTTTTTAGTTGTGAACGAAAGGAAATCCAATGTACAGTCAAAAAAACAGCTGAAAATTTAAAAAGGTCATTGTCTTTAAGATAATTCAGGGCTTTATCCACACTGACTACATCGTCCGTGACGATTAAGTTGGACAGGGATAACACAACGATACTGATAAATGCTCCAAAAAACGTCTGAAAGAAACAACGGTACCTTAACCTTTCGATTTCAGCAGTTTCATTTTTCTCTCTGGAAATAGTAAGCAATATCAAACCGCAAAGGCCTAACCATTTAAGAACCCCAACCCATGTCTCCATCAATGGTGAAAAGAAGTCAAAATTTAACATGACGAAAAAAAACATAACCAACGCCAGGATCACAATCCCGTACCCGATCTTTTTGAAATAAAATGATAACATCATGGGTGCTGTTTAAAATGGGTTCACAAAAATAAAATAGCCTCCGATCACAAGGCTGTTGAACAAAGCATGCAACAATACGCCATACCAAAAACCATAAATAATCCGGATGTAACCCAGCATAAGCCCTCCAAAAGTTTGGCTCATGGTGATGAATGGAATGAAGAGATAATGAGAATCATTGATTTGGTAATTGAAAATATGAATTCCTCCAAAGACCACTCCCGAGATATAGTATAACCATTTGAAATATTTCCAATGACGAAAATATCCTAACCAAAACCGGAACATAATTTCTTCGATAAACGGGGCCAGAATGATGGCTGTAATTGTTTTAACAATTATGCCCACATTTATATCCTTTTCCACTAATTCGTCAAACAATCCTAATTTTTCTGCAATCTCCAAAGGCAGCCCAAAAACAATCAAACTAATGCCCATAGATATGAACAGAAAGTAAAAGCAAATATGTAAAAGCTTTTGTCTTTCCGTTAGGACTACATAATCAGGATCATTTGGATTTTTGATAAACCCAATAAAATGCAGCATCAAATATTTGAAGTGAATGGTCATGTTAAGTGTGTGTTTTTAGATTTATTGATAGGCTTATTCTTTGAATGCAACACTATCTATACTCGTCCTTTCTTGCGCACCCGTTGGTTGGTTTACCTTATTAATAAAAGATAAAAACGGCTGAACTAACATGGCTGGCTTTATCACGTGGCAACCATACTAAACCCAACAGTACGTTCATAATAATAGGTTTGCCTGACATGGCAAAAGGCAATCGGGGCTCCCATTTCCCTCATGATACGTATGTATTCATACACCGCCCTTTTGGAGAGATCCAGTTTTTCAGCTAATTCGGCAGGGGTGCCAGTCGACTTTTTCCCAATCAAGTGATGTAACCGATCAAAGCGTTCCAGATATTTTGTCAGGTTCATAGTTAAACATAGTGCTGATATGATTCGGAGCACAATGTAGAAACAATAGGGAAACATGACCCAAGTTCTTCGACACTATTTTAATCGAATTTTGAATAAACCAAGAATAAGTTTAAAATAACATATAGATATCGCTTGTTTTAAGAAGAATTACTCCCCCAAAGCCTCCCAATCTCCGCTCTCGTGCAGGAAAACATTATAATCAACAAAACCGCGAATGCCGGCTGCCCAGCCTTTTTCGCTGTGCTGCCAGAATAACACTTGTGCGTCTTCGGCCAGGTCGTTCAGATGTGTTCGGGAGTAACCGGCCAGCCAGAGGGGATAATCGTCGAAATTTCCCGCTATATATTTTTTGTAAAAATGTTCATTGACATAAATGATCGGGCGGACGCCGTAGTGTTTTTCAATCAGAACGAGCCAGTTCCTGACGCCTTTCACGATAATATCATTAGGTTTTCGGGCATCGGTTTCGAGGTCGAGGACGGGCGGAAGATCACCCGGTAATAATTCAACCTGACCTATGAAATTAGCAACCTGGCGGTCTGACATTACCCGTGGATTGTAGAAATGATAGGCACCGCGTTTCATCCCGATACGCCTGGCTTCCTTCCAGTTTCTTTGAAATTCCTTATCTAAATGGGTGGCACCCTCGGTGGCTTTGATATAAACAAAATCAATCCCCATCTCCTCTGTCCTGGATTCTTTCAGTTTGTCCCAGTTGATACGGGCATTATGGTGCGACACGTCGATCCCATGCACAGCGTATTTTAACGGAAGTTTTATACCCGCTTTCGCAATGTAAGTCCATTGGTTCTCATCCTTATTGTCGCTCCACCATACCAACGCCGCAATGACCAAAACAACTCCCGCAATAATTGCCCAGCCTTTGGCAGGTAAGGGTTTCAAATAATCAGGTTTCGCCAAAATGCTGCTTTGCGTTTTCTTTTTTGCCATAGGTTGACAAAAGTACAAAAAGATCAGGTTCGAACGGTACGGTATGGTTCTAACCTCAAAATAGTTGGGTTGTCGTTTAAGACTTCGCCAAAAAATGAAATTTTAAGAATCTGAAAATCAGCGCATAAAGAATGAAAAATAAGACCAGATTAATTTTCAGCGAATTCCATCTACAAAAATGATACGTTTAAATTCGATAAACCTGTGACGATTATTCAAACGGATAGTCTAATCATTACAGAGAGACCAATATCTGTAAGTTTACGATAAACCCGCTGTTGGCTATGAAAACCAAAACACCAAATGATCTCGCCAAAAGAATTAAGAAGCTTCGTCTTTTGCACGGTTACAAGCAGGAACAAATGGCGCAGGAAATTGGGCTGAGCCAAACAGCTTACAGTAAAATTGAAACGGGAGATACCAGCCTGACGGTGGGACGAGCGGCCATGATTGCCAAGGCATTTGGAATGTCACTAACAGCACTATTGGAATGGGAGGAAAATATTTTAAAATAATTTCATACAAATTGTGACCTACAACACAAACACGAGTCTAAATACCAGAATTTCCCTTTACACACTATATACTAACTTAACTAAAAGCGAATTACACACACACTTGTTAACACTTCATCAACAACTAATTTTTATCTTACTTATTCCTCCAGTTTACACACACTCGAAGCCTGTTCGAACCTATAAAGTTCTGAACGGGCTTTGTTTTATTCCGGCAGAAGTAACCCATGGGCATCGCATTACCACTCATTATTGTTATTCACCATTCATGTACTTTGCATTGCATAGTACCTAGTATAACACATACATTTGTTATGTTCTTTAACAGCAACAGAACTTCAACTTTATAATTTATTAGCCATGAAAAATTCATTCAAAACCATTCTCAGCGTATTTGTATTAGCTTCCGTTATTTCTTTCTCAACATTTGCCAACGATAAAGAAATCAAAAAAGTTACCGGGTTTAACTCGGGAATTTATGCTTCCAAGGACGGCAAGATCAAAGTGAATATTGATAAGTATAACAGGGCAAGCACCTCAATACTTTTTCAGGATGCGAAGGGAAAAGTGATCTACAAAGAAGTTGCAGGAAGAGGCGACAAAAAATTGAGACGTGAAATTGATACCAATGATCTGGCCGCGGGAAAATATACTTTGGAAATATCCAGCCAGGGAGAAAAACAAACAAGAGAATTCCAGTTGGAAGAAAAAGTAACAGAACGTTCAGTTAAAATTGATTAACGAACAGGAGAAAATAAAGGCCGGCATGAAGTTCATGCCGGCCTTTATTTTTATATAACTACGTTCACTATACGTTTAGGAACAACGATGACTTTTTTAGGAGGATTTCCTTCAAGCCATTTGATTACGACCTCGTTCGCCAGCACTTCTTTTTCAATTTCTGCCGGTGCGGTATCCAATGCGAAAGGAAGCGTTACGCGAACTTTCCCGTTGATCTGGATCGGATATTCAAAAATGGCGTCCACAACATACTGCTGCTCCCACTTTGGGAATGGTGCTTTCGAAACAGTTCCTTTTTCATTGCCCAGGGCATCCCACAATTCTTCACTCAAATGCGGGGCATAAGGAGAAATCAAAACAACAAGCTCCTGTAACACTGAACGTTTGTTGCATTTCAAACTTCCGAGTTCGTTCACACACATCATAAATGCGCTTACGCCGGTATTGAATGAAAAGTTTTCAATATCTTCTTCAATCTTTTTGATCGTCTTATGCAAAACGCGTAATTCCTCGGGTTTCGCAGCTTCGTCTTTTACCAGCCATTGTCCCTGGTCGTTATAAAACAAACGCCAGAATTTACGGATAAAACGATACGTTCCGTCAATACCATTGGTGTTCCACGGTTTTGCCTGCTCCAAAGGTCCCAGGAACATTTCATACAAACGCAAAGTATCAGCACCATATTTGGTTACGATATCATCCGGGTTCACTACGTTAAATTTGGATTTCGACATTTTCTCTACTTCCACGCCGCAATGATATTTCCCATCTTCGAGAATAAACTCAGCATTTTCGCCTGCGATATCACGACGCGTTGCTCTGAATTTTTCAATATCCAGAATATCGTTTTCTACAATATTAACGTCCACGTGCAAAGCAGAAACCTCGTATTGAGATTTTAGCCCTTCGCTGACAAATACAGGTTTGCTGTAATCTTCACTTTTTACACGATAAACAAAACTGCTTCGCCCCTGGATCATTCCCTGGTTAATCAGTTTTTTGAAAGGCTCTTCCTCCTGCACAAAACCTCTGTCTTTCAAAAATTTATTCCAGAAACGACTATACAAAAGATGGCCGGTTGCATGTTCAGTCCCGCCGATATACAAATCAACATTCCGCCAGTAATCGATCGCTTCTTTTGATGCAAACTCCGTTTCGTTTTTGGCATCCATATAACGATACCAGTACCAGCTGCTTCCAGCCCAACCCGGCATCGTGCTCAATTCATATCCATTTCCACTGCCGTGCCCCCAGCCTTCTGCTCGTCCCAATGGCGGTTCGCCGTGTTCTGTTGGCAAATATTTATCAATCGCCGGCAAATTTAACGGCAATTCTTCCTCTTTCAATAAATATGGCAAAGGCTGTCCCGTGCTATCATTTTTGTAATAAACCGGCACCGGCTCACCCCAATAACGCTGGCGACTGAAAACGGCATCGCGCAAACGATAATTGATTTTCCCCTTACCAACACCTTTTTCTTCCAGCCACTGAATTAATACTTTATTTGCCTCATGAAATGTCAACCCGTTGATCATTCCCGAGTTGATATATTTACCCTCTTTGGTATTATCCGCCTGGACATCCACTTCTTTCTGCGAATCCAGGATCGGAATGATCGGCAGATCAAAATGTTTTGCAAAGTTCCAGTCGCGCTGATCACCTGACGGAACGGCCATAACCGCACCCGTTCCATATCCTGCCAAAACATAGTCGGCAATGTAAACCGGTATTTTTTCGTCGTTAAAAGGATTGATTGCGTAAGCGCCCGTAAAGGCTCCTGAAACCGTTTTCACATCACTTGTCCGGTCACGTTCAGAGCGTTTTTTGGTCAGATCGATATAAGCGTCAATCTCCGCCCTTTGTTCTGGTGTCGTGATCACGTCAACAAGCTCGTGTTCCGGTGCGATCACCATAAACGATACGCCGTAAATTGTATCAACACGCGTTGTGAATACCGTAATGGTTTCCGAACCGGCCTCTCCTGTTCTGGAAGTTGCCACAGGAAATTTCACCAGAGCACCCACCGAGCGGCCGATCCAGTTACGCTGCTGCTCTTTCAAAGATTCGGTCCAGTCTACATGATCCAGACCGTCCAAAAGACGTTGGGAATAGGCAGTAATCCGCATCATCCACTGACGCATTAATTTCTGGATCACCGGAAATCCGCCGCGTTCAGAAACGCCGTCTTTCACCTCGTCGTTAGACAAAACCGACCCCAGGCCAGGGCACCAGTTTACGGTCGCATCAGCAACATACGTGATGCGGTATTTTAATGTGATCTTATATTTATCTTCCTCAGCATATGATTTCCACTCCTCAGCCGTAAATGAAGGTGTATCCTCGTCACAGGCAGCTTTTACAAACTGGTTACCATTTTCCTCAAATTTGGCGATCAGCGTTTCAATTCTTTCGGCCTTATCTGTTTCGTTATTATACCAGCTCTCAAAAAGCTCCGTAAAAATCCACTGTGTCCATTTATAATAGGAAGGATCGGAGGTACGAACTTCGCGGCTCCAGTCATAACTGAAACCGAGATTTTTTAATTGTTCAATATATCGGGTAATATTTTGCTCCGTCGTAATGGCCGGGTGCTGGCCGGTCTGAATCGCATACTGCTCCGCAGGAAGACCAAAACTGTCAAATCCCATCGGATGCAGAACGTTGAAACCTTTCAGGCGTTTGTACCTTGAGTAAATATCAGAAGCAATATATCCAAGTGGATGGCCTACGTGCAAGCCGGCACCGGAAGGATACGGAAACATATCCAAAACATAATATTTTGGAAGATCAGACTTGTTCTCAACCTGAAAAGTCTCATTTTGCTCCCAAAAATTCTGCCATTTTTTCTCTATATCCCGGGGACTATATTCACTCATTCTTTCTCAACAATTTAGTCTAAAATTAACTTTGGTCTTTTACAGACCGCAAAAATAGCGTTTTTTGATCGTAATAAGCCTTCTTTTCACACTAAATCGTGTCAATAAATGGTTGAAGAAGTTGTTTAGATTTTTATGATTATTAACGGATTACGCTACGGAAGTATTTAGCAGCGTTAATCCCGCCAGTTACTTCTCTTTGTAATCGACGTATAACTTCCGACTGTGACTTAAATACACAAATTTTAAAAAAATTTAAAAACCATCGGAGGTTGTGGAAACAAATGCTCACAATTTCAGTATTTAAAGTTGTTATGGCAACGGCATATATTTTATACATTCTCTGCGACGATCAATTTAATCGACGACAAAAACCATAAGTAATTCAAAAAATCATTAAAATTAAAAGGGAATATGAAAAAGTTATTATTAATAGCTCTTTGTGCGGTAGGAATAAACTTCTCAGCATCAGCACAATATGATCCAGCAGTTCGGTTTGGTGTTAAGGCAGGTGCAAATTTATCAAATATTGCAGGAAACGATTTGTCCCTGGGATCAGGAGGAAATGCTTTCGATTTCAAAGACAATTCCGATCGTACGTTAGGATTTGTGGGTGGTGTATTTTTCCGTTTTGGACGTAATTTCTACGTTCAGCCAGAATTTTTACTTTCTCAAAAAGGCGCTAAATTCAACTTTGATAACTCAATAAACGATGACAAGGTGGACGTAAGATTCTCTAACCTTGACGTTCCTGTGCTTTTCGGTGTGCGTATTGCTAAGTTTTTCAGAATTAACGTGGGGCCTATGGCATCCTATCGTTTGTCGAGCAACGGTAAATTAGGTGATTCATTTGATGAAGCTACAAATACAGATTCGAGAGCGGAATTTAATAACCGTCTTGCATTTGGATACCAGGCTGGTGTAGGTGTTGACTTTGGACGTTTAAGTCTTGATGTTCGTTATGAAGGTAATTTCAACGATATCGTGAAAGTTAACTACGATAATGCAACAACTGCTGCACAATTTGGCAAAAAAAGTAATTTGTTCCAGGCAACTTTGGGTTTCTCAATTTTCTAAGATACCCATTACCTGAAATAAAAGTAAAGGAGAATCATTCGCAGAATGGTTCTCCTTTACTTTTAGGGGTATAAGATTTTTCAACAAACCCGATCAGGAATAATTGGGAAGTTAGGGATTTGAAGTATATAGACTAATTTTGCAAATCGTTTCAATTGATACAAAGATATTCAGGATCTGTTTCTGAAATTTTCAGTTTTAAGCTATCCAAAATATCTAACATTTTACCTTCTTTATTGTGGCTTTAAATACTGACAACGTACGACTGGTTTTTGGACTAAAATTAAAACAGCTCCGACTCGATAAAGGTCTGTCGCTGAGCGAACTTTCCCAAAAATCGGGCTTGTCAATTTCCTATATCAATGAAATTGAAAAAGGGAAAAAGTATCCGAAGTCTGATAAAATAATTGCACTTGCTGGGGCAATGGAAGTGGATTATGATACGCTGGTGTCGCTAAAACTCAGCAAAAGGCTGGAACCAATTTCTGAACTTTTAAGCTCAAATATCCTTACAGAACTTCCGTTAGAGCTTTTTGGTATTGATCCTGCCAGTTTGCTGGAACTGCTTTCCGACGCTCCTACCAAAATCAGCGCTTTCGTTGGGACGCTGATCGAGATTGCGAGAAATTACAATATGTCTGTTGAAAAATTTTATTTCTCGGCATTGCGTACCTATCAGGAAATGCACGACAATTGTTTTGAGGATATTGAAGAAGAAGCTGAACGTTTCATGCTGGAAAGAGAGATTCCCGCAGAAAAACTTTTGGATGAGAATTATCTCGCAGATGTGCTCCGGTCGGAATATAATTACAAGATTGAAAATATCAACGAAAAGGCAAATCCTGAATTCGCGAGTGTGCGTTCGCTGACCATTACCCGGCCGCAAGGCAACAGACTCCTGATCAATACGCACCTTTCCTCTGTCCAGCGTGCGTTTATTTATGGAAGGGAAATCGGTTATGTTTATTTGAAACTAAAAAACAGGTTACATACCACGGCCCTTGTGGAAGCGGAATCGTTTGAACAATTGTTGAACAACTTTAAGGCATCCTATTTTGCCAGTGCGATTATTATCAAACGTAGTATACTAGTCCCCAGATTAAGAGAATTCTTCGAACTAAAAACCTGGCAGCCTGAAAAACTGGTGGCTATGGTGGCGGAATTTAACACTACGCCTGAGTCTTTTTGTTATCGTATGAGCAACGTTTTACCAACACATTTTGGCATCAAACAGATTTTCTTTTCGCGTTTCAATAATTTCGCCGGGCAGAATTTATTTGAGATGACGAAGGAAATGCACATTTCAAGAAAGCACAATCCGCATACGGTCAAAGATGAACATTATTGCAGGCGATGGATTGCACTGACCGTACTGAACGATCTTGCCGAATCGGTTAAAAATAAAACGTATACCAACACCATTTGTGCGGCGCAGAAATCCAGATACATCGATACGCAGGACAACTATCTGATCGTCAGTTTTGCCCAGCCGACGGCCACAACACCGAATCTAAACGTGAGTGTTTCCATGGGTGTTTATCTGGATGAACACACCAGCAAAACGATAAAATTTCTGGATGATCCTGAAATACCTTCACGTGATGTGAATGAAACTTGCGAACGATGTTCACTTTTCGATTGTAAGGAGCGGATTGCGGCACCAGTCATTTTACAGAAAAAACACAAAAACGAAGAACTTAGAAAAGCACTCAGGAGGTTGATTAATTAAATCGAATGCATGAGGGTAAAGATCCGGATGATTGTCTCGGTACTATGAGCCTAGAAACAATTATTTTGAGAAGCGGAAAACCATATTAGAATATTCTTAAAAAACAGAATTAGTATCTTTGGGTTTACCAACCGTTCTATCTTTGTTAAATTTTTTGCAGACGTCACTATGCCCGGCACTTACGAATTTGAGGATTTTCTATTAAAACTGTCTACACCGTTTTATATATCCTTGATTTGCCTTGAAATATTTATAACCTATCGGTCGCACAAGGTCTCTTATACTGTTAAAGATACTTTCACAAATGCGGCCCTGATGTTGCTTAATGGCAGCGTTGATTTGCTCTTTCGTGCTGCGTATATAGGAGTTTTGATCTGGTTTTATAATTACAAAATTATTGAGCCGATTGAAAATCCATACATTTACTGGGGAGTACTTTTCCTGCTTGAAGACCTGGCATTTTACGCACTTCATTATGTCGATCACCATAGCCGTTTATTCTGGGCAGTCCATGTGACACATCACTCTTCAGAACATTTTAATCTTACCACAGGATTCCGTTCGTCTGTTTTTCAGCCATTATATCGTTTTTTATATTTTATTCCTTTGGTATTGATCGGCTTTAATCCGGCCGACATCGTGATTATGTACTCGCTGACGCAGATCTATGGTATTATCGTTCACACAGAATACGTCGGAAAACTTGGCTGGCTTGAATATGTTTTCGTTACACCCTCGCACCACCGAGTACACCACGCCAGCAACATTGAATATCTGGACAAAAATATGGGTATGTGCCTGATTATCTGGGACAGAATATTTGGTACTTTTCAGGAAGAGTTACCTGCTGTTCCTGCCCGTTATGGACTAACAAAACAAACTGAAACGAATAGTCTAACAGAGACGGTTTTTCATGAATGGAAAGAAATAAAAAAGGATTTTGAGCAGCCTATCGATATTAAAACCAAACTTAAATACTTGATAAAAGCTCCTGGCTGGTCGCCTGACGGATTAAGGCAGACGAGCAAGGAGCTTCAAAAAGAGATTTTAAACAAAAAAGTTTAACTTATTTGAACGCCGGATTTCCCGTTATTTCTGCTCCTAAAATCAGTAAATGAATATCGTGCGTTCCCTCGTATGTCATCACCGATTCGAGGTTCATCATGTGGCGCATAATTGGGAATGAATCAGTGATACCCATCGCACCAAGTATCTGGCGGGATTCTCTGGCCACCTGCAAAGCCATTTCCACATTGTTCCTTTTTGCCATGGAAATCTGACTTGTCGTAGCGCGGGCGTCGTTCATCAACGTTCCCAAACGCCAGGATAATAGTTGTGCTTTTGTAATTTCGGTGAGCATTTCTGCCAGTTTTTTCTGAACCAACTGAAAGGAGCTGATCGGTTTATTAAACTGGAATCTTTCTCCTGAATATTTAAGTGCCGTTTCATAACAATCCAGAGCAACGCCAATGGCACCCCAGGCCACACCAAAACGTGCATGATCCAGACATTGCAAAGCTGCTTTAAGACCAACTGCATCCGGTAAAATATTTTCTTTTGGGATGAGTACTTTATCAAAAATCAATTCTCCGGTAGCACTCGCACGAAGTGACCATTTTCCGTGAATTGTTGCCGTTGTAAAACCCGGCATTCCTCTTTCTACAATAACACCCTGCACACGGCCATCTTCATTCCGCGCCCAGACAACTGCGATATCAGCAAAGGGGGCGTTTGAAATCCACATTTTCGAACCATTCAGCAAATAACCTCCCTGAGTTTTTGATATGGTTGTTTTTAAACCTCCCGGATCTGAGCCATGATCCGGCTCCGTCAGACCGAAGCAGCCCAGAATCTCTCCTGTACCAAGTCCCGGCAAGTATTTTTGCTTCTGCTCCTCAGACCCAAACTGATAAATTGGCCACATGACCAGTGAACTCTGGACAGAAACCGTTGAACGCATGGATGAGTCGCCGCGCTCAATTTCCTGGCACATCAATCCATAACTGACATAATCCAGTCCTCCGCCGCCATAATCCCTAGGAATCGTGGGACCAAAAACGCCAAGCTCACCAAATTTTCGCACGAATTGCAGCGGAAATTCTGCCCTTTGCGCATATCCTTCAATGACTGGTTTTATTTCAATATCACAAAATTCCTTTACGACCTGGGTGATCAAGCGCTGCTCTGGCGTCAGCAACTCTTCTACTTTAAAAAAATCAGTGGTTAGCATGGCGTGGTTCGTTTGATGAGGATTTCAAAAGTTACAACTTTAAAACACAAAAAACCTTACCATCAGGTCCAAAAATCAATATTGTTGTAATTTAAATATTCAAAATTTGATTAAAATACTGTAAAATCATGTCAGTTGTTTTTATTCTGGTTTGTTATATTTACCGCAATTATAATTAGAAGTATGCCCTGAATTTAAAGCTGAGTCAGTCACCCAATCCCTGGATTTTTGAATTCAAATGACTTTACGCCATAACAATCATGAGACCTGTTATTCCACAAGAACACCTTGACAAACTGAGAAATACCGAAAATCAAAAGTCCGGGATATCCAAGAACCAAAAATGGTCTTTTGTATTTTTCATGTTAAATTCAAGTGCATTATATCAGATTGGTATTATGTATGTTGAGTATTATATAAACAACTTACGCCTTCCTTTAAGTTACCATTTCTTAGTCGGGATTGCAACCACGATTTTGGCACTGATTATTGAATATTTTGTAAAAGACAAATCGCATAAATTTAAAAAGGTGTTGACAGTACTTATCATGTTGTCGATGGTGATTTGCGCTTTATTGATTCCAAGGCCTCTATTGGATTACATAAACTAGTGGACTTATTCCCTCGCAGAAATCGCCAGCATATACCAGGCCGCGTGTGGAAGCCATTGTTCGGCCCAGCGCCAGTCATTGTCTTTACCTGTTTTTGCGTAAGACAGATTAAAATCAATATCATCTTCGTTTTCCAGTCCGGAAGTAATTCCATTAGCGATTCCGCCTGGCGCATTTGTATATTCGAAAGTCCCGAAGAATCCATAAGCAGGATTGTTATGACCCGAACCGTGCAGCATACTCGCGTCATAGGGATTTAGACCTAAAATCCAGTTAAGCTGATTCAGCGCAAATTTTTCCAGATTTTCTTTGAATACCTTCTCATCAGCGAAAAGCGGCGCAACCAGCCTGGCCGCGGCAGCCATCGACGCAATCCGGGCATTTTCTCCCTGCCACCAGGGCGATGCGTCACTTCCATGAGGAAAGAAAAAAGTCGTCTTCCTGTGTCCCAGCGTATCCTGCACAAACTGCCTGCTATATCCAAACGGATTATTGACTTCACTGGTAATTTTAAGCTCGTGAGCCAGCGATCTTTTAATTATTTCTCTGATTTTTTTCTGTTCCTGTTCAGAAGCGAATGGGAAATAATAAGTCAGACTTGTGATAGGAAAACCCGCATCGGAAGGATGAAAAAACGGGCGATCTTTATCATCGGCCCGCCAATAGTCGGTTTGGTTATCTCCGGAAATTAATCTGGTCAAAAGCTGATTCGCTCGTTTGGCCGCGGCTTTCGCATATATTTCTTTCCCTGTTGCCTTCAATAATTCGGTTGCGGCACTCAAAGCACAATAGTCGTCCACGATATTTTCTTTGCCATCGTTGGTCATTTGCACATTATTTTTTTCAAGAAAATCGAACGCCCGTTCCGCAGCAATCAAATATTCTTTATTAGAAAACTCACCCGAAGTATCATATGCTGACGCCATCGCCAGTGCGGCAATGCTCACGCCGCCACCCGACCGATAGCTAACCTGATAACTTTTCCAATCATTGGATTTATCACTGTCGTTAAACGATTGGTCCTTATTTTGTTTGATCCGGTAACTCTGGTCTTCCGCTCTGATCACCCGGTCTTTTGCCAGTTTTCCTGGTCCGGGTGCCGAAACGGATCGATAAAACGAGCCATTTTCAACTTGCATCCGTACTAAATAATCCGCTCCATACATGGCTTCATCCAGTAACCTTCGATTATACTGACGAAAATCAGTACCTGTTTTTTTGGTTAACAAAGCATAGGTTTTGAATAAACTCCATGCCGTTAATGAAATCTGCTGCGGATTGAAATAGGATGAAAAAGTAAGATGTGACAAATGTTTGCCATAATCTCCTGAAGCGTCATACCAACCGCCATGGGCATCGATCGTATCTTTTGTTTGACCAGAAAGAACCAAGTGATGATCAGCCGCGTCCAGCAATCCGGAACTTCGCTGGCCTTTGAAGTAGTAAATTACATTTGAAAGCGTTGATTGTTCGAGCACATTTTTCCCGATCACAAACGGATAAGACGCGGCTAATTTATCAGCGCTCTGAGCCTGAATAATATAGGAACCGTTTCCATTGAAGGCGCTGAAATCAATTGTCCAGAAAAGCCAGTTTCTCCATTTTCCAACCTGCCCGCTGAAAACCGGCTTTCCTGAAAAAACAACTTTTCCGGTCTCTGATTCAACTAATTTAAAAGATGGAATATCTATCTTTTTTTCACTTATAATAATGGCTTGTTTAGCCTGAGTACTTTCGTAACCTACATGATTAGTCAGCACTTTAATACTTTGTGCTTTAAGCAAAACAGGAAAAAAAACGAGTATCCAGAGGATTCGATTCACAAGAGGCGTATGTTAAGGTTTAGGATTTTTGTTCCGCAATATTGGGACAAAATTTTACGTTCCAAAAAATCCTTATTTAAAATTCACTCTTCACTGGTAGTAAGCAACTTAAATTTCAATTAACCAGGGATTTTTTTGTAAATTCAAACATTTTATTCACCTTTAATATACTTATCTGCTACTCACGTAAACCTGACAAAATCATGAAAAAAAGTTATTACTATACTACGCTTCTTTTCGTTACGGTTTGCTTTTTATCATGTAACAACGATAAAGATTCTCCTTCCCCTTACACCAACGTTGAGAACCCGTTAAAGGCTGGCGAAATTTCAATTCCTGTCAAGGCAGACCCTTCTTTTGCCTGGGCGCCGGCGGCAGGTTCCGTGAATTTGGGCGATTTGAAAAGTGCCAATGGGCTTGAACCTTTTATGATCGCGATCGGCGACGGCAATGCTGCCGGCTACCGCGACGGAGGGTTATATCGTCAGGGGCAACTTACCTCCTACCCTAATCTCGTTGCCAGACAAATGGGATTAACAAATTTTAACCAGGCGCTATTTGAAACAGAGAATGGAAACGGGACGGGTTATCTGGTCAGAGAAAAATCTTCTGCCATGCCATTTTTCCAGGAAGTAATAAATAATACCGCACGGACAGAGAAAGGTTCTGTTTATATGAAAACTTACAATGGAAAACCAGTAAACAATTTTGCTATCCCTGGAAGCGGAAACAATATATTTTATCTCAATCCCAAACAGGAACTGGACCATTATGTTGATTTTTATAAGAACAATCCGATGCCAGCCAACCTTTCAAATATCAATTATTTATGGGATCATAAGCGTCTGAATGCTTCATTGGTCGGCAGGTTTGTGGGCGAGGAATATGAATCCCTGGGTGAATATACTAAAACAATAAAACCTGATCTTGCTTTGGTAGAAAGCGGTCTTGATGTTTTGATTTCTATGAATATCAATGGAGGAAATGGGTCTCCCTATGGCGGAAGTGAATTCACTTGGGAACAAACTATCCGAAATTATTTAAAGGAAAAAGGGTCAAGGTATGTCTACGCAACCGTTCCGGATGTAGTTGAATTTCCCTACTTTCACTGGTTTTCGTATGAGTCGTTGATGAAGAAAAATGGAAAAGTCATTGGTGTCCAAGCCGACTATACCGATCATCCCATGGCCGTTAACGCTGAATCAATTTTTTTGCCAACGGCAACTGTAGTTAACTTTTACGATGGGTCAAACAAAAACTCGAATCTGACAGATATTGATGTTATAAGGAAAGCGGAAATAGCCCGACCGAATCTTTATAATGATCTTTTGGTAAGATGGTCGAAGGAATATAATTACGGCGTTGTTGATTTTTATGCTGTTTACAAAAAAATAATGGCTGGAAATTACATTTCTGAGGACGGTTTCAAAATTGATCCTTCGTATCCAAATGGTAACTTTTTCTCAGCTGACGGCATTTACCCAACTGCTATTGGACAGGCTGTGCTGGCCAATGAAGTAATCAAAGTTTTAAATTCAACTTATCGGGCACAAATTCCATTGATTAATATTGGCAAGTATGCCAGCGAAATGGAAAAGGTGAAGTAAATTCATCAGAACATCGCAAGCAAAAATTTCTTAACTTTGCATTATTAAAGGATAAATCCCTTTCAGATCAATGCAGCAGACATTCCAACTTACACTTTCACCAGAGATCGCTCTGGACGATGACGCCTTTCGTCAGTTTATCAATAAAAAACTTCGTTTACGGCCTGATGACAAACCATTTATCCGAAAAACCCGGCAGTCCATCGATGCGCGGAGCAGACAGGTGAAGGTCAATGTGCAGGCAGAAGTTTATATAAATGAATTACCGCCTTCACTCATCCAGACGCCTTTACATTACCCGGACGTAACCAGCCGACCGAAAGCGCTTATCGTTGGATGCGGACCTGCGGGTATGTTCGCAGCCTTACGTTTAATCGAATTAGGAATAAAACCGATCCTCTTCGAACGTGGTAAAGATGTGCGGGCGAGACGCCGTGATTTGGCAGCCATTAATAAGGAGCACATCGTTAATCCAGAATCTAATTATTGTTTCGGAGAAGGCGGTGCAGGAACCTATTCCGACGGAAAACTCTATACCCGCTCAAACAAGCGGGGAGATATACGCCGGGTACTCGAAATATTTGTTGGCCATGGTGCCAATGAGCAAATTCTTATTGATACCCATCCGCATATCGGTACCAATAAATTGCCGATGGTTGTCGCCGAAATGCGTAAAAGTATTCTGGAAGCAGGTGGAGAAATTCATTTCGATACCAAGGTTACAGACCTTATATTGGAGGGAAATATCCTGAAAGGCGTTATTACAGATGATAATACGGAACACACCGGGATTGGTGTAATTCTTGCAACAGGCCATTCCGCCAGAGATATTTATGAATTACTGGATAACCGGAAAATTCTTATTGAAAGTAAATCTTTCGCCATGGGTGTGCGGATCGAACATCCGCAAAATGTAATTGACAAAATTCAATATCATTGCGAAACTGATCGTGGGCCGTATCTGCCTGCTGCTTCATACAGTCTCGTTACCCAAACCCGATATCAGGGCGTTCAGCGCGGCGTTTTTTCTTTTTGTATGTGTCCGGGTGGCTTTATTGTCCCGGCAGCAACAGCTTCGGGCGAGGTTGTGGTGAACGGAATGTCTCCCTCCCGTCGTGATTCCCCGTTTGCAAATTCCGGGATCGTAGTTTCGGTTGAAGATATTGACCTTGCACCTTACCGTGCGTTTGGCGCCCTGGCTGGATTACAGTTTCAAAAGGAAATTGAACAAGCTGCCTGTAACTTAGCAGGTGCTACGCAAACTGCGCCTGCACAGCTGGCTACGGATTTTGTCAACAGAAAAATGTCGGGCCAGCTTCGTGAAACTTCTTACCAGCCTGGATTAACACCTGTCGATCTTTATGAAGTACTTCCGCCAAACATGGCCTTCCCGCTGCGTGATGCCTTAACTGATTTTGGAAGAAAAATGAAAGGATATTTATCCGGAGATGCGCAACTGATCGGTGTCGAAAGCCGTACTTCCTCACCGGTAAGAATCCCGAGAGAACGCGAAACTTGCGAACATCCTGTTGTAAAAGGACTTTTTCCGTGCGGAGAAGGCGCAGGTTATGCCGGTGGAATTATGTCTGCAGCCATGGACGGACAGCGTTGCGCAGAGCAGCTCGTTGGCCTGTATGCTTAGGTTTAAATTTATCATTTGGCTTACAGAAAAATAATTAGTAACATTGTTAAACGCACAAAATCAGCCGGAGAATCAATAAGTAACCGTTATTCAATTAACCGGTTTACTTCGTGGAACCTAATAAATTCCCGTGAAACTCTAAGCTGATTTGTTATGTTACCTGAATACTGACACTCAATAAAATTAATTTTAATCGCCTCTATGGCCCAGGGATCTTTCTCGCTTTTTACGAATGAATTGCTTAAAAAATTAGAAGATCCACTTCCCGGTGAATCCGCTCACCAGTTCATGCAGTCCAGTTCCAAGCTTCGGCTTACGGTCAAGCCGAATGAACGGACACGTAAAAGTGCTGTGCTTATTCTTTTTTATCCCTACAAAGGGGAGATTTATTTCCCATTGATACTGCGTCCGGCTTACGATGGCGTGCATTCCGGGCAGGTCGCTTTTCCTGGCGGACGTTATGAAAGAACAGATGAAAACCTGATAAGAACTGCATTACGCGAAGCTCAGGAAGAAATAGGACTGCGGCTGAACGATGTTAAAGTCCTGGGTATTTTGACGGAGTTGTTTATTCCACCCAGCAACTTTTATGTTTTACCGGTAGTAGCCGCTATGCCCTATCGCCCTGATTTTTTTCCGGATCCGAGAGAAGTTGAAGATATATTTGAGATCAAATTAAATCACATTTCGGATGTTTCAATCATAGGATCCAGCGAGATCCAGGTTCGGGGCGTCAATATCACCGCACCACATTATGAGGTGAACGGATATAAAATCTGGGGAGCCACGGCCATGATGATCAGTGAATTGCTCACTGTGTTAAAGGCGGTGGATTCTGATGCCTGAAACTGGGGAATAATGTCTTTTTTTCGTATATTAGCGAGTATTTTAGTCCTGGCCTCCCGGCAATCTTCGTGCATTTTAATCCTTCAAAAATCGATTATCCATGTACGGAAAACCGATAAGCAGACGATTTTATAAAAATTTTACAGCATTTAAACCCTTAGTTTCCGCCTCAATTTATGGACGAAAACGGAGCTACGCCTAACGTAGAAGATAGCGAATTACACAGTCAATTACCCGTATCGGGCCTTTACGAAAGTTGGTTTCTTGATTATGCCTCTTATGTAATTTTGGAACGTGCCGTGCCAGCCATTGAAGACGGCTTAAAACCTGTTCAGCGCCGGATTTTGCACGCACTGAATGAAATGGACGATGGTCGTTTCAATAAAGTTGCAAACGTAATCGGATCAACGATGCAGTATCACCCACACGGGGATGCTTCAATTAATGATGCGATTGTTAACCTTGGCCAAAAAGAACTGCTTTTTGATACACAGGGAAACTGGGGAGACTTGCGTACGGGCGACCGTGCTGCTGCTGCCCGGTATATCGAGGTACGCCTTTCAAGATTTTCAAAAGAAATCGTTTTCAACAACGATACCACCGAATGGCAACTATCCTATGATGGACGGAAGCGTGAGCCGGTTACTTTGCCGGTCAAATTTCCGCTTTTGTTATCGTTGGGTGTTGAAGGTATTGCCGTTGGCCTTTCCACGAAAATATTACCGCACAATTTCTGCGAACTGATCGAGGCTTCGATCAATATTTTACAGGGAAAAGAAGTAATCATCTATCCTGATTTTTTAACCGGCGGACAGGTTGATGTATCCAACTACGGCGACGGTCACCGTAGCGGAAAAGTACGCGTACGAGCCAGGATTGAGGAAGAAGATAAGAAAATGCTGGTGATCCGGGATATTCCATTCGGGACTACAACGTCTTCGTTAATCGATTCCATTATCAAAGCGAATGATGGGGGTAAAATAAAAATTAAAAAAGTAGTTGATAATACGGCTGCCGATGTAGAAATCCAGGTGCATCTTGCTCCCGGCGTTTCTCCTGATATTACTATTGACGCACTTTACGCATTTACGGAATGTGAGGTTTCCATTTCTCCGAATGCCTGCGTTATTATTGACAACAAGCCTCATTTTGTTGGTGTAACCGACATTCTCAGATACAATACCCAGCAGACGGTTCATTTGCTGAAACGCGAGCTTGAAATCAGAAGACTTGCACTTCTGGAAAAAATCCTGTACGGTTCTCTTGAAAAAATATTTATAGAAAACAGGATTTATCGTG
Organism: Dyadobacter sp. HNCC25DJ186; assembly: GCF_056895235.1. Lineage (NCBI taxonomy): Bacteria > Pseudomonadati > Bacteroidota > Cytophagia > Cytophagales > Spirosomataceae > Dyadobacter > Dyadobacter sp. HNCC25DJ186. Next base: position 765,893 of record NZ_JBXHAS010000003.1, read on the forward strand.
ATATAGAAGAATGTGAAACTTTTGAAGCGGTCATCAGAACGATTGACAAAGGTCTTGAACCCTATAAACCGCAGTTTTACAGAGAGATCACAGACGATGATATTACAGAATTAACTGAGATCAGAATCAAACGTATATCCAAATATGATGGGTATAAAGCGGACGAACTGATGCGTAAGTGGCAGGATGAATTGACCGAAACGGATGATAACCTGGCCAATATCACGCGTTTTGCTGTTGATTATTTCCGTGATCTTTTGAAGAAGTACGGAAAAGGGAGAGAAAGAAGGACGAAGATCATGGCCTTCAATCAAATCTCTGCGAACATTGTTGCTGCCAACAACCAGAAACTTTATGTTAACCGCGCCGAAGGTTTCATCGGGTATGGGTTAAAAAAAGACGAGTACGTCATGGACTGCTCGGATATCGATGATATTATCGTTTTCAGAGGTGATGGGAAATGTCTGGTAACGAAAGTGCAGGACAAAGTTTTTGTAGGAAAAGATATTATTCACTGCGCTGTCTTTGTCAAAAATGACGAGCGAAAAGTGTATAACGTTGTTTATCTGGAAGGGAAAACGGGGGTTTCCTATATCAAAAGATTCCAGGTTACTGCCGTTACCCGCGACAGGGAATACGATCTGACGCAGGGTACGCCAAAATCTAAAATCACTTATTTCACTTCAAATGAAAATGGAGAAGCGGAAATCATTACGGTAAGTCTGACCGCTCAAAGTAAGGCCAAAGTAAAACAGTTTGACTTCAATTTTGCCGATCTGCTCATTAAGAACAGAAGTGCCATGGGCAATATTCTTACCAAATATACGGTTCGAAAAATTGTAATGAAGCAGGCTGGCCGCTCAACGCTTGGTGGTGTGGATATGTGGTTTGATCCAATTATCGGACGCTTGAACCGTGACGAACGTGGTGAATATCTAGGCAATTTCGGATCTGCAGATAATATTCTGGTCATTTATAAAGACGGCTCTTACGAGCTTACCAACTTTGACCTTACGAATCATTATGTCTCAAATGAGGTCTTACTTGTAAAGAAGTTTGATAGCAAGCTGCCAATTACCGCCCTATATTACGACGGTGGCCAGAAACAGCATTTTATCAAACGTTTCACAATAGAAACTTCTTCGCTGGATAAGAAATTTGTTTTTATCAGCGACGCAAAAAATAGTAAATTGATATTGGCTTCAACGGACAAACGGCCACGTTTTGAAATTGTTCATGCCAAAAATGAAAAAAGAGATCAGTTGCACGAAGAATTTGTTGTAGAAGAATTGATCGATATCCGTGGCTGGAAAGCTATGGGTTATAAATTGTCGATTGACAAATTCAAAGAGATTCGTTGGTTGGAACCATTGGCTGATCCGGAGCCGATCGAGGAACCTAAATCTGAGGAAATAGAAGATGCAGCCGAAGAGATCGAAGATCAGAAAGAAGGTGAAGATCAGGATACTGCAACGGAACGCGAAGAACCTGAAATTCAGGATATAACTGAACCAGAGCAGATTCGAACTGAGGAGGAAAACCCGGAGGTTAATGAAACTGAAAGCAAAAAAGAGGTAAAATCCAAAAAAGCTCCTAAAAAGGATAAAGACCCTGATTCGGAAAAGTCACAGCTTGGTTTATTTGAATAGAAGGTATCCGTACTTTCTATTCAAACCTATTTTTCGATGTAAGCAACAAAATATATCGGTTTGCGCGTATTGAAAAGCAGAAACTAATTGTTATGCTTGTAATGACCCTCAATATATCTAACAACTTAGAGGTTAACTTTAAGGAGGCACGTGAAAAAATTGATCAAAATAGGTATTGCCCTTCTCTTTGCCAGCCTGGTGTTTATCCTGCTGTGCAATTTCTGGGTGGTTTACTGTACCAAACAGTATAACTATTTTTCAATTCAAAATCTTCCGTCAAATGATGTTGCGCTGGTTTTAGGAACAAGCAGAAAAACGGAAAGAGGTAAAGAAAATCTTTTTTTTAAATATCGGATGGAGGCAACAGCCCGGCTTTTTAAAGAAGGAAAAATTAAGTACATTATACTCAGCGGAAATAATGATTCTGAGTATTACAACGAGCCGCTGGATATGCAACGTGCTTTATTAAATCTGGGAATACCTGAGAATGTGATGACGCTGGATTATGCCGGGTTCCGGACATTTGATTCAGTGGTTAGATGTAAGGAAGTCTTCAACCAGGACAACTTCACTGTTATTTCACAAAACTTTCATAATGCGCGAGCGCTATATATTGCACGCAATGAAGGTATTAATGCGATCTCATTTGCGGCACAGGATGTGCCTGATGGTTATTCTATCAGGACTTTGATACGGGAGTATCTGGCAAGGCCAAAAGCAGTTTTAGATGTACATGTTTTGAGACCAAATGCAGATCTTACGTCTAATGTGGAGATAAAAAAGAAAAAAGATACTGAATTAGCAAAATAGATTTTACTCACGGAGCCTGGGAATCTTAATATGAAGATAATTAAACTATTATTTGTTTTTCTGGCGGTAGCTGTCCCAACCTTCGCACAAACGACTTATACGATCAAAGGACGAATTACAGATGCTACGACCGGAGATCCCGTTCCCTTTGCAAACGTCGCCATTAAAGCTTCCATATCCGGAGGAACTACTAATTTTGATGGTTTTTACTCGATTATTTATACCCCTCCTGCGGATTCCCTGCTTATTACTTATGTGGGTTATGGAACAAAAAGTAAAGCCATAACACCAAATTTACAAGAACAAACAATTGACGTCCAGCTAACTCCGGGAGCATTACAATTGAGGGAAGTCCGAATTTTTGCCGGGGAAAATCCTGCCTGGCGGATCATGCGCAAGATTGTGGAAAATAGAAAGGCAAATAATTCAGAAAATCTGGAAGCTTATGAATACGAAAGTTACAACAAGATCCAGATTGATATCGACAACCTTTCCGAGAAATTCAGGAACCGGCGAACCGTTAAAAAAATGACGCACATCGTTGATAAATACGACGAAGTCAAAGGCGAAGACGGAGAGACAATCATTCCTATCTTCATATCCGAGTCTGTTTCAAATGTTTATTTCCGAAAAGATCCGAAAAAGAAAAAGGAGATTATTAATAAAACAAAAGTTTCAGGCGTTGGTCTGACGGATGGAAGTTTTGTATCGCAAATCGTTGGCTCCTCTTTTCAACAATACAATTTTTACAACAACTGGCTGAATGTCCTGGAAAAGGACTTTATCTCTCCTATTTCTGACAGTTGGAAATTATATTATGATTATTATCTGGCAGATAGTATTAAAAATGGGGAGACTTATGACTATAAGATCGATTTCGAACCACGACAGGAGCAGGATCTTGCGTTCAGCGGATCTTTCTGGATTGACGGTGACAATTATGCGCTTACCCAGATGGACGCGAATGTTGGGAAACGCGCCAACCTGAACTTTATCGAAAAAATTAAAATCCAGACTTCTTATGACCTTTTTGAAGATGATAAAACCTGGGTCCCGACTAAGACCCGTGTGTTGATCGATGTTGATGAACCGACAAAACAGACGGCTGGTTTGCTGCTTAAATTTTATTCTTCTAATACCCATTATAAAATTAATACTCCCCGTGGGCCTAAATTTTTCGATACAGCCATTGAGTTGAAAGAAGATTATATGGTTCATGATTCTGCATTCTGGCAAAAAAGCCGACCAGAATCTTTGACCAAATCTGAGATTTTAAGTTTTCAGCTTGTCGATTCGCTCAAAGTGTTACCTGCTGTCAAAACCTACACAGAAATATTAAACATATTTGTGAATGGTTACAAAAGGATCGATAAATGGAATATTGACATTGGCCCCTATCTGTTTTTGTATGCCAATAATAATGTGGAAGGGCATCGGTTACGGCTTGGATTTAAGACAGATCCCGGGTTTAGCAGGAAGGTAATCCTGAGTGGTTACGGGGCTTACGGTTTTAGCGATCACGCTTTTAAGTATGGTGCGGGTGTTGACTATATTTTCTCCCGAAAACCGTGGACCATGGCGGGCATTTCTTATTCCAAAGATCTGGAACGGCTGGGAGTTTCGGCTGAGAACATTGGGACAAACACGATTTTTGGCGCGTTTTCAAGATTTGGACAATTCAGAAGACCTTATTGGCAGGAAGATATTTCGGCTTATGCAAAAAGGGAAATTGTAAAAGGGTTCACGACCAGCGTTCAGCTTCGTCACCGGAATTTCCGTCCTCTTTTTGATTTTGCCTATCGAAGCAAACCGGAAATGGGTTTCGAATCTCCCCTCCGGAGTACTTATGAAATCACAGAACTGAACGTTGAAACCCGACTTGCAGGAAATGAAACTTTTCTTCAAAATGACAATGAACGAATCAGTATGGGAACAGGCAATTCGCCGGCGTTTACTTTCAGATATACACTTGGCATGAAAAACTTTCTACTGGGTGATTTTCACTATAATAAATTTGCTGCGAATGTTAAACAAACTTTCCGGGCAGGTGTTTTCGGGCGGACTTATTATAACCTGACACTTGGTTATATTCCGTCAACAATTCCTTATACACTACTTTACAATCCGTTAGGTAACGAATCGTTATTTTATGTTGACAACGCTTTTAATTTGATGAAATACTTTGAATTTATTGCAGACCGGTACGTGACGCTCCGTGTTGAACATAATGACGAAGGATTTATTCTAAACAGAATCCCGGCAGTTCGTAAACTGAAATGGAGATTACTCGCGACCGGGAAATTATTTTACGGGCAGGTTAGTGCGAAAAATATGGAGCTCGCGTCAACGGTTGACGCTGAGGGAAATCCAATCCAGACTTTTAATAAATTGGGAAACACACCTTACCTGGAATTAGGTTATGGCGTTGATAATATTTTTAAGTTTGGTCGTGTGGATGCAATCCACCGCCTTACCTACAAGGACAACCCAAATGTTACGCCCTTTGCCGTGAAGATTTCCTTCTGGTTCAGCTTGTAGGTCCCAAAATATTATATCGACATCACATCTTTTTCAGCATAAGTGAGATAAACCTGATCTCCAATTTCGACGTCTTTTCTGTTGCGATAAAAGACAAGTAAACCTGTTTCATTCACACACCGAATTTCCCAATGGTTTCCATGAAAACGAATCGCTTCAACTTCACCTGTCCATTTGCTTTTTTCCTGATATTTTGTTCGTTTTATTTTTTCAGGGCGAATAAAAGATTTTTGTGTATCAGATCCGGAATGAAGCCAGTTGATATCGCCAGTTAATTCTGCCACATAACTGCTTACCGGCTTGTTGTAAACTTCCTGAGGCGTTCCGATCTGAATAATTTCTCCATTTCTCAATACCGCTATCCGGTCCGACCAGGCAAGTGCATCTTCGGATTCATGCGTGACAAATATGCAGGCCATTTGCTGTTCAGAGCGTAATTTTTCAATTGCCTCGGCCAAAATACGGCGGTTCCTATTGTCAAGATGTGCAAAAGGCTCATCCAGTAATAATACATCCGGCTGCTCCGCGAGCGACCTGGCAATGGCTGTCCGCTGTTTTTCTCCTCCTGACAAAAGTTTAGCTTTTTGATTGCGGATGGATGATAATCCCGTGATCGTTAGCAGTTCTTCCACCTTGTTTTTACGATAAGCTGGTTCGTAGAAACGCAAAGCATAGGATATATTTTCTTCAACCGTCTGATTTGGAAAAAGCTCAAACTCCTGATGAATTAATTTAATGGCGTTATGTCCGGGAATAAGTTCACCACGAACGGCAGGCACAAGCGATTCCCGGAAATAAACATCTCCCTTATCCGAATCCACAAAACGCCCTAAAATGCGCAGTAAAGTACTTTTTCCAGACCCGCTTTCTCCTAATATCCCAAGCCACTCACCGGGATTTAATTCGAGGGAAATTTCTTGTAAAACTGTTTTATTATCAAAATTTTTCGAAACGGATTCGGCACGAAGGACGGTCATTGGGTTTAATTGAAATGGGGAATATTGAAATTTTGCTTTCGGCTTTCGGCGGTCGGTCTTAAAAAAAACAATTAATACAATTATCCAAACGCTGACTGCCGAAAGTCAATGAGAAGCTAATCTATCCAGGTTACTTTTTCTTCAATTGGCGTACGACGTGCAGGCGTGTCTCCCAGATTATGATAACCCATATAAAAAAATCCAATGCAGTTTTGATTTTCTTTCAAATCCAGGAACTGACGCAGTGATTCGGTGACAGACGGGCTGCTCCAATACGCTCCGATATTGTTGGCTGTAGCTGTCAGCCACATGTTTTGTACTGCACAGGCAACGGATGCAACTTCCTCCCATTCAGGAATTTTCTCAGGATGCAGCTCTACGATAATCGCGATAACGGCTGCGGATTTCAACGCTTTTGATCTCGTCCCTTCATACTTTGCTGGCGAAAACGTTTCCGATGTGGTATTTGCCCGGTAAGCTTCTGCCATATAATCAGCCAGTTTTACACGCCCGTCACCAGTAAAAACTGTAAAACGCCATGGTTCTGTCAGCTTATGCGTTGGCGCGAAATTGGCATTTTCAAGAATGGAATTAATTACGTCGCGAGGAATTTCCTTTTCGATATAACTAGGTGGAAAGATACTCCGACGCGTGCGGATCACTTCGTTTATAGATTTTATTGTACTGCTCATGAAATAGTTAATTTAATTTTCCGCTCAAAAAGTCAGAAAGCAGACTAAATATCTGATTGACCGTTAAAATAGTAAATATTGTGTCCAGACACGAAAATACTGTAAATTGTGTGCTATAACGTTAATAAACTTCTTAACCTTACAAAATATCGCAACATTTATATGCTGGTTACAACTACTCCAAACATCGAAGGCAAAAAAATTATCAAATACATTGGATTGGTCAATGGCGAAGCCATTATCGGCGCCAATGTGGTTAAAGACTTTCTGGGAAGTATAAGGGACGTGGTTGGCGGACGCTCTGGATCATATGAACAAGCACTTCGGGAAGCCAAAAGTATTGCGCTGCGGGAGATGATGGAACAGGCGCAGCGCCTGGGGGCACATGCAATTATCGGTGTGGATCTGGATTTTGAGACCATTGGCGGAAACGGATCAATGCTGATGGTTAGCGCCAATGGTACTGCGGTTTGTCTGGAATAATCAGAAAACCTTGCTGGCTATTTGTGCAACGTTATCCGATTTTCCCATCGTATAAAAGTGTAAAACAGGAGCTCCGTAGGCAATCAATTCTTTACATTGCTGAATGCTCCATTCAACGCCAAGCTGACGAACTTCCTTATCGCTGGCACATTTCTCGGCTTCCTTAACAAGATCCTGAGGAAATTCCAGATGGAAAATTTCAGGTAAAATCGTCAACTGTCTTTTAGTTGCCAGTGGCTTTAAACCTGGAATGATCGGAACTGTAATACCTTCTGCACGGCATCTGTCGACAAACCTGAAATATTTCTGATTATCAAAAAACATTTGCGTAACAATGTAATTGGCTCCTAATGCAATTTTATTTTTCAAATGTTCAAAATCAGTGTCCAGACTTTCCGCGTCAAGATGTTTTTCAGGATATCCTGCAATGCCGATACAGAAATTGGTATGTGCAGCTTCCGTTTCGGCATGCATCAAAATACCGTTGTTCATATTGACAACTTGTGTAACCAGCTCTGAGGCATAACTGTGTCCGCCAAGTTTTGCTTTAAACACGCCTGCCGATTTTTCAGGATCGCCGCGTAAAACAAGTACATTGTCTATACCTAAATAATGAAGATCAAATAAAACGTCTTCCGTTTCATCTTTGGTAAAACCACCGCAGATAACATGTGGAACTGCATCGACCTTGAACCGCTCCATCAATCTTGCGCAAATACCAACCGTACCCGGACGTTTTCGAATGGGGATTCTTTCGATAAGTCCGCTTTGTCCTTTAACATCTATCAGCTCCTCACGATGGTAAGTAACATCGACAAATGGTGGCTTGAACTCCATCAGGGGCTCAATTCCGTTTAATAATTCGTTGATATTTTGTCCCTTAACGGGCGGGATGATTTCGATTGAGAATAGTGTTTTGCCCTGAGCCTGTCTAATAAAGTCGGTAACTTTGGTCATGTATAGTATTTCTTTATTTACATAAAAGTTTACAAAAGAACACCAATTATACAACCAAAGCAATCTATAAGGCACAAAAAAATGGCCTACCGCATTACAGTAGGCCATTCCACGTAAACCCTCCTCTATCAGTGTTCGTCAAAACTACAGTGTTATATTGACAGGCGTCAATTACATGCAGTAGTTTGCTTGACTGACTTCTAACTATTAAATATTCGTGCCAAAACCTCAGTCTTAGAACTATTAAGAATAATATTTCTGCAAATAAGCTTAATTTGATTCATTTGGGTCGTTTTGTCGCATTGATCTTACTTGACTGCCCCAGAAACTAAAAAGCTGTATCTCTAAGACACCTTGCAAAGGATATCCATTTTGGTGAATTATTCTACATATTGAATATTAATATCCTAAAATTCCCCAACAGACGAAAAACGAGTCATTTCGATGTGGTCGATTCCATCTTCATCATATACTTCACTGCTTTGCTCAAATCCAAATGACTCATAAAAAGCTTTCAAATAAAGCTGGGCGCCTATCCTGATTGCGGATAAACCGTATAAGTCTTCAAGAATTTGAATTGACTTACGCATCAACGCATTCCCGTAAGATTTTCCACGTCCGGCGCGAGAGACAACAACTCTTCCTATGGATGGATAGTCATAAGACAATCCCGGGGGAACAATCCGGGTATAGGCGATCAACAGTCCGTTATCCATTCCCAGCAAATGGTGGCAATTTTGATCCTTATTATCCTGATCCAGAAAAATACACTTTTGCTCTACTACAAATACTTCATTTCTTAGACGCAGCAATTCATATAGTTCATAATTGGTCAGGTCTTCAAAGCTTTTAATGCTCCATTGCAATTTTAGATTCATTTTTTGATAAAAAGAGATTGAAAGGTTCTTATTTTTGTCCGAGTTTATAAGTCTTTTGTAAATTTACCAATTATTTAAATCTGTCATTGACTATCCAAAATGAGTCAGTTGTGAATTTCGACCTCATAAATCTCAGGACGGACAACTTTATACGAATATTAATTTAATAAAACCTTAGTAAGAATACGCATGGGAAGAGCCTATGAATATAGAAAAGCGCGGATGTTTAAGCGTTGGGATAAAATGGCAAAAACATTTACCCGGATTGGAAAAGATATAGTTCTTGCAGTTAAAAGTGGAACGGCTGATCCTGCCACCAACGCACGTCTCAGAGTATTGCTTCAAAATGCGAGAGCTGCGAACATGCCTAAAGAAACGGTGGAACGTGCCATTAAACGCGCGACTTCAAAAGATCAGGAAGATTACAAAGAAATGGTCTATGAAGGTTACGGACCACATGGCGTCGCTATTCTTGTTGAGAGTACCACAGACAATCCCGTTCGTACAGTAGCAAACGTCCGCAGTTACTTTAATAAACTTGGCGGGAGTTTAGGAACAATGGGTATGCTGGATTTCATTTTTGACCGAAAATGTATTTTCAAAATTAAAAATGATGGTACCCGTGATATGGAAGAACTGGAATTTGAACTGATCGATGTTGGCGGAGAAGAAGTTTTCCTTGACGAAGAAACAAACCAGATTAATATTTACGGCGAATTCACTTCATTCGGAGCTTTGCAGCATTACCTGGAAGAAAACGGCTTTGAAATCGTTGAGGCTGATTTTGAACGTATTCCGAGTGATACAAAAAAATTAACAGAGGAAGAGATCGCCGAAGTGGAAAAATTAATTGAGAAAATCGAAGACGACGACGACGTTCAGCGTGTTTACCACAATATGGGTTAAAGAGCTATCGGCAGTCGGCTATTGGCAGTCAGTTTCAGACAGGAATTAATTTTTGTCAAATACTGACAGCCGATAGCTGACCGCCCTCAGCTGCTTAATAAATTGCAGTGATCTTATGCGGTTTGTTCAAAAACTGAAATGTGCCTCCCACTTTTTTCCCAAGAAACGATAAACCAACGGGAGAAGATGACGATACTGCTAATACGGTTTGATTATTAAACTTTACAGCACCCAGACTAACAGAAATAAAAAACCATCCGGCAGTCGTTTCCATAAGTGCACCCACGGCTCCACGAGACAATTTTTCGGCCTCGCTGATTCGCTCCAATATTACTCTTTCCTGCCTGACCTGTTCATACTGTCTTGCATGCATGTTACGATCAAGCTGCCCCATGGAACGTGCCGTTTCATATTTATCACCAGCAGAACTTTTACTTTGATCATTTGCTGAATCCTGAGCTGCTTCCATAGCTTCCCACGCAACTTGCATCCGCTCGTTGAGAAGACTTTTCATATACTCGACCAATTCCTGTTTGTTCATTTATTCTTAATCTTAATTTCTCCCTTTTGCATAATTAAACAAAATAGTGAGAACATCAGGATTTATTTAGGTAAGCTTTAAAACAGAAGCCGTGTTACTAAACCAATAAATTGATCCGGCAACACGACTTGCAAGATTTTTCTGAGATTATAACTTCACCATCTTTTTACGGATCGTGCGACCATTCTGCGTTTTTGCCTGCAGAATATAATTGCCTTTCATCAATCCGGAAACATCAATTTGCTTTGGCGATTTTTCAGATAGAACAACTTGTCCTGTTCCATCAAAAATGATAACCTCAGTAACGGATGAACCTTCCGCAGCTACTTCAACGGTGCTTCCAGTTGGGTTAGGATAAATATAGTCCGAGTTCTTCTGCTCGGCTTTCATGATGGCAATAATTCTTGAAAATGCCGTTGTACCGTCAAAATCAACTTGTTTTAAGCGGTAATATACGATGTCATCAAAAGGCTTTTCATCTGTATAACTATACTCGACCAAGCTTTTTGTTGTTCCTTCTCCGGCCCTTATCCCAATGGTTTCGAAGTCGACAGCATCCTGACTTCGCTCGATCTCAAAGTGGTCATTGTTCGTTTCAGAAGTCGTTGACCATTCCAATAAGTTTTTCCCGCCTTCAATTGATTTCCCCTGAAACTTCACGAGCGTCACAGGCAACGGCGTCGGCAGATCAGGCGTTTTAGCAAGCAAAGGCTTACTATTTGAAAGAAAATTATTCGCTAAAATAGCATTGGACCACTCGTCTGCAGCAGCTCCCTGGCCGACCGTATTAAAATGCACTTTGTCGTCATTTCTTCCCCAGTTTCCAACATTGTTCAAATTAGCACCCTGCCATACTTCCGCTGTGCTTAGAATGACTGATCTCTGTGCATTTTCGAGATAATCAATCCTACCGTCCGCCCAACCCGAAATCGCAACCATCCAGGGCAAATCGTTATAGCCAGATTCTGAGCGGGTCTTTTTGATCACATTGATAGTATTGTTACGAAAACTCGTTTCTGCGTTCGTTACAAACCTGTCGTTTACGCCATGTCCGGACAAAACTGCACGCAGACCGGTCTGAGGTACATATTTTTGTAAACCCGTTCTAATATTAACATAAGGCATTCTAATACTATAATTAACGAAGGAATGCGTGAACGGTATATCGTAAGCTGCCATGTAAGTTTGCTCCATATTAGTTCCGCCAAAAGCCGCACTGTAAAAAAGCACAGGAACGTTCAAGCTTCTTACCAGATTATCTCCTACCCTGCCCCAAAACCATGAGATATCTTTTAATCCAGGCGCCATACCACAGTTCCCGCATAACTGAGTAAATTTCAGAGGTGGCAAAAGGTCCGGATTACCGGTATTGAAATACTGGTCATATTGTCCGGGATCATTTTGCATTGGATCAATTGAACTTACCATATCGCTGGAAGCTCCGAGACTTGGACTTGACCCACCAGCGGCATTAGAATGACCAACAATAAAAAACACTTCACCAACGCCTACCTTTTCAACAACAACAGTACTTCCTACCTGAGAACCTCCATTCATCGCACGAACTTCCAAATCATAACGTCCGCCTTTCCCCGTTAAACTTCCGCGAAAAGATCCTCCATTGGGATTGTTACTGATCGTGGTCCAGCCAACTGCTGTTCCGCCTTCTCCCGGCCGGGTTTTCAATTGCGCCTCGATACGTGTAACTGCCGGCGTGAAAGTACCTGTTATGTTCACTTTCGCCTCGTTATTAACATTGTCTCGCTGCAACACGATACGGGATACCGGGAAGACAACTTTTAATGGTTGGGCAAAAACAGATGATGCGAAAAGCATCAGAAAGAATGCCTGCGTGTAAAATTTAAATTTCATAATTAGTGGTTATTAAGATGGAAATCCATCGTCAGTTACAATTTTTGTTGTGAGGTTGGGCACAAGGTTATCCTCATGGATAAAAATCATCCATTTAAAGAAATTGACGTGAAGTGCCCGATAGGATTAAGTATCGTCAGGAACTAAAAACAGGGAATATATCATCAAACCCATTCGGCGATAGTCGAATTAAAACTTATGTCATTCCCGTCTGGAAATGAACCCAAAAAATTTCATTGATGATAATTAAGAGGAGGTATGCAAGTAAACGTGATGTAATCCATTTACAGAACCAAAACTAACACTAGAATTTATTCTAAACAAATTACCAGAGAACTATTTAATTCTATTATTCCAAATATCAAAATTATTCTACAATTAAATATGATTAATTTAAAAAAAAGGTGATTTTATCTTTAGTAAATAACTAAGTGGTATCTGCACAGAACAATGGATCAAAGTTTTCTCACAATTCCAATTTGCGGTTGGGCGCTTCCTTGTTATCTTTGCAAAACTTTCTTATCCTGACGCAATGACAAAACTTTCGGTTCGGCACTTACTTGGAATTAAAAACCTGAACGAGAATGACATTCATACCATTTTAGATACTGCTACCCAATTTAAGGAAGTAATTAACCGGCCCATCAAGAAAGTCCCGTCGCTTCGCGACATCACTATAGCGAATGTTTTTTTCGAAAATTCCACCCGTACAAGGCTTTCTTTCGAACTGGCAGAGAAAAGACTTTCGGCTGATGTAGTCAACTTTTCCGCTTCCGGCAGTTCTGTAAAAAAGGGTGAAACGTTGCTGGACACAGTAAATAATATCCTGGCGATGAAAGTGGATATGATCGTCATGCGGCATAGCAGCCCGGGTGCTCCACATTATCTTTCAAGCAGAATCCCCGCCAATGTGATTAACGCGGGTGATGGAACGCACGAACATCCGACGCAAGCTTTGTTGGATGCTTTTTCAATGAAGGAAAAACTGGGAGATCTGGCGGGTAAAAAAATAGCAATCATTGGTGACATTCTTCATTCACGTGTAGCATTATCAAATATATTTTGCCTTCAAAAACTCGGTGCTGAGGTAATGGTTTGCGGCCCTTCAACACTGATCCCGAAATACCTTGCCGACCTGGGTGTAAAAATCGGGCATGATGTGAGAGAAGCACTGCAATGGTGTGATGTTGCCAACGTCCTTCGAATTCAGCTTGAAAGGCAGCAAATAAAGTACTTCCCTTCTCTTAGAGAATATTCGCTATATTTTGGTATAACAAAAGCAATGCTCGACGAACTGGATAAGGAAATTATACTCATGCATCCCGGACCTATAAATCGTGGCGTAGAGCTTTCTTCCGACGCTGCGGATTCGTCACATTCTATTATTTTAAATCAGGTAGAAAATGGCGTGGCTGTGAGGATGGCAGCACTTTATTTGTTGGCGCAGCAATAAGTCACCTGATCAAAATGGACAATGCGTCAGCAGACCGGTAGAATTTTGGAGGATATTGATACGTTTGGGGTCGGATGAAGATTTAGAGATATTGTTGTGTTGATAAGGTTATGTGTTGCTCATCATTTTTTCGATATAAAATAATCATAATCTTGATTACGGTGCTCTGCACCTTTCGAGACTCTGCCCTAAATCTGTGTGCTACATATATTTGGGTGCTCTGCACCTGCCCTTAAAGCCACAACCGAAAATTTTAGGGCAAATATTGGATTATGCTGTACCTGATGTGAAGAACGTAACCGGATATCTTTTGCTAGAAATATCACCATGCTCTACACTGCGTATGCAAATTGAACCGGATTTTTATTACAAATATTACGGCACCCTGCACGTCCGATCCAAGGTGCAGAGCACCGCGATACTTGTAGAAAAATGAAAGACCAATCCTGGATAAGGTGCAGCGCACCGTAATTAGTTTAAGCTTATTGTAACGAAACGAATTTAGATGTGGCCGACAGAATTCACTTCGGGGATGCCTTATGTTATCCTGATCATTTCTAAAAGCATTTCTTTTTAATTCTCAGTGGTTATCAAAATCCTTTAACTGGTATTCAAAAAAACATGTCGACAAAATTCTATTTTTAGCAAAAAAATTTCATGAAATAATATAATTAATAAAAGTAAATAATACCTTTGTAATAGTATGCATGCATACTATTACACATCATCAACAAATTATTCTGATCTCCTAAGGATATATTTATATCATCTTTAACAAAATCAGGAAAACGTTCAACTATCTTAAAATCACACTCATGTCATATAAAGAAGGAATGCTCCGTGATGGTTCTCTTGATAATAAAACGATAATCGTCACCGGTGGCGGTACTGGTCTGGGAAAATCGATGGCGACCTATTTCCTTAAATTGGGAGCCAACGTCGTTATTTGCAGCCGTCGTTTGGAAGTTATAGAAACTACTGCCAAAGAGTTGGAAGAGTCAACCGGCGGTAAAATTCTGGCCGTTGCTTGTGACGTTCGCAAGACTGACGAAATTGAAAACGTCATCGCCAGATCCATCGAACATTTCGGACAAGTTGATGTATTGGTAAATAATTCAGCAGGAAATTTTATCAGCCCGACCGAACGTCTGTCATACAAGGCAGTAGACACGGTTGTCGATATTGTTTTGCGCGGAACCTATTACTTCACGCTGGCGCTGGGCAAATACTGGATTGATAACAACATAAAAGGAACAGTCTTAAATATATCAACAACGTATGCCTGGACGGGTTCGGGTTGGGTCGTGCCTTCCGCGATGGCGAAAGCAGGCGTTTTGGCCATGACAAAATCATTGGCTTTTGAGTGGGCCGACCATGGAATCAGATTGAATGCCATTGCTCCCGGACCGTTTCCTACAAAGGGTGCCTGGGATCGTCTTTTTCCGGAGGAATTGTCGAAAAAATTTTCTTTTGAAAAAAGAATTCCTTTACAAAGAGTTGGTGATCATCAGGAACTTGCCAATCTTGCAGCATATCTTGTTTCCGATTTTTCCTCCTATATTACTGGTGAGGTAATCACACTTGACGGAGGAGAAGTTTTGTCGGGCGGACAATTCAATTTTCTCAAAGAAGTCAGTGATGAACAGTGGGACGCCATTGAAAATCAAATAAAAAGTGCCAATAACACACCCAAGAAATCAGAATAATAATTTTCTTCCATTTTTATTGGGTAAATTTGGTGCTTCGTTCGTTATTTGACAAATGAAGATATCTGGTATATGAAAACAACTTTTAGAATTTACCTTTCTCTGCTGTCAGCACTGTTCGTTGTGGGATGTTCGTCCTCAAATAAAACAATGAAAAAAATCCCTGAGGCGGAAGTTCGTATGTCGAACCCGGAAACAATTTCAGCGCCTGAGGAATTGTCGCTTGTGGCTATCCAAAGTAAATATTTAATCAAGGACACGACACAAACACGTGTTTTCTTATACGTGGATGCCCTGAAAGGCAAGAGTTCTATCTCGGTCAGTGATTTCATACGGCTATATAATCTGAATTATGTTATCTATTCCGATTATGGAACGAGAGAACGTTTAGGATACGGTAATATAAAACTCGATTCCACGAGCGTGACAAAACTGGGCGATAAAATTGTAATCGGTTTTGATATTAAAAGTCCGAATAAAGAAACGGGCGTTTTGTTAAGTGAAATCAGTCAGACAGGAACTCTGAAGAAAGTTTTGAATGACCTCACCATTCGGTTTAAAAAACAATCGGCCAGTGAATTGTATGGTATTTATACGGATGCAAGTGCTGAACCTTTGCAAAAACACTATATTAACACAAACACACCTTTTACGGTTAAGCGATTAACAAAAGAACCAGGAACACTTCACGTATTTTATTACGGACATAGCTTTGAACCGGCCAGTTCTCCAATGAACACGGCTCCGAAAAGCGGAATTTCTAAATCATTGACGATTGATAGTACTTTCACTATTAATACAAATGAAAAAATTCAATTTGCAAAAGAGGGTCTATACAATATTTTCGCAGATACTACGCAGTCGGAAGGATTGGGATTGTTAGTCGTAAATGAAAGATTCCCAAAGCTGACAAAACCGGAATTGCTGCTTGAACCGCTTGTTTATATGAGCACGAACACGGAAATTAACGAAATCAAAAAAACAGAAGAGTTTAAAAAATCCCTCGATAAATACTGGCTGACGCTGATGAATGGAAATGCTCCCCTGGCTCAGCAGTCCATCCGGTCATTTTACAATCGTGTTGAAGAAGCAAATCAATTATTTACCAGTTACAAAGAAGGCTGGAAAACAGATAAAGGAATGATCTTTATTGTCCTTGGCCCACCGGATAAAGTGCAGAGAAGCAAAGACCGGGAAGTATGGACTTATGATCAACGTGCTAATGCACAGAATGTTAATTTTACTTTTAATCGCAGAACAAATCAATTCGTAGATGACCATTATGAGCTCGTTCGCTATGCCGAATATCAGCCCATTTGGTACCCTATTGTAGAAGCATGGAGAAACGGAACTATACGCTAAGAAAGCCCGCCCCTCGTCCGTCACAAGCCGACATGGTTTTTGGTACACAATCTGTACTGGAAACATTACGTTCAGGCAAAGAGATCGAACGTTTATTTATTCAAAGAGAATTAGGTCTTAATGAAATTGAAAAGACCGCTAAGGAGCTTGGAATTCCTTATCAGCGTGTTCCGGTAGAAAAACTGAACAGAGTTACCAGAAAAAATCATCAGGGTGTAATCGCCTTTGTATCTCCGATCCAGTATATGCCTTTGCACAATGTGCTGACGCAGGTATACGAAGAAGGAAAAACGCCGTTATTATTATTGCTTGACCGCGTAACCGATGTTCGTAACTTTGGCGCCATCGCCCGTACGGCAGAATGCGCAGGTGTTCAGGCATTGATCGTACCAACAAAAGGTGGTGCGCAGATTAATGCAGATGCCATGAAAACATCTTCAGGAGCATTGAACTTCCTTCCGGTGTGCCGGGAGCCAAATTTGTATGAAACATTATTGTATCTGCGCAACAGCGGATTACAAATCATAGCAAGTACCGAAAAAACAGATAAATCACTTTACGATATTGATTTTTCTATTCCTACGGTGATCATCATGGGTTCAGAAGAGGATGGGATTTCAAAAGAGTTTCTTCTTCTGGCAGATAGCGGAGCGAAAATCCCGTTGAATGGACAAGTGGAGTCGTTAAATGTTTCAGTGGCGAGCTCGGTTATCTTATATGAAGCTGTAAGACAACGTGTTGTAGCAAAAGTTTCATGATCCCGATTATAGAATTTTGGATTAAAAAGCAGATGAGTCAACTTTTTAGAAGTTGACTCATTTGCTTTTTTAATGACTTTCCGGCTCAATGCAAGCCGAAATTATTTTAAAATATTTCTTTATCCTGACGGAAGTTCTTCATAATCCAGCCACCTCCTACTACGTCATCACCTTCGTAAAAAACAGCAGCTTGTCCAGGCGCGATTCCATTGACGCCATCGTGGAAATGGACTTTGATTTTTCCTGGTTCATCAGGAATTAACAATGCTGGTGTTCCGTCGTGTTTGTAGCGAACCTTTGTTACAGTCTCCAACGGTTCGGTAATGCCATCATATTTTTGCCAGTTCAATTTACTTACATACATTCCATCACGGAACAGGTCAGGTAAATCGCCCAAGACAACTTCATTCGTATCTTTTCTAACTTCAGTTACAAAAACAGGCCTGCCCAGTGCAATACCTAAACCTTTGCGTTGGCCAACAGTATAAAATGGATATCCCTCATGTTTTCCAACCACTGTTCCGTCTTCATAGACAAAGTTACCTCCCGCCACTTCCGCTTCCAAACCCGGGATTCGGCGTTTTAAAAATCCACGATAATCATTATCAGGGACGAAACAAATCTCATAACTTTCTGCTTTATTAACCAGGTCAATAAAATTACGCTCACGCGCCATTTCACGAATTTCTGATTTATGCAGATAACCCAATGGTAATTTGGTCCGGCTCAGACTTTCCTGAGACACGCCCCAAAGTACATAACTCTGGTCTTTCCAGCTATCTATTCCTTTCGAAACATAATGACGGCCATCGTTAAACTGCATATTTGCATAGTGCCCAGTAGCAATAAACTCACAATCCAGGCGGTCGGCACGTTTTAAAAGCGCATCCCATTTTATGTGCGTATTACATAAAACGCAAGGATTTGGCGTGCGTCCCTCAAGATATTCTCCGGTAAAATGGTCGATCACATAATCGCCGAATTCCTCCCGGATATCCAATATATAATGGGGAAAACCTAATTCGACGGCAATACTTCTTGCGTCGTTAATGGAGTCAAGAGAACAGCAGCCTGTTTCCTTTTTTGAGCCGCCGCTACTGGCATAATCCCAGGTTTTCATGGTCATGCCTATGACTTCGTATCCTTGCTCGTGTAACATAACAGCTGCAAGCGAGCTGTCGATACCGCCACTCATGGCGACTAAAATTCGTCCGTGTTTACTCATTGCGGGAATCTGCGAAGGTTGAACGCCTTCCGATTTTGATTAGTTTGAAAAATTCAAACAGAGAAAATTATCTGATTGGTTCCGCAAAGGTAGTGATTTTAATGGTTAAGGATTAATTGTTAAGGGTTAATGCGTTTGAATTGGAGTGGATCTAAACTAAGACTCACGCATTGTTCCCCTATGTAATCATGAAAACTACAAATGTATTTTGAGACACAGACGTCAAATTTTCCAGCATTAACAATTAACCCTTAACAATTAACCATTATAACCGTACTTGCCGGATTACATTTTTAACATTCAGCTCGATAATATCCGTCATTGTCAGACATTTATAATAATCTGAGTTGTTGTGGTATTGAGCAAGTCCGGCGCGTAATTCGAGTATTTTATCGGATGTAGAAATATTGTCTTTCTTGGAAACATCACGTAAGGCAGCGAGCCGGTGGCGCTCACTTCTTACCTGATGAACGATAGAAGATTGTTCTTCCTGCTGATATTGGAGAACGGTTTTGTCTGTCAAATGTTCCATTGCCAGTTTTACATAAGGAAGATTTTCCTTGAAATATTGAGGCATATAAACTTTCAGATTCCCTTCATAAAATTGCTGGTCAAAATCTATCGCTCGTAAACGGAACTGGAAATCGTCAAAATCCGGTGTGATTTGCATAACAAAATTATATGCCCGCATATCACCCAAAAGTGTGATCATACACCTTTCATTAAATTTAACAAACTCTTTCGCAATACGTTTTGGATTGTAATCGGTATGATCTAAACGTGTTTTAGAAAAAACGTCGCCTGGAATTCCAGCAATGTGTTCTTCAATTAAAGAATTGCCGTCAACCAGATAATTGACTTGATTTGGCGAAAAAATTTCTTCTAACTCCAAACCGTAGATCCGGGATGCATCCGCTCTTTTTACATAAAAATAATCGTAAATATCATTCAGTCGGTTGACGATCTTGATACGAAAAGGATTTGAGTTTCCGAATGTACAGTATTCGATTTTATCGATATACTTATGCTCAACGATTCTAAGGTTTCCGGAAGCTTTTAACATCGCATAAGCCCTTTTCAAGCCATTATGTAATCTTTCGATATCATGTGGTGGATAGAGCGGACTTTGCCAAAGTGTATCTTTACCATTTTTATCAATCACAGGAAAAGACTCATAAAAATTCAAGAGGTCGTTATAACCAACCGGAAGCCGGGCTTCGCGTTGATATGATCGCAAATATTTCCGCAACTCAACACTCACCGGATAAATCGGTTTTTTCCTAGAAATCTTTACATCGCTCTTTTCCATACATGCAATTTAGAAAATATCGACTGCTTTTTAGAATAAAGCTTAAACAAGAAAAGCTTCCGCAGCGGAAGCTTTTCTTGTTTACTTATGTCAATAACTATCAATTCATGATCATCCCATGCGGGTCAATCACAAATTTCTTTGCCGCGCCTTTATCAAAATCACGATAACCTCTTGGCGCGTCCTGTAAACTGATCACTTCCACATTGACAGCTTTTGCAATTTTTATTTTATCAAACAAGATAGCATTCATAAGCTGTCTGTGATATTTCATAACAGGGCATTGGCCTGTATAAAACGAGTGCGATTTTGCCCAGCCCAAACCGATACGTATACTAAGACTTCCTTCCTGCGCTGCCTTATCTTTTGCGCCTGGATCGCCCGTCACGTACAAACCCGGAATACCGATCGCACCGCCAGCTCTTGTAATAGCCATTGCAGTATTCAATACAGTGGCGGGTAATTCTTCGGCAGCATGAGATCCATGGCCTTTGGCTTCAAAACCCACGCAATCGACAAAACAATCCACTTCCGGTACGCCGACGATTGCCTCAATCGCTTGTTCCAGTGGCGTATCTTTCGAGAGATCAATAATCTCACATCCAAAACTTTTCGCCTGATCCAGTCTTTCCTGAATCATATCACCTACAATAACAACTGCAGCGCCGAGCAGATGACATGAAGCTGCACAAGCCAGTCCAACAGGCCCTGCACCGGCGACATAAACAATAGATCCGGGACCAACGCCGGCAGTCACAGCACCGTGAAATCCGGTTGGGAAAATATCCGATAGCAGCGTCAAATCTTTTATATAAGCCATTCCCTGATCTTTATCCGGGAATTTCAATAAATTAAAATCTGCGTAAGGCACCATCACATATTCGGCTTGTCCGCCGACCCATCCACCCATATCTACATATCCATAGGCAGCACCGGGGCGGGACGGATTAACGTTGAGGCAAATACCCGTTTGTCCCACTTTACAGTTTCGACATCTTCCGCAAGCGATATTAAAAGGTACTGAAACCAGATCCCCAACTTTTATAAATTCGACATCGCGACCTGCTTCAAGTACTATACCTGTGATTTCGTGACCCAGTACCAAGCCTGCCGGAGCAGTCGTTCGGCCCCGGACCATGTGTTGATCGCTGCCACAAATATTGGTTGAAACAATTTTAAGAATTACCCCATGTTCACATTTCCTGTCGCCTATAGCAAGTTTCGGATATTCAATTTCCTGAACTTCGACTTCGCCTGGTTTCACGTAAGCCACTCCATGATTTTGACACATAAGAATCGGTTTAAGGGTTTAAGAATTTATTTTATTTTACCGCATCCGCTCCGCTTTGGGCAACAGTGTGATCATTTTCAACCGTGCTGCCTGAAACACCGATAGCACCGATAATTTTCCCGCTACCATCTTTTATACAAACTCCACCCGGAAATGTAATTAACCCGCCATTGGAATGTTCAATATTATACAATGGACTTCCCGGCTGCGATAACTTCCCGATCTCACCGGAATCCATATTAAAAAATCTTGCTGTTTTTGCTTTCTTCTGTGCTATATCAATGGATCCAATCCAGGCATCATCCATATGCGCGAAGGCAATCAGATTAGCTCCTGCATCTACCACAGCGATATTCATTAACGTATCAATCTCCTTCGCTTTTGTTTTCGCAGCCTGGATGGCCATTTCTGCCTGTTCGAGTGTAATGTTCATAATCTTCGTTATTTATAAAGTTATCTAATAATTATTAAATCCCGCAAATCCCCGACGTATTATTATTTGATTATTTTTTTATAAAATATAATTAAACAATAATTACTTTAAAAAGTCATGCCCGTGGCATATCGTTAGTATGGCTTAATCTGTTAACTATATAATAATCTGCAAATGAGGTAACTTTTCAATTTGCAGCACTTTCACTCCTGTAAATAATTGAATGAAACATGAAGAAGGAACTGTATGGACTTGTTGTATGCGGCGGCAAAAGCACACGCATGGGAACAGACAAAAGCCTGATCAACTACCATGGTAAACCCCAGCGTTATTATGTTTATGAAATGTTGGAATGGGTCTGCGACAAAGTTTTTATCTCTTGTAATCGCGCGCAGGCGACGAAAATAATTGCTCCCTATCAAATCATGGCAGATCTGCCCAATCTGGAAAATGTCGGACCGATGGCTGCATTGCTCACTGCTTTTTCGACATATCCGGATAAAGACTTTTTAGTTGTCGGTTGTGATTATCCATTTATTACCACCAGGGATTTAAAGGAATTTGAGAAAGTGTTAGATCGCGAGCAAATTGCATCTGCATTTTATAATGAAGAAAACGATATTTACGAACCATTGCTGGCCTATTATTCAGAAAGATCCGGAAATGAAATTCAGCGTATGTATACCGGCAATCAGTATTCCTTGCAGCATTTTTTAAAAGAACACGGTGCCGAAAAGTATAATCCTGTCAGACCAAAACGCATGATCAGTATTGATACACCGGAGGATTTTCAGGCTGCGAAAGAGAAAATAGCTTTAAAAATTAATTTATAATGGAATTCATTTCATGCAAAAAAGTGCAGTAAGAGATATTAGAATAAAGAAAGTCAGTAAGGAAAGTTACGCCGAAGAAAATGACCTGATCGCAGTTGAAGAGCCTTTGGAAATTCAGGTCGAATATCAATCTGATGGGCAATTGGTCCGGAAAAGTATCTCAGTTACGATGAGAACGCCAGGTAACGACGACGAACTGGCGACAGGTTTTCTATTTACAGAAGGTATTCTTCATAACCTTAACCAGATCAGCCAAGTTAGTACTGATATATGGGACGAAAATAGAGTTCTGATCACGTTTGCTGAAAAAGAATCTCCGCGTCTTCAAACTGCTGAGCGAAATTTTTATACAACATCCAGTTGTGGAGTTTGTGGAAAATCCAGCATTGACGCTATTAAAACGGTATCTTCATTTATAGATCAATCCGATGATCTTTCTGTGTCAGCCGATTTATTTTATAACTTACAAAATGCTTTAAAAAAGCAGCAGGAGGTCTTTCAGAATACAGGTGGCCTTCATGCTTCTGGCTTATTCGATCTTGAAGGCAACCTGATGATGCTAAGAGAAGATGTAGGCCGGCACAACGCACTGGACAAAATCATCGGCGCTTCTTTTTTGCAAGACAAGTTACCTTTGAACCAGAACATTTTGCTGTTAAGCGGGAGAGCAAGCTTTGAGCTGATCCAGAAAGCGAGTATGGCGGGAATTAAAATTGTGGCAGCAATCGGTGCGCCATCGAGTTTGGCCTTACAATTGGCCGAGGAATTTGGTATGACCCTGATCGGTTTTTTGGGTAAGGACAGATTTAATATTTATTCGGGAAGCAACCGGATCAGAATTTAATAAACTATGAAAATACGCGTTCAGGGAAATTCCATTCGTATCAGGCTTTCAAAATCTGAGGTGAGCCAATTGGTAAACGAAGGTATTGTTGAAGAAAAAACATCGTTTCTCAATTCCTCTTTTGGATATTGTCTGAAAAGTGTTGCCGGCATCAAGGAATTGTCGGCATCCTACGAAGATAATCAAATCTTCATGTTCGTTCCTGAATCGTTACTGGAGAACTGGCCAACCAATAACATCGTCGGTTTTGAAGCAAATATGCCGGTCAGTGAGACTGATTCCTTATACCTTTTGCTGGAAAAAGATTTCAAATGTCTGGACAATACTTCGGAAGACCAGTCGGATAATTTCGAAAATCCGAATAAAAACTGTTAGTTATGAGCAAAGAGAATTCATCAACGCCGGGAGCGGAAAATCCGGAAAAATTTACCGGATTAAAAAGAGGAGAAATTAAAACCATAGCAGCAGGAATTCCGGCGGTCGTTTCCAGCATGGAGAAAGTTGTTGCCGAAGCAGGTTTTGCAAGAGGTATGAAAGCGCTATGGAGCCTGAACAAAAAAGGAGGATTCGATTGTCCGAGCTGCGCCTGGCCGGATCCTGACGATGAGCGCTCCGGCGTAGCAGAATATTGCGAAAATGGTGCCAGGGCTGTGGCAGAGGAAGCAACAGCGAAAAAGTTAACACCAGCTTTTTTCTCGCAAAACGCTGTCCAGGACCTGGCTAAACTTTCAGATTATGAGATTGGTAGTAAAGGACGGGTCGCTCAGCCGATGTATCTGCCGAAAGGAGCCACGCACTATCAGCCTATTTCCTGGGATCATGCTTTTGAAAAAATAGCATCTTCGCTGAAAAATCTATCCTCTCCTGACGAAGCGATTTTTTACACCTCCGGCCGAACCAGTAACGAAGCTGCCTTTTTATATCAACTTCTGGTACGACAATACGGAACAAATAATCTCCCCGATTGCAGCAATATGTGCCACGAAAGCAGTGGCGTTGCATTAGGTGAATCATTGGGAATTGGTAAAGGTTCTGTAAAACTTGCTGATTTCTACGAAGCCGAAGTAATTATCATTTTAGGGCAAAATCCTGGCACGAATCATCCAAGAATGCTTACCGCACTGCAAAAAGCGAAAAAGAATGGTGCGAAAATAATTTCAGCAAATCCATTACCAGAAACCGGATTAATGGGTTTCAGTAATCCGCAAACCGTTAAAGGAGTTCTTGATATTGATACTGATCTGACTGATCTTTTTTTGCATATCAAGCTCAACGGCGATATGGCTTTGTTGAAAGCAATCCAGATCTTACTGATTCAGGAAGATGAGAAAAATCCGGGATCGGTGCTCGATTTAGATTTTATTGAAAAAAATACGCTCGGTGTTGCTGAATTTAAACAGCATTTAAAACAACAGAACCTGGATGAACTGATCAAAATTTCAGGCATTCCATTGGAACAGATTCAGAAAACGGTTGAGATTTTAAAACATAAAAACAAGATTATTGTCTGCTGGGCAATGGGGCTGACCCAACATAAAAATTCAGTTGATACGATCAAGGAAGTTGTAAACCTGCTGTTGTTAAAGGGCAGTATTGGAAAACCCGGTGCCGGCACTTGCCCGGTCAGAGGGCATAGTAACGTCCAGGGCGACAGAACTATGGGGATTTTCGAAAAACCGCCTGTTGCTTTACTTGAAAAAATAGAAGAGAATTTTAAATTTACTCCGCCCAAAGAACATGGACTGGACGTGGTGAATAGTATCAAAGCCATGCACGCCGGCAAAGCAAAAGTTTTTTTCGCCATGGGAGGTAATTTCCTGTCTGCTACGCCTGATACTAATTTTACGGCCGACGCTTTGAGGCAATGCAGGTTAACCGTGCATGTTTCAACAAAATTAAACCGCAGCCATTTGGTTCATGGTGAGGAAGCGATCATACTTCCATGTTTGGGAAGAAGTGATAAGGATCTGGTTAATGGCGAAAATCAGTTTGTTTCCTGCGAAAATTCAATGGGTGTTATCCAGTCTTCGAAAGGCGTTTTAGAGCCAATTTCTGATGATTTATTAAGTGAACCGCTGATTGTATGTAAATTGGCAAAAGCACTTTTCGGTGATAATAGTGTTGTTGATTGGAACAAATTCACTGAACATTACGATGTCATTCGTGATGCAATTGAAAAGACGATACCCGGTTTCGAAGATTATAATACCAGGGTAAGGATACCCGGCGGTTTTTATCTGCCTAACTGTAATCGCGAAGGCACCTTTAACACACAATCTAAAAAAGCGCATTTTAACGTCGCAGAAGTTACAACATTACCAATGGAAAGTGACGAGTTGATGATGATGACGATTCGCAGCCATGACCAGTTTAATACAACCGTATATGGTTTGAACGACCGGTATCGGGGAATATACAATGAAAGACGGGTGATATTAATGAATGAAAAAGACATAAACGATCGCGGGCTGCAAGATGGCGATGTTGTCGATCTGGTCAATAATCATGACGGAACTGAACGTGTTGCCAATAACTTCATTGTTGTAAAATATCCAATCCCGGAAGGATGCACCGCGACTTATTTTCCGGAAACGAATGTTCTGGTTCCTGTCACCAGTGTTGCCGACAAGAGTAATACGCCTACGTCTAAGCAGGTTATTCTAAAAGTCAAAAAGCATGTGGAGGAAATGTCAGTGAGTAATGGCTAAAACTGGAAGAGTGGTCAGGTCTATGCTACCCAAGGCTAAAGTCTTGGGTTAATGCGATCCGGTGCTGACACTAAAATTTCAACGTTGTGAAATAACTCCAGGGTTTCAACCCACGGAAATATCGCGCCCAACTAACCCAAGGTTTCAACCTTGGGTTGTTTGACAGCCAGGAACCTGCCGGGCTTTAGCCATTGCAAGACCCACTACAACTTTTTCGCAAAATTTCTTAATATCTACCTAACACCTCCCGACTTTATATAGTGTATTTTCGCGACCTTGTAGTAAATTAAAATTTAATAAAATGAAAAAAAACATTCTGGCATTTGCCATTTCCTTGTTTTGCCTGATCTCTATTGAAGGTATGTCTCAAAATAAATCAAAAGTTATCGCCCACAGAGGCGCCTGGAAAAATACTGGTGCTACGGAGAATTCAATCGCAGCATTGGAGCACGCCATTAAGCTGGGTTGTTATGGAAGTGAGTTTGACGTACACATGTCTGCTGATTCGGTGCTTTTCGTGAATCACGATCATACCATCAAAGGAACAGATATTGAGAAATCGACTTCTCAGGAATTATCTCAGATTAAACTGGCAAATGGAGAAACCTTACCTACGCTTGAAGCTTATCTGAAAGTAGGTAAAAACCAAAAAAATACTCGTCTGATTCTCGAAATCAAAACCTCTCGTATCAGCAAAGAACGCTCACTGTCTCTTGCAACAAAATGTGTTGAAATGGTAAAGTACCTGAAAGTTGAAAAAATTACTGATTATATCGCATTTGATTTTGACGTTTGTTTAAAGGTAAAAGAACTTGCGCCAAAGGCACACGTGGAATATCTGAACGGAGATAAAACGCCTGCCGAAATTCTTGCAGCGGGTTTATCAGGTATCGATTATCATTACGCTGTCTACAAAAAGAATGAGACTTACATTGATGATATGCACAAGGAAAAACTGACCACCAATGTTTGGACTGTTAATGATAAAGCCACCATGCAGTGGTTCATTGATAAAAAAGTTGATTTTATCACGACCAATGAACCTGAACAATTGTTTGAGCTCTTAAAGTAATTATTATCAGTCTTATATTGATTTGCATAGGTATATTAAACACTTCTAATGAAGGGGGAAATATTTGCAAATGTGAGAATCCGGAAGACAACAAAACACAAAGAGACCTGTGAGATATTAATGACGAATTTCTAGCAGGCCTCTTTGTATAGTAACTCTATAGGTTCATCCCACCCGATGCTTCGATACGCTGAGCTGTTATCCAGCCAGCTTCTTTACTGCACAAAAATGTTACGATTCCACCAATATCTTCTGGCAAACCAACGCGGCCCAAGGCTGTGATAGAATTTATATATCCTTCCATTCCTTCATGAGAAGCGAATGCTTTCTTTGTAAAATCCGTATGGATAATGCCCGGCGCAAGCACATTTGCTGTGATTCCACGACCACCAAGTTCTTTGGCCAGATATTTTGTAAAAACTTCTATGGCACCTTTCATGGAAGCGTACGCCGCATATCCAGGTGTTGAAAAACGGGCAAGGCCAGTGGAAAGATTTACAATTCTTCCACCGTCTGCAAGAAGTGGAAGCGCTTTTTGTGTCAGGAAATAGACGCCTTTGAAGTGGGTGTTGAACAACTCGTCAAAATCTTCTTCCGTGGTGTCTTTGAATGCGGAATTCCTGTCGATTCCTGCATTATTTACAAGAAAATCGAATGTATCGCGATTCCATTTTTCTTTTAATAAGGAAGAAATTGTTTCAAAGAACTGACCGAAACTCTTTGTGTCTGCAACATCCAGCTGTATCGCTACTGCTTTCTGACCTAATCTTTCAATTTCTGAAACGACTTCATTTGCTTCGCTTTCATTGCTGCGGTATACAACAATCACGTCATTCCCTTTTTGCGCCAGGCTGAGTGCCATATTTCTACCCAGACCTCGGCTTCCTCCTGTTACTAATGCTATTTTATGCGTCGATTCCATTTGTTTTTATTTTTTGTTTGATAGAACAAAGGTATCATCAGCAGTCATCAGCTCTTTGCGGAATTCAAATCAGGAATTGCAAATTTCAAATCAAGGCTCTGAACGATTTTGGAGTAAAGCTTGTATGCTTTTTGAAAAGGTTATTAAAATGCGCAGCTTCCTCAAATCCGAGACAGTAAGCAATTTCCGAGATATTCCAGTCTGTATGTTTAAGAAGTATTTTGGCTTCCTGCACAATCCTTTCCAGGATAAGTGCCGTTGTAGTTTTGCCCGTCATTTCTTTCAGAACTTTATTGAGATAATTCACATGGATCGATAGCTGATCCGCATAATTTTTCGCTGAGCGTAATCTCAATTTCTGGTGCGGTGGTTCCAAAGGAAATTGCCTTTCCAGCAATTCCATAAATAGAGAAGAAACGCGTCGGGTCGCGTTTGTCTCGACGTGAAGCCCCGAAACAGGCTGTAATTTTTGACCGGTATGGACCAGCTCTAAGATGTAATTTCGAATCAGATCATACTTAAAAGCATAGTCAGACGCCAATTCATTCATCATTTTGCCAAATATTATTTTTACTTCTTCGATCTTTTCGGGACTGAGAAAAAAGATAGGATTGCCTCCGGGCTGGAAAACGGGGAAATCTGAAATGGGCGAACCAGCATAATTTAGCCTGAAAAAATCTTCCGAGAAAATGCAGAAGATCCCGGCCTGTTTGTCTGTCAGCGGATGATAATTGTAGGGAATTTGAGGCGTAGCAAACAATAATGCATTATCTTCAATTTCAATGATCTTATCAGCATATTCCGCAGTGCTTTTACCGATAATCAAACTGATCTTATAGTATGATCTCCGGTTGTAGGGCATTTTACCCTTGGAAGTTTCGATTAACTCCTCGGTTCTGAAAACATTAAAATGCCCAATTTCTTTCTGTATTCTCTCAGGAATCAGTAAAGAAGCATCTCTATAAAAATCCTGAACGGTGATGATTTCTGCCATAACATAAAGTTACAAAATTCAATTTTCAGGACGGCGAAGGATTGCATTTATTTCCTAACTTTATCTAAAAAAACTGGATGTTTTTGGAAAAATAAGTCAGATTTTCCAGCAGTATTTTCTTCAATAAAAAATCCTTTTGAAAAAGAGTCTAACTTCAATCCGGCTTGGGTTGCGTAACCAATGCCAAGATGATCCGCCTCGTTTTCTTCCTTGTTGTCATACTTCAGGGTAATGAAATCTGACAAATATTTCGAAATTAATCCTGGTGGAAACTCGCTGACTAAAACAGTATCCATGTCAAATATTCCTTTAAAAACGCTGCTTTTAAACAACTTCTCAGAAGCATGTCGTCCAATAACATGTCCGATCTGGTGACTTAAAATTGCGGCGATCTCGTCATTTGTTTTAAGTTTTTTATACAAACCCAATGTTAAAAATATTTGTCCGCCGGGAAGTGCGAAAGCATCTATGGTATGAGAATCAGCCAAAACGTGAAAATCAAACTGGTATGGAGATCTGGCGATATCAGAAGATGAAACCAGTTTCCTGCCTATTGTTTTGACTTTTTTATCCGCATCGCCGTGCTGATATATCCCACCAAATTGGATCGCCAGCTGCGGTGCCGACTCAATCCCTAACGTCACTTCCTGATCTGGTGTTAGGGTAATGTGCTGCTTTTCGCCGGTGACCGGATTGATCTGCGCTTTTCCTGACAAGAGAAAAAACGTCACCACTGCAATAATCGATACTGCAATGACAATCAAGATTTTGTGGCTGCGTTTGAAAGGCATTTTAAAGTAGCTTTTTATAAAAATTATTGTCAGCTCTAAGATCACTTATGTGCGGCAATTCATTTTGATCATAAAAGTAAAAAGTCCTGCGTGATCAAACACAGGACTTTTCAAAAGTTCAAATATAAAGAGCTAGCCGATTTTAGCAATCTGCAATTGTCCATTCGTTTCCTGCCAGGCGCGGATCACCTGTGTCAGCTGTTTGTATTCGATCAGAAATCCATCGTGACCATATAACGAATCAATTTCCTGAAAAACTGCGTCAGGGATATGTCTTGCCAGAAACTGCTGTTCGGTTAGCGGAAACAATAAGTCAGACTTTATGCCCAGGACCAGCGTTTTCGCTTTTACCAAACCAAGCGCATGCACAATTCCTCCCCGGTTTCTTCCGACATTATGAGAATCCATAATTTTGGAAAGAATCCAGTAAGAATAGGCGTTAAATCTTTTCACAAATTTATCACCCTGATATTGCTGATAAGATGATGCACGGAAATCATCGATCTGGTCAGGATTGTCGCGGGCCTGGGTGAAATTGTAGGTATCGTAATTTCGGTAAGAAAGCAGAGCCATCGAACGTGCCGCACGCATCCCCATTTTACCCGAATCTTCGGTATTATCATGCCAGGTCTGATCTGCCTCGATTGCCATCCGCTGTGATTCATTGAAAGCTACGCCCCATGGAGAATGCAACGCATTGGATGCGATCAGAATAAGTTCCTCGAACAGATCCGGTACTTCAACAGCCCATTCCAGAGCTTGCTGTCCGCCCAAAGATCCGCCGATGCACATCTTTATCTTATTGATATTCAGTTCCTGACGAAGAATTTCCAATGTTCCGACAACGTCTTTTACAGTAATTGTTGGAAAGTCTCGAAAATAAGGTTTTTGTGTTATTGGATTAATGGAAAGCGGTCCTGTTGAACCATACGCCGACCCAAGGACATTCACACAGATAATAAAATCCTTTTCTGAATTGAAATATTTACCTTCTCCAACCAAGCCATCCCACCATTCAGCGGCATTGGAGTTTCCGGTTAATGCATGACATATCCAGACAATATTATCATCTTCCGGATTTCGGGTACCGTAGGTGGTGTACGATAATTCAAAACCAGGCAGTTCACGTCCCAACTCTAATGGATAAGCGTAGGGATATCTAAAAATCTTTTGTTCCGCTTGCATACGTGCCAGAGCACAAAGTTTAAATTCTACAACTATTTAAAAGTTGTGAAGTGAATTTCAACCATTCACTTCATAACAAATTCACTACTTCACAGCCTCGAAAGCCTGCTGAAGATCTGCTTTTATATCATCGATATGTTCAATTCCAACGGACAACCGGAGTAATCCCGGAGCAACACCTGCACTTACCTGCGCCGTCTCGGAAAGCTGCGAGTGGGTAGTACTTGCCGGATGAATGATCAAAGTTTTCGAGTCGCCAACGTTAGCCAGATGGCTCGTCAGTTTCACGGAGTTCACAAAACGATCTGCTGCTTCTTTTCCTGCTTTTAGTTTAAAAGACAGAACAGAACCGGCACCTCTTGTCAAATATTTGTCAGCAAGCGCCTTGTATTTGTTGCTTGCCAGACCAGGATAATTTACATATTCCACATCATCGTGTGCTTCCAGCCAGCTCGCGACGGCCAGTGCGTTTTCGCTCTGACGCTCGACACGCAAAGTCAATGTTTCCAATCCCTGTAATAACAGGAATGAGTTGAACGGACTTTGAGACGGACCCCAGTCACGCAAACCTTCAACACGTGCGCGGATGATAAACTGAATATTCCCAAACGGACCATTTTTACCAAAAACATCATTAAAAACTAATCCGTGATAACTTCCCGATGGTTCTGTAAACTGAGGATATTTTCCATTTCCCCAGTCAAAAGTTCCGGCATCGACGATAACGCCGCCCATAGTCGTACCATGTCCGCCGATCCATTTTGTAGCCGATTCCACAACAATATGAGCGCCCCATTTGATAGGCTGGCAAATTGCTCCGCCCGCACCAAAAGTATTGTCCACAATAATTGGCAGGTCATATTTTGCCGCCAGTGCAGAAAAAGCTTCAAAATCCGGAATGCTGTAACTTGGGTTACCAATCGTTTCCAGATAAATCGCTTTTGTTTTGTCGTCAATCAATTTTTCAAAACTTGAAACATCATCGCCGTCAGCAAAACGCGCCTCAACACCGATGCCTTTGAACGAATTTTTAAATTGGTTGTAACTTCCTCCATACAAAAACGAAGTCGTTACGAAATTGTCACCGACTGTTGTAATATTATTGATGGCAAGAAATTGTGCTGCATGACCGGATGCAACACCCAAAGCTCCCACGCCACCTTCCAGCGCTGCAAGTCTTTTTTCAAAAACATCGGTCGTCGGATTCATGATCCGGGTATAGATATTACCAAATTCCTTCAGCGCAAAAAGATTCGCCCCATGCTCAGAGCTATCGAAAGTATACGAAGTCGTTTGATAAATAGGAACAGCACGTGAATGTGTTACCGGATCAGGCTCCTGACCTGCATGAAGTTGTAATGTTTCGAACTGATAAGCTGTGTTTGACATAACTGTTTGTAAGGATTATTTGTGCGGCAAATATTTCGTAATGGCAAAATTCAGTAGAAACCGACATCGTTCTGATGGTAAAACGGCATACGGAAATCGTGTTGAAAAGCATTTGCTGATCAAAACCAGATATGAGGATAAAGCCCTCCGGCTAGCGGAATTTTCTTGTAATAAGTTCATGCGCGTTTGATTTTATATCTCCTAAAACAGCTTAGGTGGGAATTAGCACCTTTCTCCGACGCAGGAGTAGGTTGCCAGAGGTTCGTAGAGCCCATTCTCTCGCCTCTTCTTTATAAATCAACCGCTGAAAAGTGAAAGCGAATTGACTTGATGTTGCAATAATAAGCCCGGAAGCGCGGAAAAACAAATATCCCGCAGAAAATTTGATGTAAACGAAAATTCAAAATTTCGTTATGCCCAAGTTTTAAGTGTTTCAAAAACTTTAACTTCCGACGTTCGTCGCTTTATTATATCTTTGTCCAAAGTATCTGTTTATGGCCATACATTATCGTTTCGACAAAGAAAAATCTTCCAGAAAACCTGGGATTACTCCGCTGAAAGAAGCGATTGATCAAATGCTTGACCGTTACAAGCTCAGAAGCAGGTTTGACCAGTCTTATGTTGTGGCACATTGGGATAAAATCATGGGATCGGCCATCGCTTCCAGAACAAAGAATATTTACATTAAAGACCGGATCCTCTTTCTTCAGATCGAATCTGCGCCTTTACGAAACGAACTTGTTCGTGCAAAATCCAAGATCATCGAACTGATTAACCGGGAAATGAAATCGGACCTTGTCGAAGATGTTGTGTTCATCTAATATCAAACCAGCAAATCTGCTAACAGCCCATCGTCACTGCCTAATTATTTTATGTCCACCATCCAAATTCCGCCGTTTTTACAACCAGGTGATAAAATAGGGATTGTTGCACCCGCCAGTTGTATCCGCTATGAAGATTTACTGCCGGGAATCAGTCTTCTCGAAGATCAATGGAAATTAAAAGTTGTTGAAGGAAAAACTTTAAAATCTTCCTTCAATCAGTTTTCCGCCAGTGACGCAGACCGGCTCGAAGACTTGCAAATGATGCTTGACGATCCATCCATCAAAGCAGTTATTGCAGCACGTGGCGGATATGGTTGTTCTCGGATTATTGATAAAATTGATTTTGCCAATTTCCTGAAGTCTCCAAAATGGATTGTCGGTTTTAGTGATCTCACCGTCGTACTTTCTCAGTTATATCAGTTGGGTTATGCCGGAATTCATGCGCCTATGGTAAAATCCATGACATTGGAAGGTGCCGAAAAAGCCGCGGAATCTTTGCGGCAAATATTATTCGGCGAACTTCCGGGATATTCTGTCACACCTCATGCCTTTAATACAACGGGCAGTGCTGTGGCCGAAATGGTTGGTGGCAATCTTTGTTTGCTTGCGCACATGATCGGCTCGGAAATAGAAATTGATACCGAAGGAAAGATTCTGTTTATTGAAGATGTAAACGAATATCTCTACAATCTTGACCGTTTGATGATCCAGATGAAAAGGGCTGGGAAGTTAAGTCATCTGGCAGGTTTGATCGTTGGACAATTTACTGACATGCGCGACAATTCAAATCCTTCGTTCGGAAAAACTGCCTACGAGATTATCAAGGAGCATATTGCAGAATTCGAATATCCGGTTTCCTTCGATTTTCCTGTTGGCCATATAGCCGATAACCGGGCGATTGGAGTCGGACTGAATGCTTATCTGGATGTGAATAAAGATGGCGTGGAGCTGCACTTTTTATCTTCCGCGCCTACGATTATATAAAACAGAAACTAATAAAATGGACACTTTCCAAAATAAAGTAGTTTGGATAACCGGAGCATCATCAGGAATCGGAGAAGCGATTGCCATGGCATTTGCCAAAGAAGGAGCAAAACTGGTTTTGACAGCAAGAAGAAAAGAAGAACTGGAACGTGTTAAAGTTAGGACAGGTTTGCCAGATTCATCGGTTATGATTCTTCCTCTGGATGTAACAGAATTTGAGAGAGCAAATGAAGCTGCGGGACAAATTATTGCAAAATTTCAGCGTATTGATATCATGGTTCACAACGCGGGTGTGAGTCAGCGCTCTTATATCAAGGATACTGATCTGGAAGTTTATAAAAAGCTGATGGATGTCAATTTTTACAGTACCGTTGCTTTAACAAAGGCCGTTCTTCCGCATATGATCAAACAGCAGAGCGGCCATTTTATTATTATCAGCAGCGTAGCGGGCAAAATAGGAACCATTATGCGCTCTGGTTATAACGCGTCAAAACACGCTTTGCATGGTTTCTACGACTCTCTGCGTGCGGAAAGCTATAATGACAACATAAAGGTAACGACTGTTTGTCCCGGTTATATCAAGACAAATGTTTCCGTAAACGCGTTGGATGAGACAGGCGGGAAATTCGGAAAAATGGACAGCAATCAGGAAAACGGTATCGCCCCGGAAGAATGCGCCAGACAGATTCTGAATGCTGTGAAAAAAGATAAGAAGGAAATTTATATTGGTGGTTTTAAAGAAGTTGCAGCGATTTATTTGAAGCGTTTTTTGCCGGATTTGTTGTTTGATCAGGTGAGGAAGAATGTGCCGGAATGAGTTTTAATGGTTAATGATTAAGGGTTAATGGTTAAGGATGTGGCACGTTCCGTACTTGTTTGCGTCTTCGCGAAAATTAGCAAATAATATTTTTAAAATATTATAGCCCGTCAATTAACCATTATTCTTGCTTTTTTTGATGATTGATGTTAGCAGTTTAATTATTTCGACTGAGTCAGCGTTGATGCTTTCGAATTGCTCCTTTGTCAGATATTCAGTTTCGAGCAATAATTTTAACCAATAAATTGTCTCGTTGATTTCTTTTTGCGCAATTCCCATTTTGTGGCGAAAATCGGGTTTGGTCTCAGCATGTTCAGCCTCCCTAACCATTGCACCAACGCTTGTCCCGCTTCTTAATAATTGCTTTGATAAAACATACTCCTTTTTATGAAAGGACAGGTACTGATAAAGTCTGACAATTCGAACAGCAAGGGCAAAGCTCTTTTCTTTTACAATGTTTTCTCTCATTTTAGTGTGTGCAAGGTGTAGTGTACTCGTGAAATAGAAGTGACCAACAATTTCTCCTATTCCACTAACCTAGGTGCATTATGGCTTCCAAATTAACAAAATCATTAACAATTAACCCTTAACAATTAACCATTAAAATCACTTCTTCTCCATATAATCAACCGCCAACCTACTCAGCGAACGAACGCCCAATACCATTCCACTGTCATCAATAAAAAAATCAGGGGTATGGTGAGCGGCGGCAGTTAGTGGATCTTTCCCTTTTGGCATTCCACCGAGGAAGAAGAAAAAACCTGGTACTTTTTGCTGGTAGTATGAAAAATCCTCGGCACCGGTTACGGCTGGTATTAATTTTACATTTTCTTTTCCCGCCACATTTTGCAGTGTTCCGATCATTTTTTCGGTTAAAGGGACATCATTAAAAGTTACCGGATAAAGTGTGTTGATATCAACATCCGCTTTTGCTCCGGCACTTTCGGCAATATTCGTAGCAATTTCGGTTACACGCTTATGCACTTGTGCATGCATATCCTCGTCGAAGGTGCGGATCGTCCCGATCATCTTCACTTGTTCCGGAATAATATTCTGACGGATTCCGCCATTGATTGCGCCAATCGTTACCACAGCAGGTGCTTTTGTAATGTCAAGATTCCGGCTGACGATGGTTTGTAACCCCATCACAATTTGTGAAGAAGTTACAATTGGGTCAACGCCTGACCATGGATACGCACCATGCGTTTGTTTTCCTTTTACATCAATAGTAAAAAAGTCGACCGCGGCCATGGTAGCTCCCGGTTTGTAAGATATTTTCCCAACTTCTGTTTGCGAATTAATATGCAAACCAAAAATCGCATCTACTTTCGGGTTTTCCAATACGCCTTCTTCCACCATCAATTTAGCCCCGCCTTCTTCACCTTCCGGCGCTCCTTCTTCTGCCGGCTGAAAAATAAACTTCACAGTTCCTTTCAAATCACCCTTTATCGAAGACAAAACTTCTGCAACACCCATCAAAATTGCGATATGCGTATCGTGGCCGCAGGCGTGCATAACGCCCACTTTTTGTCCGTTATAGTCCGTTGTTACCGTTGACTTGAATGACAGATCTCCACGTTCCGTAACCGGCAAACCATCCATATCTGCACGAAGCGCGACGACAGGGCCGGGTTTCCCACCTTTTAATAAACCAACCACACCCGTTTTGGCAACGCCTGTTTGTACCTCAATACCCAGACTTTTCAAATGATTCGCAATTTTTTCAGCCGTTTTGAACTCCCGGTTACCAAGCTCAGGGTTCTGATGAAAATCCCGTCTCCATTCGACAATTTTAGTTTCAAGTGACTGCGCTTTTTGATCTATTTTGGCAGAAAGAGCGGATTGCGCAAAAACGAAAGCAGGAGAAAATCCAAGCGATAGTATCAGGAAAAGTCGTTTTTTCATAAAGTGATTGGCGTAAGGTTTTAAAAGACTTTACCAAAATAGTGAAATAAACCACTGGTTGGCTATTAGTTTTCAAGTCTTCGTATAATTTACCACAACAAAAAAAGAGGCAGCATCTTGCGATGTGCCCCCTTTTAGAATTATTCAAATATTTAATAAGCCTTTGACATTGTCAACAACAATCAATGCTCATCTTCACGGAAACCTGTACGGCGATAACCGCTTAATGTATAAGGCCCGTCCAATTCGATCGCTGTGCCTGTTAATTTCCAAACCACTGTTGTATCCGCTACGCCATCGACTGTCGTGATTTTGTATTCACTCGCCTGGTATGTATCAGCGACATATTTTCCAGTGATCTGCAAAAACATACTATCTGTTTTTGCTTTCGAAGGTGCGATAAATGCGTCTTTCAATACTTTACCATTTGCAATTGTAATGGTTTGCGGCACACCAGAAACTACTTTTTTTACAGTACCTATCGCGACAACCGGATAATCGTCCGGGGCATCAGCACGTGCATAATCGATGTTTGGACCGTCTGTCGAAGTAAAAGTAAGAGCATTTGGATCAACTGTTAACTTTGTTTGCGTACCGAAAAAACTATGATCTACAAACCAAAGTTCAGAGGCAACATTCGCAGCAGTATTGGACGTTGTTACCAGACCGTAAGGAACGACGATCTCATTTGCCTCGTCTCTTAACTGCAAAAACCACTCACCAGCTATTTTTTGCGTTGCCGTTCCTCCGATACTTGGCTCGTTCCCTGCGTCACAGGAAACCAGACCTAGCGCAACAAAGAAAATTCCTGCATATATTATTTTTTTCATGATCTGTCTTAGTTACTGTTTAATAAATGTACGAACGGCAGTACCGTAACCTGGGTTGATGACCACCCAGCTATACTGAGTGCCTTCAACGATAGTTCCATTCGTTGCCGAGAAGGAATTACCGGGCGTTAATTGAAAAGGAACGCCCAATTTTCCTTTGGCATAGTGATAAAAATAAACCCCCAGGCCTGAATTGGTCGTAGCGACACCACCAATATTATCAGTATAATAAAGATTACCGGAAATTTTCGACACATTTGAAATACCATTCTCTCCGGCATTTCTTCTGTATGCCCCGGAAATGTCAGTGCCTGCAACAGCCGGATCGATAACGCCGACATAGCGGTATTCTGTTGACGCAAAGCCGTCCTTATTTACAGCATCATACTGAATTACATATACACCTGCTTTCGTTTCGTCGACAGTTCCTGTAATTTTCGTAGTGATTACCTCACCGTTTTCCTTCGACTCCACGCCGGGATCCGTATATTTTGTACCAACCGGCACTTCGGCCCACTGATCGCCTTTCAGGGTGATGATAGGGAAAAATGTAATATCTGAAATCCCTTCGGTAACCTTCTCTGGTTCGCAAGCGAATAACAAGCCGGAAAGGACTGTTATGGCTATATATTTTATACCTTTTATCATGATCGTTTTTAGAATTAAAATGGTTACTTCATCCACCAGATTTTGTCAGTAACTTTTGCCGGTGCCGGCGTGTTTCCCGGATTCACATCACGTGAGGCAGCCGTATAAAGTATTCTTTTCGGGAATACTTTTCCTGTAACACCATTGATCGCATAAGTCCATTGTCCTGGTACATAACCTTCGTCTGTTGTAGCAACTGGCGAAATCTCAGGATATCCTGTACGCGCCTGATCCCAGAACGATTCATAACCTTGTTTGTACATCGCAACCCACTTCTGAATCATAATTGCTTTCAATTTTGCCTCGGTTGTACCGGTTGTCGGGAAAGCATAAACGCCGCCGGCAGCGATTTTAGAAGCATCAAAAGTTACGTTGAACTTTGCATAAGCATCAGCAACTCCTTTATCATAAAAAGCTTTTGCCTGTGCATCGTTACCTGAACGCAAATGCGCTTCGGCAAGCATGAAATCAACTTCATCAAGACTGAAAAAGAAGAAAGGATCTGTGGCAGACAACTTCGTAACACTTGGGACATTAGGACCGACAACGGTAGTACTTACATCATAATTTCCCTGCGCAAGTCCAAATTGTCCGGAGCTTCCGGGAGTAAAATAAGCATTCAATCGAGCCTGATCATTGTTTGCTTCCAGATACGACTGCAAAGTTTTACTTAAACGAAGATTCGTCCCGGTGTTCAGCTGACGTACATTACTTTCATAAAGCGGGTTACTACGGCTTGGTTCATCTACAAATGATGTTACCGAAGCAGCCGTTGTCAGAAATTCTGTATTGGCAGCTAACATCGCTTTAATTGCAGCCAGAGCAGCAGCTGAATTCGGACTGCTTGTCTGGCGCAGGTACATTTTTAATTTTAGCGTGTTGGCAAAACGTTTCCACTGAGCAATCTGCTCCGCTCCGCTCAATTTACCAAAAACCAGATCTGAAGAAACCTGCGTTGAAGTTCCGTTATTAAAATCAAGTACCAGAGCAGCATCCAGTCTTTTAATAAGTTCTGCATAAACCGCAGGACCATCATCATATTTTGGTGTTTTGGTCACTTCGATCTGTAACGCTTCACTCAAAGGAATTTTATCAAACCAGTCGGCCAGCATTTGGTAGCCATACGTTTGTCCTGCCACAGCCTGAAGAACCATATTATTGTTCCCCGCTGCTGCTGCTTTAAGTTTTACATCTTCAAAGTCATTCAAACCGCCGGCATACATTTCCGTCCAGGCATTGTTATAATCCGCTGGCTGCAAATCATAGGAATCGATCGTTTTGTACTGCGTACTTACGTTTGCCTGCGTCCAGTGCTGGGACCACATACCGCCAATAATCGCAAAACTTCCACCCGTAACCGCCATGACCGATGCCTGAGCAACTGGCAATACATATTGAGGGGCAACATTGGTTGGGTTATTCGGGTCCTCATTCACATCCAGCCAGTTCTCGCAGGAACCGAGCGAAAGCGCACCGAGAAGTAATAAACTGTTTTTTAATATACTTTTCATTTTGGATCTAATTAGAATGATAAGTTTAACTGAACACCGTAGCTGGCTGTTGACGGACCGGCAGCAAATTCACCATAAAGGTTTTTAAGGTCTGTTCCGAATGTATTTGCCTCAGGATCCACGTAATGGTTTTTCTTAGGCGTCCACATCACCAGGTTACGACCGAATATCCCAAGAGAAGCCACGCGGATTGGCATTTTTGCCAGGAAGCTTTTAGGTACAGTATAGTTCAGCGCTACATTTCTCAGTTTGAAGAAAGTTTTAGGCAATACATGGTTGTATTGGTAAGCATTGTTTACACCATAATAAGTTGCCATGTCAGATCTTGAAATCGGCGTAGTGTTTTCTACTAGACTTCCGTCAGACGCTTGTACCACAGATCCGGGAATTATGAATGGCTCTCTGTCATTGTACTGTGATTCATAAGCGTTACCATTGAAGTAATTCAAACGCGCAGTGTAAGAATAGAACACACCACCTTTCCGATAATCCGCATTTGCGCTTAATCTGAATCCTTTGTATGTAACATAGGTACCGATACCCATTGTAAAGTCAGGATTGATCGATCCTCTGTAATGTTCATTCGGATCAACAAGAGGCAAGCCTGTTTCAGGATTTACAATGGTTGCCCCCGTTGCTTCGTCACGCAAAACATCAGGAGAATAAATGGCACCAAGCGGTTTCCCTACAACAGCTCTCAATTTCACATCGTAACTATTATTCAACAAAATGTTCGTACTGTCTGAAAGACCCAGTGCTTCTACCTTGTTGTTAATTTTATTGTAGTTGAATGTTACCCCCCACTCTACCTTATCCGTACGAACAGGAACAAGTGTTAACATCGCCTCAATACCTTTATTTCTAACCTGACCTAAGTTGACAGTCTGGTTTTGGTAACCCGTTGCTGGTTCAAGGTTTAAGTTAATAATCTGGTTTTTTGTAACCTTATCATAATAACTCGCCTCAATGCCAACACGTCTTCCGAAGAAACCAAGTTCTACGCCAGCTTCGTATTCATTAGATATTTCCGGCTTCAAGTCAAGGTTACCCGGATTGTTTGCTACTTCGTATGCATTGATACCACCGAATGGAAAATCGATTGTTCCAAAGCCACCTGTACCCACACTACCGGAGGCATAAACCGGAAGAATCTGATAAGGATCCGCATCGTTACCAGCAGAAGCCGCCGCAAAACGAACTTTAACAAATGGAATTTGAGCTGGCATTTTGAATACGTCCGATAGTACTGCACTGATACTTGCGCTTGGATAGAAGTATGAATTCTTTCCTTTTGGCAATGTACTCGTCCAGTCATTTCTTGCGCCAACTGTCAGGTATAACCAATTGTCAAAACCGAACGTTGCCGTTCCATAAAGGCCAACCAATCTGCGTGTGCTTTCTGTTGTGAACGTTGTTGGTGTAACAGAACTGTTTTTCAGGTTATAAAAACCTGGCAAATCAAGATTTGTCACACTGGCGTATTGTGTAAATGCCGTACGCTGGTTAATGTTGTGACCGATAAATGCCTGAACATCGATACGACTTCCAAGGTTACTGTTAAAATTCAAAAGCAGATCGCTGTTGAACTGACGGTTTCCTCTGGCAAGCTGGGAAACGCTACCAAATACGTCATTGGCACTGCTGTTTGGAGAACCCGGCGTAATTTTACCAACATTACCCCAGTCTTTTTGGAACGCATCAGAATAGTCACCACCCACTCTCCAAAGTATATTCAGGTTTTTAAGAATGTCATATTTGAATTCCAGGTTACCAAAAATACGGTCCTCGGCGTAATCATTACCCTGGTTGTACAATGTCCAGTATGGATTTTGCGCATAAGGAGTAAAATAATTATCAAGATTATAAAACTTATTGAAAGGATTGCCCGGATCGTTATAACCTTTTGAATCCACAATCGAATGATCTCTCGGGATCTGGATTATTTCCTGCCAAAGTACTTTCCCCGCACCAGCATCATTTCCCTGACCTGTTGCCACGGCCTTCTGGTCTTTATGAACATAGTTCATGTTCGCATTGGCAGAGAATTTTTTAAGTTTCAGACCACCATTCACACCAACCGTATGTCTTTGGTATGAGTCAGCATTGGTTGGGATCACACCGTCTGCATCTGCATAAGAATACGAGATACGATAATTTGCAGCATCCGTACCACCGGCAACGGCTAAACTGCTGTTCCATTCGTACCCACGATCCAGAAAGTCTTTCAAGTTATCCTTTTGAACAGAAAATGGTTTTAGCAATTGTGAATTGTCAACAACATTCCCCCAAAGGCGGGTCTGACCATCCATTTTCGGACCCCATGAACCATTTTCAATCGGGTCAAACAAACCGCTCCATCCTTGTCCGTATGTATTTTGCAAATGCGGAACACGCAAAACCTGGGACTGGGCAAATGAACTGGAAAAGTCAACCGTAGTCTGACCTGATTTTCCTTTTTTCGTTGTAATCAGGATTGCCCCGTTTGCTGCACGGCTACCATACAACGCAGAGGCAGAAATACCTTTCAACACTGTGATACTTTCAATTTCATTCGGGTTGATATCATTCATCTGGTTCCCAAAGTCCATTGACCTGTTGAAGTCATCGTTGCCGTTTGCTGCATTGGATGAAGAAGTATTTCCGCGGTTATTCATCGGAACACCATCCACAACATACAAAGGCTGGTTATTACCCGTCACCGAGTTAAACCCACGAATGTTTAAAACCGTTGAAGCACCCGGTGCACCTGATGCCGTGGATACAGACAGTCCAGGAACGCGGGCATTCAATGCATCCAGCGCACTGGTGTTTCTACCTTCCGTTATCGAAAGATTCGAAACCGTTGCCGTACTGTAACCGATAGATTTTCTTTCTCTCGAAATACCAAGTGCAGTCACAACCACTTCTCCAAGCTGCTGGGAATCGGAAATGAGCTTCACGTCAATATTGGTCTGTGAACCCAGAACAATATTTTGGCTAACATAACCTACAAACGAATAAACAAGCGTCGCTCCCTGAGCAGCCTCGATTGAATATTTCCCATCCAGGCTGGTGGTAACGCCTCTGGTTGTTCCCTTGATGGAAATATTAACACCAGGTAATGTTGAACCGTCATCCGCCGTAACGGTACCGGTCACTTCACGATTCTGGGCATACACCTGCATACTCAAAAGCAGCAAGCTTCCCAGAAATGATAGTAAAAACTTTCTCATAAAATGATTTAAAGTTTAATTTAATTAGACAACTAGAATCAAAATTATAAAAAAAATACAAATTTTTTTTATTCTAAAAATAATATATCCAAAAGCAGAAGAAAATTTGGCTAAAACGGCATTTTTGAAGTATTAATCTACCGCCAATAGACCAAATTCACAGGAAATTAATACCATAAACGTAGATTATATAAGTTTAATCATTTATCTCAATTGAAAGAGAAAATGGCAACGTTTGCCCAAGATCACTGTACAGATTTTAACAAATTGGATAATTTATTAGATCACGTACAATGTAAACCGTGCCGGTAATCATATTAAATTACGGTTAAGAAACAGGTGAAAAAAATTAAAAAATAAAAAAGACTGACTATTCTGTTCGACTATAAATAATTTGGGATTGCAAATGATTTTTATAATAATCTTTACTGATATGAAACATACTACCAAACTTTATTTCGATAAATGCACAAAATACCTTGTAATGGTTAAAACAATAATTACTTTTGCAACATTAAATTTTCTTAATACAACCTAACTTAATTTTAACGTATGATTAAGACTCTATTATCCTTACTGGGATGCTTGATGCTATTGACTGGCCAGGTTTATGCCCAGGAG
Source organism: Dyadobacter sp. HNCC25DJ186 (assembly GCF_056895235.1). Classification (NCBI taxonomy): domain Bacteria; kingdom Pseudomonadati; phylum Bacteroidota; class Cytophagia; order Cytophagales; family Spirosomataceae; genus Dyadobacter; species Dyadobacter sp. HNCC25DJ186. The sequence goes on from NZ_JBXHAS010000003.1 coordinate 809,823, forward strand.
CGTTCCGTGACAGGCCGCGTAACAGCTGATGACGGATCCATCTTGCCGGGTGTTAACATTGCAGTAAAGGGCACAACCCGTGGTACTACCACAAACAGCCAGGGAGACTACACGATCTCGGCAGACGGAGGCGCAACACTGGTTTACAGTTTTATCGGTTTCCAAACTCAGGAAGTTGTATTAGGAAGCCAATCAACAGTGAATGTCTCTCTTAAAAATGACGTAAGCCAGTTACAGGAAGTTGTTGTAACTGCCTTGGGCCAGGAAAGAAAAAGAAACGAGCTGGTATATGCTGCGCAGCAGGTAAGTGCAGAACAGATCACACAGACTCGTAGTACCAACCTTATGAACGCGTTGTCAGGTAAAGTTGCCGGTTTGGCAATTACTGCTACCAACAACATGGGTGGTTCAACAAGTACAGTAATCAGAGGTTACAAATCTATCACTGGAAACAACCAGGCGCTGTATGTAATTGACGGTGTTCCGGTAAGTAATGCAAACAACAATACAGCTGATCAGGCCAGAGGAGGTACAGGAGCAGATTATGGTAATGCGGCTTCTGACATCAACCCTGATAACGTGGCATCTGTAAACGTACTGAAAGGTGCGGCGGCAACTGCCCTTTATGGTTCTCGTGCTGCAAATGGTGTTATTTTGATCACAACTAAAAAGGGTAAGAAAAACAGCTTTGACGTTACAGTTAACTCAGGCGTTACCTGGGGTAAAATTGACAAAAGCACTTATGTTCGATATCAGAAAGAGTATGGCGCAGGATACGGTGGTGCCGAGGATTTCTACCAAGGCGACCTCGGATCTGGTGTAGGTCCAATTGCTGCTTTTGACGCGGATGCTTCTTTCGGTCCTAAATTCGATCCTACCCTAATGGTTTACCAGTGGGATACTTTTGACCCGGCTTCACCTAATTTCCAAAAAATGCGTCCATGGGTAGCTGCTGCCAATGGTCCTGATAAATTCTACGAAACGGGTGTAACTTCTAATCAGAGTATTAATATTACTGGTGGCGGTGACAATTCCACTTTCAAAATAGGTTACACAAGAAATGACGAAAAGGGTGTTTTACCTAACAGTAAACTGGATAAAAACCTTTTCAACTTTTCAGGATCTTTTGATCTAAACAAAAAGCTAACAATTTCAGGAGATGTTAACTTCTCTCAAGTTAAAGGTCTGGGTCGTTATGGAACTGGTTACAGCGGAAAAAACCCTAACCAGCAGTTCAGACAATGGTTCCAGACTAACGTGGATATCCTTGAGCAGAAAGAAGCCTATTTCAGAGATGAGAAAAACGTGACTTGGAACTGGGCAAACCATACAGGCACCATTGACACTAATTACCCTATCTACTCTGACAATCCATATTGGACAAGATATAAGAACGTCTCAACTGATACAAGAGATAACTTCTTCGGTTATGCAAGCGCTGTCTACAAGATTGCTCCTTGGGTTGACTTTACAGGACGTTTTGCATACAACGGTACTAGTGATTTCCAAGAAGAAAGAGTTGCAACTGGTAGTCAAGCTGTTACACAGTATGCAAGGTTTAACAGATTGTTCAATGAGACAAACCTCGACCTGTTTCTGAATTTCCATACAAACATAACAAAGAATATTACTTTCGTTGGATTACTAGGTAGTAATATGCGTAGATCTAAGGAAACATCTATCCGCGCAACCACAAACGGCGGATTGGTTGTTCCGAATTTGTATTCTTTGAGCAATTCCGTTAATCCGATAGAGGCACCAACCGAATTCCTGCGCAGAATCGGAGTGGATGGTCTTTTTGCTCAGGCGTCGTTTGGTTACAAGGACCTCATCAACCTTGAATTAAGTGGAAGACAGGACAAATCAACGACTTTACCAAAAGAGAATAATACCTATTTTTATCCATCTGTTGGGGCAAACTTTGTATTTTCAGAATTACCTGCTCTTAAAGCAAACTGGTTAACAAGAGGTAAATTTAGCGCCAACTATGCAGAAGTTGGAAACGATGCGCCATGGGGAAGTGTTGGAAATGTATATGACAAGCCAACAGGTCTTGGTTCAATTCCATATTTCTCTCTTCCAAATACTAAGAACAATGCAAATTTAAAATCCGAAAGAACGAGAAACCTTGAATTTGGTCTTGAAACTGCGTTCCTTGATGATCGTTTAGGTGCTGACATTACCTGGTACCGCAGTAGCACGATTGATCAGATCCTACCTGTTTCAACCAGTCTTTCAACCGGGTATTCATTCCAGTATGTGAATGCTGGTGAAGTTGAAAATAAAGGTCTTGAAATCTCCGCTTTTGTTGAGCCAATCAGAACACAGGATTTTTCATGGAAAGTAAACGTAAACTTTGCCCGTAACCGTAACAAAGTATTAAGCTTATATGGTGATGTTCAAAACTACGCGATTGCTACATTGCAAGGTGGTGTTTCTCTAAATGCAGGCTTCAAGAAAGATCCTGAAACAGGAAAAGTTACTGGTCTACCCTTTGGTGTTATCCGTGGTACTAATTTCGTTTACCACGAAAACGGTCAGAAAATCGTGAAAGCGAATGGTATGTATCAGGCAACTCCTGGTTCTGCTGAGGTTATCGGTGATCCAAACCCAGACTGGATTGGTGGTTTTGCCAACACACTTAGATACAAAAGCCTTGCGCTTAACTTCCTGATTGACGTACGTCATGGCGGAGACTTCTGGTCACTTGATCAGTGGTATGGTGAAGGAACTGGTATGTATCCTGTTACAGCTGGTTTGAATGACCTTGGAAATCCAAAAAGAGATCCTGTTACAAATGATGCTACTAGTGGTGGTGTATTATTCCCAGGTGTTCAGGCTGACGGAACACCAAACACTGTAAGAGCTGGAAACGTTGATGGCGGTGGTTCTACTGCTTATGGATATCCGGCTAACCCTCCTCGTGCCATGTATATTTATGACGCGAGTTACGTTAAATTGAGAGAATTGGCTTTGACATTTGGTCTGCCTCAGTCGGTAGTTTCAAGACTTAAAGCTTTTAAATCAGTTGACGTATCGCTTATTGGTAGAAACTTGTGGATCATCCACAAAAATTCAGAGTTTTCTGACCCTGAGGAAAGTTTAGGTTCTAGTATCGGCGCTGGTGCTGGTGGATATCAGACAGGTTCTTATCCTGCTGTGAAGAGTTACGGGTTCAATGTTAAATTGCGTTTCTAGAAATTCGAAATATGAAAAAGTTAATTATTCTATTTTTACCCATTTTGCTTCTGACGGCCTGCGTTGACAGCCTTGAAGAATACAATATTGACGAGAAAAGAGCATCTGCGGTTCCGGCCGTAACGTTGTTCACTAACTCGTTGAAAGGTTTGGCCGACGTAATCACAACGCCAAGTGTGAACACAAACAACTTCCGTTTGTACGTTCAGCAATGGTCTACAACTACCTATCTGGATGAGCCTCGTTACAATCTGACTGCAAGAACGATTCCGCAATCTATGTGGACATTCATTTACAGAGACGCGCTAGCGGATCTGGAAGAGTCAAAAAGAATCGTAAACGAAAATACGGATCTTGCTGCTGCTGTAAAAAGCAACCAATTGGCTCAGATCGAGATCATGGAAATTTACGCATGGTCAATCCTTGTTAATACTTTCGGAGATGTTCCATATTCGGAAGCACTTGATGCTTCAAACCCGCTTCCTAAATATGACGACGCAAAAACGATCTATGATGATCTTTTAGCACGTCTTGACGCAGCGCTTCCTACAATTTCAACAGCTGCGGCTGGATTTACGGCTGGCGATTTGCTTTACAAAGGAAACATGGCGGCATGGGTTAAGTTTGGTAACTCCCTGAAATTGAAAATGGCAATGACAATTGCGGACAGCGATGCCGCCAAAGCTAAAACTTTGGTTGCAGCAGCAGCTCCTAACGTTTTCACATCGAACGCAGACAAGGCAGCGTTTCCGTATATTGCATCCCCACCTAACTACAATCCGATCGCACAAAACTTGAATATTCTGTATTCAACGCGTCAGGATTATGTTGGAGCTTCTACTTTTATTACGCCGATGAATCAATTGAACGATCCAAGAAGATCTTCTTTCTTCACGACTGTTAATGGAAACTACGTAGGTGGCAATTATGGTTTCTTGAATACTTATGCTAACTTTTCAAAAGTAGGAACGAAAATTATCGAACCAACATTGGAAGGTCTGTTTATGGATTATTCAGAAGTTGAATTCTTTTTGGCAGAGGCTGTTGAAAGACAGTTTATCACAACAGGAACTGCTGCCGAACACTATGAAAAAGCGATCACGGCATCAATTACTTATTGGGGTGGAACAGCCGCAGAAGCAGCTGCCTATATTGCTCAGCCAGGAGTTGCTTATGCAACTGCCCCTGGGGATTACAAAACAAAAATCGGAACGCAGAAATGGTTCGCACTTTATAACCGTGGTTACGAAGCATGGGTTGAGTGGAGAAGATTGGACGCACCGAAATTGTCTCCTCCAACAGGTGGAAACGCCCCTGCCGGACTTGCAATTCCGGTGAGAATTATTTACCCAATCAACGAGCAAACATTAAACCCGGAAAGCCGTGAGGCAGCAGCTACCGCAATCGGTGGTGACCTTGCTTCTACTAAACTTTGGTGGGATAAATTCTAATAACAGTAAGATTTCTTGCTGAATTCTGAAATCGGGCAAACAAATGTTTGCCCGATTTTTTTTTCTAAATTAACAGTATTTCGGCTATGGTTTCGTTTAAAAATTTTACTTTGATTACCTCTTACCAAAATTGTATTTTAACTCTGATCCCGAGCAAACCGATTGGTAATGCAACAACAGGATTTTGTCTCAGTATCTTATTTTTAAATTTTCTGGATGGTATCCTGGCAAAGGTTGACGTCACGAGGTTGGAACAACAAGTGATGATATCGTTATCGTAGTCTGTCCGATTATTTCTGATCCAGAAGCAGCAATTCCATAAACCTATTGCTGTTTGGTCCATTTCATTCTCTGAAATCTCTGCAATTGAGACTTTGGAAACACAGCAAGATTAATTACTTGATTTTCATTCCAGGCAGAAGCGGAACAGCATCAACTAATTCAAGAGATTTGACCATATCTTTTGTGCCATCCTTGTATTTCAGAAATTGTCTGGTTTGGACATGCGACTTATACGCAGCCGAATCTTCATAAATTTCCAATATCATTATGTGATTTGGCTTAGCTCTTTCAGAGACCGCATATAATGTCAGCACCCCTGGTTCAAGCCGGACCGACGCTTCGATCTCCTCTTTAAGCAATCTATTGTAAGATTCCAATTGATCCGGATCAACGATGATTTTGGCGATTCTTACCATCTGGTTTTTAGTTTGACTGAATGCTTGTTTGGTAGACAATATCATCAAAATACCACTCGCTACAAGCACTATCTGCCGAAAGCATTTACTTGAATTTTTCACTTTCATTATTTTTTTATTGATCTTGGTCGTATAATATCTTCTGGTATTAATACACCAATATACAAATATTTCCAGGTCACCTACGGGAAATTTGCTCTTTAAAATTGCTGTCTTCTTCTTTAAAACACCGTAAAATTTCTATTACGCCAAGGATACCGCTAGACTGGAAAACAATTCTCATTGATCAACAAAAGAAGAATTGATGATAAAAGCTGATTTTTCTTAACTTTGGATTACAATATGACCTTATTAAACGCATGGAATTTTTAAAAAGTCAGCGCCTCAACAATCTCAAATACGAAATTCGTGGGGCTACTTACCAAAAAGCGTTAGAATTAGAAAGCCTTGGCTTCAAAATTCATAACCTTAACATTGGTAATCCTGCACCGTTTGGCTTCGATTCGCCGGATGAAATTGTTCACGATATCATCATGAATATCCGCAATGCGCAGGGTTATGCTGACTCCCGGGGTTTATTTTCAGCGCGTAAGGCCGTCATGCACTACACCCAAACGATAGGTATACAGGATGTTGAGATTAATGACATTTTCATCGGAAACGGTGTCAGCGAGCTGATCCTTTTATCGATGCAGGCGTTGCTTAACCCTGGTGATGAAATCCTTGTGCCATCTCCGGATTATCCGCTTTGGACCGCAGCAATCGCTTTGAGCGGTGGCAAGCCTGTTCATTATGTATGTGATGAAGAATCAGACTGGAATCCTGATCTGGAAGATATGGAAAGCAAAATAACATCCCGTACCAAGGGAATTGTTTTGATCAATCCGAATAATCCGACCGGCGCCGTTTATGAAAAAGATGTATTGAAAAGCATCGCGAAGATGGCAGAAGAACATGGTTTGATCATTTTCGCAGATGAGATTTATGACAAAATATTATACGATGGAGCCGTGCATCATCCGATGGGAACATTGGTTTCTGAAACACTTTGCGTTTCTTATGGCGGACTATCTAAAAACTACCGTTCGGCAGGTTTCAGAGGCGGATGGATGATTCTGAGCGGGGCAAAACAAAAGGCGAAGTCGTATGTTGAAGGTTTATTGCTTTTGGCGAGTATGCGTCTTTGTGCCAATGTTCCGACACAATATGCAATCCAGACTGCACTGGGCGGATACCAAAGTATAAACGAGCTGGTCGCGCCGACAGGCAGGCTGCACAAACAGATGAATCTCGTTTATAACCGTCTGACTTCGATTCCTGGAATAACTTGCGTGAAACCGAAAGGTTCGTTATATGTTTTTCCAAAAATCGATATGAAGAAATTCGGGTTAAAAGATGATGAATCCTTTGTTTACGATTTGTTAAGTGAGCAAAAAGTATTGGTAGTAGCCGGAACCGGATTTAACTACATCACCGACGACCATTTCCGGATTGTGTTCCTGCCGACGATTGATGAATTAAATCAGGCGATGGATAAAATCGAATATTTCCTCGAAACGCGAAAAGTACTTTCGACGCGTACTGTGGAAGATGTTATTGCCTGATTGTCAGCTCCTGGCAATTAGGTTTTAGCTATTAGCTTTTTGAGGCTAATAGCTAATTTTTTGCCCGATGTTTTTAATTTCAATTAGTCCAAAAATAATTTTTATTTCAATTTAGCCAACAGCTTTCCTCAACCACTCCTTCTATGGAACAACCTTTATTAGCAGAACAAAAACGGCAGCGGCTTTTTCTATTGCTTTGCGGCATCTTTCTTACCAATGCACTGATCGCTGAAATTGTCGGGATGAAAATATTTTCAGTTGAAGCATTGCTGGGCTTACCACCGGCACAACTGCCTATCGGTGGTTCAAAACTGGATTTTAACATGACCGCCGGCGTACTCAACTGGCCGGTTGTATTTATCACGTCCGATATTATCAATGAATATTTTGGAAAGAAAGGTGTTAAAAGAATTTCTTACCTGACAGCTGGATTTATCGTTTATACTTTCATCACCATTTATTTTTCTACACAATTACCACCTGCAAAATTCTGGCTGGATGTTAACAATACGGACAGTCACGGAAATCCATTTAATATCAACGACGCTTTTTACCGGATTTTTAATCAGGGGCTTGGAATCATGATCGGCTCGATTGTGGCTTTTCTTTTAGGACAGATTCTGGATGTATCTGTTTTTGCCTGGCTACGCAGAAGAACAGGAGGAAAATATATCTGGCTCAGAGCGACCGGTTCAACCATGTTTTCCCAGCTTGTCGACAGCTTCGTCGTTTTGACTATCGCCTTTTACGTTTTTGGAAACTGGGATATGAAGCAGATATTTTCTGTCGGCAGTATCAATTACCTATACAAAGGTTCCATTGCGATTTTGCTTACACCAGTATTATATGTCGCGCATTATTTCATTGACCGTTATTTAGGGAAAGAATATGCCGGGCAGCTGGCGCATCACGCGGCTCATGATGGGGAGGTTTTGTAGGGTTTTACTAATTAATATTTGCTGGTTTTTTACCCGTCCGACGGTAAAAAAAACCGTCGGACGGGGCACCCCGGTCGGATGGCTTTTTCTGCCATCCGACCGGTAAAAAGCCACCGTTTAATCCAAGGTTCAATTATCAGTAAGTATGGGATGAATTGACGCTCTAACGATGAAGATTATTACCTGGAATTGCAATATGGCTTTCAGAAAGAAAGCGAGCTACATTTTGACTCAAAAGCCAGACATTTTAGTAGTCCCAGAATGTGAGCATCCAGACAAATTACTTTTTTCGGAGCCCCTACCGAAACCAACCGATATTTTATGGTTTGGAAAAAATCTGAATAAAGGTCTTACGATATTTTCCTACAATGGCTACCGGCTTAAATTATTGGATGATCATAACGACGCATTAAAAATGATCATCCCAATCGCAGTGTCAAAAGGAGAAACCAATTTCAACCTGTTTGCAATATGGGCAAACAACCCCGCTGATAGAGACGGAGCATATATCGAGCAAGTCTGGAAAGCAGTTCATTATTATGACGCCTTACTTCTAAAAAACAATACTATTTTAATAGGCGATTTTAACAGCAACAAAATATGGGATAGAAAAGGCCGAGTAACAAATCATGAGAACTTGGTTGAAATCCTAAAAAAAAAGGAATATTCAGTACCTATCATTTTTATCATGGGCAATTGCAAGGAACAGAAGTGCACCCCACACTTTTTATGTATCGCAACAGAAATAAGCCTTACCATATCGATTATTGCTTCGTTTCAGAAGATTTGATTAACAGACTGGAATCGGTAGTTATTGGCGAGTATGATTCATGGAAGATGTTAAGCGATCACATGCCGGTAATTGTCACATTTAATGATCATTACTAATTCGAATCAACGTTCTAGTTTAAATGTTTACAGACTTTCAATAAAGCATTTTCCTTACCCGGTGGGATGGCTTTTTCCGCCATCCCACCGGTAAAAAAGATATAAAAAAAACCGTCGGATGGGGCGACCCGGTCGGATGGCTTTTTCTGCCATCCCACCGGTAAAAAACAACAACTAAAAACCCGTCGATCTCATTGTCATCAAATAACTGAAAAAATATTATTTCGTCTTCCTTTCCATAAATCTTCCAATTTCTGGCATGATGTTCGATATCGCAAGTAAATCACAGTCGTTGACCGCTAAACTCGCTGGCCACACTTTACGAAAGGTCTCTTTTTTTCCAAAGACGCGATCTAACAGGGATAACTGTCTGGTCGTGTTAGGCAGTAATTGTATTAATTGGTCAGAAAACTGCTTAATCTGCATAACAAAAATTTCTTTCACAGGTAGGTATGGAACAGTAGCTGCAACAATAATGAGTTCCCCAAGAATCATCACAGTGCATTGACAATTACTTACACGGTCAAACACTGATAACCCGGGAGTTTTGAGATCTGCTGGTTCTAACGGTATTAATTTCGCATGTCGATACAGTTGAGTTTCCTCTCCAGAATATTCTCCAATCCATATCAGCCAATTTTCACTTGGCTTTCCCTCCACCCTAATTTTTGTTCTTTCATCTTTGTGAATCGCTCGATCGGGAAGGTGAGTATACTCACCCATAATTGTCGTAATAACAATCCAATTCACCAGTGAATCTATTTTCTCCAACGGCATCTCTCTCGCTTCTCCAAGAATTAACTGGCCTAATAGGGTCTTTAAATTTTGCTCAATACTATTTATCCACTCACTATTACATTTCGAACATACATTGCGAATTGTTCGAACTCCCATATCTCCTTTATCAACCTCGTGTGGAATTTGCTTATGTAACTCCTTCGCGTTTTTGAAACCGTCAGTTCCGACATAGTGTAGACTACCCTTTTTAGTTCTTGGTATATACTTTTGTAGCATATTTGAAAACACATGTTGCTTTGTTACACCTAAAACTCCGCAAAAAATGCATTTACCAGGAGGCTTCTGTTCTTTTTTACTTTTTGTCTTTCCCAATGAGTTTCCAGTTTTAGCAGCTAATTGAATGTACTTACTCTTTTTCTTTACCCGTCCGACGGTGAAAAAACCGTCGGACGGGGCGACCCGGTCGGATGGCTTTTTCCGCCATCCGACCGGTAAAAAACATTCCGGAAACACAAAGGAAACCTATTTCAAAACAAAGAAATCATCACCCCACCACCCGCCTCATATTATCCAGCATCACCGCCGTAGCAATTCCAACATTCAAGGACTCTGCCTCTCCTACCCGCGGAATTGTGATCCGGTGTGTAATCAATGATTCCACTTCAGCGCCAATGCCATTTGATTCGTTGCCCATCACAACATAACCACCATCGGCTGAAAAGGCGTGTTCATAAATGGAAGATCCATCCAGAAATGCGCCAAGAAGATTTCTGCCTTTTGCTTGCTGAGCCAAATATTCAGGCAGATTGGTATAGAATAAATTTACGCGTGTGAATGAGCCTTTACTTGCTGCGATCACTTTTGGATTATATACATCCGTCGTGTCTGGCGAGCAGATTATTTTTTTGATACCATACCAGTCGGCAATACGGATAATGGTCCCTAAATTTCCGGGATCACGAATATCGTCCAAAATCAATGCGTACTCACGCATATCTGCGCTCAAAAAAACGTTATCTTTCGTCTTTGCCACGGCCAGACAAGAATCATTTGTTTGAAACAATCCCAGACCTTCGAGTTCCTTGGCTGTGACAGTTTCGATCAGCGTTTTATGGTCAGACAAAATACTTGAGTATTTTTGCTGAAATTCCGGAGTGGCTAAAACAAATTCCGTTACAAACTCTGATTCCAGCAATTCAAGAACACTTTTGGCACCTTCAACAATAAACGCCTCATGAAGTTGTCTGTACTTCTTGATTTTCAGAGCATTAATATATTTTATACGATTTTTAGACAGCATTGAATATTAGGTGTAGGGTTATATATTTCGGATATTTCTTCCTTTTTTTTCTGGGAGTGACAGGTTGCGCCCGCAAGAGCAGCACCGACTCGGGCAATTATTTTCTGGGTAATTCCACTTTCAAAGGCAACAAAGTGGTCAGCGATGACGACCTTGACGCCCTGATTCCTCAAAGACCGAACAGCCGTTTTCTCAGTTTGCCGATATTTCCAAAAGTTGGTATCTATCAGTTCGGCCAGCTTTTCTACAAAAAGGATGAAAAGCAACGAAAGGTTATCGAGGTGACGCAAAATTATCAGAAAGAATCGCGTTTACACGAAAATAATGTCAGACAATTAGAAAAGATTCAGCGACGATATGCAAAAAAGCTTGCACGTGCGCAAAAACGTGTCGATGAAGGAAACTTCTGGATGCGCGTTTTGGGAGAAGCGCCGGTATATTATGACCAGAATGAGGTGGTAAAAAATGCTGAAAAGATGCAGAAATATCTTTACAACAACGGCTTTTTTCAGAATTCGGTCAACTTTAAATCCGATACTACTTTCAAACGCATCAGAGTAAAATACCTGATTGATGAAAAACGCCCGGCTGTTCTGGACGAAATCAATTACCAGGTAAAAAACAAGCTGATCGACAGTTTATTAAAATCATCAACGAAAGAAGCAACGCTGATCAGTAAAAAAAGATATGACGGCGACGCTTTTGAAGAGGAAAGGATAAGAATTGAAACGCTGCTCCGTGATCAGGGATATTTCGGTTTTTCGCGTCAGAATGTGTCTTTTTTGATCAACGATACCATAACGAATCCAAAAACAGACAGTTTGTTTAAAAGTATTGATGTAAACGTCCGTGTTAATCTGCCCGGCAAAGAAGTCAACCCCGTTCCTTATTCAATACAATCCGTAAAATTTGAAGTACTTCCACCTGCTGGTTTACCCGATTCACTTTTCAAAAAAGACACCATATACTCTCAGGGCATTCAATATATCTTCGCAGATAAAAAGTTTGCGCCAAGGATTCTGGATACAAAAATAAGGGTTCGTCCGGGTGAACTTTACAGTCAGAAAAACGAAAGAGATACCCAGCGGCAACTATCACTGACAGATCAGTTCCGGTTTGTGAATTATAATTTTGACTCAACCGGGCATAAGATCAAAGTGCATTATCAGGCAATTCCGCTTGAAAAATACCAGGTTTCAGCTGATGTCGGATTGAACGTAATTCAGCTGCAGGGTGCGCCAGGACCGTTTGCAAATTTATCATACAAGATCAGAAATGTCTTTAACGGTTTAGAAAACTTCGAAGCCAATCTTCGCGGAGGTATCGAACTTGTACCGGGTTTTGTGGAGAATAACGGGATTTATCGCAGCCAGGAAATTGGTTTGAACACCTCCCTCACCTTCCCGCGTCTGTTAATTCCATTCCGTCGTTTCCAAAATAAATCGGCATTGTATAATCCCCGCACGCAAATCGGTTTGGGTTATAATTATGTAGAACGCCCAGAGTATACCCGTACCAATGTCAAGGTGGCGATGAGTTATTCGTGGCAGCCGACTGTTAAAACATTGTGGACGTTATCCTTCATTGATCTGAATATTCTGAACACAACTAAAACACAGGACGCTTTTCGGGCTTTGCTGGATCAACTGCTTCTTCAAGGCAATAATCTTAAATACAGTTTTAACAGATCATTTGTTTCAGATGTCAATTTAACATTCGTTCATAACACGAACTCGATCATCGGTCCTCAGAAAAATGCACATTACTTTCGGGCGTCTCTGGAATCTGGAGGCACAACCCTGAATATTCTACCTGCACAGGAAAAATGGATCAATAATGTATTCGGAAGAGACGGAGATACGCTACAATTCTATAAATATTTAAGGGGAAATATTGACTTCCGTCGCTACTGGACAACCGGACGCCGTTCGTCGTTTATCGCGCGGATCAACACCGGAGCGATTTACAGTTACGGAGATAATAAAGTGCCTCCGTATGAAAAATACTTTTTCGCCGGTGGTTCAAATAGTTTAAGAGCGTGGTTGCCCCGACGTCTGGGACCAGGCTCTGCGGCGCCACGTGTTACTGATACCAATTTGTCTATTGAAGCTCCGGGAGAGTTTTTGCTTGAAGGAAATCTGGAATGGCGCGGACATTTGGCCAAATTTTTCGGCGATATCAATTATGCATTGTTTATCGACATGGGGAATGTATGGAGCTTTAATGCTCAAAACAATGCGCAGAAACTCAAAGCAAATTCCTTCCCAAAAGAAATCGCTGTTGGAACTGGCTTCGGTATCCGCTATGACCTTTCATTTTTTATTCTGCGTTTTGACTTTGGAACCAAGGTATACGATCCTAACCTCCAGGAATTCGTTCTCGACAGACTTCAATTCAGCAAACTTTTTAACAGGAGACAGGAAAATTTCCTGAACATCAATCTTGGCGTAGGTTATCCGTTTTAAGTCGGCGTCTTGTCATTATTTTAATAGGAAAGACTTCCTTTTTGCGTTTCAAATATTTTGGGTTTTGCTTTCTTTAACTATTCTTAACAGGCAACTTCACTGCCAGTTTGTCAGTTTTTCACGTTTTATTCGTAGCTTTGCGGTTCGTTCCCGGAACAAAAGCTCATCATATTCGATTGTTAGGAGCATACCGGAACAAAGAAATACAAACCGTTCAATTTCACGGATAAATGGAGAATAGAATCGCGGAGACACTTAAAATATTAACCGAAACGGATAAAGAGGCGTGTGAAACTGTGCATGTTTCGGAAAATGAACCTATAACAAATAAAAAACGCTTATTTATAGAAAGTTACGGTTGCCAGATGAATTTCGCAGACAGTGAAATTGTGGCTTCGGTGATGCGTGAGGCAGGTTTTGCTACAACATCCGACGCTGAAAACGCTGATCTGGTTTTTCTGAATACCTGTGCAATTCGTGATAACGCAGAGCAACGTGTCCGAACACGACTGAAACAATTAAACGTTTACAAGAAAAAAAGACCGGGAATGCTCATCGGTGTTTTGGGCTGCATGGCAGAACGTTTAAAAGCCAAACTTCTCGAAGAAGAAAAAATGGTGGATATCGTGACGGGCCCGGATGCCTACCGTGACCTTCCAAGGCTGGTTGAAGAAGCTGAAACGGGACAAAAAGGCGTAAACGTTTTTCTTTCAAGAGAGGAAACTTATGCTGATATCGCGCCTGTCCGCCTGAATTCCAATGGCATCACAGCTTTGATCTCGATCATGCGTGGTTGTGACAATATGTGCAGTTTTTGCGTGGTACCTTATACAAGGGGGCGTGAGCGCAGCCGCGATCCGCAATCGATCATCAAGGAAGCACAGGATCTTTTTAACGATGGTTATAAGGAAGTTACGCTTCTGGGACAAAATGTGGACAGCTATAAATATGCCGATCCAAATGACAAAAACGAAATTTTTTCTTTTGCAAAATTACTGGAAAAAGTAGCGCTGATCAGTCCTGAACTGCGCGTTCGTTTTAGTACTTCACACCCGAAAGATATTACGGACGAAGTGCTTTACACGATCAAAAAATACGATAACATTTGCAAGTATATTCATTTGCCGGCGCAAAGCGGAAATAGCCGCGTGCTGGAAATTATGAACCGTACGTACACCCGCGAATGGTACCTTGAAAGGATCGACAGCATCCGAAGAATTCTGGGAGATCAGTGTGGAATTTCTCACGACATGATCGCCGGATTTTGTACCGAAACCGAAGAAGAACACCAGGATTCACTTTCGTTGCTGGAATATGTAAGATTTGACTTCGGTTATATGTTCTCCTATTCTGAGCGCCCGGGAACGCCGGCTGCAAAGAAATTTAAAGACGACATTCCAGCTGATGTAAAACAAAGACGTCTGGCAGAAATCATTGAGGTTCAGCAGAGAATTTCAACTGAACGCAATAAAAAGCTGATCGGTACCATCCAGAGAGTTTTGGTTGAAGGCACCTCGAAACGCTCGGATCAGGATTTTTCAGGGAGAAGTGATCAGAATAAAGTGGTGATTTTCCCGAGAGAGCATTTCAAAAAAGGTGATTATGTTAATGTGTTGATTACAGATACTACCTCAGCTACGCTGCGTGGAAAAGCCGTAATCGAGGAAGAAATCATACAGTTAGCTTAATTAGAAAGTCCGTTGCATTAACCAACAAAAGGCTAATTGCCAAAAGCTAACAGCCAATCGCTATTAATGAATCCAACAGAGATACAAGCAATAAAAAATCGGTTCGGGATCATCGGAACATCTCCGGCACTCAATCACGCTATTAACGTAGCGGTACAGGTGGCGGCGACGGATCTGACGGTTTTGATAACGGGAGAAAGTGGCAGTGGAAAAGAATCTTTTTCTAAAATTATCCATAGTATCAGTTCCAGAAAACATGGGCCTTTTATAGCCATCAACTGTGGCGCGATACCTGAGGGCACCATTGATTCTGAACTTTTCGGTCACGAAAAAGGGGCTTTTACAGGTGCGCTGGATTCCAGAAAGGGTTATTTTGAAACTACCAATGGCGGAACAATTTTCCTGGATGAGGTTGGGGAAATGCCATTAGGTACGCAGGCACGCTTACTCCGCGTTCTTGAGAACGGGGAATATATCAAGGTTGGTTCTTCGAAAGTTTTGAAGACTAATGTACGTGTTGTTGCAGCAACCAATGTAAACTTGCTGGATGCTGTGAACAATGGCCGATTCCGTGAAGATTTATATTACCGACTGAATACAGTTCCGATTTATGTCCCACCGCTGCGTGAACGCGGTGAAGATGTGCTGTTACTTTTTAGAAAATTTACGAATGATTTTTCTGAAAGATATCGCACAAAAGCAGTTCGCCTGGATGTGGATGCGCGCGAGTTATTGATGCGGTATGAATTTCCGGGAAATATTCGTCAGCTTAAAAATATTGCAGAGCAGATCACCATTCTCGAAACGGATAAGGATTTGCCGATCAACGGAGCAACTTTAAATAATTATCTGAACCCTGTCCAGCCCTCGAGCAGAAAAGCACTTGTACCGCTCCGCCAGGGCGAGGACTCTGCAACTTCATTTTCCGAAAGAGAGCTTCTTTACAAAGTTTTGTTTGACATGCGCCGCGATATGACGGAGCTTAAAAAACTTGTCCGTAACGTTCTGGAAAATGAAAAATATGGTGGTGACATTTTAAAAGATCATCAGGAATTGTTCAGTTCGATCAATAACCCTGAGCCTGTTGTGAATACCCCGACCGTCGAACCAACCAGATTATTGACACCGCCACAATCCAGAACTGTTGATTTGGACAGGTATTCTGACGAGCGTGGTGAAATTGAGGATGTTTTGCATGTAACGGCAGAAGAAGAATCGCTTTCCCTGGAAGATAAAGAGAAGGAAATGATCATCAAGGCACTTCGGAAAAATAATAATAAACGAAAGTATGCCGCCAGTGCATTGGGAATTTCGGAGCGAACGTTATATCGCAAGATCAAACAATATGATATTGAAGAATAAAAATAGTAAGACAAACGAAACGTCTGCGATGCGCTTTAACATTAAAAATATTTCAAAAAATACCCGCATCCCCTCTCCCGTCGCGAAGAGATTCCTGATGGTATTTTTTTTGCTTAACTCCTCATTTTTATTTTCCGGCTGTGGGGTTTATTCTTTCACAGGAACAAGCTTATCGCCTGATATAAAAACTTTTACCATAGTCAATTTTACTATGGGAACAGCTGGCGGGCCGTCAGACCTTCCCCAGAGACTGACAGAACAGCTGAAAGAATATTTCCAGAAAAACACCAGCCTTACCTTGCAGCAAAACGGCGGCGATCTGCTTCTGGAAGGTACCATTACCGGCTATGATGTGCTGGCGGCTGCACCGACGGCCAATGACCAGGCAGGCCTGAACCGTTTGAATGTAACTGTTCAGGTACGTTTTACAAATGCACAGGACGAAACAAAAAACTTTGACCAGTCATTCACGTATTTCGCTGATTTCCCTCAGGAACAGACGTTAAATCAAAATGAATCACGTTTGTTGCCAACTATACAGGAGAATTTAGTACAGCAGATCTTTAATAAATCGGCGGCCGATTGGTAAGACAATTCATTTGTCTTGCATTCAATAATTATTTCAAAAATTAAAACTGAGCGATTTAATGACAATCGTTGACAAGGAAACGTTTAGTCGTTTGGTAAAAGACCCGAATGATCTTGATATTACGGTAATCCCAAAACTTGAAGCCACGATCAAGGCTTTTCCGTATTGTCAGATCTCATACTCACTATTGGCAAAAGCTGCGCAATTAACTGACACCGACCAGCTGAACGACAGTACGCCGAAAGCAGCTGCCTATGCACTTAGCCGTATAGCTCTTCAGCAACTCGTGGAAGGAAAATATAAAGCTTATGAAACTTCCGTTGCTACGGAAATTGATGTTCTTGAAGAGGAGCCGGTCAACCAAACTGAAGAAATTACTGAGATCATTGAAGTCAAAGAAGTAAAACTGACTCAGGCTTCTCAAATTTCTGAATTGCAGAAAAAACAGCAGCAGATCATTCAGGGTTTTATAAAAAATAATCCAAGAATGGGGCCAATCAGGCAGGATCTTAATGCTGAACCGGTAGCGCTTGATCTGACCGGCAGGGTGGCGCAATCCAATTCATCTGATGCTTTTGGGGGAGGAATTGAAACAGAAGCATTTGCTAAAATCCTTCTCCGCCAGGGGAAAAGAGACAAGGCAATTGACATCTATCAAAAATTGATTTTGAAAAAACCAGAAAAAAAGGATTACTTTGCGAAAAAATTAAGTGAATTAATTCACAATCAGTCTTAATTTCGCTTACTTATTTAATTGCGTATTCATTCATTCTATATTATATACAAGGCATGTATTTGGGTTTGATTATTCTGGTTGCGATCATCGCAGTATTATTGATTCTGGTAGTATTGGTGCAAAATTCAAAAGGAGGAGGGCTTTCCAGCGAATTTAGCGGAGCAGGTACTGCACAAATGTTCGGTGTTAAGAAAACCACAGATTTGTTGGAACAAATCACCTGGGGACTGGCAGCCGGTATTATCCTGATCTCATTGGCATCTTACGTTGTTGCCAGCGGTGGTGCATCAGACGCTGGAAGCATTAATAGCGTTAACATTGAAAAAGCACAAAACACAGTGATCCCTGGCGCGAAATTGCCAGCAGCTCCTGCACCTGGCGCAACAGCTCCGGGAGCCGCCGCTCCTGTTGAAACAGCTCCTGCGGATACTACAAAATAGTTAAAACTTTTAAGAAGGTTACTTTTAAGAAGGTTTTAGATATAGCCGGTAAAAAACGGATTGATCTGTTTTTATCGGCTATATTTTTATAATCCGGTTTGTGAAAAGTATTATCGTTGAAATCTTCATATAGTTACAAGCCGATTGCTGACAGCCGACCGCCATCAAGCCACATTCATTTGTTTCACCATCAGTCTCTGCACAACGGGCAGCAGTGTTTCCTGCAAAGGATAATCATATCTGGATTCTACGACATAAGTGGCAGGATTTGGCCACGCCTGAAATTTTCTGGTCAGGTCAATTTTTATCTGCTCGACCGGAGTTCCGATCGAAGTCCGTACTGAATCTATAAGGACCGTCTTTATATACCTTTCACGCATTTCGTTGTATAGCGCAAGTTGATATCTGAAAATCGTGACCATTCTGTCATAACGGTTCAGGAAAAACAGATATCCTTCCTCAGTCCTCAATGGAACAATGCCCACGGGTGAAATTTTTATATTTTCCCCAACCTCGGAAAACCGGTCTACACCCTCTTCCATGGTTTTAGAAAATCTCGGGATTGCAAAATCGAGAATATAATTCAACTCAGAAAGATAGAAATCGTCATGCAGCGTATCTTCATAAACCAGCCTCGCGGAAGTCATATCAACTCCTTTTAATGTTTTCGGAAAAGAATTACGGATCGCATTTTTGTTGGCCTGCAATTTCTGGCAGGTTTCCAGATGCCGTTTTACTTCCTGAAGATATGGATAAAGACGATTGGAAGTAAACTCGCCGTTGATATGCTGCAAATAATCCAGCACAACATATTTTTTATATTCAAAATCAAAAATACCTTCTGTCAACCAATCATTATGAAGCTTCGCCATCTTATGCAGTTGTTTTGATCCTGCTAAAAATTTAGTGAATTCCATTGATAACTCAAACGATTGTAATAACCTGACACATAATTTACTTCAAAAATCATATTGCAGCTCGTTTACATACAAAAATGTCATAACATCCTGAAAAAATGTCAGACGAAATTGGCTGGCATAGATTGTGCTTTATGGTTGCAAGTCATATCAATACTGACAACATAAAAATAAACGTTTAATATCTATGTCAACTTTAGCAGAAATACAAGTGAACGTACAACCTCTGGCTGATCGTGTTCTTGTAGAACCAGCCCCAGCCGAAGAAAAAACAGCATTTGGTATCATTATTCCTGATACTGCAAAAGAAAAACCACAACGCGGTACAGTAGTAGCAGTTGGACCAGGCAAAAAAGATGAGCCTATGACTGTTAAAGTAGGAGACACCGTATTATACGGAAAATATTCAGGTACTGAATTGGCATACGAAGGCAAAGATTGCCTTATCATGCGTGAATCAGATATCTACGCTATCATTGGCTAGTCATCTGACAACCTCGGTAATTAAAATCTTAAAAAATTAAAATCAAAAATTGAAATGGCTAAGAAAATATTTTTTGACATTGAAGCCCGCGATAAAATAAAAAAGGGTGTTGACACATTGGCTGACGCCGTTAAGGTAACATTAGGACCTCGTGGTCGTAACGTAGTTATCGATAAAAAATTCGGTTCACCTAGCATTACAAAAGATGGTGTAACTGTTGCGAAAGAAATCGATTTGAAAGATCCTTTCGAAAACATGGGCGCTCAATTGGTTAAAGAAGTAGCTTCTAAAACTGCTGATTCAGCAGGTGATGGTACTACAACTGCAACGGTTCTAGCTCAGGCTATTTACTCTATCGGAGTGAAAAACGTAGCAGCCGGTGCTAATCCAATGGATTTGAAACGTGGTATCGAGAAAGCAGTGTCAGCTGTTGTTAAAAATCTTGAAACACAGAAAAAAGATATTTCCACTTCAAAAGAAATCGCTCAGGTTGCTACTATTTCAGCTAACCATGACGAAGAAATCGGTAATATGATTGCCGAAGCGATGGAAAAAGTAGGTAAAGAAGGTGTTATCACAGTTGAAGAAGCGCGTGGTACTGAAACAGAAGTTAAAACTGTTGAAGGTATGCAGTTCGACCGTGGATACCTTTCTCCATATTTCGTAACAAACACTGAGAAAATGGAAGCTGATCTTGAGCGTCCATTTATCCTGATTTCTGAGAAGAAAGTTTCTTCGATGAAAGAACTTCTTCCAGTTTTGGAAGCAGTTGCTCAAACGGGTCGTCCTTTGCTTATTTTGGCGGAAGATGTTGACGGAGAAGCGTTGGCTACTTTGGTAGTGAACAAAATTCGTGGCGCCTTGAAAGTTGCTGCTGTTAAAGCTCCTGGTTTTGGTGACCGTCGTAAAGCTATGCTTGAAGACATCGCGATCATCACTGGCGGTACTGTAATTTCAGAAGAACGCGGTTTCAAATTGGAAAACGTTACTTTGGATTACCTAGGTACTTGCGAAAAAGCAATTATCGATAAAGACAACACAACTTTGGTTAATGGTTCTGGAAACTCGGAAGATATCCTTGGACGTGTTAACCAGATCAAAGCACAGATCGAAAACACAACATCTGATTACGATCGTGAAAAACTTCAGGAACGTCTTGCTAAATTGTCAGGTGGTGTTGCCATCTTGTACATTGGTGCAGTGACAGAAGTTGAAATGAAAGAGAAAAAAGACCGTGTTGACGATGCATTGCACGCAACTCGTGCTGCTGTTGAAGAAGGTATCGTAGCAGGTGGTGGTGTTGCTTATATCCGTGCAACTGCTGCTCTTGACGGACTTGTTGGAAACAACGACGACGAAAATACAGGTATCAACATTATCCGTATCGCGCTTGAAGCTCCATTGAGAACAATCGTTTCTAACTCTGGTCAGGAACCATCTGTTGTAGTAGCGAAAGTGAAAGAAGGAACTGGTGCTTATGGTTACAATGCGAAAGACAATGTTTATACAGACTTGTTAGAAGCTGGTATCATCGATCCTAAGAAAGTTTCACGTCTTGCTTTGGAAAACGCAGCGTCGATCGCAGGTTTGTTGTTAACAACAGAATGCGTAATTGCTGACGATCCGGAAGAAAGTGCTGCACCAATGGGTGGCGGACATGGCGGCGGAATGGGTGGAATGATGTAATCATCCCCAAGTCATATAGATTAAGGCAAAAAATAGCCGTCCGGAAAATCCGGACGGCTATTTGCTTTACTCAACGTTATGAAAATCTCCAACCCTTAGGAAATTTACTTTTAGACTAAGGTTTTTAAAACAGGTCACATATCTTCTGAAAATAAATCGTAATATTTTTTCATTGCTAAAAATTTTCCAAAAAAATAACCGTCCGGAAGATCCAGGCGGCTATTTACTTTACTCAACGTTATGAAAAACTTCCCACTTATGACGATGTCCTCATGAGGAAGTCACATGTAAAACAAAAAAAATTGACAAATTGTTTGTTTTAATTTTTATCTTAAAATAACATTCTGCCATCCTGCATAACCAATCGCCTGTCTGCCATCGTGGCCAGATCTTCATTATGTGTTACAATGACGAAAGTGTGTCCCAGCTCGTCTCGCAATTTGAAAAATAACTGATGCAGGTCCAGCGCGTTTTGAGAGTCCAGATTTCCGCTGGGCTCATCTGCTAAAATTATTGCTGGTTTATTCAATAATGCTCTTGCCACGGCCACACGCTGCTGCTCTCCACCGGAAAGCTGTGACGGCAAATGATCCATTCTGTCAGAAAGACCCAACAATCCCAGAAGCTCCTCCCCTCTTCTTTTTATTTCTTTTTCACTAAGCCCGGCGTTGATATAACCAGGCATACAGGCATTTTCCAAAGCGGTGAATTCTGCCAGTAAATTATGGAACTGGAAAATAAACCCGATCTCTTCGTTGCGGAATTTCGCCAAATCTTTGTCACTTAAACCCGAAACTTTGGTATCAGCGATAAAAACTTCTCCCTCATCCGGCCTGTCCAACGTCCCCAATATATGCAGAAGCGTACTTTTCCCAGCACCCGAAGCACCCACAATAGCAACAACCTCGCCACTATTCACCTCGATATCTATTCCTTTCAAAACTTGCAGGGCACCATACGTACGCTTTATTCCTCTGGCTTGAAGTAAATTCATATTATGAAAAGATAATTAGGTAAAAAGCTACCCCCGTTTTGATTAATTCCTTAATTTGCCGTGAAAATACCAATTTACTTTTATACTCATGAATATTCACGAATATCAAGGCAAAAGTGTCCTTAAAAAATACGGCGTACGTATTCAGGAAGGACTTGTTGCCGACACCCCCGACAAGGCGGTGGAAGTCGCCCGTGAGATTAGCCAGCAGACAGGTACCAAATGGTATGTGGTTAAATCACAAATTCACGCGGGTGGGCGTGGTAAAGGCAGAATTGTAGGCAGCGAACAACGTGGTGTTGCTTTGGCAAAATCTGTTGAGGATGTGCGTACAATAGCAAATAACATTCTGGGAAAAGTACTTGTTACGCACCAAACCGGTCCGGAAGGAAAGCGTGTAAACAAGGTTCTTATTGCAGAGGATGTTTACTACCCAGGTCCTAGTGAGCCAAAAGAGTACTATCTGTCTATATTGCTTGACAGAGGCAGAAACTGTAATGTCATTATGGCAAGTACAGAAGGTGGTATGGATATCGAGGAGGTTGCTGAGCACACTCCCGAAAAAATCATGAAAGAGTGGATTGATCCAAAAGTTGGATTACAACCTTTCCAGGCCCGTAAAGTTGCATTTGCACTCGGTTTGGAAGGCGACGCTTTCAAAGAAATGGTTAAATTCATCACCTCTCTTTACAAAGCTTACATTGAGAGTGATTCAGCGATGTTTGAAATCAACCCGGTTTTAAAAACATCTGATAATAAAATTCTTGCAGTTGATGCAAAAGTTGATTTGGATGATAACGCATTGTACCGTCATCCTGAACTTGCTGAAATGCGTGATACCAACGAAGAAGATCCTTTAGAAGTAGAAGCAGGCGCTAACAACCTGAACTATGTGAAACTGGATGGAAACGTAGGCTGTATGGTAAACGGTGCAGGACTGGCTATGGCTACAATGGACCTTATCAAGCTTTCAGGCGGCGAGCCGGCTAACTTCCTTGATGTTGGGGGTGGAGCGAACGCACGTACCGTAGAGGCAGGTTTCCGTATCATTCTGAAAGATCCGAATGTTAAGGCTATCCTGATCAATATCTTTGGTGGTATCGTTCGGTGCGACCGTGTTGCAGCAGGTGTTGTTGAGGCTTACAAAGCGATCGGCGAAATTCCTGTTCCAATCATCGTTCGTCTGCAAGGAACAAATGCTGAAGAAGGAGCGCGTATTATCAACGAATCAGGTTTGAAAGTTCAGTCAGCGATTGAATTTAAAGAAGCTGCAGCGAAAGTTTCTGAAACGCTTGCGCAATTGGGCGTTTAATTTTTCGGAAAATATATGGAAGAGGACGATCACTTGGTCGTTCTCTTTTTTGTTAAACGTATAAATCTGTCGGCCACTTTTTTACTTTTAGTAATGGGGCAAACAAGCTTTGATCAAAAAAAAATTATTGACCACTGGATTGAAAGTTCCGATGAAGACTTTCTTACTATGATGGCGATGTTTGAAAGTAAACGATACAGCTGGAGCTTATTTGTGGGTCATATTATGATCGAGAAATTATTAAAAGCTTACTTTGTTAAAGTTAATAATGAATTTCCACCATTGATCCATAACTTGCTTAGGCTATCTGAGAAGTGCAACATTGAACTTAGCGAAAATCAAAAATTATTCTTAATTTCAGTTACAGCTTTCAATATTAACGGCCGGTATGACGATTATAAAATGAGTTTTCAGAAGACTTGTACGCCTGAGTTTACAAATGACTGGATTCAACAATTGAAAGAACACAGACAATGGATAAAAAACTTATTAATACCATAGAGAAATATATCTCTTCTGTTTCTGAAAGTCAGCCAGGATTTTTGAAAGCATTTTTATTTGGATCATATGCCAAAAACAATTTTGAGGCTGAAAGCGATATTGACATAGCGTTGGTGATCGATAATTTAAGCGACATAGAAAAATTTAATGTCCAGGTCAAATTAATGTTACTTGCCTCTAAAATCGATACCCGTATTGAACCTCATCCGATATCATTACAGGATTTGATGTCCGAGAACAACCCTTTTGGAAGTGAAATCCGTAAAACAGGAATTGAATTTCAGTTAAGTTGATCGACGTTTTTAAGCCAATATAAAATACAACAACACCGTCATTAAAAAACTCACCATTCCCTGCAAACCCGTCAGAATGGTATGCGTCCGATAAGTATCCTTTGCTGAAATACCGGTAAATTGTGATACGACCCAAAACCATGCATCATTCGTATGGGATACGATCATGGCACCGCTGCCTGCCGCCATAACCAATAACGTAATCTGTATCGGTGTTAGAAAACCCAGCGTCGTGAGCAAGGGCGCTATGATACTCGTGGTCAAAACCATCGAAGAAGTGGTTGATCCTTGTGCAGTTTTAAAAAATGCGGCGATCAGAAAAGTTATCATTAATAAAAAAACACCTGACATTTCATTTCTGGTAAGCCATTCGCTAACCATATCTTTCAAAGAAGTTTCTTTCAGCACAGCACCGAAAGCGCCACCAGCTCCCACCAGTACCAGTGTAGTACCACAATGTTCTATTCCGCTTTTGAAACATGAAATCATCTTCTCAGCCGATCTTTCAGGGAAAAGTGAGTAGCTGAAAAATATTGCAAGCAAAAAAGAAACGAGGGGGCTGCCGAAGAAACTTGTCCAGCGCATCAAATTTTCCGGAAAATGTAAAATCCTGGCAAAGGATGCGAGTGTGATCAGTAAGATTGGAAGAAGAATAGGCATGAACGCTTTCCACGCAGGAGGTAAATTTTTCTCCAAACCGGTCTTGGGTTTCGCTGCAAAATCTTCCATGATCGGGACATTTTTTGCATACTTGCCGGCAAACCAGGTAGAGAGAAATAAACTGGGAATTGAAACAATCAAGCCGATCAGAATTACCAGTCCTACCGAATCAGCAATTCCAAGATTTCCAGCAGCCGAAAGCGGACCGGGCGTTGGCGGCACAAGTGTATGCGTCGCAAATAACCCGCCTGAAAGTGAAAGTGCTACAACAGCCAATGGTTTTCCCGTTCTGGCTGCAACAATCTGATTTAGTTTATGTAAAATGATATACCCCGAATCACAAAATACCGGAATACCTACAATTGCTCCGATCACAGACATAGCGAATGCCGGGCGTTTTTCTCCAAACAATTTTAATATAACATCCGCCACTTTTATGGCCGCCCCGGACTGATCGAGAATTGCACCGATGACACAACCCAGTATCACCATCAGCCCGATTTTGGACATTAATTCGCCAAAACCCTTACCAATTGTTTCTGCGAGTTTATCAATGGGTAATCCTGCAAAAACACCAACGCCCAAAGCTGCCAGAAGCAGACCAGTCAGCGGGTGCATTTTCAGAACTGTTGAGCTTAGCACAATGAAAAGAATAGCAACAAAAACAATGAGGATGATCATATAGACGCAAAAAGGCAGTTTATATTATAATAATTTTAAAACCGCCTCATCTCCTGTCACAGCATTCGCCGGTCTGGGATGTTCGGCATCGAATACTGCAAGATCTCTTTGATCCAACACTTTCGAAGGACCTTCGTCAATATTTCCCTGCGTATCCGAAATTGCCTTGATATCCAGATTCAGATGTTTTGCCATAAAAATATACATCGCTTTCCGCTTATTCGGACCGTAATCGTGTTTTTCATCAGGCAAATGAACATTCTCGACAAGATTCTTTTCCCCGTAGAGCGCATATATTTTCTGCATAAAAGGGAATTCAACATTTGGGGTATTTTTCGTCCAGTCGTCTCCATCAGAAGTTAACAACATCGGCCTCGGCGCAGTCAGTGCAGCGATCTCCACATTATTAGTCTGGTATTCGCCTTTTTTGTGGATAGGCATACCGCTCTCGCAGACACAGCCACCGAAAAAATGTGCAGATATCATGACCGTTGGCGCAGTCACTTTAACACGCTGATCTAGCGCCGCCAGCAGAAATGTCTGAGTTCCCCCACCCGACTCGCCGGTAACTGCAATACGTTGAGGATCAACGCCTGGAATAGATAAAAGAAAATCTATCCCACGCATGGCATTTATTGTTTGAAGCTTCAAAGCCTTCGAAAACTTATGCTGCGTTTGTTTGGAATCGCCTTGTCCGGCCATGTCGAGCACGAAAACGACAGCACCCATTCTTGCCAATGTTGCGCAGCGTTTCTGCGTTTGTTCACGGAACCGGCCATGTGGGTTTTCCCCATGTCCGTGCGGACATAATATACCGGCGTAGGATTTTTGTTCTTTAACAGGACGGTATAGATTCCCCGTCACATAAATTCCCGGCATACTCTCGAAGGCAACATTCTCGACCGTGTATCCGTCCATTACCCGTTTGCTATGGACAATTGGCGTTGATTTAGGTCTTGGAGGAATGTTTCCCAGCTCCATTCCCTCACGTATCTGCGCCCGGATTTTCTGTGCTCTGGCTTCCCACTCTGCTTTGGTGGCGGGTATATGGCTATCCAGAAATGCCTTACCCTGCGCTTCTGTAAAATATGGGCCCTGACAAAGTTCTGACTTTTGGGCAAATGCATTTAACCCAAATGCCATGGCAGAAGCCAGTAAAATCGTTCTAAATATTTTCATTTTCAGGTATCGTCAGATTACAAACTATCCTGAAAAGACGTTACTTCAATTTGACTACTGATAAGTAGCCAGGTTATTCGTCATTTATTTAATACAATTTAGCCAAATCGAATGATCAGGAAAACTGTTTAAATCATGGAACTGCAATTCTGACAAAACCTTTTAAAATTGAGGCGTTTAACTCTTTCACCTCTCCTTTATACTCTCCATCAACCTGAAAATAAACCTCCCTGTCAAGGCACTCTATCTTTGCATTTTCAACAGAAAGCACTTCCATTACATCATGATCGAAAGATGTATTTCCGGTAAGAAACTTCGCAGTTTCAATAAAATCTATTTTTTTAGCAATCACGATTTCAAAAAGTCCGTCCGACATATCGCCAAATGGATTGATGCTGATTCCAGTACCATATTTTTTCGCATTTGCTATAATGACGACCAACGCTTCCGTTTCTACGGTTGCACTTTCAGTAGTTATACGCACACGAAAATTTTCATGTTCATTCAGGGTTTTAAACATTTCCAGAGCATATCCAAGCTTCCCACGCATATCACCACTCTCATAATTTTTTACCAAAAGTGCGTTCAGGCCAATATCGCTAAGGTGCAAACTGATATCATCGTTAATCCGCACCGCATCGATAGGGCTGGAATTTTCCCCAAATGCAACTTCAATCGCTTCGTCAAGTTCGGACGGAAGTCCAAAATCGGCTGATAAACCGTTGGCTGACCCTGCCGGTATGATTCCAAAAACAATGTCGGTACCTGTTACCGCCTCAGCAACCATGGATATCGTACCATCTCCGCCTGCGACCAGGATTCGGTCAGGGCACAGCTTTTTTACAAGATTTCTTATTTCACCAAGATCATTGACACCTGTTGTGGAGAATATACTCAGAACATAATCATCCTCTTCCGCTTTGGCGGCCACTTTTAATAAAATTTCCTCTTTATCCTTGTCACCGGATATAGGATTAACAACTAACAAAACCTTTCGTTCTGAAAACATATTGTCTAAATTAGGCACTTCAAGTGCATAAGGGTAAAGGTAAGATATGAAACGATGCGACTTAAAATTATACCGGGGCTACGCAAATAAAAACGAATTGATTGTTTTTGGCCACGCAGTGGAAAAATACCCGGAAGGTGATCACAAATATACCAGAAAAGGTTTCAGGTATGCCCGGACTATCCTCCAACTCTTTTCAATAAAAACCATACCAAATTTAAAGGTTATTTTGAGAGTTGGTTCAGTTGTGGCGGAAACACAAACGCTGGAAGATGGCTATTTTCGCTTTCAAATTCCATTTACTGAACCTATGGAAGGAGGATGGCATTCTTATGAAGTAAGCGTTGATGATCAGATAGGCAAACATAAATATCTGGCTACCAAACAAGAAGAGTTTTTTAAGCCTTATGAAAGTTCTTATGGGATTATCTCAGATATCGATGATACCTTTTTGATCTCGCATAGCCGGCGATCGTTCAAGAAGCTTTTTGTATTGCTGGCGAAAAATGTCCAGGCCAGAAAACCCTTTGACGACGTCGTAAAACACTACCAACTATTGTCACTGGCGAGCAGAACAAATCCGATCCATCCGGCGAATATATTCTTCTATGTATCCAGTAGTGAGTGGAATTTGTATGATATGATCATCCGTTTTGCTGAATTGAACGGCCTGCCAAAAGCAGTTCTCAAACTAAAAAAAATAAAATCCGGGCTGGACGATTTTATCATGACCGGTTCCGGCTCCCATGATCACAAGTTTCAAAAAATTCTGAACATTGTTGAATTTTATCCGGAATTACAATTCATACTACTCGGCGACGATTCACAGCAAGATCCCGTGATCTATGAAGAAATCTGTCAAATGTTTGCAGGAAATATAAGAGCTGTCTACATTCGCCAAACCCGGAAAAGGAGTAAATCTGACACAACGATACTTTTAAAGAAAATTCAGGACATGGGAATTGACACTTGTTACTTTTCACACAGCAACAAAGCCATCATTCATTCACTTGAAACGGGTATCGTATTTAAACAACCAATAGAAAATAATTTAACCTAAGTAAATGGACATTTCCTACATTCTGAACGAGCTTGGAGAAGATCGCAGTCAATATTTTAATGCGGTTTCTCCTCCGATCGTGCAGACTAGTAATTTCGTATTCGACAGTTTTGAAGAGTTACGCAATGCTTTTGCCAATGAAGAATCTACATTTGTATATTCAAGAGGTAAAAATCCTACAATCGATATTTTAAGTAAAAAGCTGGCAGCATTGGACGGAGCCGAAGATGCGCTGGTTTTTAATAGTGGTGCTTCAGCCATTTATTGCTCCGTGATGGCCAACGTTAAATCAGGTGATCATATCATTTCGATCAAAAAACCGTATAGCTGGGCAACGCGGCTTTTTGATAATGTGCTTACTCGTTTTGGGATAGAAACAACATATGTGGATGGGACAAATATTGAAAATTTTAAAGATGCCGTCCGCCCCGAAACACGCATTATTTATCTGGAAACACCAAACACATTAACTTATGAAATTCAGGATCTGGAAGCTGTTTCCAAGCTCGCAAAAAGCCTGAATATTATAACGATTGTTGATAATAGTTACTGCACACCGATTTATCAAAAACCGCACGATTTCGGTATTGATCTGAGTTTACAATCAGGAACCAAATATCTCGGCGGCCATAGTGATGTGCTCGCCGGTGTGTTGACAGGTTCCAGGAAAATGTTGAAAAAAATATTTAATGAACAACTGCTAAATACCGGCTCAGGAATTTCGCCTTTTAATGCATGGCTGATTTTACGTGGATTGCGTACGCTGCCGATGCGTTTGGAGCATATCTCAAAATCGACAGTAAAGGTTATTGAATATCTCAAAAAACATCCGAAAATTGAAAGAGTGCTTTTTCCTTTTGATGAAAATTTCCCACAGATAGAACTGGCGCACAAGCAAATGAAAGGTGCGTGTGGACTTTTCACCATCGTAATCAACGCAACCTCACATCATCAGATAGAGCGTTTTACCTATTCTCTAAAACATTTTTTGGTGGCTGTTTCCTGGGGTGGCCATGAGTCATTGATTCTGCCACAGGCCGGCGGAATTGCACCCGAAGAATTTGATCCAACCATAGAGCTGCATCGCATGGCGCGTATTTATATCGGTTTTGAAGATCCTGATTATCTGATCAAAGACTTGGAGCAGGCACTGGAAGTACTGTAATTAGCACTGCGGCCGTTCTAAAAACGTTTTGTTCCTAACTTTCGTATTTTAAAGAAAACGTCCCGAACATTATATGAAAACTATACTCATTGTCGAAGATGACAGGCGTATCGCGCAAAATATTTACCGTGGACTACATACCGAAAACTTCGAAGCAGAAATCGCTTATGATGGGATCACAGGTAAAAATCTTGCACTAAGTAAGAAGTTCGACCTGGTTTTGCTTGATGTAAATCTTCCCGGCTTGAAAGGATATGATGTTTGTCAGCAGATCCGTGTTTATAAACCGTCGCTGCCCATCATTATGCTCACAGCTTATGGTGAGATTGAAGATAAGGTGGAAGGTTTGAATAAAGGAGCAAATGATTATATCGTCAAACCATTTGATTTCAGAGAGTTGATGGCGCGCATCCATGCTGCCTTACGCGTTTCTGAATTAAACAATCCAGAGGTTGAGAACCAAACTTTACGCATTGCAGACCTGGAACTAAACGTTGGAACCAAGGAAGTTATCCGTGCAGGAAAGTCAATTGAATTAACCGCGAAAGAATTCGCCTTACTGGAATATTTTCTGCTGCACCGAGGCCGCGTCGTTTCGAAAATGGATCTTGCCGAGCATGTCTGGCATCTGAACTTCGACCCGGGCACAAATGTCGTTGAAGTGTATATCAATTATCTGCGCAAGAAAATTGATAAAGATTTTTCTACCAAACTCATACATACGCGACCAGGTCTGGGTTATATCATGAAAGAAGAATAATCCTGCCATTCCGGGATTATACAAAATCACACTACCTCAAAAATAACATTTCTGTGAAAATAAAAGACAGGATTGCACTGCAATTTACGTTGATGGTAGCTGTTATCTTACTGCTCTTTTCCATCGCCATTTACAGTGTTTCGGCAAGATATCGTCAGGAAGAATTTTATGATCGGCTTAAAAGTAAGGCAAAAACAACTTGCCGGCTGCTGGTCAAAGTGAAGGGGATTGACAAAGATCTCCTCAGGACTATTGACATGAACACGCTGACGGAAATGCTGGATGAAAAAGTTCTTATTTTTAATAAAAATGACGAACTGGTCTACTCCAGCGTGGATGATAAACTGATTACCTATCACAAGGAATTATTGGCTCAGGTAAGGAAAAATAGAGAAATTGAATTTTTGCAGGACCAAAGCGAAACGATCGGTTTGCTTTATGAAGAGGGAGAAGAGCCGCTGGTCGTGCTTGCATCTGCTTATGATAAATTCGGACGCAATAAATTAGAAAATTTACTGCAGACATTGGCTTGGGGGCTCATCGGCGGAATTGGATTAACTGTGGCTTTAGGGATTTATTTTGCCAGTAATTCCTTAAAACCTATCAGTGCAATTAATAGTCAGGTTTCAAAAATCACAGCTAATAATCTTGCTCAAAAACTGGATGAAGGAAATCGGAAAGATGAAATCGCCCAGCTCGCGATTAATTTCAACACGGTTTTGAATCGCTTGAACAAAGCTTTTGAGCAGCAAAAAAGTTTTGTTTCCCACGCTTCACATGAATTACGAACGCCCCTTGCAGCGCTGAAATCAGAGATTCAACTTGGACAGCGTTTTGCAAAAAATGATCCTGATCTGGAGGAGGTGTTTGCCAATCTTTTCTCAGATACCGAGCGTCTGATCAGCATTACCAACAATCTGCTCTTCCTTGCCCGTTCCATTGAGAATATGGGTAATATGAAATTTACACCAGTGCGGGTGGAAGATCTGGCCTTTATGGCCAAAGAAGAAATATTATCTTCTTTCCCGAATTATGCAGTTTTCATTGATTACATCAACATACCTGATAATGAGAACGATACAATCATTGAAGGCAACGAAGAATTACTAAAAAGAGTATTGCTCAATCTGATCGACAATGCCTGCAAATATTCTACGAACAAAACTGCCAGAGTTCTTTTCGAAACAAACGAAACAGACTGTATCATTAAAATAACAGACGAAGGAATTGGGATAAATAAAGAAGATATCCCCTATCTTTTTGATCCATTTTACCGTTCGTCACACGCCAGCGAAGTTCCAGGTTTTGGTATTGGTTTGTCAATTTGCCAACGCATTGTTGAACTTCATCACGGTAGCATCGCTGTGCAAAGTGAGCCCGGAAAAGGGAGTGAATTTAAGGTTACCTTAAAGCATGTTTAGCATTCTAATTTTTTTCTAAGGTTATTCTAAGCCTCTTGTAATACCAGGTTCCGTATATCGCACCTTTCTAACCATGCGTTTATGCGAATCTACATCACCGGACTGCTATTACTATTATCATTAAGTTTACAAGCTCAGGACACACTGCGACTTACCATCCGACAAGCGGATAGTATTTTTTTACAACATAATCTTCAGCTTCTTGCCGAGAAATATCAGATTGATATCGCCAAATCGCAGGAAATTCAGGATAAGCTCTGGAATAACCCAACATTGACTGCTGAGGTAAGCGCTTACAACCCATCTCGTGGGTTTATGGATGTTGGCCGTCAGGGGCAAAAAGCGTTCACTATTCAACAATTGATTACCAGGGCCGGAAAAAGAAATAAACGTGTGGCTCTGGATGTGGAATCAACCCGGAAAAGTGAATATCAATTTTATGATCTGATCCGCACGTTGAAGTTTGAACTGCGCGAAATTTTCTTCGAATCGTACTTTCTGAGCCAGACAATCGCTTTGTACGATACGCAGATCGCAACTTTAAACACAACCGTTACTGCTTTTGACAAAGAATATGATCGCAAAAATATTTCTTTGAAAGAAGTAGTAAGACTTAAAGCATTGCTGTTTCAGCTTACCAACGACCGGGCCGATATTCTGTTTGAACTGGCCGAAAATCAGCGCGATCTGAAAACGCTTTTGAATGCTGAAAATCCAGTTAAGTCTGTGGTCGATAGCTCAGACATCAGTCGCTACCAGCTTAAAAATTACAATCTCGTTTCGTTAAAGGATCGTGCGCTGCAAAGTCGCCCAGATCTGAAAGTGGTCGAATCGGAAACAAAACAATCAGAATTAAATTATACCCTGCAAAAGGCATTAGCTGCGCCGGATATTCAGATTGGCGGAGTATATGATCAGGCGAGTAACTATGTCAATAATTATTTTGGTTTGAATGTTACCGTTGATCTTCCATTTTTTAATAGAA
This sequence comes from Dyadobacter sp. HNCC25DJ186, assembly GCF_056895235.1. NCBI lineage: Bacteria > Pseudomonadati > Bacteroidota > Cytophagia > Cytophagales > Spirosomataceae > Dyadobacter > Dyadobacter sp. HNCC25DJ186. The sequence continues at coordinate 843,025 of NZ_JBXHAS010000003.1, forward strand.
ACCAGGGAAATATCAGAGCTGCCAAAAGTAATATCAGTTATTTCAAAACGGTACAAACGGCGAAGCAAAGCAGTATCAATAATGAAGTTGACGCTGCTTTACAAAAGGTTTTCATTGCTGAAAAGGCCTACAAAAGTGTAGAAAATCATTTTACAGATCAATTTACATTGCTAAGCAAGGGCTTCTACGACAACTTTCAGAAACGCAATATCACGCTGCTGGAATTTATAGACTTTATAGAAACATACAATGAAAGTACCAGAGAGTTCAACCGGTTACAAGCCGACCGGATCAAGGTATATGAAGAACTCAATTTCGTAGTTGGCGAGGAGCTGTTTAATTAATAAATGACTGAAATTCTTATAAATATCCGGATGAAAGCTGAAAGTAAGCAACAAAATCGATCACCTTACAAGACGAAACCAGGCCTGAAAACAATTTTGGTCTATACATGTTCACTTGCTTTGATGAGCCTTTGTTTGCCATCCTGCCACAAAGCAGAGGAAAAACAGGAAGAATCAAAGGCATTTATGTTATCTGATACCATGATGAACCGCATCAGACTTGATACCGTAAAAACGGAGATCGTCAGAAATGAATTGACACTGGTAGGGAAAGTAGTGCCTGACGAAAATCAGATCATCAAAATTTTTCCTCTTGTAGGGGGAAATGTGGAAGATGTCAATGCAGAGCTGGGCGACAATGTGAAAAAAGGTCAGAAACTGGCGACAATCCGTTCCGGGGAAGTAGCAGATTTTGATCGCCAGATGATCCAGGCCCAATCTGACCTGCTGATTGCTCAGAAAAATCTATCCTCTACGGAGGACCTTTATGAAAGTAAGTTGGTACCTGAAAGAGACGCGATCACCGCCAGGCAGATGGTGGATAAAGCGCAGGCCGAAGTAAGCCGGATGAAGGAAATATTTTCGATTTATGGTTTAAGTAAATCCACCAACTATACGGTTAAGTCTCCAATCGATGGTTTCATTATTTCAAAAAATGTAAACAGGGGGATGCAGCTTCGTTCTGATAACTCCGAAGCGTTGTTTACCGTCGGACAAATCGCGGATGTCTGGGTTTTGGCTAATGTTAACGAAAGCGATATTCCAAGAATCAAAATAGGAATGACCGCAGATGTGCATACGATCAGTTTTCCTGATGAAACTTTCAAAGGAAAAATTGACAAGATATATAACGTTTTAGACCCGGAAACCAAAGCGATGCAAGTCCGGATACAGCTGAATAATGTTGGTTTTAAATTAAAACCGGAAATGCATGCGACTGTGACCCTGAATTTTGAAGAAAATAATCAAATGCAGGCTATTCCTTCCCAGTCAATCATCTTTGACCGCAGTAAAAACTGGGTGATGATTTTCCATAGCCGCAGCAATATTGAAGCACGTCCTGTGGAAGTATACCGGACATTAACCAACCGCGCTTATATAAGCAAAGGACTAAAAGATGGCGAGCAGGTGATTTCAAAAAATCAATTGCTAATCTATAATGCAATTAATGATTGAATGGGTGAATGACGGAATGAGTGAATGTTGACTCATTCTGTCATCGCAACGGCGACCAAGTCAATACTCAATCATCTAAAATTCCATCATTCAAAATTTATTTTAATGAATAAATTCATTCGGGGAATCGTAGGTTTCTCTCTCAAAAACAGATTTTTCATCTTCTTTCTGACGGGCCTGATGATCGTGGCCGGAGTGGTCAGTTACAAGAGCACTCCTTTGGAAGCATTTCCGGATATCACCAATACACAAATCATTATCGTCTCACAATGGCATGGCCGTAGTGCAGAAGAAATTGAGCGGTTTGTGACCCAGCCTATTGAAATTGCAATGAACTCCGTGCAGCGGAAGGCAAACGTAAGGAGTGTTACGATGTTTGGACTTTCAGTTATCAAAATTATTTTCGATGACGATGTAGAAGATTTTTTTGCCCGTCAGCAAGTTAATAATCAGTTAAGAGCTGTTTCATTGCCGGATGGTGTAGATCCGGAAGTTCAGCCGCCGTACGGGCCTACCGGGGAAATTTTCAGATATTCACTAGAAAGCAAAGACCGGGACAGCAGGGAATTACTGACACTTCAAAATTGGGTTATCGACCGCCAGCTTCGCAGTGTTCCCGGAGTTGCCGATGTTGTTGCTTTTGGTGGACGGGAAAAAATCTACGAAGTTCAGGTAAACCCAACCAAACTGGTAAAATACAACATCACTCCACTTGAAGTCTACGAAGCCGTCACCAAAAGTAACGTAAACGTGGGCGGAGACGTCATCGAAAAAAATAGTCAGGCGTACGTGGTAAGGGGAATTGGTCTGCTCGAATCAACACAGGACATAGAAAACATCATTGTTCAATATGTGAAGGATTATCCCGTACTGGTAAAAGATGTTGCCGAGGTAAAAGAGTCGGATCTTCCACGTGTAGGCCAGGTAGGTCTGGGGAAAAATGATGATGTCGTTGAAGGTATCGTCGTACAGCGAAAAGGTGAAAATCCAAGTGAAGTACTGGCTAGAATTAAAGACAAGATTGATGAACTGAATACAAAAATTCTCCCACCAGATGTTAAAATGGTCACATTTTATGACCGAGATAATCTGATTGAGTTTTGCGCAGATACTGTGAAACACAACCTGGTTGAAGGTATCGTTTTTGTGACCGTTATCGTATTCCTTTTCATGGCTGACTGGCGTACAACGGTTATCGTTTCCATTATTATTCCCCTCGCCCTGCTTTTTGCATTTACCTGCCTGAAATTGAAAGGAATGTCGGCGAACCTACTATCGATGGGGGCGATTGACTTCGGGATAATCATTGACGGGGCCGTGGTCATGGTCGAAGGAATATTCGTAGCCCTGGACCACCTTGCCCATAAAAACGGAATGGACCGCTATAACAAACTCTCCAAACTTGGATTAATAAAAAAGACGGGCGGTGAAATGGGGAAAGCGATTTTCTTCTCAAAATTAATCATCATTACTGCCCTGCTCCCGATTTTCAGTTTCCAGAAAGTGGAAGGGAAAATGTTCAGCCCGTTGGCATTTACACTTGGATTTGCGCTGCTCGGTGCCTTGTTCTATACTTTGACACTTGTACCGGTTTTATGTTCCTTCTTACTAAACAAAAACGTCCGGGAGAAAAATAATCCGATCGTCAATTTCTTTGATAAGATCGTCATGGGTGGTTTTAACTGGTGTTTTGGTCATAAGAAAATCAGTTTTATATTTGCTTCCTTATTTCTGGGTATTTCTCTTTTCTCTTCCACCTGGCTCGGAACAGAGTTTTTGCCACAGCTCAACGAAGGCGCGCTCTGGGTCACAGCCGAGTTACCCATGAGTATGTCACTTCCTGAAAGTGTGAAAATGGCTGGCGACATCAGGAAAGACCTGGCTACTTTTCCAGAGGTTAAACAGGTACTTTCGCAAGTAGGCCGTTCCAACGACGGTACGGATCCCAATGGCTTCTACTTTTGCCAGTTCCAGGTAGATTTGGTTCCAAAAAAAGAATGGAAACGTAAGATCAGTAATGAGCAACTGACGGATGAGATGAACAAGCTTCTAAGCGTTTATCCCGGTGTTTTATACAATTATTCTCAACCTATTGTGGACAACGTTGCGGAAGCGGTGGCTGGATATAAGGCCAGTAATGGTATCAAAATCTTTGGCCCAAACCTCGAAGAACTGGAGAAATATGCAAACCTATCTATGGATGCCATACGCGATGTCAACGGCATTAAAGATCTGGGACTTATCCGCAATATTGGCCAGCCAGAAATCAGTGTGATCCTGCATGACCACAAAATGGCGCAGTATGGAGTCAGCACCGCTGATGTTCAGGCGGTTATTGAAATGGCCATTGGCGGAAAAACTGCCTCCATCCTTTATGAAGGTGAACGCAAGTTCGACATCCGTCTTCGTTATCAACAGCAGTATCGCCGAGACGAACAGGACATTCAGCAATTGATGGTACCGACGATGGCTGGTGGAAAAATTCCATTAAAGGAAATTTCGAGTATCAAGAAAGTCACTGGTCCTGCATTCGTTTACCGTGACAATAATAAACGTTTCATTGGGGTGAAATTTTCTGTACGTGGCCGCGACCTCGGAGGCACGATTGCCGAAGCACAACAACGTGTTAAAGAAAAATTCCCTGATCTTCCAAAGGGTTATTCAATTGAATGGGTTGGAGAATTTGAAAACCAGGTTCGCGCCACTGACCGCCTCGGACAAGTTGTCCCCATCAGTCTCGTTGGTATTTTCATTCTGCTATTTATCATGTTCAGCAATGCTAAAGACGCCGGCCTCGTTTTGGTTAACGTCCCGTTTGCCCTGATCGGTGGTATTTTGGCACTACATGCGACACACATGAATTTTGGAATTTCCGCCGGCGTAGGCTTCATAGCACTCTTCGGCTTATGTGTCCAGAATGGCGTAATTCTGATTTCTGTCTTCAATAAAAATCTTGCAGAACACATGCCTCTTGACGATGCCATCCGGGAGGGTGTCAAATCAAGGATCAGACCGGTCGTGATGACCGCACTCATGGCTGCTATTGGCCTGCTTCCGGCCGCAACTTCAACTGGTATTGGCTCTGAGACACAAAAACCACTAGCCATTGTCGTAATCGGCGGATTGATCACAGCGACAATTCTTACCTTGCTGATCTTTCCGATCATCTACGGTTTCTTTAACAGGAAGAAAAGGGTTGCCGCATAAAATTACCTGAAAATTCAACTTGTCCCCGCGTCAGAACTTGATGCGGGGATTTTTTTGTTTGTTTGTTCCTAGTCAAAACCGGTCATCTCGCAGACAAATAGTGCCTCCCTGTCGATACCATCTCAACGCGATTAAACACGGATAAAAATCTACTGTCTTACTATCATGAAAGCACAGAAAGTGCCGGATTTTAACATTTAAAAACAGAAACCATGAAAAAGATAATGTTCTCAATAATCGTATTATTAGGTCTTTCAGCAGCACAGGAATCCAATGCTCAGATCAGTTTAAGTATCAACATCGGAAGTCAGCCAGCATGGGGGCCAACCGGTTACAATCATGTTGATTTTTATTACCTACCGGATATTAATGCTTATTATGATGTGACAAGATCTCAATATGTTTATCAAAACGGGCCTCAGTGGGTCTACACCTCATCTTTACCGTCTCGTTACCGTCATTACGATATTTACAATTCATATAAAGTCGTTGTAAACGAATCAAGACCTTTCCTTCATAACAACGTCCATGTTTCTCAATATGCGCGATACAAAGGAAACCATAACCAGCAGATCATTCGTTACAGCCGTGACGAGCGTTATTACCAAAGTGCAGGACATCCGAAATATCAGGTTAAAAAAGATGACCGTAACCGCGGATACGTAAAAAATAATGACAGAAACGATCGTGTCGATAGAAATGATCGTGGAAGAAACTATGACAAAGGTTATCGTAGAAACTAAATAACAATAAACCCCGGACTTCACTCGCGCTGGTCCGGGGTTTATTGTTATTAATTGAATCAGTCTTTAGATAAGAATTTATTTCCCGGAAAAACTGACCGTAAACGTAGTCCCCACTCCTTCTTCAGATTGCACGTCGATTCTTCCGTGATGTGTATGAAGAATATTTAAAGTTGTAGCCAAACCAAGTCCCATTCCATGTTTCTTACCGGTAAAATAAGGTTCGAATATTTTATCCATGTTCTCTTCACTGATCCCGGAGCCATTGTCCGCAAAAATCACTTGCAAAGAATCAGCCTGTAAACGCGTAGTAATTCTAAGCACACCGGTATCTTCATCCATCGCTTCGATAGCATTCGTGATCAAATTCAGAAATGCCATGTGAAGGGAAACTGAATCCAAGGGAATAGCAAAATCTTCTTCCGCGAAAACCTTAACGATTTGAATTCTTTTCAGCTGAACACGGTCATAAGCAGTTGCAATAGCTTCATCCAAAACCTGATGAATTGATTGATCAACAAGATTTACATCCGTAGAACTCGACGGCTGTAATAATTGGGTGATCAAATCATTGATCCTTGTACAGTTCCGTTTTATAATTTGGGTATAAAATTTCTGATCTTCATCTACCAGCTCCATTTCCAACTGTTCAGCCGACAGGTTTACGTTGGTGAGCGGGTTCCGAACTTCATGCGCCAGCATTCGTACGAGGCGGCTTGTAACTGCCAGTTTTTCAGAGAACAAACGTTCCCGCTCCGACTGCTTTCTTGCCGTAATATCGTGTAACCGCCCCTGGACATAGGGATTATCCTCATCCATTTCCATGGATGCAGAGAAAACGCAATATTTTTTCTCTCCGTCATTGGTTACCAGACGCACTTCAAAATCCTGAATTGATCTTTCCTGGATTCCTTCCCAAACACTTCCGAAAAGTGGATCGTCCACCATTTCAAGAATATTTTTACTTTTCAGTTCTTTGGGTAAGTAACCTGTCAAAGTGCATGCTGATGTATTAAAATCTGTGATGACACCTTCAAGGTCGCTGATGAACAGAAAGTCATTTGATTCCTCAAAAACACGCCTGTATCTCCGCTCACTGTGGCGCAGGGCTTTCAAAACAGATGTACGTTCCAACGCATAACGGATGGTACGTTCTAGTTTCTCCGAATCAAGCTCGTTTTTGATAAGATAATCTGCTGCGCCGAGCCTCAATGCCTCGACTGCTACTTTGGTATCACCTTTCCCTGTCAAAAGAATAATGGGCTCTTCACATTCCAGCGTGCAGGCTTCCTCGATCAGGTCAATACCGTTGCGTTCACCAAGCAAATAATCAAAGAAATACAGATCAAACTTCTTATTCTGAATATTATGAATAGCCTCCTTATACGTAGAGCACCAGGTAATATCGAATTTCCAATTAATCAGATCACTAAAATATTCTCTGGTTAGAAAATAGTCATCTTCATCATCATCAACCAGAAGTACGCTAATAACTTTGCTATTCATTATAATCCGAAATTGATATTTATTCTTTTAACTGGTTTAATATATTAAAAACGGTAAACGTCTTTTATTGTTTAAAAATGGCTTACCGGAAGAATGATCTCAAAGGTCGCTCCCTGATCAGGAACCCCATAGGCATCGATAATTCCGTGATGTCCTTCCACGACCTTCTTGCAAACCGCCAACCCGATCCCAGCTCCTTCATATTCAGAACGTCCGCGTAACCTTTGGAAAATAGTAAAAATCCGGGATGCGTTTTCATCTGAAAACCCAATCCCATTATCTTTAACTATAATTTTGATATAACTTATCTCTTCTGATAATTTTCGCTTCAAAATTTCCGCAAAAGGCACCTCTGCTATTGTTATGGAAATTACCGGATCCGTATCAGCTTTGGCAAACTTTAAAGAATTTGAGATCAGGTTTAAAAAAAGCTGAGACATCTGCGTTGGATTTGCCTCTATAACAGGCAGATCATCGACCTCAATAGTCGCGTTCCTGGTTTGAATAGTCACTTCTAGATCACTTAATGTAGCTTTTAGTATCTCATTAAGATCTGTTGGTTCGAAGATTTTTGACGAACTGGTTACTTTGGAAAATTCAAGCAGATTATTGATCATATTCTGCATTCTACGGGAAGAACTAAGAATCCTGTCCAGGTACAAATGATTTTCATCATCCAGACTATCCTTTGACCTGGTATCAAGTCGCTCGCCAAACGACACGATTTTGCGAAGAGGTTCCTGCAGATCATGAGAGGCGACATAGGCAAATTGTTCCAGATCTGCATTGGATGTGTTAAGGTCACTTACTTTCTGTTCCAGCTCACGCTGCATGTCACGAAGCATCGAAACGTTGAAAGCAGTACCAATAGAAATTGGATTTCCTGTATTTTCGTCAATCGTGTTATGGCCTTTGGCATACAAATGCTTTTCCCGACCGTCTTCGGAGATAATCCTGAATTCCAGAACATACGTATCTGTATAAGCAAGAACATTCGTCAATTTCTCCTTGATCATTTCAACATCATCCGGATGAATATTCTTCCTTAAAATATTGATATCTGATTTTGACAACAACAAATCATCAGACTTGTAACCCATCAGGCGATATATGCCCTCTGTCAACTCGAATTGAGAAGTTTTAATGTCCCAAATCCAGCTGCCAAATTCCATAGTTTCTTCCGCTTCCTCAGATAGCTTCTGAAAACGAGAAGCCTTAATCTCGTTCTGTTTTTCAACAGAAATATCGGTCAGCGTATATAAAAAATTATCACCATGCGAAGACCTTGTAATCCTGCACCAGATGCCAGATTTTTCAAATTTGAAATTAAAGCTACCGGAAACATCTATTTTGTTAAGACCTGAATGGTCGCCAAAAATTGATTTGTCAGTGAGCCCGGTTAGTTCAGTTATTCCTGTCAGCTTTTGAGCAGTTGGATTTATATAAATGCAGCTTAATTCTCCGGAATTTGTATCACTTTTTTCAGCAACTATACTACAAACAATAAACCCCGTCGTCGATGCATTTATAATCTCCTCAAATGAAAAAAGGGATAATTGATTTTCCAATTTCTTAAATATCAAATTGTTTCATTTTGTTATACAAAGTTTTACGGTCGATGTTTAATAAACGCGCAGCTTTACTTTTATTAAAATTTACGTCACGTAATACCTGCATAATCATATCATATTCTGCCTCATTCGCGACAGTTTTCAAACTTGGCTTGGAATCCTCGGTTTCCACAGCTTCCTGTGTGACTGGCGATGTTACAACGGGTGCTGAAATTTCTTCATCAAGATCTTTCAGTTTGCTGTAATTAACGATTTCAAATGGCAGTGACTTTTCTTCAATAAACTCACCGTCAGAAAGCAAGGTGGCGCGTTTGATCACATTTTTCAATTCGCGCAAGTTTCCCGGCCATGAATAATTTACAAAATCCTTCATTACCTCATCGGAAAACCCTTTAACGCTTTTGCCTAATTCCGCATTGGTTGTATCCAAAAATGTCGTTGCGAACAGCAAAAGGTCATCTTTTCGGTTTCTCAAAGCCGGCACCTCAATTGTGAATTCATTGAAACGGTAATAAAGATCTTCTCTGAATTTACCATTTCTGGCCGCATCCAAAAGTCTTTCGTTACTCGCTACGATAATCCTTACATCCAGATCAATTTCTTTGGAAGCACCGATTCTGCGCATTTTACGTTCCTGCACAACACGTAACAAAGCCACCTGGATTTCATAAGACAAGTTGGAAACTTCGTCCAAAAACAAAGTCCCACCATTTGCCATTTCAAAATGCCCGATTTTTGTTTGAAGCGCACCGGTAAAGGATCCTTTTTCATGACCAAAAAGTTCGCTTCCGGCAAGTTCTTTCGATATTGCACCGCAGTCCATTGCCACAAACGGCATATCTTTTCTGCGTGAACGGTTATGAATTTCATGCGCGATCGCCTCTTTCCCGGATCCACTTTCACCATAAATAATTACGCTGAAATTAGTTGGCGCCACAAGGTCAACCTGACGAAACAAGTTATCAGCAATCTCACTTTGCCCCATCACATAACCCGCTTTCATTTTGTGGGTCGTTTTGCGGCCAGGTTTTACAGCCGTGACGGCATCGGTGTTTCCTGCAACATATTCATTATCTCCTGATTTTTCAGACTCTGCATCTGCCAAAGCTTTTTTGACAGTCACCAGGATTTCGTCCGGGAAAAGAGGTTTTGTAATATAATCGTAGGCTCCAAGTTTCATCACATTCACAGCCACTTTGATATCAGAGTATCCGGTAATGATCAGAACGGGAACATGAGGACGTTTTGATTTAATGGCATTCAACAACTCAGTTCCTGTGATATCTCCCAGGCGAAAGTCGGTCATTACCAGGTCAGGCTCAAAAGATTCAATTAACAACAGCCCGTCTTTTCCGGTTTGAGCTGTTTCAACTATAAAGTCATTCTTAGATAAAAATCTTTTTAAAAGGAAGCAAATATCCGCTTCGTCATCAACCACTACTATTTTTTTCATGTGGAATAAAGTGCTTTCTTAATTAAATGGTAACCCGAAGTCGGGCGGTTGGTATATTTAATTGCTCTCTGTATTTGGCAACTGTACGACGCGCTACTGAATACCCTTTTTCTGAAAGCAAATCAGTAATCTGCTGGTCATTAAAGGGATGTCTTTTATCTTCTGCCGCCGTAATTTCCCGAATAGCCTCCTGAATTTCACGGTTAGATACTTCCGTTCCATCTTCATTGGTAACTCCTTCGGTAAAGAGGTCTTTTAATAAAACAATACCAAAAGGTGTCTGAACGTATTTATTTGTCGTAACCCGCGATACCGTAGAGATATCCATATCGATAATCTCCGCCACATCTTTCAGGATCATGGGTCTTAATTTTTTGATATCTCCCGTCTGGAAATAATCGTATTGAAGTTTAACAATAGCTCTCAATGTGCTCAACATGGTATTTTCACGTTGTTTGATTGCATCAATAAACCACTTGGCGGAGTTCATTTTGTTTTTCAAAAACTGATTAGTCGCCTTATCAATTTTCTGTTCTGCCATTTGAGTAAAAAGCTTATTGAGGCGCAAGGCAGGGCTGTTTCCCCAGGTAAGCTGTACTTCAATTTCACTGTCTTCAATATAACGAAGCATAAAATCCGGCTTGATGCTTTCATTTACCAGGCTGTCATTACGAAGTCCTGATGCAGGTTTTGGATTAAGTGTGGTAATCAGCTGAATGGCCTTTTTCAAACATTCTTCATCGATTCCCAAAACGCGCATTATTTTGTCGTAATTACGCGAACCTAACTCATCAAACGTATCAGAAACAATCTTGTAAGCCCAGCCCCAGCATTCGTCCTGGTTTTCTATACGTTGCAGCTGAATTAACAAACATTCTCTCAGATCTTTTGCAGCAATTCCGGGAGGGTCAAGCTGCTGAATCACCCGGAGCATTAATTCAACCTCCTCAGTATCGATGAACATGCTGTTGGCAAAAGAAATGTCATCAGCAATCACTTCGCTTTCTCGTCTCAAAAATCCATCTTCATCAAGAGAATCCAGAATAAAATCGGCCACGAGCTGCTGTCTTTCATCCAGTCTCAAAAAATGAACTTGCTGTTTTAAATCATCTCTGAAAGAAATAGACTCGACCATAGGCCGCGTATACAATTCATTATCAGCAGATTGATTATTGGCATATGTCTTGTAATCAGGAATATCGTCGTCTCTGAACTCGTCCCAATCCTGATAGTCCTGTACTGACGGATAATCATCATCTCCGGAACTCGCCGAGTCATCTGTATCCTGAAATTCTTCCACAGGATCTTCTGATGCAGTTTCCTCCTTGCCCTCTTCAAGTATAGGATTTTCCTCTAATTCTTCTTTAATTCTTTGTTCAAGCTCCATGGTTGTCAAATGCAATAGGTTAAGCATCTGAATCTGGAGGGGAGAATATTTAAGGGTCTGTCGTTGCGTCTGCGTTTGTCTTTGCATAGAGCAATTATTCTAATATTAAAAGTTCTCTTTAATGATATCGTTTGAAACTGAAACCTGCATAGTTCGGCCGAACCGAAAACTCACATCAAAAGGGTCCCTTTTGTTGACTTACTGCGTACATCTTTTAAATTTACTATACTTTATCCTAACTTACTTAACCTTAGTTAGCAAAATGCAAATATTGCGTACATATTTCTACAATCTGAGTATATTAATACGAAATGTAGATTTTTCGCACAAATCCTGAAATATGAAACTATCTACTTCCGGTCTTCTAAACCGAAAGCTTACCGAGCAACAACTATCACGTCTTACACGGTTTCTGTTTGGCATTTCCCTGATACTAATTATTGCACTTTCATATAGTTACAATGAAATTAATCAGGAACTGGTCACCTATTCAGAAAAAGTAAATAGGACACAGCAGGTAATAAGTGGCCTCAACAGGCTTTCATCGGCTGTGTATGAAACAACTCACAACGCAAATTCTTACGTATATCTACACGATACCATCTATGTAAACAAAACGCTTGCCGCTGTTAGTGCGGTTCCGAAAATTGCCGGAAAAATTGATTCTCTGATTACCGAAAATGGTGCGCAGCAAAAACGGATGAATTTCCTTCACGAGCATATAGAAAAATTTCGCGATTACACGGAACGGATCGCGCAGCCAGCCACACTGATCAATCCGGCTGCAGTCAATGCGCTCTATAAAAAGAGAAATCAAGAAACTGATTCGATGATAAAGCTGATTTCAGAAATGAACAATCTCGAAAATCAGCTTATGTATACGCGCGTCCAAAGCCGGGACAATTACATGCTGCAAGTATATCGCTACAACTGGATTATCATGCTTGTCGCCATAATTCTGCTTTCTTCTGCATTTATCCTCCTTGACCGCGAATTACAACGAAATCGGTTTTACCGCATTGATCTTGAAAACAAAATTGAAAACCTGAACCGATCCAATAGCGAATTGGAACAATTTGCCTATGTCGCATCTCACGACTTACAGGAACCTCTGCGAAAAATCCGTTCATTTTCTGACAGGCTCGTAAACAAACACCGGTCGGAGCTAAAAGATGAGGCTTTCCAAATGTTGGTAAAAATTGATAGTGCAGCGCAGAGAATGCAAAATCTAATTTACGACTTGCTATCATTTTCCAGAATAGTCAGAACCGGTACTGATTCCAAATGGATCAATCTGAACACAATACTGGCAGAAGCCAAATCCAATCTATCTGAGATGATCATGGAGAATAAAGCTGCTATCCACAGTGAAACATTGCCTTCCATTGAAGGTTTTGGCTCCCAAATGGTTCAGCTTTTTCAAAACCTTCTTTCCAATTCTGTAAAGTATCATCAGGAAAATATGAGACCTATTATTCGCATTACGCATCGTTTGGTCGATGGCCAGATTATTCCCGGTGCAAAACCGTCGCATCAGGATATTCAATTTCATCAGATTAAATTTGCTGATAATGGAATAGGATTTAAAAAGGAGTTTGCCGATAAAATCTTTATTATCTTCAAAAGGCTGCATGCATCTACTGAATTTGCAGGAACGGGCATCGGACTGGCGATTTGCAGAAGAGTGGTGTCAAACCATAACGGCTATATTTTCGCTGAGAGCACAGAAGGTGAAGGGTCAAATTTTTACATATATTTGCCGACAGAATCCATGCTGACTTCTACACCCCAGAAAAAAACGTTATGAATAAATTGACTTCCGAAACCCAAAATCTGTCAAAATTTCTCTTATGAACAATGGATCAATCTTGATGGCAGACGATGATGCCGATGATCGTTTCCTTGTTCAAGCTGCATTTGAAGATAATAATCTGATCAATACAATTGCGTTTTTTGAAGATGGCGAGCAATTACTGGACTATTATATCAATGAAAATCTGGATGCTCCTCACTTAATTTTTCTCGATCTCAATATGCCTAAAAGAGATGGACGGGAAGTATTGAAAATAATAAGAAAAAATGACAAATGGGACCATGTCCCTATTATCATGTTTAGCACTTCTAATGCCCCGGACGATATATTGACTTCATATCAACTAGGTGCAAATTGTTATCTGGTAAAACCTTCCAGTTACGAAGAGCTGAAAGATCTCATATTTAATGTACATAAATTTTGGTTGCGGAGCCGGTAATGTGATCCTTAATTAAAGGACCACATTTTCTTTTGTAATACGTATGTCAACATCGGTTTCATCCGTTGCTTTTTTAACCCATCGCAATCCTTTCAGCAAAACCTCTCTGCCTTCTTCTACGCCATATTTAAGGATAACTTTTTCAACAATGATTGGCGCCAAAAAGTTAAACGGAGCAGGAAGTCGCTTTAATACAGTTTTAGCAAGTATTGCACCCATACCAAGCTCAACACCTTTACCGGCAACTCCGCCCGGAGCCGTAGTCGAAAGTAAGTCCTTCGTAAAAGATGCGGCTGAAAAGAATGACTTCTCGGCTTTTTCGATGGCTGTATTTTTCATAAGATCTGATCGATTTTAAAAACCCCGGGTAACCGATAAACGATTACCCGGATTAAATTTCTTAGTTATATCTGTTTACTTCATCAGCAGCATCATCCGCAAGATCTTCTGCTTTTTCTGTAAGATCGCTCTTATATTTTTGCCCTTTGTCTTTAAGTTCTTCGGCTGAACTTACAACTTTTGCTTTGCTTTTTTCAAGAGCGTCAATTAGCTCACTCGCCAGGCTATTGGTTCTTTTCTTGATTTTCTTTCTTGTTTGCGTTCCTTCTTCAGGAGCGAATAACATTCCTATAACTGCACCTGCCGCCGCAGCGGTCACAATTCCCCAAAAAACTTTACCGTTTATCATGACAATGGATTTAAAAATGATGATAATCTAAATTTTAATAAATAAAAATATTAAAAACTTGTTCCTGATTTTTCTTGCAAAATTTTAATATTTTCAACTAATTGAAATTCAATAAGTTATAATAAGTAATATAACTATTCAAAGATTAAATTAACCGACACACCTAAAAACTCAAACATACTACTACACATTTCTGGAAGCGGTTTCTACAATGTGGGTAAGCTTTCAGCTCAGTGCATCGTTTATTGCTGAAATGTAGCACACTGGCTTTTATTGATGGCAAGATTATTGTTAAATAATAAATTATAAATGTGTTATTCAGAGTTCTAAAACGCACATTTGTTTCAATTTTCCATAACTAAACACTTGCATTTTATAGTTAATTAAATCTCTTTAGAATTCTGGCCATGAAAATTGTAATTATTGAAGATGAAAAAGATTTGGGGATATTGATGCGCAATTTTCTGGTAAAACAACTTAACGTAAAGACACCTGATATCGTTAAAATAGCTACAACACTTACTGAAGGAAAAGCCCTTATTAATCAATTAAATCCTCAATGGGTCTTTATTGACAACAACTTGCCAGATGGAAAAGGAATTAATGAAATTGAGCAGATCAAGCTATCAGGAAGTGAGAATGATCGAAAAGTAGTAATGATGAGTGCGATGACAAATCTTCGCGAAGAAGCATTAAAAAAAGGAGCAGACTTTTTTCTTGATAAGCCGATTAGTTTTGTAGAGGTCAGAAGTTTATTCGGTTCTGACGAAGGCTAATTTTATATCCATTTCCCCAAGATTCTCTTTCAATTTCCCATAATGAGCACAAAAATCACACTCATGTGGAGGTTTATGTACAAAAATCTGAGATTATCCTTTGCGTAGTTTTTAACTCAATACGGGACATTTGGTTCCGCTTTTTCCCTTCCTGCCGGGCATCTTGACTTTTTGAGATTTATATACCGGCTCTTTCTTTTTCGGAGCATCCTTCTTTTTTGAATATGGAATTAGCTTAAAATCATATTCAGGAATAAAATAGTCTTCTTTATATTCCGCAACTGGTAAAGGCATATAGTGCCGCCCCTGAAATGCCAGCGTGTCATATTCGTAGTCGTACAAATAAAGCGTCACAAACCCGTCCCGACTATATTTGATAGCAATATCAGAGTATGGACCATCATCTCCTGCTGATGCAACAAGTTTCATCATTTCCTGTTGTTTTCCCTTCAATAAAATAGCTAGATTATACTGAAAAACTCTGTGCAGCGAGTCAATCTGGATTGCAACTCCGAGATAGTACTGAGCGTCTTTCATTCGTTGCTGACCAGCATACATTACAGCTGTGTTATTCAGCGCGCTCTTGTCCTGATAACTTTGATAGCTCAACGACGCATCCTCATACTTTTGCCAGTAACGGTATACATTTCCCTGATTGACATTGTAAAACTTTCTGGAAGGGGCTACTTGCATAGCTGTCTGAAAATCCTTGAAGGCTCCATCGTATCGATTGTTTGCGTCTTCGATCTGGCGCCTTTGTTCGTGACGGTTTCCCAGATAAGCCTGAACGATGCCGTGGTTATTATGTAAGTAAGGAAGATCCGGGTTTTCTTTGACCAAGCTGTCAAAAAGTGCCATTGATTTGTCGAGCTGATCATTTTCCAATAATACAACCCCCCAACCATTCTGCGCTTTGATATTTTCACGATTCAGGGAAATGGCTTTTTTGAACACATTATACCCCTTTTTAAACATATCAAAATGTAAAAGCAGGTTACCGTAATTGCTCCACATCCGATCGTAATTTTGTTCATAGTTCAGTGCCTTTGCAAGAAATTGCCCTGCCTCAGAAAATCTTTTCTGATCAATCATAATGCTGCTCATGCCCGCCAGAGCTTCATAACGCGTTCCGTCCAGCCGGATAGCAGCAGCAAAATCTTCCTGAGCTCCTTTTGAATTTTTCAAATAATACCGGGCAAAACCACGGGTAACAAATAGATCCGCATAAAACTTGTTATCAGGATCCATTAGCGATTCTGCTTTTTTAAAATCCTGTAGGCAAAGTTCGAATTTTTTCATCCCGTACTGGGATACTGCCCTTCCCAGAAAAGCAGGCAGGTAGGAAGTATCTTTTTTTATGGCGCGGTCAAAAGAATTATAAGCCAGCTGATACTCGTGATTTGACAGGTGTGTATTGCCGATGCCCGAAAGCAGCGATGGCGTTTCCCGTTTAACAGTCGCAGCGATGCGGTAATATTTCTGCGCTTCACGGACCTGGTTTAAACCATAATAGGAATGAGCAATTCCAAGGTAAGCGTCTCCACGAAAAGTTTTGTCTTCACTTTCCAAATATTTCTGAAAAATAGAAAGTGCGTTAGAGAACTGATTTATTGAAAGCAAAGCATTGGCATAGCGGATCTGAGCTTTGGGATGGTTTCGAGCCACTTTTTCAAAATCTTTTACTGCTTTTTTCTGGTTCCCAGTCCGCATATAAAGATCGCCACGCTGCAATCTGTAAGCCATTAATTCATCTTTCTGACGAATAGCCGACGTAAATTCATCCACAGCTTCGGGATAAAAACCACTCAGCTTTTGCATCAGCCCGATGTTGAAATTAAACTTACCAGCAGAATTTTTTTGTTGATTTCCCTGCGCAAATGACAACCCGTCAGAGAACTTTTTTTGCTTGCCGTACGATACCAGTGAGTTCAAAACACCAAAGGAATTTGCGGGAGTATCTGTAAAATCTGTTCTGGCTGCGTCATACTTCCGGTTAAGCAAATTAAATAATCCACGGTTGTATTTTGCCTGGACTTCCTTACCGGACAGATCCAGTGCTTCCATGATGTGAAGAGATTTGTGATAACTTCCGGAAAGTGCAAGAATTATTGCTTCATTATTAAGCCTTTGAACCGAATCGATCGGCATATACGACAGCTTATGATATTTCAGAAACTCTGTTTGAAGTTCGCGAAGTTGTCTCTGATATTCAGGGGATTTCAGTAAAGCGGGATCATTTTCTTCAAAGGAGCGATTGAAGGTTGTGAGCAGATCTTTCAGGTTTCGCTGACAAACACTAAAATCCTGCGATGATGCGGGATGGTTAAAAAGTACCATAAACACCATCGAAAATACTACCCTCCAACCTGATCTGACGACTTTTCTTATCATGATTTATAAGACACCGAGGTCACTAACCTACTATAAATCAAGAACATTACCAATTAATAATTACCCACCGTTCAATAATAACGTTTTAGTTTAATTTTTTCTTATAATATAAAAAATTATAACCGAAGCAGTTTTATGTTCCGATACCAAACTGTACTGCCCCAGTCTTGCAGCCCAATTTTTCCGGCGTAGTTCCCTTTTGCGATCGGCGCTTCTTTTAAACCGCTTTTTGCTACCCTGTCTTTCCAATCTTTCCCTGCGAGGTCATGTTCCTGGACGATAAAACCATTTTGGATCACCGTAAGTTTATTTTTACGGACAATAAAATGAATTTGATTCCACTCCCCTTCCGGATTTCCTTCGCGAAGACGGGCATTGGCTATACCAAAAAAGTCGCTGGCGCGGTGCGTATTTTCTTTTGCACCTTCATAAATCTTGTCATCGATTACCTGCAATTCAAGGCCGGTATCATGCATATTTTTATATTTCGGCGATTCTGTCACGAAGAAGAAAATGCCGCTGTTGGCATACTTACTCACCTTCCACTCTGCTTTAAACTCAAAATCACCGGTAACTGCCTCGTCAATAACAATGTCACCACCATTTTTTGCCTTGTTGCCAGATCGCTCCGGAACATTTAGCTTGATCGCTCCACCTTCAACGATCCAGGCTGACCCCACGCTGGTGCCGCCGTATGCATGCCATCCTTTAAAATTTTTCCCGTCGAATAACAACTTCCAGCCATCCTTCTTTTCCTTTGCCGTTAAAGTATTAAGGATTTGAGCGTTGGACTTTGTCATAATGAAACAAAGAAGCAGGGAAAGTAAAGAAATTCTAAGCATATAGAGGATGTTATTTTTATTGATCCGAAACAAAAAAAGTATCCCGGATCAAAAAAATACTGCTTGACTTAAAAATTATTATTTGGTTACGATTTCATGTGCAGGTACAAACAATCGTTCTTCATTAACGAAAATTGTAAGTTCCTGATCAGAAGTATTTTCTACGGATACACCTTCCTGCGTCACCGATATTTTCAGCCACGATCCCCGGAATCCCAGTCGGAAAGAATAAGAGCTCCATTCTTCGGGAATGTATGGATTCAAGTGTAAAAAACCATCTTTCACGCGCTGGCCTGCGAAACCTTTCACGACACTCATCCAGGTGCCAGCCATCGACGTGATGTGCAACCCATCTTCTGTATCGTTGTTATAATCATCCAGATCAAGCCGTGCAGTTCTTACATACATTTCATAAGCTTTTTCTTTCAACCCTGTTTTTGCTGCCAAAATCGCATGAACACATGGCGAAAGTGAAGATTCATGAACCGTCATAGGCTCATAGAATTCGAAGTTTCTTTTGATATCATCAACAGTAAAATCATCTTCGAAAAGATATAAACCCTGCAAAACATCAGCCTGCTTGATAAAACACGAACGTAAAATTCTGTCCCACGACCAGTTTTGGTTGATAGGCCGCTGATCTGTTATATCATTTACGCTCAATAGTTCTTTGTCCAGAAACCCCTGTTGCTGTAAATAAACCCGACGCGCGGGATCGTAAGGGAAGTGCATAAATTCGACGATATGTTTCCAGTCGGCTATTTCGCCGTTCAGGTCAAAATTCGTCTGGAAAATAATTTCATTTAAACGCTGGGTGTCCTTCTCCCACATTTTATTGATTATTTCGAGCGTATACCGAAGCGTCCAGCAGGCAATATAATTCGTGTACCAGTTGTTATTAACGTTATTTTCATACTCATTCGGACCGGTCACACCCAACATTACATATTGATTTTTTTCACCAGACCAGGTGATGCGTTGTTTCCAGAATCGCGAAATACCGATAAGTACTTCGAGCCCATACTGCGATAAATAATTTTCGTCACCTGTGTAACGTGTATAATCGTAGATCGCGAAAGCAATCGCTCCGTTACGATGAATTTCTTCAAAAGTTATTTCCCACTCATTATGGCATTCTTCACCGTTTATGGTCACCATCGGATATAACGCTGCTCCATTGTTAAAGCCTAGTTTTTCAGCATTTTCAATGGCCTTCTGCAAATGTTTGTGACGATAAACCAAAAGATTTCTGGCCACTTTTTCTTCGGCGGTGGATAAATAAAAAGGAATGCAATAAGCTTCTGTGTCCCAGTAAGTGCTTCCTCCGTATTTTTCGCCCGTAAATCCTTTCGGACCGATATTCAGGCGCTCATCTTCGCCGGTATAAGTTTGTCCGAGATGAAAAATATTAAACCGGATTCCTTGCTGGGCGGCGATGTCACCTTCAATGGTGATGTCATTTTTCTCCCATTTCTCCGCCCAGGCCTGGACATGTTCTGCATATAACTGCGCAAAGCCCTTTTTACAAATCCTGGAAACATAGGTCTTAGCCTCGCTCAATAAATTTTCTCTTTCGTAATTTGTCGAGCTAAGATTGACAGCATATTTGTAAACCGTCAGTTCACTTCCTTCTTTTACTTCGATATGGACAATGCCTGAAACATACTTTTCCCGACGCGCCGGCAAGGACTGATAATCCGTTTTCAGTCCATTCATCTTAATGTCGAACGCCATTCCGGTAGCTACCTGAAATCTTTCTACGCTGTATGGATTTTCTTTGGTTTCAAGAACTAAATATCCTTCGGAAAAACTTGTTTCCTTATGTATTTCATTCCAGAAAGTTTCGTCATAATTCGAATCCCGGTTGCTGATATTTCCATCAAGAAATGGTGTTATCGTAAAAACATCGGTAAAATCAAGCGGCGTCAGAGAAAACTGGATCGCGCCGGATTCGTCGTCGACCATGTTACAAAAACGCTTCGAATAAATTTTCAGCCGCCGTCCGCTCGGTAGTTTCACAACAGCATTTCTTTCAAGAACGCCTTCCTTCATGTTCAGTTCCCGCCGGAATTCCTCAACCAGGCACGTATTCAAATCCAGAACCTCCTCGCCAACTTTTACATCAATACCTATCCAGTTACAAGCATTCAGTACTTTTGCAAAATAATCGGGGTAGCCATTTTTCCACCAGCCAACCCGCGTTTTATCCGGAAAATAAACTCCGGCTACATAATTCCCAAGCAGCGTTTTTCCTGAAAAACCTTCTTCGAAATTACCTCTTTGTCCCATCCGGCCATTTCCCAGACTCATGAGACTTTCCGTAATTTCGTTGTGCGCAGCATGGAAACCTTCTTCCACGATACTCCATTCATCGTGCGTTATGTAGTTTTTCATTTTATATGGGCTATCAACTTTGCCGTCTGGCGTAGTTACTTTTTATCAGATTTAAGATAATTACTTCAACTTTTGAAAAAGGTCACTGACAGATATGCCATCAAAGCCTTTGATGACGAGATCAGCTTCCGTCAATACAGATGCTTCACCAATGCCTACGCCAATCATTCCTGCTGCTTTTGCAGATTGAATACCGGCGACAGCATCTTCAAAAACGATACAAAACTCCGGCGAAACAGCCAGATCTTCGGCTCCCATAAGAAAAACCTGTGGATCAGGTTTCCCTTTTGTTACCCGGTTTCCGTCCACAAGCGTATCAAAATAGGGAAGCATATCCAGATTTGTCAGAATGGTTTTGGCATTTTTACTGGCCGATCCCAGGCCTATTTTTATTTGATCTCTCCTCAATTCATCCAGAAAACCCCGCACGCCAGGCAAGGCGTCACCAGGTGTAATTTGCTTACAGAGTTCCAGATAACGAACATTTTTTTCTGCCGCCAGTTTTAATTTTTCCTCTTCACCCAATTCCACACCACCGATTTTCAGGATAATGTCCAGCGATTCCATCCGGCTGATTCCTTTCAATAATTCGTTTTGTTCCAATGTCAATTCGAATCCAAGTTGATTGGCAAGTTGCCGCCACGCAAGGTAATGGTATTTGGCAGTATCTACGATCACTCCATCCAGATCAAAAAGGCAAGCTTGAACAGTCGGCATATCATTTATAAATTTAATATCTTGCAAAATAGTAAAAAGAGCGTTTTCACTCATGTAGTCAAACGATATTTAAAAAAAGTAATTCTATAATAATTAATATATCGAAACTTTATGACCGGCAAGTTGTTTAAACACCATTGCCGGTTTCATTAACATGTTATAAATAATCACTCCATTTGTAATATGTGTCTAAAATAACACAGAAACGAATTATGCCTGTCAACCGCGATAAATTTGTCGTCTATCAGATTTTCACGAGATTATTTGGTAATCAGAATACAACCAATAAAATATACGGAACTATTGAAGAAAATGGCTCCGGAAAATTTAACGACATTACCGACGTAGCACTGGATTCCATAAAAAATCTGGGGATAACACATGTATGGTATACTGGTATTATTGAACATGCGACCTTAACGGACTATAGCACTTTTGGGATTTTACAGGATCATCCGCTTATTGTGAAAGGTATGGCCGGGTCGCCTTATGCTGTGAAAGATTATTATGACGTTGATCCAGACCTGGCCGTTGAAGTGCCAAACCGGATGCAGGAATTCGAAGCGCTGATTTCCAGAACGCACCAAAATGGTCTGAAAGCCATTATTGATTTTATTCCAAATCACGTTGCCCGCCAGTATCATTCAGAAGTAAAACCGAATGGGATCAGGGATTTCGGAGAGGATGATGACGTTTGTGTTTCGTTCAAACCTGACAACAATTTTTATTACATACCTAACCACGATTTTATTGTTCCGGAAGGTCATAAGCCTCCGGTAAATGTTGTCGCTCCCTATTACGAAAGTCCGGCCAAGGCTACGGGAAATGACGTTTTTAAGGCGCAGCCAAGTCAATATGACTGGTATGAAACCATTAAACTCAATTATGGTGTCGATTATCTGAATGGCCGGAAAACGTATTTTGATCCGATTCCATCCACCTGGGTCAAAATGTATGACATACTTCGTTACTGGACTAAAAAAGGTGTTGACGGTTTCCGATGCGACATGGCAGAAATGGTACCGGTTGAATTTTGGGGCTGGGTTATACCGGAAATCCAAAAAGTAAATCCGGATATAATTTTCATAGCTGAAATTTACAATCCGGCTGAGTATCACAATTATATAAAAAACGGAAAATTCAGTTATCTGTACGACAAGGTAGGTCTGTATAATTCGCTCAGACATTTGATGGAAGGTAACGGGAGCGTGGAAGATATTACCAGAATCTGGCTGCGGGAATCCGGTGATATCGCTGAAAATATGCTGCGTTTCCTTGAAAATCATGACGAACAACGGATTGCTTCCAGATATTTTGCGGGAGATCCTTGGATTGCTGTGCCTGCGATGACCTTGAGTGCGACCTTACATACGGGACCGCTAATGATTTACTTCGGACAAGAACTAGGCGTGAATCCTGTAACTTCCGAGGGATTTCAGGGAGAAGACGGACGGACTACTATTTTCGATTACTGGGGCGTTACTGAATTTCAGCAATATGTGAACGGCGGTAAATATAATCTGGAGAAACTGAATACAGACCAGCAGAAACTCCGGTCATTCTATGAAAGCCTGAACAAGTTTGTGATGCAGAATGAAGCTGTTTATGCCGGTGGTTTTTATGATTTGCAGTATATCAACATTGACGGACAAAGTGCCGGATATGATAAAACAAGGGTTTACAGTTATCTGCGCTATACGGATAATCAAAAACTGCTTTTCTTTTACAATTTTGATCTGGAACGTACAATCCATACGAACATTCGTGTTCCTGAGAATGCATGGACCGATACTTTGCAATTAAATGCAACTAGTTCATATACCATGAAACAGGTTTTCCCGATGTTAATTTTAACACCCAACATCAGACCTTCCGAGATTACGTCGACGGGTATTCCTGTAACGCTGCCGCCTAATTCAGTGTATGTGTACGAGATAGTAGAAAAGTAGACGAAAATATTATAGCTGAGGCAAAGCCGTGACAAAAGTTCGCGACTTTGCCTCTTCTTATGTCAACCCATGTGATAACTTATTTGAACTATGCGAATACAATATTGCACTATTGGTTAGCATTACCGGTCTGTTGCGAAAGAATGTCTAAATTTACTTTGTGGGTATACCAATTTTAGTTGGGCCACGCACTCACCAACACAGTAATTATTGAAATCAGGAAAAGGAAAGTACGGTTTATATTTCCGGAAGCTAATTTGGCAGAAAAGTGTCTCACTCAATGTAAACGCTTAACTTTTAATATAATATGAACAGCGTTTCTACACAAAGCCGTCTTAATTATTTCGGGAAATTTATAGAGATTATCCGAAGTTCATTCAAAACAAATACTAAGAATAAGCCTTTTGAAGATATCCTGGAAAACATTCTTACGGATCGAAGGGAAAAAGATCTTTTAGCCGAGCAAATCTATTCGATTCTATTATCTACCAAATTCGTATCACTTCTGACCGAAGCTGAAATTGGTTCTAACAGAGGTTTTTTTTCGGACGCCTCCACAAGATTAAGTTTTAAATTTCTTCCCCCAGTAGATGACCCCGTTGAATTACGTACACAGTTCGATAATTTCTTCAATGACAAAAAAGATTATCACTGGGTCCAGGCAATTCCGGACGAAAATTGGAGTAATTTCTTTGCAGATATTTTCAATGACATAAGCCCGGCATTACCCGAATATATAGAACGTGAGCTGTTAAACTCCATTCTTGTACTTGCACAGCGCGCTGCCAATTTGGGAATTGAACCGGAAGTTGTGTCTAAAATACCAAGAATTGACGATCTCGATTCTCCATTTCTGGGTTTGAACCGGGAGGTGATGCTGTATGTAGAAAAGACTTTAAACCAATATAATTACGACGAAGAAGGCCGCGACAGCGACTATAAGCATATTTTAGTCATGATCAGCCAGTGTAAAACGCAGGTTAATTACATCTATAAACACAAAGACGTTTTCGGGATCAGTCTTCAGCTGACTTATATGATGCGGCAGCTGGAACAATATCTGAAACGTTTGTCGCAACTGCTGGAACTGCTTCAAACAGAAGAAAAACAGCGGCAATGGGAGATCGTCACAGATCTTTTTAAAGAGTTTGTTTACGCAGAAAATACCAAGTATAGTCTTCGGAAACATTTCTCGATCAATCTGCAATTACTGACTTTTAAAGTAATTGAAAATACGTCGAAAACTGGTGAACATTACATTTCCTCGGACAGGTCAGGCTATTGGAGATTATTCAGAAAAGCACTTGGCGGCGGTGTCGTTGTTGGGTTGCTTTGCTGTAACAAGACGCGGTTATATTTTCAGCATTTGCCCATTTTCTGGGAAGCATTTTTTTATAGTCTGAATTATTCGATTGGTTTCATGATCATCCATATCCTTGGATTTACCATTGCTACCAAGCAGCCAGCGATGACCGCTTCGACAATTGCTGCGAATCTTAGCAATAACGGACAAAATCCAAATTGGCTTGAAACGACTACCCAACTTCTTATAAGACTTGTCAGGAGCCAGTTTATTTCGCTCATAGGTAATGCTTCGATCGCTTTTCCGGTTGCTTACGGACTGGATTGGCTTTACTTTTATTTCAATGGTTTTCATATTGCAGACCCAGCCAAAGCGCATAAATTAATCGGCGAACTGAATGCCTGGGAAAGCCTGGCCATTCCACATGCTGCCCTTGCCGGTGTATACCTGATGATCTCAGGACTAATTGCCGGGTATTATGAAAACAAATGGATCTACAATAAGTTTTCTCTGAGACTGGTTAACCACCCGGGATTAATCCGCTTGTTGGGACAAAAAAGATTGAACCGGGCGGCAAATTATTTCGAACATAATTTTGGGGCACTTACGGGAAATTTTGCACTCGGAGTCTTCCTTGGTTCCACAAGCGCGATCGGATTTACCTTCGGCCTACCGCTCGACATTCGCCATATCACCTTTGCATCCGGAAATTTTGGCATTGCTTTTGCTGGCTTAAATAGTGAGATTTCGACTGATCTCTGGATAAATTCTGTGATCGGAATTACCTGTATCGGTATCATGAATGTACTGGTAAGCTTTGGGCTTTCCATTGCATTTGCGTTGAAATCCAGAAACGCGAGATTTAGTGAGGTAAAAAGTTTGTTGGGAAATCTATCCTGGCAATTTTTCCACCATGGTTCCGCTTTCTTTTTCCCGGTGCAGGAAACAGTTAAAGAAAATGACGAATTGCCAGAAGCTTTTATTCAAAAATGAGAAGTTGTAAAATGGCGACCTATGATCAAATAAGTGATGTTATTTATAAAATGTGAATAAATTTGTCCTCACAGTTATAAAAAATACCATTTTGGCTTTCCAATGCATGAAATGGCACACATTTTAATATCTTGTTTTTAATTCACTCTATTATAAAGGTTATCACGTTATGAACAGCGGTAAATTATTACCTGCAATGAAAATAAATATCGCCCTTTTAACCGTAGCGGCGTTTTCTTTTTTAATATTTTCGACGAAAAAGTCAGCGGCACAATCAACGCCGCAGAGGGTTTTTGCACAGAAAATGGAGCTTCCTGGTAATGGCGACTTAGGCACGCAGGTTTTACGCATGGCTGAATCTTTTCTTGGAACGCCTTACGTCGCGAGCACGCTGGAAGGCAATCCGACTGAAAAACTTGTCTGCAGATTTGACGGGTTGGATTGTACCACACTCGTGGAAAATTCTCTGGCGCTGGCTATTTCCAAAAACGAAAATCTTAACTACGAAGGTTATAAAACGGAGCTTACCAAAATCCGCTATCGAAATGGTGTGATCGACGGGTATCCATCCCGTTTGCATTATGTTTTTGACTGGATGTATGAAAATGAAAAACGTGGCTTACTGGAAGATATAACAGAGAAGGTTGGCGGTGTACCTTTAAAAAAGACAATAAATTTCATGAGCACGCATGCGAATTTTTACCCGGCGCTGGATGCGACAGAGGTTTGGGAAAAAATAAAAGAACAGGAAAATATTATCAATAGCAGAGAACATTCCTATATTCCAAAAGCAGCTTTACAAAAAACCGAACCGCTTCTGAGAGATGGCGATATAGTCGCTTTCACTTCTTCGGTAGAGGGCCTCGACTGCAACCATATGGGTATCATTACAAAAATTGGCAGCCGTGCATACCTGCTTCATGCATCTCTTGCCGGCAAAAAAGTTATTTTATCATCCTTGCCGCTTGCTGAATATGTTGCTTCCGTTCCCAAGCACACGGGAATGATCGTGGCACGCATGACTGAACAATAAACCATGAATGAATTTCTGGAACTACTGGACTACAAGAACTCTCCATGGCTGATCATCCTGGTCGCGGGTTTGGCAGGTTTGGTATTGAGTGCTATCGTAATTAAAACGATTTCTATCACAGCAAGAAAAAAAGACTGGCCGGTTATCAAGGCTATTCATGAGAATCAAACAAGCGTTCTCTATTTTTTCATACCATTGCTGATCATTACGCTGATCACCAAAACATATATTTTATCCCATCCACAATATGCTTTCACCCATGCCATTAGTAAAATTGCACTGATTGCCGTAAGCACCTGGTTGATGACCCGCGTTGTCATCATTATCGAAAAAATATTGATTAGTAAGCTGGATTTTGATCAGCCTGACAATAACGATGCGCGGAAATTTTTTACAAAAATCAAATTTGTGAAAAGGATGATCATCATCCTGATTATCCTTATTGGGGTTTCTATCTTGCTTTTAAGTTTCGATAGTGTCCGGCAGTATGGTGTCGGGATTCTTACATCGGCGGGTATTTTTAGTGTTATTATTGGTTTTGCGGCGCAAAAGTCCCTGGCGAATTTGCTTGCCGGAATTCAGATTGCATTCACACAGCCTATCAAAATTGATGATGTTGTCATTGTAGAGGGAGAATGGGGAAGGATTGAAGAAATTAACCTTACCTACGTGGTTGTTAATATCTGGGATCTCAGAAGATTGATATTACCTATCACCTATTTTATTGAAAAACCTTTTCAAAACTGGACACGCAACGACAGCACTTTAATTGGCACCGCATTTTTCAATCTGGATTATCATACCCCGGTAGAAAAACTCCGGGAAAAACTTCATGACATCCTGCTGAATACCCCGCTTTGGGATGGAAAATCCTGGGCATTGCAGGTAACAGACACACAGGCACAATTTATGGTCATCCGCGCACTTATGTCCGCCAGAAATTCGTCTCAGGCATTCGATTTACGCTGTCTGGTCAGGGAAAAGATAATTGAATTTATCCGGGAGGAATATCCTGAATCACTACCAGGTTTGCTGATCGAAGATAAGAAAAATCATCAGCCTGGAATGTCAAATAATTCTAATAATTTGTAAAAAAATGCCCCTAGAATTCCGAGGGGCATTTTTTGTCTTACTACTCACCTCTCAATTTAACCTATTACAGTTAAGTATTGATTCTTTCTGGCTGCCAGCGAAAAATCTGACAGCGCTTGATAGTTTTCAAATCCTATCAATTCTGTTTTTCCTCCTGCCTGTTCATAACGGTTAAGAAGGGTTATAATTTCATGATCGTTTGGTCAACCTAATTCACTTTGGAAAAACAGACTATAATATTTTTCCTTGCGATATTCCTTCCAGATTTGTTTTCGGGTAAGGTAATTTTCAAAAACCGCGGCAATCAGAACACAAAATACCTTCCGGGCAATTTTATGGAACAAAAAACCACTGACCTTGTTAAAGGCGCATTAAGGCCGAATTAAAAACAAATTAAAATGAAGTGAGTAGTTAAAACGGAGGAAATTTAAGAATAAAAGTACTTCCCTGCCCAATCTTCGATTCGACCTCGATGCTCGCCCCCTGCATGGTGATAATACGTTTTGTAAGTGCCAGGCCTATACCATAACCGGCCTTGCTCATGGTTTTTGAACTGCGATAAAAAGTATCAAAAACAAATGGTAATTCCGCAGCGGCTATCCCGGTGCCTATGTCCTTGAAAGAAATTTTGATCAGGTCTTTATCAATTTCCAGAAAAACGTTAACCGTGTTATTATCTGAATATTTGCAGGCGTTGTCCATCAAATTCATGAAGGCAGTTTTCAGAAGACTTTCATCTCCATACCGAAGCAGCTCTTCTTCATTTTCCGGTATCTGGCCATAGTTGATATCCACATGATATGCTGGATTTTTTTGCTGGATTGAAGCCTGAGCCTGCCACAAAACTTCATCAATCCTTATCTTTGAAAAAGTTACCCGAAAGGCATGCTCTTCTGTCCGCGCCAGTTCCAGCAATCTGCTCACCAGTTCGTTCATTTCCTTTGCCTCCTGAAGTATACCTTTCAGCGCATCTTCATAATATTCCGTTGTTCGTGCTTTCATCAGCGTTACTTCCACCTCGCTCATGATCAGCGCTAACGGCGTCCGTAATTCGTGCGAGGCATGAGATACAAAATTCTTTTGGGCCACAAACGCAATTTCCAGCCGGTTAAGCATGAGGTTAAATGTTTGCGCAAGCAAAGCCAGTTCATCCTTTTCACGGCCAACAGTCACTTTATCATGTAAATTTCCGGCAGAAATATTATTCACCTGTGCGATTATATCAGAAACAGGTTTAATCGCATCCGTTGAAAACTGCCAACCTGCAACCGCAACAAGAACCAGCGAAAGTAACCAGCCGATTAACAAAATTTCCCTCAACCTTTTCAGCTGATCTGTACCTAAATGGTCGTTCGCAATCGCGACAACAACCCAGGGTCTGCGATGATCCTGCAAAATATGCCTGATGACGATGACCTCTTTTTTCGCATGTTTGGTATGAATTTCCTTACCATTACGCGCATCAAAAAGCATTTGCCGTGTCATCGGGAAGTCATAAGAACCGCTGTTAAAAATAACGGAGTCTGCGCCATCATAGATCGTTATCTCTTCATCGAGCAGGACTGTATTATTTTCCTTTTCAATTTTTGCAATATCCGCCTTACTTATTCCCTTACTCGCCTCTACCAATTGCGCGATCGTCTGACCTCTCTCATTGAGAAAAGAGTAAAATTGTTTCTCCCGGTACTGATCGTAGAAATAGTAGATAGACAAACAGAAAAGTGCCATGATGGAGCCAACCAACATGGTAAAAAGTAGCGTCAGACGGCTTTTGATGTTCATTCTTCCTTGAAAATATAACCCATTCCAACAACCGTATGGATCAACTTGGTATCATAATCCTTATCAACTTTTTTACGTAAAAAGTTAATATACACGTCGATCACATTGGTTCCGGTATCAAAACGAATATCCCATACCTGTTCTGCGATGTCAACGCGGGAAACTACTCTTCCACGGTTTCGCATTAAATATTCAAGCAAGGCAAATTCTTTGGCTGTCAGATCAATACGGTTTCCGCCTCTTCGCGCGACTTTTTCGTCCAGATTCAATTCCAGATCTGCCAGTTTTAGTACTTGACTGGACTGTTCCCGATTACTGTTTCGCTGCGAAAGAACTTTGATGCGGGCAATTAATTCTCTGAATTCAAAAGGTTTTACCAAATAGTCGTCACCACCAGCTTCAAACCCGTCCAACTTATCGTCGATGGTACCCAGGGCCGTTAAAAATAAAATGGGTGTAGTTAATCCGTCGTTGCGTAACTGTTTTGCGAGATCGTAGCCGTTGATAATCGGGAGATTTACATCAAGAACAATGACATCAAATCGATAGTTAGACGCCATTTTTTTCCCAACCTGACCATCATACGCCAACTCAACTTCCCAGGATTGTTCTTCAAGACCACGTTTCAAAAAACCAGCTAACTTTGGCTCATCCTCAACAATTAATATTTTCATATCTTAACGTTATTCTGAATATTTTCATCAAATGTTGCATAGATTTTAGACAATTCATAAAAAAGGCCACTCGATAAACCGAGTGGCCTTTTGACATATATCCACACCATTAAAGAAATTGTATCCAAGCGAATACTACCTTTAATTATTATGCAAACTATTACTTTTTCTTATTATTTAATACTTTAATTACAAGAAATACAAAATTTCCTATAACTCAGATCAATAGTAATCACTATCGCTTCCTGTGCCCGAGCGGTCGTCAAATGCACCAAAATCATCTTCTTCTTCAAGCTGCATTCCTTTCAAAGCCTTCTTGATCAGACCGATTTGACCAGCATGATATACGTCGTGCTGAATTACCCCATGGATCATGGTATAATACGAATAGTCCCTTCCTGGTACAAATTCTTCCAGGAAACTATCATTTTCAATCTTTTCCAGTTCAGAAACCAGTTCCTCCTGCGACAAACTTAATTCCATTTGAATGGCCTCCCACTCGAAATCATCGACAATCGGGATTTTTTTCCAGTCTTTATCCAGTGTTTTGATATCAAATTCCTCATCACCCTGAATTTTCCGTACCGCAAAAATCCGCCATGTGGTCATGTGATAAACGATTTCTGCAATCGAGTGTGTATTTGCGCTTAACCGAAGCTCGGCCATTTTAGGCGTTACATCACGCAAAGCTTCTACGACAGACGGGCCATACCAGGCTTCCTCACTTTCATAAGTATCGTTGAGAACATCTATGATCCTTAAAATTTCTTCTTTTGCTTCCATATATTTTTTGTTCTAAGCTCGAATTACCAGGGGTATTTAAGATTTTTTAATATTACTAAAATAAAGCAACGAACAGGACATTGGCAAATAAAGTTCGTAGTCTGCCAATTCTATTCCTTAAAGATTTCTTTACGACTGCTCCAAGGCTGTTTGTAATTCAAAATATTTTCCGTTTTACAACCAAATGACTTTTCAGATAGTCCCTTATCAACTATAAGGCGTGGAAATATAAAAAATAACCGCGCTAAAATGAGAAAAATAAAATGATTCAAATTTAAAATTCGTTAATCAAATAACTAAAACGCAAAGTAACGCTATGTTAAGAAAAGCATCATATTTAATTATTTCTGCCACGCTTTGGCTGACCTCATGTAGTAATGATCCGGTAAATGACTTATCTGACCTTGACTCACAGGTTTTTATAACCAACCATGATAAAAGTGCCAATTTCAAATCTTTCAAAACATTTAGCATATCAGATTCCGTAACCGTTGTACAGGACAGCAGATCAGGAACTGCACTGACCAGTATTGACCGGGATCTTTTGACCCGCATTATAACCAATATGCAAAATCTTGGATACACTTATGTAGCCGTAGACAAAAAACCTGATGTGGGGCTGACGGCCGCCAGAATTACCAACACTTATTTAAATGTAGCATCCAATCCCTATTCTTCATATTGGGGCGGATATTATGGAGGGTTTTACGGATATCCTGGGTATTATACTTATGAAACCAGCGAGAGTTATTGGGCTATTTCAATGCTGGATCTGAAAAACGCTGATAGTACTGCAGAAAGATTAAACGTTATCTGGGACGCACAAATCCGCGGCGGAGGCCTTGCCAATCCGGATTATATTGATCAAATGGTGGATTCGGCCTTTGGACAATCCACTTATTTGAGTCTTAAATAACTCCGGCGGATTCGCTCAATAAATTTAACTATCGCGGTTTTCCCGTGTATTTTCAATTGAATTTAAAATGAAAAAAATAATCTTAGCAGCACTCCTACTGGCTGCAATACTTCCGGCCTATGCACAGGAACAAGCACCAAAACTGTACACATTAGCCTCTCCTTATGATCGTTACACGCATTATCAGGTAACTGCCAGATATACGGGAGCGATTCCGGTTGGTTCTTTTTCAAGCAATTATATTGACAAAACTTCATTTGAAAATTATTCAATCGCACTGGAATGGGTTTTTCAAAATTCTTTCTCTGTAGGTGGCGAAGTGGGGTATTCTTTTTTCAAAAAAAGAATACCGAGAGCTACTTATCAGCAAAGTGATGGAAGTGAAATTTCTGCGGTTCAGACCAGGACACTTATGCAGTATCCTATTCAGGCGTTTGTAAATTACAGTTTCGCGCCTAAAAATGCGAGGGTGCAGCCTTATGTGCAATTAAGCGCCGGTGCCAGTATTCTGGACTACACATTGTATTATGGAATTCTTGCAGAGCAACAGCAAAAAATTCGCCCAACCTACGGAATTGGAGTGGGGTCTAAATTTCTCTTCAAAAAAGATGGTAACTTCGGCGCCGATATCAGGGTAAAATACCAGGGAACTTCCTACGACTACGACTACGTAGACAACGGAGTTTCGTCAGTAAATGCCTCGGTAGGTTTGTTTTACCGTTGGTGGTAGACAATTTTCAGCCATTACACACTTTGTCTTAATTTTCAGTTTTGCATAAAAAAAAGATTTTGTCGAAAACATCAATTATCTGGATCAGCACCGTTCTTGCCGTTTTTGCGGGAACAGGATTCTGGGCATGGAACCGGTTTGGGCCTTCACAAGGTAAAACATACACTGAGATTTCAACTTTACCCGTTGCGATCACGATTGATTCAGCATCCAATGCCTGTGACCTCACGGTGCGTCGATACAAACAAATTGGCAGGGAAATGCAGTTTGAGCTCGCTGCAAATGCCGGCGGACTCGCTCCATACCGCGTCGAAATTTCGCAAAATGGCAAAATACAAGTATTCGAAAAAGTGCCGCACCGGACATCCATGTGGCTGACACTGGAAAATTTGAACCTCAATGCCGGTAAGACTAAAATAAAAGTGAGCAGTCTGGGACAACCTGGCTGTGAGACAATAGCGGAATTTGAATATAATAAAAGGCAGGACAATGAGATTTTACCTGCTGAAAAGTGGATCAGGCAAGGCAGTAAAGACAACTGGCTGGATATTCGGCCCGTTTCAAAAGACAATAAAGTATTCCTCAAAGATTTCGCTAATTATCAGGATGGCCGGACAAGGGTGATCATGATTGACAATATTGTTGTGACTGGTCTTGAAAACGGTGTTGAAGTGCAGCCCGGTTATCTTTATACCGTCACGGCCAAGTGGATCGATGCGCCATATAACGATTGGTGGAATCCTCTGAAAAACAGATCTCTTCGTCAGCAGAACATCTGGATTTCTCCGCAAGGTTTAAAAAAGGAAAATACAGCACTCACAAAAATCGATATGCCTGGGTGGTTTTCCCCGTCACGTGAAATTAACGTTCATTTCGATACACAATTTCCTGAATTTCAGCCAATTCCTGGAAAGTTGGTGATGCATTACCGTTTGAATAACTGGGTGTCTCCACAGAATTATTTCAAACGAGGAATAACACATTTGTCTGCTTTTGAAAAAGATGTTCCCTATGAAAAGCTTCACTGGACAGTCCCACCAAGTTTTTTCCAGGACAAAGATCAGGCATGGTTTGGAAAGTTGTCGCGCGAGGAAGTTATAAATGCAGCCAATACCGTTCCGGGATATGGCGTATATGCCTTTGATTTTGAATTCTGGAATCAGCATTATCCGCCCGAAGTAAAACAGCGGTTGATCTGGTTTGCTGAACAAATCAAAAAAAATCATCCGAAAATGAATCTGTTTGATTACTGGGGAGGAAGCGCTTACACCAATCAGCATTTTAATACGATGAGTGATAAAAAGCCGGCAAATTTCCTTAAAGAATACACAGATCCGCATCCGAACCATACCAATTTTGATCCATTGAAAAATGGAGATAGCTTTCAGAAATTCTATAATATTTCGCCGACAGATGTTTACCCAAGACCAACTTCCGTTGCTGATGAGCAGGGAAATACCCAGAATAATTTCACCTTACTTTCTGGTATACACGCGTTGCGAATTAATAAGCTGATACCATTCCAGAAAAATAACAAAGCCATATTCTACGCCTGGAACAGGCACATGCCCACTTCAAGTGATCCAATCGTTCCGTGGTTTTTCCATACGACAAATCCGGAAGGCGATTTAATCATGAATCAGTTGGAAATGATGCCGGCAAGTCAGGCGCTCAGTATGTCACTTTTTTCACTGGTTCTATTTGACGGGTATTATTTGTGGCACGATAGCCAGCCCTCCGGCCAAGGAGCGAATGCACATCGATTTGATCCGAAGGATAATGGATGGGGAAAAGAATGGTATCCGGCAGATGGAAAAACGGATGTTTCTGTTTTTTACAAAGAACAGCCAAACGGCGACTCGCCTCGTTACTGGGATTTCCCAACTGAGTTTTATGCTTTGGGCAACTGGATGGCAAAACAGGTTGAAGATGTAATTGTTGGAGGTAAAAACCAGGATCTTGCCTACGAACTAAACGGTACCTGGAAGGAACCTCAAACGGGTCAGGCGGCACTGGCTGCGGATCAAAAAGAGCCGTTTGTCTCTGCAATGATCAAAGGAAATAAGATTGTGGTCATAGGAGTTGATTCATTCCAGTCGCCGGTAGCGACCAGGAAGTTGAATATCCGTCTGCCTGACGGGACGAAAACTACGATAACACTATACGGAAACTGGCCATCGTTGTACCGCGGGGTTTTAAAATAATTTTCAAATAAAAAAAGCGGACGGCAACTCTTTTAAGAATTGCCGTTCGCTTTTTTTTGTTTACAATCAGGATACCCGGACATAACTTCCAAGCCATTTAATATGGCTGCTTCCATATTTTTGCATGATTTCCTGAACCGGTGCGTCGTTTATATGGCCGATAAATTCTACCAGAAACCAGAACCGGAAAGCGGACTCGCCACGAAGCGGGCGGCTTTCTATTTTGGTAAGGTTGATTCCTCTGTCATTAAATTCTTTCAAAAATTCATAAAGTACGCCCGGACGATTGGTATTCGGCAGGTTTACGATTAATGTGGTTTTATCATCATCACTTTTCTGATTGACAACATCTTTTGAAAGGATCAGGAAACGTGTTCTGTTCTGATCATTATCTTCAATATTATCGAACAAGATCGGGACACCAAATAACCGCGCGGAAATGGATGAACAGATCGCGGCCGAGTCCGCCTCTTCGGCTGCCATCTTGGCCGCTTTTGAGGTAGAATCCACAGAGATAAGTTCTACGCCCAAACCTTCAAGATATTCACCTATAAACTTTCCGCATTGCCTGAAAGCAATATCTTTTGAATAAATTCTCTTGATATCTTTCAATGAATCAGACTGCGAAGCGAATGTAAAGTGGATTGGCAGTAATACCTCCGCGACAATTGTTAGTTCTTTTTCACGCAGGAAATCGGCAGTTTCAACAACAATTCCTTCCTGATTATTTTCAATAGGAACAACTCCAAACCTGGCACGACCTGTTTCAACACTTTCAAAAACGGAATGGATTGTTGGCAAAACGAGGTATTCGCTCATACCACCAAAACGGCTTTCTGCGGCCTGATGCGTAAAACTTCCTTCCGGCCCGAGATAAGAAATTCTCTCTGGTAATTCCAGATTTCGGGAAACAGCGAAAATTTCAAAAAAGATAGCGTCGATTGCCTGGCGAGTCAACAACCCGTTGTTTCTTTTTTCGAGACGGTCCAAAATTTGCTTTTCGCGTTCGGGACGATAAATAATAGAATTGGAAGAGCGTTTTAAATCCCCAACACTTTTCACCAATTCCATCCTTTCGTTCAGAATTGTCAGCAACTGATCGTCAAGTGCGTCGATGCGTTCTCTTAATTGTTGTAAATCCACAAATAATCTAATTTTTTGTAATCCGTATTTTGTCTTTTTCAAGCTATTTTACTGCCGTTTAAATGGCAATCGCAAGCTCTTCAATATTCGTCTCAATTTTCAAATTATCAATAATGAACCGCTGACGTTCCGGAGTATTCTTGCCCATATAATAGGTCAGCAATTTCTGAATCGAAGTCTCCTTTTGCAGGATTATCGGTTCCAGGTGCATGTCTTCTCCTATGAATTTCCCGAATTCTTCCGGTGATATTTCTCCCAATCCTTTAAACCTCGTGATCTCAGGCTTGCTTCCCAGCTTGGCTATCGCAGCCTGTTTTTCTTCATCGTTATAGCAATAAAAAGTTTCCTTTTTGTTGCGAACCCGGAAAAGCGGAGTTTCCAGCACGTAAAGGTGCCCATTTCGAACCAGATCAGGAAAGAATTGAAGGAAAAAAGTCATGAGCAGCAATCGGATATGCATACCATCCACATCCGCATCTGTGGCAATAACGATCCGGTTGAAACGTAAGTTTTCTACGCCATTTTCAATGTCCAGCGCGTGTTGAAGAAGATTAAACTCTTCATTCTCGTAGACGATTTTCTTATTTAAACCAAAGCAATTCAGCGGCTTACCTCGCAAACTAAATACTGCCTGAGTCTGTATATTTCTTGATTTTGTAATCGAGCCACTTGCAGAATCCCCCTCAGTAATGAACAAGGTACTCTCATGACGTAATTCATTTTTAAGGTCAGTGAAATGCAATCTGCAGTCACGAAGTTTTTTGTTATGCAGGTTCGCTTTTTTCGCACGGTCATTCGCCAGCTTTTTAATACCTGCCAATTCTTTACGCTCTCTTTCCGACTGCTCGATACGCTTTTTCATTGCATCGCGCGCCTCGGGGTTCATGTGCAGATAATTGTCAAGCCTTTCCTTCACAAAATCGTTTACAAATGTCCTTATCGTGGTACTGTTTGGATCTGGCGTAATGGTATTTGAACCCAGTTTCGTTTTTGTCTGTGACTCAAAAACAGGCTCTTGCACACGGATCGCCACCGCAGCAATAATGGACGAACGAATATCCTCAGGCGCATAATCCTTCCCAAAATGCTCACGAACCGCTTTTACGACCGCCTCCCGGAAAGCGGCTAAATGCGTTCCACCCTGTGTGGTATACTGACCGTTTACAAAGGAATAATATTCTTCTCCATACTGGTTGCCGTGGGTCATGGCGAACTCAATATCCTCGCCTTTCAAGTGAATAATCGGATAACGAATTGATTCTGCGTCAGATTTGCTGACAAGAAGATCCATCAGACCGTTATGTGAAATGTATTTTTGGCCGTTAAAATTAATCGTCAAACCTGCGTTCAGATAGCAGTAATTCCAGATCATATTATCCAGATATTGTGGAATATATCTGAAATTTTTAAAAATTATTCCATCTGGCTCAAAGGCGATATGGGTTCCATTTCGCTGAGAAGTAACAATTTCGCCGGATTCATTGACAAGATTCCCCTGGTGAAATTCAGCATTTTTTGATTTTCCCTCACGAAACGACTGAACCTTGAAATAATGCGACAGTGCGTTTACAGCCTTTGTTCCCACCCCGTTCAAACCCACCGATTTCTGAAAAGCGCCGGAGTCATATTTTCCACCGGTATTGATCTTTGAAACGCAATCCACCACCTTTCCCAGCGGAATTCCCCGTCCATAATCACGCACCTCGACCCGATGCTCGGAAATTTTTATTTCAATATTTTTTCCGTTACCCATCATGTGCTCATCAATCGAATTATCGACGATCTCCTTGACAAGCACATATATACCATCATCAATTGAGGAACCGTCACCTAACTTCCCAATGTACATTCCAGGTCTTAAACGAATGTGTTCTTTCCAATCCAGTGACTTTATGCTATCCTCGTCGTATTGTATGCTGGTACTATTTTCCATAATCTATGAATACTCTAGTTTGGATATTAATGAATTTAATGTTGTATTTTAATATTTTGGGTCATATGTCGTTACCCTATTGTACCTTTGCTCCTGAATAAGTTTGGAGCCGATTAATAGAAATTCTTTAAAAATAAGAAAAATCTAATTTACTTTGTCTTAAACTAGGAAAACTAAAATTCTAATTGAGCTTGATTTTAGTGCAAAAATAAGAGCTCATTTACTTTTTTTTTAATGAAACGGTCGCATTTCATAGTACAATAAACTTCATATGAACACATTCAAGTTGGCTAAAAATTGCAAATTTATCTTACCTTATTTTTTAAGTTTGATTATTTCTTTACCAGGCCTTTCGCAGGTTGTAGCTCCACAATCTGCTCCCACTAGCGCACCTACATCAACCGGAACAAATCAAAGTGGCTCCCAATCCAATGCTCCCCGCTCACAATCAGGCGCGCAGGGAAATCAGGGAGCTCAACAAGGAACACAACAAGGAAACCAGCCTGCAAATTCAAACCAGCAGTCCAACCAGCAAAAAGCAAGCGACGCACAAGCCGCTGAAAAGGCAAAAGCAGCCGCCGCTGATAATAATGATCCTAATGCTCCCAAAGAAGGCGCAGACCAGACAAAGATCAATACGTCTACAACCGGAACGCTTAGTGCTGAGGAGCAGGAGAAACTTGCTTTGCGTCAGAAAATCTATGGATATTCAATTTTCGCAAACAAACAATTCGATCCAATTCCTGATTTACAGATCGCTACACCAACCAACTACGTAGTGGGTCCTGGCGACGAATTGAACATTTACTTATATAACTATGCAGAGGCTACTTACAAGGCAATCGTAAGCCGTGATGGTTTTATAACCATTGAGCGTCTGGGTAATATAAATGTAAGTGGAAGAACCATCGAAGAAGTAAGAAAAATACTTATTGATAAATTTTCAAAATTCACTCCGGGACTTATCGGAACGAATGGTGAGACGGCCAGAACCAAATTGATGGTGACGCTGGGAGCAATCCGGAATGTGAAAGTCTTCGTAACGGGAGAGGTTATCAATCCTGGAACTTATGAAATTACCTCCCTTGCCTCTGCTTTTAATGCACTCTATCAGGCAGGTGGCCCAAATGAAATCGGTTCGTTCCGCGATGTGCGTGTTGTCCGCGCAGGAAAAGTAATTTCCCATCTTGATATTTACGATTATCTCGTTAATGGTAAAATTGACGGAGATATTCGCGTTCAGGATAACGATAACGTCGTTGTAGGTTACTACAAAAAGCGAGTTGAAATCTCCGGAATGGTAAAAAGACCGGGTATATATGAATTGAAAGAAGAGGAAAAACTTTCAGACGTACTTAAATACGCTGGTGGCTTTAATGACAATGCATACAAGGCACGCGTAAAAATTGAAAGAATTACACCAAGAGAAAGAAAAATTGTAGACGTTCCTCAGGAAGACTACGGAACAGCGGAAGTTGTTACTGGTGACCTGATCAACGTTGAGACTATTCTTGACCGTATCGAAAATATCGTAACGATTGAAGGTGCCGTAATGCGCCAGGGAAACTATTCTCTTGACAATAGCGGGACTTTGAAGAAATTGATAGAAAATGCACAGGGACTTCGTGAAGACGCTTTTACAGGCAGAATTTCTGTTTTAAGAACAAAAGCTGATTTGACGATTGAAAGTATCCAGCTTAACCTTGGTGATGTTTTGAACAATAACGTTCCTGACCTTGTGCTGACCCGCCTTGATCAGGTTGTGATACCTTCTAAATTTGATATGGCGCAGTCTGCCATTGTAACCGTTGAAGGCGAAGTAAATAACCCAAGATTCGGAGAAAATGATGGCAAGTATCCTTACGTTGCCAACATGACTCTGGAAGACGTGCTTGTAAAAGCTGGTGGTTTTAAAGAGTCAGCATTTACTACAGAAGTCGAAGTAATAAGAAGAAAAAGGAACAGCATACCTGGCGCCGCCAATGCACAGATCGCTGAAACTTTCAAATTCAATGTAAATCGTGACCTTTCGATCGGAAATAAAGAAAGCAATTTCGTTCTTCTGCCGTTTGACCAGGTTATCGTTAGAAAATCGCCAAACTATGTAGAACAGCAGTCTGTTTTTCTTGAAGGAGAAATTCTGGTTCCGGGTTCTTATACCATTATCAACAAGAGTGACAAAATCAGCGATATCATTAAAAGATCAGGTGGTTTAACTGAACTTGCATATCCGGAAGGAGCAACTTTGCTGCGAAGAACTTTCGTTAAAAATATTGCAGCACCAACTGACTTTTTAGAGGAGGAAGCAACCCAGGAAAGTATCAAAGAAGGGAAGATTACCGGAGACCAGCCCAACGTCAGAGAAGAGTCCATCGGAATCAAACTGAGCAGCATCATGAAGAACCCGGGTTCTTTCGAAGATCTTGTGGTGCAGGAAGGTGATATTATCCGAATTCCTAAAAGACTGGAAACGGTTCAGGTTACTGGTGAAGTTCTTTATCCTACTACTGTTAAATACGGCAAAGGATTATCATTCATTGATTATATCTCACACTCGGGAGGATTCACGACGAGATCGCTTCGTAAGAGCTCTTACATCAAATACCCGAACGGGTCTGTTGATCGTACCAGAAAGTTCATGTTCTTCAATGTATATCCAAAAGTGCAGCCTGGATCAGAGATTTTCGTTCCCGTTAGAGGAGCTCCTTCACTGACTCCTCAACAAGCTATTCAGACAACGATTGGTGTGTTGAGCTCGGTAATGACGCTTATTGTAACTATTCTGGCCTTCCGTACTTTAAATTAAAAATTAGAATATAATGTCGAATACGACTAATCAAGCTGAGGAACAAATTACCCCCAGGGAAGTAATTTTAAAAGTAGTTGAGGCAAAAAATGCGATTTTAAAAAGCTGGAAAGTCATAGTTCTTTTTATCCTGCTAGGGGTAGGTATTGGCTATGCGATGGACCTTTACCTGATTAAACCTAACTCTTACGAAGCCACAGTTGTCTTCAATATGGGTGGGGGCACTACGCCAAATGATATGGGAAATCTGGCCGGACTTTTTGGTATGGGCGGTGGAGCAACGGATGCGAATATTTTCACCGGTGATAACTTCTTTTACTTCGTTGAATCTCGCCCCGTATTAGAAAGGACATTAATGAAGACGGTGGAAGTTCATGGTAAAAAAGTTATTTTAGCCAACTTTGTGATCGATT
Source organism: Dyadobacter sp. HNCC25DJ186 (assembly GCF_056895235.1). NCBI lineage: Bacteria > Pseudomonadati > Bacteroidota > Cytophagia > Cytophagales > Spirosomataceae > Dyadobacter > Dyadobacter sp. HNCC25DJ186. Next base: position 884,226 of record NZ_JBXHAS010000003.1, read on the forward strand.
CCAGTGGCATTAAAGAAGATGAATGGGACGGACGGGCGGATGTACAGGGATTTCACTTTACACAGCAAAATCCAGATTCTTTGAGAGGTCAGGCACGTACAGTTTTAAATGAACTGGTAGTTAAAATGAAAGGTACAACGGAGATTGGCGTTCTTGAACGTAAGTCTTCTTTTATATCCCTGACGGCTACCATTCAAAATGAAACGCTTGCAGCACTTTGGGCGAAAACCTTGCTTAAAACGGTTGAAGAAGTTTATACTGAAAAACAAACAAAAAAATCCTTAACGACGTTAAGATTACTGGAACGCCGCGCAGATTCACTTGCTTATATTTTGGGTAAGAGCGAACACCGATTGGCAAGAGAAATGGATTATAGTACGCAGTTAATCGTTCCGGAAGCAAAAATTTCTGTTAACAAACTGGAAAGAAATAATAGTTTCCTACAACAACTTTATTACGAAGCGGTCGGAAATGCTGAGAAAATGCGGGTATCTCTTGTAAAAGAAGCTCCACTTTTCACATTAATTGAAGATGTTAAAGTTCCCCTGGATCTAAAATCCGAAAGCAAGAAAAGAGCCAAGATCGGAGCACTGGTTGGTTTGATGCTTGCGCTGATCTATGTATATGTTAAAAGTATATACAGAGCTATTTTGGACGACACTACTCAACTGCCTGTAAAAGCGTAAATAATGCAGCACACGACTACAATTAAGGCCGGAGGATCGGAAAAAGATTACTGGAAGGATTTATGGAGGAATAAGCAATTGTTAATAATCCTTTCCAAAAGAGATATATCAGTTCGTTACAAACAAACACTATTGGGAGTTGCCTGGAGTGTGTTGCGGCCTATTATGACCATGACCGTTATGGTCTTCGTTTTTAGTTATGTCGCCAAATTGAAGGGTGATGAAGGAATACCTTATCCGCTTATGGTTTTATGTGGAATCACAATCTGGACGTTTTTTGCCAATACTTTTTCGCAGATCAGCAGCAGTATACTGATCAACTCTAACCTTGTTTCCAAAGTATACTTCCCCAGGTTACTTATGCCGCTCAGTTCGGTGGCAGTCGGTTTTGTCGACTTTTTAATAACACTTGGAATCTTCCTCATCCTAACGGTATTTTTCAATCACCCGCTTAGCTGGAATATCATTTATCTGCCTGCATTTTTATTGCTCGCCTTTATTACCTCGATGGGTTTCGGCCTTTTCTTTGCTGTTTTAAATGTGCGTTTCAGAGATATCGGACAATTAATTCCCTTCATCGTTCAGGTGGGTTTTTATGTTTGTCCGATCGCTTACAGCAGCAGACTTGCACAAGGCACGTGGTATGAAAAATATTACAATTTGAACCCAATGGTTGGGATTATTGATGGCTTTAAATGGTGTCTGTTGGGAGACAAAGCATATTTTAATCCCAATAGTGTTTACTCCACTGCAATAATTTCAGTTGTTATTCTGATATTATCCTTAATTTACTTTCGTAAAAAGGAAAATACCTTCGTAGATCATATTTAGAAACTGTTACTTTTGGCCATGTCTGTAATCACAGCTGAAAATATCAGCAAAAAATATATTATTGACCACAAGCATAAGACTGGTGGTCCGACAACTTTTCGCGACGTTGTGAGTGATTTGTTTTCCCGCAAAAATTCTCATTCTGATTATACCGAAAAAGAAGAATTCTGGGCGCTTAAAGACGTAAATTTTACAATTGACCAGGGGGACCGTATCGGAATCGTTGGCCATAATGGTGCTGGTAAATCGACCCTGCTGAAAATTTTAAGCCGTATCACGGAACCGAGTACCGGACAAATAACCATTGACGGCCGCGTTGCCAGCTTACTTGAAGTAGGTACAGGTTTTCACCCGGAACTTACCGGAAGAGAAAATATTTATCTTAACGGTGCTATTCTTGGAATGGCAAAAAGAGAAATAAAGGAATCATTCGACGCAATCGTTGATTTCGCGGGCGTTGAGAAATTTCTTGATACCCCTGTTAAACGTTATTCTTCCGGTATGTATGTGCGTCTCGGCTTTGCTATTGCTGCGCATTTAAATCCGGAGATATTGATTGTGGATGAAGTTTTGGCCGTGGGTGATACTGAATTCCAGAAGAAATGTCTTGGAAAGATGCGGGATGTTTCAGAAAGTGGAAGAACGCTTCTTTTTGTAAGCCATAACCTGACAGCAATCCAGGCGCTTTGTAACAAATCCTTCTATTTTGAAAAAGGACAATTGATTGACCAGGGTGAAACCACCCATATCGTTACCAATTATTTAAGCAAAGTTTCTCACAAGAGAATGGAGCGCCATTGGGACGATATCAATCAGGCTCCCGGCAATGATCAGGTTCGAATCAAGAGTTTCAGACTGCTTGCGGAATATCAGGACAATCTGATGCACATTGACGTCAGAACGCCGATGAACTTCCAATTTGAATTCTGGAATATGGAAGAAGGTGCGAATCTGAATTTAAGTATGCACCTTTACACCTTCACGGGTGAATGTATCTTCAACGTAGGAACAGAATCCCAGCAATTTGGGAAAGGACTTGTAACGGGAGTTTGTGAAATTCCGGGCCATTTCCTGAATGATGGTTCTTATGTTGTTTCCATGATGATTGTAAAAGATACCAGTACGGTGGTTTACAATATGGAAGAGGCACTTATTTTTGATATCGAGGATTATCGTGAAAACGTGACCTGGTATGGAAAATGGCCTGGCTATATCCGCCCTAAGCTTAATTTTTCTATTAGACAAACTGAACACCTGGTGAATGATTAACGTCACGAAAGCATATTTACCCGACCAGGAACAATACATCAAATACGTTCGTGAGATTTGGGATCGTGGGTACCTGACCAATAACGGTCCTTTGGTACAGGAGCTGGAAGCCAAATTGAAGGAGTATCTCAATGTAGATTATCTTTATTTTTGTGGTAACGGAACCATCGTTCTTCAGATTGCCATGAAGGCTCTTGAGATCAAAGGTGATGTGATCACGACTCCTTTTTCGTATTGCGCAACCACCAATGTAATTATCTGGGAAAACTGCACACCGGTTTTTGTAGATATTGATCCTGAAACTTTCAACATCAATGCCGATCTGATTGAAGCTGCGATCACGCCGGAAACGACAGCAATTCTTGCTACGCACGTTTATGGAAATCCATGTGACGTGGAAAAAATTGAAGAAGTTGCTAAAAAGCATAATCTGAAAGTGATTTACGACGGTGCGCATGCTTTTGGTGTCACGTACAAAGGAAGATCATTGTTTTCTTATGGTGATTTAAGTACATGCAGTTTCCACGCAACCAAGGTATTCCATACCATTGAAGGTGGAGCGCTGATATCCAATCATCCCGAACTTGATAAAGAACTTCATCTTTTGCGCGCCTTCGGCCACAAAGGTGATGAGGAATATTATTTTGCCGGAATCAATGGAAAAAACTCGGAATTCCATGCCGCCATGGGTCTTTGTAACCTGCCAAACGTCCCGGATATCATTGCAGCACGGAAAGAAATTTTCGACGGTTACGACAGTTTCCTGAATTGGCATATCCTTTCAAAACCGAAGATCAGCCCTGATATTGAATATAACTATGCATATTATCCTGTTGTTTTCCCGTCTGAAAAAGTACTGAGAAATGTACAGCAGGCACTTGCAGCGGAAGATATAATTCCTCGAAGATATTTTTATCCATCGCTCAACACCCTGGCTTTCATGCCGAAAAACATATCCTGCCCGGTCTCGGAGGATATGTCCGAAAGAGTGTTAAGTTTGCCACTTTATGTTGGCCTGCCTCTTCCGGACGTAGAGCGAATCAGTAAAATCATCAACGGTCATTTATCACCATAGTCTCATGGCTATTCTCTATCTACTTTCCTTCTTTCTGTTTTTATATAGTGTTGGTTATACTGCAAAAAAAATAACACAACCATCACTTACCGAATGGCTCATCACATCATTTGTTCTTTTCACTGGAAGCATAATCCCAACAGGGTTTGTGCTTTCAGCATTGGACCTTACCGCTAACACGCCCGCCTGGATCGTTGGCACCTTCATTGTAATAACACTGCATTTTGCCCTCTGGACAAGACTTTTCCCTCAGCAGCAGGCATTTTCTGTTCGTCAAATGCTGCGAAACCGGTTCAGCACATTTAAATTATGGATGCGGGAATTATCTCCCTATCTTAAATTTATTTTTCTGGCGATGTTTGGCACAATAGCCATCGTTGGCATTACCAATCTGATTCTTGTTATTTTCACTGTTCCAAACGAATGGGATAGTATGACGGGCCATCTCAACCGGGCAGTTCGTTATATCCAGCGGGGAACAATGGAGCATTTTGGAGGCACGAACTGGAACATGGATACGTATCCAAAAAGTGTTACAGCGATTCAAATCTATTCTTACCTGGTTACCGGAAAAGTTGAAAACGCTTTCAAAATTATCCATCATCTTTCATACTGGATCACGCTAATCTCGGTATTCGGGATTGCACAACGTATCGGCAGAAATCTTTCTGCAAGCTTTTTCTGTGCGTTGGCATACGGAATGTTCCTGGACTTTTTGATGCAGGCTGTCACAACAGAAACGGATATCGTACTGACTGCCTATCTGAGTTGTCTGCTTTATTTTATTTTCACATTCTACAACACACGCGAAAACCGGTATCTGTATTTAATAGGTATGGTCTTCGGAATTGTTTTTGGTCATAAAATAACTTTTGCATTCCTGCTTCCTTCGGTTTTTGTGATCATGATTTACGCCATTTTCATCTCGCCGAATTTTAAAGTATTTTTTGATCGTGTAATCCGCCTGGGCATTGCGATTATTCTGTCTGTATTGATTTACACTTTACCGACAGGTTACATAAAAAACATTCAGGTTTTTGGCCACCCGATTGGCCCTCCTACTGCTTTAAAACATCAATCCGTTGAAAGGTTCGGAACGCCTGCAAATCTTGCCAAACAAGGAACCCGAAATGTGATCCGTTACGGTTATGACTTTTTTAATCTGGACGGTATCCGTAATGCGCAGTGGGGTTATGATTTGAACACACAGATTCGCAAGCCGATTATCCTTTTAGAAGATAAACTGAATTTAAGGCTCGATGAGGAAACCGTATATGCCATCGTTCCTTTCACTTTCCAGAAAAGATTCGACTTTTACAATGCCAATCCTTACTGGGGTGTATTTGGTTTTGCACTGATATTACCTTTAATATTCCTTGTTTTTTTCAGAGTATTCTGGTCCCGGGTTCACTGGTTTCTCGCCCTTGCGTTCATACTGGATTACATAGCCATTTCATACACAGCTGTTTACGATCCCTTTAAAGGAAGATATTTCATAGAACCTGGCTTATTTGGCGTTCTCTTTTTACTGCTGCTTTTCTCAAATCATCGCCTGTCGATCATTAAGCCGCGAAGAAAAATCTGGAAGGGTTATGTGTTAATGATTGTATTGCTGGGATGCACTTCCGCTTTGATGTCTGTATTCCTGAATGTTCGTTGCCTGCCATTTGCTGTATACGGACATGAGTCTGCTTTGAAAATGGACCGCATTCAATTCCAGACTTTCGCAAGACCTGATATCACTAAACCTTATCTGGCCTACGATTCGATTGTTCCGCAAGATGCAACAGTCGCCCTGGCTACGATCAACGATGACTTTGAATATCCTTTATACGGATCGAAACTGTCCAGAAGACTGATATCCATCAATCCATTTAAAAAAGGTTTACAACCAATCCCGGAGGATGCAGATTATTTGTTTTATGCAAGAAGCGTAATAAACGATACGACGAAAATCAAAGCCTTGCCGACAGATCTGAGATTAGGGACAGATACAACCATGAAACATCTGATCGTAAAAGGTGAGGATTATTACCTCAGAAAGTTGAAATAATAAACAGTGATAATCAATCAATTAAATTCATCACACTAATCAATATAATATGACTATTGCCATAATGCAACCTTATATTTTCCCGTATATCGGGTATTTTCAGCTGATCAATGCTGTGGATAAGTTTGTAATTTATGACGATGTCAATTTTATCAATAAAGGCTGGATCAATCGAAACCAGATTCTGGTTTCCGGCAAGCCGCATCTTTTTACGATACCTTTGAAAGATGCCAGCCAGAATAAACTTATCCATGAAGTGGAGCTTGCTATCGATGATCCATGGAAAAAGAAGTTCCTGAAAACCATTCAGCAATCCTACCAGAAAGCACCCAATTACCAAAAGGTTTTTCTGCTAATCGAAGAAATCGTAAATTTCCGGTGTGAAAACATCGCTGAGCTTACCCTGTACGCTCTGAAAAAGGTTTGTGGAAACATGAATATCCATACTGAAATTGTTTCCTCTTCGAGAATTTACAATAATTCAGAATTAAAAGCTCAGGAACGGATTTTGGACATTTGCAAGCAGGAAAATGCTTCCCACTACATCAATCCGATTGGTGGCATGGAGTTATACGAAAAAAATAAGTTTGAAAAGGAGCATATCAGACTGGATTTCATCAAAAGTGTTGCCAGCCCTTATCCTCAATTTAAAAATGCTTTCGTACCTTGGCTATCAATTATTGACATACTAATGTTTAACGATGAAGAAAACATCGCTAAACTTCTTAAAGAATTCGAACTAATATAGAGAATGGCAAAGGTTATTATTTTTGGAGTTTTGGATACGGCTGAATTGGCCCACTATTATCTTGAAAACGATTCAGAACATGAAGTAGTAGCTTTTTCGGTGAATCGGGAATACATTACGGAACAATCATTTCGCGGGCTTCCTTTGGTAGCTTTTGAAGATGTTGAAACGGTATTTCCTCCATCAGAATATTCATTTTTCGCTCCTATGACGGGCAGGAACATGAACAGAAACCGGGAAGCGATTTACAATCAGGTGAAAGCAAAGGGTTACCAGTTCATATCTTATATCAGTTCTTATGCGACAATTCTTGACAGAAAAGTTATCGGTGAAAATTGTTTCATACTGGAAGATAATACGATCCAACCCTTTACAACGGTTGGAAATAATGTAGTAATGTGGAGTGGAAACCATATCGGTCATCACGGACAGATTAAAGATCACGTGTTTTTTACGTCTCATGTCGTCATGTCCGGGCATTGTGTTATCGAATCCTATTCCTTTTTTGGTGTAAATAGTACGATTCGTGACTATATGACAATCGCACAGGGAACATTGGTTGGCATGGCTTCTGCCATTACGAAGGACACAGAAGAATGGGGCATTTATGTAGGAAACCCTGCAAAAAAAGTTCCAGGAAAGCTAAGTTACGAAGCTTATTAAGAGCGTCTTAATTAATTTAAGATCTCAATTCGATATCAACGAACTTACCTTAATGACTCCGCAAAAAATACTATTTATAAGTCACGACGCAAACCGGGCAGGAAGCCAACTTCTCTTGCTTCAGCTTCTTCGGTTGCTGAAAGAGAAAGGCGTTCCCATGCACCTGCTGCTTTGTAACGGAGGCGTATTAGAGCAAGAATTTGCTGAGGTGGTAACGATTACAAGGTTATACAGTAATAAAAATTCCGTTTCAAATCTTTCCGACAAGGTTTTACATAAAGTAAGATTGCACAAATTGTATGAAAAACATGCAACTGAAAAGGAGAACGAACGCGCCATAGCCGAGTTAAAAAGCCAGAATATTGGATTAGTCTTCGTGAACTCAGTGGCAAATGCCGAAGTTTATTACAACTTTCTCAAATTTTTGCATGATTTACCTGTTGTCCTTTTCGTTCACGAACTGGGCATGTCTGTTAAAATATATACCTATCAGGAACATCTTTCTTTATTACTAAAAAAGACAAATCATCTGATTGCGGTTTCTAACGCCGTTGCCAGTCATTACATAAACGATTATGATTTCCCGGTAGATCGCGTAAGTATTTTTACACTGATCGACCATGATCATATTGATAAGAAATTAGAAGCCGCACAGCCTGAACTTCTTGAAAAAACATACGGAATCCCAAAAGATGCTGTAGTGATCGGTGGATGCGGCAATGCCGAGTGGCGGAAAGGCAATGACATTTTCAACTGGATTGCGAGGAGAGTTCTTCAAAAAACCAATCCGCTGGATGTGTATTTTGTCTGGGTTGGTGCTGGTCCGCAGCATGAAATTTTCGAACTGATCAGAAGTGATATTCATTTGATGGGCCTGGAAAACAGAATTATTCTGATACCTCCTACGCCGCAGGCCCTTGATTATATCAGCCGTTTCGATGTTTTGTTATTGAGCTCACGGGAAGATCCATATCCGCTCGTTGTTCTTGAAGCAGCGCTGAACGAAACGCCTGTTGTATGTTTCGATGGAGCAGGCGGCGCGCCCGAACTGATCGAATCTGACGCTGGGTTTGTGGTTCCTTATCTGGACATTTCAGCGGCCTCAGAAGCGTTGATTCAACTTATTCTGGATCCTTCCCTTAGGGAAACCATGGGCCAAAAAGGTCGTACAAAAGTTTTGGAACGTCACAATACTGTGAAGAGTGTTGCAAAAATTGAAGCGATAATTCAAAAGTATCTACCTTTGCAGGTTTCCGAAAAACACAATCAATGACCATTGCCTTTACCATTTGTTCTATAAATTACCTGGCTCAGGCGCGCACACTCGGCGATTCGCTGGCTGTTACAAACCCCGAAATTCTTTTCGTCATCGGTCTGGTGGATAATCAGGAAGGTGTCAGTTTCGAGCAATCTTACACCCCGAAGTATCCGATGATCGAAATTGACAAAATCGGAATTGTGGGTTTTGAAGATATGTGCAGCCGCTACAATATCACAGAGCTGAACACTGCAGTAAAGCCATTTTACTTTACCTATTTTTTTAAAAATTATCCGGAGGCAAAAAATGTAATTTACTTTGACCCGGATATCATTATATACCAGCCTTTGACTGGCTTGCTCGATTCGTTGAAAAAACATGAGGCCGTTTTAACGCCGCATGTAAACACGCCGATTGAAGACAGACTTACGCCGAATGAGCTACATCACTTAAATACCGGAATCTATAATCTTGGTTTTGTCGCTTTCAGGAGAAGCGAGCCAAATACCGAATTTATCAAATGGTGGGAAGAAAAGTTGCGCTATGAGTGTTTGATTGATTTGTGTAACGGGCTATTTGTGGATCAGAACTGGATGAATTTTCTACCGGTTTTTGTCCCGAATACGCATATAGAGCGAAATCCTGGTTATAATGCCGCCTACTGGAATTTGCATGAACGCTTTTTTTCAAAAAAAGAAAACACCTTTTATGTAAATGAAAACAACCCGCTGATATTTTTTCATTATAGCGGATATGATCCGGAAAAACCGGAAGTATTATCCAAATACCAGGACAGGTTCCAGCTTTCTGAGCGAAAAGATGTGACTGAACTTTTTGATATTTATCGCAACAGCCTGATCAATAATGGCAACGCATATTATCGAAAATTCCCCTGCTCCTATATAAAACCGGCGAAAGTTAAAAGATATGTTCGTGTCAGAAAATACCTTAACATGCCTGTTAAATATTTAATCGATCAGATTGATACCTTATAATGAAAGAGCTGGTATCTATACTGATTCCGATATTAAATGCCGATTTGACTGTCCACGAAGAAACGGTTTTACGACATAGTCTGAAAGCGTTATCAAAATATCCGGTCATTCTGTTCACCTATGAAGGAGCTGATCTATCGGCCTTTGAGTCAGAGGACAAACGGGTGGAAGTACTGACCTTTAAGTCAAAATATTTTGAATCAAGACAGGCTTTATCAAACCTGTTATTGATGGAAGATTTTTACGCACGGTTTACGTGGAGCGATTTTGTTCTGATTCACGAACTGAACAGCTGGATCGTTAAAGATGAAATACACTACTGGTGCAAGCAGGGATATGATTATCTACACGCAAATCCAATTGAAAATCCTGGCTCAAAAAACAGTATTGCAAATGACTTTTCAAGAATCTGGGGTCTGAATGAAAACGAGAAACAGGAATTAGGCAAAAGTTTTGAAAGTGACGGATTGAAGTTATGCAACGTGCAGCGGATGATCAAAACGCTGTCTGCCAGGAAAAAGGAGGCGCATGAATATCGTCAAAGTGATAAATTTGAAAACAAAGATTCTCTGTTTTGGGAAATCGAAGCGAATCGTTTCTGGCCGCAATTAAGAAAACCAACCCCAATCGTACAAAGCAGGTTTTCTAAAAATGTCAGAAATATTTCCGGATACGCCGATAACCGGGACGCCTGGCCAACAGGAATTTGTGGAATAGATATGAATAACCTGGATAGTCTTCCATTTTTTAAATAGGACAGAGAAACGCACAGCATGAATATAATTTTTACCGTCTGTAACAGATTACAATTACCGAATGCTTTGGCTTTGGGAGCTTCTGTGTTGCAGTTTCATCCCGATTCTCTCTTTTACATTGGCTGGGCAGATACCTTTCCGTTGCCAAAAGTTCAGAATGGAATTAAGGTGATCCCAATTGAAGATATTGATGTGCCGGAATGGGGACAAATGTGTTCAACTTATTTTGACTTTGAAATTGTTGCTGCTTCCCGGCCCTGGTTTGCAAAAGGTATTTTAAAAAAACAGAAGGATTGCAAACAGCTAACATTTCTGGCACCGACAACTTTGCTTTTCAGTTCTATACAGGAAATTACCAATAACACTGCGGAATTGCTTTTAACACCGCATATAACAAAACCGCTTGGTAAGTCCAATATGCTGGATGACAAGCGGATTCTTAATATTGGAATGTTTCATTCAGGAAGCTGGGTTATAAAACCAGGCGAAGCAACTTCTGAATTATTAGACTGGTGGTCGCATCGGACCATTGACAGAGCAAAATTTGATCTTTGTAACGGGATGTGTATGGATCAGCTATGGCTTAATTATGCGCCGGTTTGGGTTAAAAACACGATTCAAGTGCAGCATGCAGGCTGGCATTACGGTTTACACAGCGTTTTGAATAAAAATCTGAAAGAAGAGAACGGATTTTTTTTTATCGACGACGAAAAACTCATTTCAATAGACTTCGCCGGACTTGGAAATTATCATCCGGTTTGGTCAGAACATATTGGCCTGGTTAATCAGAACAGTATCTTTAAAAGGTTGTTTGACCAATATCAGCATTCGCTAAAAAAGTACGAAAGTTTAAAAATAAGTGGTGAACCAGCATTTGGCAAACCTTCTAATATCAGCAGTCAGAGAGCACTACGCAAAAATATTGCTGGTAAGCTGAAAGCTATAACAAAATTCGTTGATCAGTTTTAAGGTCAATAAACAGGAATTAATCAAGTATGAAACCTCTTCAGGAAAGTACAGCAGAACTTCGTGAATTTACATCAAAATTGACGATCAATAATTTAGCTGATAAGACCAGCAAGGCATTCCCAAAGCTGACGATCATTACACCTTCCTACAATCAGGCAGATTTTCTGGAACGCACTATTTTAAGCGTTTTGAACCAGAACTATCCGAACCTGGAATATATTATTGTCGATGGAGGATCTACTGACAGAAGTGTTGAGGTAATAAAAAAGTATGAAAAATATCTGGCCTACTGGGTATCTGAAAAAGACAAGGGTCAGGTTCATGCCATTAATAAAGGACTTGAAAGAGCTACGGGTGAATGGATAAGTTTTCAAAATTCGGACGACGTATATTTTCCCGGCACTTTTCAGCGTTTTGGAAAAGCGGCTTTGGACCATGCAGCTGATATTTTGTATGGCGACCTGTTCATGATTACAACGGATGACGAAGTGACGGAGATATTGAAAACAACGTCTTACAGCCTGACTTGCCAGATCCTGGAAGGTATGCAGATCCATAACCAATCGTTGTTTTTCAAAAAATCGCTGGTTGAAAAATATGGCAATTTCGATGAATCGTTCCGATTTGCATTTGACTATGAATTTATCACACGTTACACGCTGCACGATTCGACGAAAATTATAAAGATCGACGGGCTTGGCGGCGCTTTAAGAGTTCATGCAGACGCTAAGTCGTCAACCATTGCCTCCGTAGGTTCAGAGGAGCATCTCAGAATACAAAAATTGTACAATTCTGCGATATCATTCCCTGCTCTTAACAAAATACGGTATCTTTGGTGCAGGATTCGAAAAGTGTCCTATTTTTTATTGCGATTTGATTTCAAATACATACGTTTCAGATTATCAAGATGAATTTGAGTCTAACAACTTTAATAAGAAACTTTAATTTTTTGAGGTATTCCGTAGGCATCGCAATGATGTTTAACGGATTTCCTTTGATATTCTTTTTTCGTGATACCCTTGGGATTGGTCCCGCAAGTAGTACGTTTACAGCCGGTTTCTTTGTTCTGGCGCTTCTTTTAATGACGCCGACAAACCTGTTTTTAAGGTTTTACAAGCCAAACGAAATACTCTTTTATTTAGGTTTCGGGTTCCTGGCAATTTCAATGTATTATTTTGTGTTTTTCAATCCGGTCGGTACTGGTGTCACAGATATTGGTAATTACGTTTTTATTTTTGCGTTCCTGATTTTATTGCTAAGTATTCCGAGTGATGTCCAGGAGACAGTGGTGCCTGTCCTTTTTTTCTTCTCACTTTTCTCAAATATAACGCTCGTTTACTCGCTCATGACAGATCCGAGCTGGACGGTCGGTATGCGTGCAGCAGTCAGTTTTTCGAATGAAGGAGCGCAAGCAGGAGGGAATCCTCACATTACTGCCCGGAATGGCGTAATTTGTTTGCTCACTGCACTTGTGTTGATACCTCGATATAAAAGCGTTCTCGGACGGTTATTTTTATACTTTTCAGTCCTTTTCAGTCTTGGTGTAATTGTAATTTCTCTGGCAAAATCCAGTTATCTTGGTGTCGGAATTATGGTAGCATTGTATGTTTTTTATAATTTTAAGGTAACAAGAATCTTCTCGGCGATCGGCAGCATTTTTAATTTCAAGAACCTGATTGTGCTAATCGTTATCATCTTTGGTATCAACTATTTCCTGAAAGTTTACAGTAACGTGTATTACAGTCTCATGAATTACTGGAGCGTTTTCGAGGACAGGATCATGGACGTAATTTTCACATCACTGGGTGTCAAGCTCACTGAAACAGCCGATATTGATGCCTCTGCTATGGGACGGGTTAGTGGTTTTGCAGACTTTCTGGAAACTTTCTATTCCTGGGACGTATTCCTTGGTAAGGGATATAAATTCGGTTTTCTTGACATTCCGATTCTTGAAGCCTGGGTTAACCATGGAATTCTTGGCTTCTTGTTTTTCAACGGCTTTAATTTATTTCTCTTTATCTATTCTTTGCAGGAAATTAAGAGAAATACCAGTCCGCTATCGACATTTCTTGCCTATTTCTTCTTGTCGCTTATCGTATTATTAATTTCCGGCGGACGGCCCTATGACATTGCCTATTGGTTCCCCTATGCTGTAATGATCCGCTTTCTGGGCATAAAATACTTTGACAAGTTCAACGCAAAACCGGCACAGGAGCAATTGGTCACTGCCAATTCCTAGTTAAATTACAGCACTATATTGAGAAAGAAGCCTCAGATTATTTTCATATTTTGAGGCTCATTAAATCTGCACATGAGACAAAGAGTTGAACAATTGGATGGATTACGTGGGATTTTCTCCATTCTTGTGGTCGCCCACCATCATAATGCATTTCGGGATTCAATTTTTTACAACAACTTCTTTGTCATCAATTCCAGCCTTTTTGTAGACTTTTTCTTCGTTCTGAGCGGTTTTGTCATTGCGATGAACTATATCGAAAAAATCCAGACAGGAGAAGATTTCGGCACTTTCATCAAAAAACGATTTATAAGGCTTTATCCCCTGCTCTTTTACACGGAAGTATTGTTCATCATCGCCAACCTGATTGGTGATCAAAGTGCGCTCAAAAATGTGGGTGATATGGAATTATCGTATTATTTGCAGGCAGGACTTGATACACTGACTTTCATGGGTTCAACGCCTGTCTTGGGTGACTGGATGGGGATTAATTATCCGGCGTGGTCGATATCCTCTGAAATGATCTCCTATATCGTTTTTGGTCTGGTACTGCTGTTCGTCCCAGCTAAAAAATACTGGGCGTTTTTTATCCTAAGCATCTCGTGTGTCGCTTTTATCATTTACAAGGGCGAATATATGCTCGTATATGACTACGGTTTTATTCGCGGTCTGCTGTGTTTTTGCATGGGAATTTTTACTTTCGCCTTTCTTCGCGACAGAACGCTGCATCTTAATATTTTCGAAATCCCTTTTCTGATCGTTATGATAGCGGCGATGTATATGACCCATCATTATGAATGGAATTTGATCAAACTGATTTTCCCCGTTTTATTTTCTGTCGGAATTATTATTTTTGCATCTTCCACCGGTATCATCACGCAGCTTCTTTCAAGCAAGCCATTTCAGTATCTGGGGCGAATTTCTTATTCTCTATACCTGAATCATGCCATCGTATTGATTTTTGTAAATATCTGCCTTTTTCGGATCCTCAAATGGACTCCATCAGAAACCCATATCTTCTTTTCGCTGATTATTTCGATTTCTTTAACAATCCTGTATTCGCATTTTACTTACGAATTCATAGAAAAACGCTTTGGGAAGTTTTTAAAAACAAAGCTTGGCTAAGGGGTACTCGTACGATTTTTGATCGCTGAAAATCATATCAGATTTGTTAAACCATTCCTTACCGGGATTGGTTATTATGTCGTACTAAATCATTAGAACATATGTCAGCATTTTCAGATTTAATAAATAGCAACAAGCCCGTTTTGGTTGATTTTTCCGCAGAATGGTGTGGCCCATGTAAACTGATGAAACCTATTCTGGAAGAATTGAAAGCTGGTTTGGGAGATAAAGCAACGATTGTAAAAATTGATGTGGATAAAAATCCATCCGCCGCACAGGCATATAAAATTCAGGGCGTTCCTACTTTGATCGTCTTCAAGCATGGCAAAGTGATGTGGCGTCAGTCGGGCGTGGTGCAGGCCAATCAATTGAAAAGCGTTATTAGTAAATATTTGTAGAATTTATAAGTCTAATTTTAATGTACAATAAAAGAAACGTCGAGTCAATCAGTCATATCGATTTCACAGGTCAGTATCTGCCTCAGCAAAGTTTTGAACAGGTTGAATTTTCCAACTGCACTTTCACTGATATTTCCGGGACTGATTTCACCGACTGCTCTTTTATTGGCTGTAATTTGAGTAATGCGGTCATCACGAATTGCAAAATGTATGACGTCGAGTTCGTCGATTGCAAGATGATCGGTGTAAATTTCTCTGATACCAAAGATTTTGGTTTCTCTGTCCGTTTCGAGAAATGTATGCTGGACTACGCGAATTTTGACAATAAAAAACTGAATAAAAGCTTCTTCATCGATTGCAAAATCAACGGAGCTGATTTTACGCAGGCCGATTTGTCAAAGTCGAAGTTTACATACTGTGATTTGTTCGGAGCAGTTTTTTTATCCACCAATCTGAGCGGGGTTGACTTCACGACGAGCCAAAATTTTTCTATTGATCCTGCGAGTAATAATGTAAAAAAAGCCAAGTTCCTGTCTACCGATTTGGCAGGTCTTCTGACTAAGTTTGATATTGTCATCAAGTGATTTATATATTTTAATTCCTAAACCGTCATTTTAAGTATTTAACTTATGTCCAATCAGATATTTGCAGAAAAGGTGTATACCGGCCACGAGGTATTGCACAATCAGATTATTACCATCGAAAACGGAGTGATTGCTGGCTTTGAAGCTTCTTCAAACAATCCTGGCTTAAAACATTTTCAAAATATCAGCGCCGGTCTTTTCGACATACATATCAACGGCGGTGAGCAATTCCACTTTACTGAAAAGGCTGACGAAGAGACGATTGATGACATTTATCAGTCAAGTCTGCTACAAGGAACAGCCTATGTTTTTCCAACTTTGATTACTTCTTCACTGGAAAATATTTTAAAGGGGATTACTGCGATGAGAACTTATCAACGCAAAAATCCAGATTCCGGAGTTCTGGGAATGCATCTGGAAGGGCCCTTTTTAAATCCTGTCAAACGTGGCGCTCATCTTACTGAGTATGTAAGAAAACCGACGGATACAGAACTGGAAGCGATCATCAGCCATGGCCGGGATGTAATTAAGTTAATCACGATTGCCCCTGAAATATTCACGCCTGAACAGATCGACCGACTTTTAGCATCCGGTATCACGGTATCAGCCGGTCATTCCAATGCAACTTATCAGGAGGCCACAGAGGCATTCGGGCAAGGAATTAAGTTGGTTACGCATTTGTATAATGCTATGTCGCCGTTCGGGCATCGCCAGCCTGGGCTGGTTGGGGCAACTTTTGATACGGATTCCGTTTACGCTCCTATTATTGTCGATGGTGTCCATTGTGACTATGCCGCAGCACGAATTGCCTATCAGGCTAAAAAAGATAAATTGTTCCTCATTTCCGACGCTTTGTTTGTTGGTGAAAAAGTGACAGAGTTTAAATGGGGAGAGTTTGATGCTTTTTTACAAAATGGTCAGTATATGAATTCAGAGGGAAATCTGGCTGGTGCGACAATTTCTTTGGGTGACGGGGTAAGAAATGCGGTGAAAGAAATGGGTATTCCGGTTCAGGAGGCGATTGAAATGGCGACTATTCGTCCTGCACTGGCGGTTGGTCTATCGGATAAGGTTGGCAGCATTGCGGTTGGGTATCCGGCTGTTTTTACTGCTTTTGATGATGAATTGATGAAGTTTGAGGTTGTTCGGTAAGTTTTTTATTAACCGCAATGGACGCAATGGGTTTCGCAATGGACGCGATAATCCATTGCGTTTGTTTTATACGATCAATAGGCCGCCGCTTTTCAGTTCTTCCCATTCTTTTGATTTAATGAAAAGGTCGAAGTCTCCCAGGCCAAGCTTTTCGTAGTCTTTTTTTAGCTGTTCAAATGGGTATGGATCGTGTTTTCCGATTAGCAATTCCGGCATTTTATCTTCAAGCCACGCTCCTATTGCGGGCGATGTTTCCAATGCCCATTCCTGTTTTTTATTGTAGAATACCAGTTCTGCAATTTCTATAACCCGTTTTCCTTGTTTTTCCTGAAAAACTGAAAGTGTCGGCAAACTTCCCATCCAGATTACCATGGCGTTGGTGCGCGGAATTGCATCGGGGAAGTGGCTGATACTTTTTTCGATGTATCTCGGAGGAATTGTGGTTGCCGGGATTTTGAAATCAAACCATTTTGATAAGGGAAAATCAAAACATACGCCATGCATATAATTGAATAATGACTTTCTGAGACCTTCGGCGAAGAGGTCGTGGTTTGCACCTGACGGATCGTTATGTTCAAGATCATTATTGGCAAATTCACCCAGAGCCGGGCCAATCCGCATTACGTCAAATTCCTCAGGATGAAGTCCGACGGGGCTGTGGGCTGTCATTGCAAACCTGTGCCAAAATCCTGACTGAACAATTCCCTGCTGAAATAACTGGCGCACCATTTCCAAAGCGTCAACCGTCTCCTGCATCGTTTGTGTAGGAAACCCGTACATCAAATAGGCATGAACCATGATGCCGGCTTGTGTGAATGCATCAGCAACGCGCGCAACCTGTGCGACAGTTACTCCTTTTTTCATCCGTTCGAGCAAACGATCAGAAGCTACTTCCAGTCCACCGGAAATGGCGATACATCCCGAAGCTTTTAACAGCAGACAAAGGTCATGCGTGAAATTTTTCTCAAAACGGATATTGGTCCACCAGACAACCGTTAATTTTCTCCTGATAATTTCCAGTGCAAGGTCACGAAGCAACGCCGGAGGAGCAGCCTCATCAACAAAATGGAATCCATTCTGCTGCGTTTGTCCTATTATTTCTTCGATGCGATCGCAAAGTAAGGCTGCCGTCATCGGTTCGTAACGTTTGATATAATCAAGCGAAATATCGCAGAATGAGCATTTCCCCCAATAACAGCCATGCGCAAGCGTCAGCTTGTTCCAACGGCCATCGCTCCAGAGCCTATGCATCGGATTGACGATCTCAATGACCGACAAATAATCATGCAGCGGAAGATCGCTGTAATCCGGCGTTCCAGTGTCGCGTTGCGGGACGTCTCTTTCTTTTGCTCCGTTATAATAAATAACCTTTCCGTCTGTGCGCGCATAAACCCGTTTTAGCTGGTCAATATCTCGCTCGCCATCCAGATATTCAAGCAGAGAAAGCAGAGGTGCCTCGCCATCGTCCAGACAAACGAAATCGATGTAATCGAAAACCCTTGGCTCTTTTAGTGAACGTAATTCAGTATTCGCGAAACCACCGCCCATCACGACGCTCATTTCGGGATGAAATTTTTTGACGTATTGTCCACATTTCATACCGCCATATAAATTCCCGGGAAAAGGCACAGTAATGCAAAGAATATCAGGCTGGTAGGTTTTGATTTTCTCTTCCAGTATATCAACCAGCAAAGTGGTTAACAAAGTATTGGGCATTTCCAGCGCTTCGCACATTTCATCAAAATGCGTCGCAGATCTTCCCAGACGTTCAGCATAACGGCTAAATCCAAAATGCGGGTCCACAGCTTCCTGTATCAAATCGCCAAGATCTTCAAGGTATAAAGTTGCCAGGTGCCGGGCCTTATCATGGATCCCCATCGTCCCGAAAGCCCAGTCCATATCTTCCAGCTGCTGAAAACGTGATGCTTCAGGCAAATAGGTCCGGTCGCAGATACTATGCGCCAGCGTTGGATTTCTATTTTTCAGAAAACGAATGACCGGGTCAATCGTACTGATATATTCATCCCGAAGTGAATAAATCCTGAAACTGTTATCTGTCAGTTCCGCGTCCGAATTGTCCAGATCTTCGAATAATTTCTTTAATCCTTTTGAAGAAAAAAGTGCGAGAATAACCTCAATACCCAAATCTGCCTGACGAGATTCTCTTCCCAGCGTATTCAGAAAACCTTTCAGGTAAGCCGTTGCGGGATAAGGCGTATTCAGTTGCGTAAAAGGCGGGGTAATAAATAAGGTTTTCTTTTTCAAAGCACTTCGGATCTCGATTTTCACGACACAAAGGTACGGAGAGTTTTGGATCGGATAATCATTAAACGCATCGATTTGAATAGCAGGAAATCAATATTTCTGGTAACTTGACATCCGATCAGACTGATTTATTCGTTAACAAAACCAGTCTTGCTAATTTTAACCAACCGATATTGATTTACACACTTTCTTTGTATAGAAAAATTAAATTTTTTCCGGTCGTTGTTTTTTTCTTTTTATTTCAATCTGGTTTTTCACAGACGAATAAATCCTATCCGCCATCAAACTTCCCAGACAGGATCATTATGGGTTTGAAAGGCGACCCTGCGCATTCCAGGGCGGTTAATTGGCGAACGGACATATCTGTTAAAAAAGCGGTTGCAGAAATTCACGAGGCCGATCCGTCACCGGATTTTAAGAAAAACACTAAACGTCTGGACGCAAAAAGCCAGTCGCTTGTACTTGACAAAAAAGAGGTTCAGTATCATGAGGTCAACTTTACAGCTTTAAAACCTTCAACCCAATACATGTATCGCGTCGGTGACGGAAAAAGATGGAGCGAATGGTTTCATTTTACAACCGCTTCGGATCAGCAGGTGCCTTTGTCGTTTCTTTATTTTGGAGATGCGCAAAGTAATGTCCGGTCCTTGTGGTCGCGTGCAATTCGCGGTGCCTATTCGGCTTTTCCAAAAGTCGATTTTATCCTTCATGCCGGCGACCTTATCAACAACGCAAACGAAGATTATCAATGGGGTGAGTGGTTTGAGGCAGGCGGGTGGCTGAACGGCATGATACCAAGTTTGTCGACGCCGGGAAATCATGAATATTTTCAGGGTAAGGATAAAAAAGCCCAGCTTTCGATGCACTGGCGGCCGCAGTTTGTTTTACCGGAAAACGGGCCAGAGGGGCTGTCTGAAACGACTTATTATATCGATTATCAGGGAACACGGTTTATTACCATGGACTCAGAAGCAGCATTTTCAGATTCGCTGGTCATGCAGCATCAAACTGCCTGGTTTGAAAAAGTCGCCCAGAATCATGGATTGCGTTGGACCATCGTCATTCATCACCATCCGATTTATTCGACAAAACTGAGCCGCGACAATCAGAAATGGCGAGAAAAAATGGAGCCGTTGTATAAGAAATATAAAGTTGATATGGTTTTGCAGGGCCATGATCATTCCTATGCGCGGGGAATTAATATGCCCTCAGGTGAGAGCCGAAAAAAACCGGATGGACCCGTTTACGTCGTGTCGGTAAGCGGACCAAAAATGTATGATATCGGTTTGCAAAGCTGGATGGACCGCGCTGCTTCCAACACGCAGCTCTATCAGCACATCAATATCACCGATTCATTACTTACCTTCAAAGCGTTCACGGTCAATGGCGATTTATATGATTCATTTGATTTGCAAAAAGATATCAACGGAGAAAATACATTAGCCGAATATTCAAATTCCCTGCAAATACAAGAAAGATTGAAACTCCCGGAGCGGCTGCAAAAGCGATTCAACAAAAAGGAAATGAAAGAATATAACCAGCGGTTTCTCGATTATAAGGCACGGAAAAACAAGCCTGAATAAAAGTTTCACGCAAAGGTCGCAGAGATAAAAAAGCAAAAATCGCAAAGGTTTTATTCTTTGCGACCTTTGCGCACAGCCTTTTCTGCTTTGCGTGAAAGGTTAGTTTGTTGATGAAATGTCTTAACTTCTTCAGTGGTGCTCGTAAAGAAGTGCTATCGCTAAAACTTCAAAATGCAATGAGAAGCGCTCAAAATTGAAAAGTGAACTGCCAATCCAAAGGCATCGGTAGCGGCAAAAAGTAAATGGGAAATGGAGCGGGTACAGATTGGAGACGGAGCATTAGCAGGATTGATTAAGCAAAGTCCATATTTTCAGCGGAATTTTATTTTTTGATGATTATCAAAATCGTCACCACCGGCTTCTTTAAAGTCAGTTTTTTGATAATTATCAAAAGATTTTTTTTCAAAGAGCCTCAAATTTGAGCGTTAAATTATTTCACACTCAAATTTTTTTTCTATGACTATCTACTTTAAAAGATTGGTAGGAATTTGCTTATTATTCTTAACACTATTGTCTTGTGAGAAAAACGAGCTACATACAGCGAACGAGAAAGTAAGAGATCTGGGATTGGGCCTATATGGACAAAATGTCAAATGGGCAAGATTATATTTATTGTTCCTGTTGAACATCATGAGCCTGAAAACAAGCTAACGCATACACCTATCTGTGGGTATTCGTCGATGGCACCAACAGGTTATCGGCAAAATATTAAGGCCCATGTAACTAAATAATACAATTATGGAATTTATAATCCCTATAACAATTTACCTGGTTGTCGTTGGCTATTTAATTGTAAGAATGCTAACTGGTTTATTCAATAGCAAAAATGATAATTTAAGGAGAAGCACGCTTGTAATTACTTCCCTCTTTCTTGGATATCAAATTTGGAACTTAATCCCATTCCTCCAAAATAGAAATGGGAAGTCTTTTACAGTGGGGTGGTTTGCCTTAGGCTATTCTTTTGTGATATTCTTTACCATTTTTGCCATTATTTGCTTGATATTACGGACAATTGATAAGAGATTATAAATTCATCATCTGGGAGATGACGGATCAATAAGTGCCAAGAAGCTCTCCAAAACAAACAGATTTGATTAAAAAACAAACCTATAAAAATCCTATCTGCTCCACAAGTTTATGACTTGATCCGTTTTTGACTTGATCAGAGAAGCACGTAAATCCAAAAATTTACCCACAAAAAAAAGACGCTCTAAATTTTCATTTAGAGCGTCTTAAATTTTTCACACTAGGCCGAAACGGCCAATCATGTGACCCATAGGGTTATACGCCAATAATTGCATATCAAGCTCCTATTCAGTCACTTGTATCAACCAAAACTCCTACCCCTGAAACAGCCCTGAAACATTATCAGTTATTTTTCAGCAATCTGAACCATGCTGCCCTAATTTTAAATTGTCAAGAATTGTACTGTTCTGTATAATTAATGCTGAAAAACTTACTAACCTCTAAACGTTTTTCATGAGGGCAAGAAAAAAGAATTAGATTATTTTCTCCATCTACATTCAACGAAATAGAAAGTAACAGCTCAGGCATTTTTGCTTTTACTTCTTTTGATCCGATTCCGGACATTCCCCCGACAACGGCCCCTAACGGACCAAGTAATAATCCACCAATTAAAGCCCGACCGACAACAGATTTTTCTTCTCTCTCAAATATTTGTTCCCTCTCTTCTAATTGAATACTTACAATATTCTTATTCAGAATACCGACTCTGAAAGTTTTAAAACCTATAATCATCTGAATTTCAAGACCAATAGGGTATTTAACTAGCAAAATCTTTGGAACTACTATTGGCTTTGGTAATTCGTCAAAACCTGAAACACCTGAAAAATACGTAAGGGATTGTAGAACGGGTTTTGATTTCCAAAAGCTAACGGCACCCATTTGCTCGTGAAGCTCTTCCTTTGACAGGATAGTTATATTCATAAAAAATTTAAGTGTGTTATAAAGATTAGGATACCTAAAACTCTAATGAAAAGTCATTTATCATAATACACCCTAAATGGGTTATTATCCAGGACGAACTTTAATTGCAATTGCATTCACTTCTATCAACATACACTTTGTTTCTATTGCTATTAATGTAATAGCACCCACCCTTTTTACCAGTAATTAATTGATTTCCGTTGTGTTGTCCGCATGGCCACTCTTCTGGTTCATGGGTCGAAAGAGAGGATATACCAACTGAATTAGAATAATAGCTACTTATTCTGCTGAATGGAGCCGAAGTTGATTTTGTAGTGCTAGTACCCTTAGTGGTGGTCGTGATCGTCAAATTGCCTATTACGTTTCGTTTTTCCACCACAATTGTCAGATCTTTTGTAAGCTTTTTATAAACTATTTTTTGAGGCGGCGACACAAGTGCCATCGTATCTGGTAAACCTGTGTCCGGATTTTGAAAATAAATATCGATTAGTGCGACATTACCAGAAACTTCAATTTCAAGATCATTGCTTGCTTGAACAGGATTATCGCTTGATTTGGAACATCCAAGAAATAACAAAAAAACGGCAAGAAATACAGCAGTAGAGTTTTTCTTCATTAAAAATAAATTGGGTGTTATAAAAAAAATAATTGTTACTAATATTCTAACCTACAACAGCTTAGAACTATGTCTACAAAAACCCTGACAGGGGTCATCAAATTTTCTCGTTACTTCTATCAAATATCACGTCTACTGCCGACAAAGTTGGGCGAAAACACGAACCAACTAATCATTTTTGAGCTGAGAAACTTGCTTCTCGGTTTTCTTAATCTCCTTCTCTTTCACTTTCAATAATTCATCTTGGATTTTAAGTAATTGTCTTTGAAGACGAATAATTTCTTCATTCTTGTCATCATTTTTTTGCAAGTCATTTACTTCAAAAAAATCGTTAGGTGTAACTGACGTAAACACCTCACAGAATTTCTGAATAAATTCAGTAGTCACCCCCTGCCTTTTTCCTATTATTTCTGAAATAGTTGACGCCTTGACGTCTAATAATGTGGCTAATTCACCCTTGCCATTAATTTTTTTTTCAGAAACTAATTTATTGTAAATTCTTATAAACGAATCATTTATGGCGTATTTATCTTTCATTCAAAAATTTAATTTCATTATTTCTGTATTATTTCAGATTTTCTGAATTACATTTGCATATACAATTTAAGGTATACGCAAATTACAAATTCATGAAGCATTTATCAAGACAAATTGAGGCAACGGCTCCAACCATAAAAGAGCGGTTACTTATCAGGTTTGGACGGGCGAAAGATAAGGTAGGTGTTAATTGGCGAGATGCACTGGCTAAATCGGATCCCTTTTTTAATACCAAAATCGGATCCGATTACATGCGGTCGGTTGGGCAGGCAACCTCTAACAATAAACGTGGTAATGTGGATCGTATTGAACGTGTTACCATCGCCCTTGAAAAATTAGCAGGTATTAAATCCAGACCCATAGTATGAGCCCGACAACGATTTCACTAAGTCTACCAAATGACCAACTGGAACTATTGGAAACAGTGAAGTTTCAGAACGACAAAATCATAGCATTGGTAAATAACACCGCCTATCTAACCGAACAAGAGGCTTGCAAAAGACTGCGAATATCATTAACAACGATACGGCTTTGGAGAAAAGAAGGCTGGCTACGATACTTTGCAGAAGGCGCAAACATCCGGTATAGAATTGATTATTTAGATGCCGATTTTGAATCCAGAGCCTTAGTAAAAGCACCTTTACAATCCCTTAACCAAAAGAAGAGCAAATGAAACACTCTGATACCCTTTCGTCTATTATCGGCCAGGCTATTTTTGGCGGCAAAGTCACTGAATTTTGCCTAAAATACCCTGCCTACGTTACTGCCGCTGTCTGCTTTGTTTTTACCATGTTGCTTGTGTGTTCCGTTCAACGCAGCAACCGGCGTCGATTATGATCATGGAAATAATCCTGTGGATCCTGCTGGTTGTGAAAATGCTGGCCACTGCGATCGTGCTAATCAAAGAACTTAGTAAATCTTATGTCGATGAAAACCATGAAACCAACGAAAACGTCCACCGTAGTAGCCGATTTTGAGCATGTTCCATTTGAGCTGGATCATATCATTTGTCCGAACTGTGGGAACGTTCAAAGTGCTAAGATCATACTGACACACCCTAAGAAAAAATACTTACACCGCTGCACAACGTGCGATTTTGTAATCAATAAAGAAAACTGGAATTCAATTCTATAACTACCCTAATACCTCCAATATGAACCTGATCACCATCATCCAGGCCTGGGAAAATAATGCCCTGCCGAAAGACATCCGTGTGCTGGAAGCATACAAAAAAGAGATTGACGCCTGCGAAAATATCACCTTCCAAACCTGGCGAACGACTACAAACCGGAAGCTGGCTTGTATGCTGATGAATGAGCAAATCCAGTACGCTGAAATTTCGCTGGACATTCAATTGGCGATTGCTTCTCTAAGCCATCGCCGCTTCATGGAGACCGTCATCAATAAACCATTTACCTCTAAATCAACCTACTAATGCAGCCAACTATTAAAGAAGTCGTATTAAATCGGAATGAATGGATACTGGCTTACACGATCATTTTGGTGAGCGAGGTGGTGGATCCTTACATAGACAAAACGGATCCGGTGCATACTTCATTGGCCGATAAGATGGAGTTTGCCAGGTACCACGTTTCGGAATCCGTAATTACTTCCCAAGCCTTCACAGAACAGGAACGTATATATATGAGACGTTATAAAATTACTTACTGCGCCAATCTTGTCGATAATATGAAAAGGTTACCCGATAGCTTGTTAAAGCCGTTTCAGGAACTCGAAATATTGTCCCTTTATGAAATGGCAAATAAGGTTCAATTCGCTTTTTCATCTATTTAAAAATATAACTCCCTGCTTTCTGATCTTGATTATTGGAGGGTAGTAATACGTTTCTCTGGCCGGTTTTACTGGTTCAGAGAGCAGGGAGAAAAATCTTACTTTTATGCAGTCCACTGAATACCCGTTTAGACTAGAAAGATCCCCTAAAAAGAAAGGCACTTGTCCGGAGTGCCAGACCAAAGGCGCTTTCCGCTTTTACGAAGATCTGGAAGGTAATCGCCTGGAAGAATTCGGCATTTGTGACCGGCAAAATAATTGTGGTGCGCACCTTACACCGAAAGGTGTAAAACATTCCGGAAAGGCACGAGAACCCCAACCACAGCCGGTTTTGATATTTCCGGACGCCGGACAGCTGGCAACACTGGAAAAGGTCAGAAAGACCTTGAATACGCCTTTGCACATTTTCTTAGCCACCAAACTAGGGATCACGGCAGAACATTTTGAAAAGTGGGGATTGGGCGGAAACCGGGATAAGACGGTTTTTATTTTCCGGAACCGTGAAGGCCGCATTGTTAACGCCAAAACCATGCTATACAAAGAGGATGGGCACCGTAATAAAGAATTCGTCGCCGTTAGCTTTAAGCAGCCTGACGATGAATTAAAACGATACTCGATGTGCCTTTATGGCGAACACCTGCTGGCACCACTGGAACCAGAAAATAATAGGCTGGTGATGTTGGTAGAGTCGGAAAAATCCGCGGTCATCGCTTCGTTTTTCTACCCGCAATTCGATTGGCTTTCGTGCGCAGCAAACACTGGTTTGACTGATGCGAAAATACCGGCGCTTTTTGGCCGGCAAGTGGTTTGGTTATGCGATGCTGACAAAGCTGGCCGCCCTGGCAAGTACAACAGCAGCGTGAGGAAATTACAAGCGTACCAGGTTAATTTTCATGTTGTTGATCTTTTCCCAGACCGGACTGATGGATATGATATTGCTGATTATATCATCGACAATAAAGATGACTTGATGGATCTTGCACTTGTTATGCCTTCGTACTTTGTCGATCCGGATCCGGCATTGTATCCAGTGGAAGAAAAGCCCGAAAAAGTAAAAAATACGCCCGAAGCCGCTACCGTTGAGAAGGAGATTTTAACTAGAAAAGTAGTTGAAAGTAAAGAGCTGACTAACAAGGAGAAAACAAAAAAGAAAAGAGTTATTACTGAGGAAGAATACAGTAATACGGTTTGGTACGTCAACCAGGGAATGCGGATTAAGTCTGGCAAAAACTTTGAGGAAGTGGCCCCAAACTTTCAGGTATACATCAAATACCGCACGGAAGACGAGCAGGAAAACGTCAGCTGGATTCTGGAAATCCGGAAAGCGATCGGGGATCCGGTTTACATTGAAGTATTACACGACGAATTTTGTAGCGCGCGAAAGCTTAAAAGCATGCTTGCAGCCAAACGGTTGGGTTTCAAAATAAAGGACGGCCACCTGGACGAACTTCACAGCTATCTTTTTACCAGGACAGAATTTAACACGGCCAATAAAGTTGTTCGTTACGGCTACCATCCAGAAAGCGCTGTCTACTTCTTTTCAAACAAGGCATTTAATGTAAAAACCGGTGAAATGCTTACACCGGATGACTTTGGAATCATCCAGGCTTCGAACCTTCATTTGTCAATTCCAAAGCAACCAAAGGCAAAACAGGCCAGATATGCATTGACAGATCAACAAGTCCCTTTCAGTAAATTTTGGAATTTATATGCGACTGCCCACGGCCGGGAAAATGCGTTTGTACCTGTTTGCTTTTACATATTCAGTTTGTTCAGAGACATCGGCATCAAATACAAAGCTTTCTCCCCTATCCTTTATTTGAAGGGTGGAGCTGGGACTGGTAAGTCATCTATGATTCGCGTTTTGACAGCCGCTTTTGGAAGAAAACAGGAAGGTGTCAACCTCAAAGGAAAAAATACCGATAGCAGTTTGGTAAAACTTATGAGTCAGGCAGCTAACACAATTATATGGTTTGACGAATTTCATAACGAGCTGCCAAATGAAGGGCTTTTACAGGCTGCTTACGACAACGACGGCTATCACAAGTCTGCTGCTGATTTTAACAGTATCGACACCGCCACCGTTGAAATCCATAGCGCCCTGGGCTTGACAAGTAACTATATTCCATCAAACCCGATATTCTTTTCCAGGTGTCTGTTTGTGCCCATTACCGAAGCCGACAAATCGGACGTACAAAAAGAAGCTTATGACGCGCTGAAAGAGTTGGAAGAAGCTGGACTCGGCTGCATGACTGTGGAGCTACTGAAATACCGGCAGCTGCTTACAGCAAACGATAATTACAATGTGTCTTACAACCGGCTTTATAATGGTTTTCGTACCCGGTTTAAAGGCCAGAAAGTACCCGAACGTCTGTTTTCCAACATGTCACAGGTTTTTGCAGCTCCATTGGTTTTCCAGAGTATGGCAAAAATCAACCTGTTCGATTATGAGACTATGGACGAAGCTGAAATCCTGAAAGAATACCTCGATTTAGGTGAAGACTTTATCATGAGACAATTCAGGATCCAGAACGATAGTAAAGCAGCAGCTGAATTCTTTGAAATCATTCAACAGCTGTTTGACAGCCACCAGATCCACGAAGAAGTACACTTTCGTTTCACCGGTGACAATATCATGATCAATTTCCGGAAATTATACAATTTGTTTGCCCAGAAATATAGGCAGATAAATTACAAATCTCCACCCGATCGGGATACTATTCAATCAGAGCTTGCTACACTTTCAGGAAAAAGCGACTGGGATGCCATATCAAAGAACATAAGATTTATCAACGATGGCACCTCAAATTCACAAGCAAAGTCCATACCACAAAGTGGGTCATGTGAGCTCAACTACAAACAGTTACAACATACCTACGGCATAGACTTCCTTAATAGAACAGGTGGAAATTTATGATTTTTTTAAAATAAAAACTCAGCATTTTGAAACTACAAGACTACAAAAGAAGATAAGTAATTGATAATCAAATATTAAAGTGTAGTAAAAGTGTAGTAAATGTGTAGTAAAAGTGTAGTAGTGTAGTATATGTAGTAAGTGTAGTACGGACCGTACTACAAAAAAGCAACACTAACAAGCTCACTATCAATTACTTGATCACATGTAGTAGTGTAGTAAAAATACACCCCCTTAAAACTCACAGTTTTTTTTCTCAAAACATCATGGAACAATCTCTGGAAAGTACAAAAGTCGAAGTCCAAAAAGTGGATGCAAACACATTCAATATCACCAAGGGGAGCCGGTGGATGGACAAGGATCGCAGGCTGTTTTCAATTATCAGCATTTACCATGGCCACGACTGGTCAAAACCCTTCTCCACCGGCTTTGACCGTACCGCGGTGGATTTGCTCAATGTCCACGCCGAAACCATTGAATACATCGAAATCGGGCGCTTTATGAAATACGTCATCGATCGTAAGCTGATGCCCTGGAAGGCCGAACGAGCAAATTTTTAATCATACACCTTAATAGATTCGAACATATGAAATCATTCAGCTGCAAATGCGCAGAAAGAGCCAAACCAGTTTTGGAGAGAAATTGGGTCATTGTCCAATACCGTTCCCGGTGCTCTGCTTTTGATGGATACAAGATAATGAACTCTGCATACTCAGCTCTGGAATGCCGATCGTGTAAGGCGGCTGGAAGATCGAAAGCTGAGTATGTCGACATCATTTATCGAAAGTCTCCCAATTAACAGATTTGAACCTATGCAATCTCCTTTTACGCCGAGTGAGTACGGAAATGTAACGCTTCACCTGAAAACCAAAACCGAGCGCAATCCTACAATTGCCAAATTGTGCATGGATGTAAATGAGAATATCTGGACCTGGAAGCGGCATCTAAAACATACCGGTGTAGATCAGTCCCCTGAACTTCGTAGGAAAATGACCATAGAAGAATATGAAAGGGAGCGCAAATACACCCGATTGCATTCCTATGGATACCGGTCGTGGTTTGCTCTGGTCAGGGACGAATGGGTGAATACGGAAAATGTTGAATGGTGTAACAAAATCATCCAGCTGGCAAAAATCAAATTGACACTAACCGAAATTTTAAGCAAGAATCATGAACAAAAAACGCTTGAAGGAATTGCAAAAAGCAATTCCTGAACTCGAATCCGTCATCGAAAAGATCCAGGGAATTTTAGACCAGGAACAGGAATCTTTTGACAACATGCCCGAATCATTCCAAACATCGGAAAGGGGCGAAACAGTTGAAAGCAACATCGGTGTGTTAGAGGACCAAATCAGCTCCCTGGAAGATGTCGTAAACTCAATTAATGATCATTTCGAATTAGCATAATCATGAGACAATATTTCAAAGTTTTAAAAGGATCAGACACCTTCGAGAATATCCAAAATCTCTTTGCTCGAATAAATAAAACCAATAAAGAAATTGCTGGTTTTGCTGAAAGCCTGGGAGCCATCGAAGGTGGGACAATGACAAGCGGTTTTCATGCAGCTGGTGGAGTTATCGGCTTCCTGATGGAATCGCAGCCAGAAAACTGGAAGAAAGCACCTACTAAATACCATCGTGGCTATTATTTCCCGAAAGCCGTTGCGAAAAATAAAGAACTGCACGAAAAAATTCACGATTTGCCTAAAATATCAAGGAGCGAATATAACACTGTCATCAATATGCCAGTAATGCATTTTTCACCTGGTCTTGCCTTGCATGACGATTACATCCTGATCCAGGTACCACTTAAATGGGTAGGCACTTACCAACCGTTTCCGGATATGATCGAAATAACTGTTTCAGAATACATGAAACTGGATGTCAAAATCGAAAATCCACAAACAGTATGAGCGAAGAAATCAAGCCAGGTCAGACCTGGCAGACTCGAAACGGGCTTTCTGTCACCATCGACGAAACAGGCCTCGATAATGGCGCATTCCCAGTGAGATCCGGTGACTGGTATTGGCAGGCAAACGGGAGGTATTGGGCAGATAACTACGATCACGGAAAAGATTTAATCACACTCATAAATTAATACAAATGGAAAATCTACATAAAGACAAAGTTTCGAACATCACAGACGCCATTACCTTTATCAAAACGTACAGAATTTTTGAAAAGTCCTCGCTGAAATTTGGTAAGGATACCATCAAAACAGTCATAAAAGACGATTACACGGCTAAGCACCTTTGTAATTCATGGGCTGGCCGCGAGAAGAGTTTCGGCAGTTTCTTTTTAAACCTGGATCACTCCACCCAGGGCGATTTTATCGAATTCTTTGGAATCAGCGTTCCGGGCCTCAAAGAGTACACAGCAAAGAAAGAAGAAAATCCGGTAGCTGCATTATGGCTGTCAGCACCGCCGACCGTCGAATGGCTTCATGAACTGCTAAAATATTTTTACAACCACAGCGTCGATTCCTTCGAAAACCTGCTTCTACCGGATACCAACTACCAAGGCGATAGGTACGGAAACTCAACCAACTGGGGTATTTACATTCTTTCCCTTCAAATGGAGAATAAATACAGGGTGCTTAGCCAGCTGCATGACATACTGATCAAGTCGGAAGAAAAAAACTAAAACCAATCTGTGGAACAGTAAAATATCACTGTTCCACAGATACCGTACAGCTGGGCACTTTTTCTGAAAATATACGAACACATGAATCATTTCGAACCTTTTCTACTCAATGATGCACCCGCCATTTGGGGCGTCCCAGAACTGAAACCGGAAGACTGCTATGGATTAAAGCCTGGTACTTTGATCTGCAAATTAGGAGCACCAGGAAGAAACGGGATAGAAACGTCCGACAACAGGGTTATGCGATTTGATCCGCCAGTAACTTACCGAGGCATGATAAATGCAAATGCCATTAAACCAGGGGAATATGATGAAACGGACATTTTTGCAGCTTTTGAAGTTCCGGAACAAGTGACACCAAAACGGCTTTTCTCTCCATTAGGTTGTCTGTACATGCTTTTCCTGGTCATGGATCACGGGTATTTATGGCAGCAGAGAATCAAGCTTCGAAATACTATGACCTACCAGGCAGTTTTTCAAACAGTTAATCCACTTCAAAAATGAGCTCAATTATTTCAAAACTCGCAGACGAAATAAAGCTGCATGGATCCTACGAGGCGTATTGCGCTTTCCGGGACAAGGATCAGGTTGAAAGAGAAGATCCGGACGACGTCGCGGAGCGCCCTACTCCTGAGCAGTGCAAACCATTATCTTAGACCTAGAAACAAAAACCCTCCTAGCGCCAACTGGGAGGGTAAAGTATCGAATCCTGATTAAGTGTCCGACAGAGGTAAAAGGTATCTCAAATATACGCTTAATCATTATAACTTCTATGAAGCTGGATATCCCTGTTGAACAACATGTTTATCAATTTTTCACAAGCCCTGAAATGTTTGGTGGCGAACTTCCAATAAAAGCGCGCAAGGATACTTTGCTGGGTATGCTGCTGATCATGATCGCAAAGAAAGGGCCATTCGATATGGACGATTTCTATGCGTCGCGGTTTGTGCCTGACATGCCTCCATCGGATAAGCTTAAAAATTTGTCAGTCGATACCTCTTTCCCGATGCGAAAGGAATTTATTGAAGAAAGCAATCTGCTTTACATCGGCGCATTGCTGGGCAATATGTTTGAAATGTTCATCATTTTTTATTCGATGGGATACACCGCCAGGGCGGGATCCGAACGCGGAGCAATTGCTAGGGTATACGAACAATTTATGATCGATGATGACCCGATTAAACAGGAAGCGCTACGGGCAATTTGCAAAAGGTACAGACATAAGGTTCGGGAAAATTACAAGCGTGTGACGGTTAAAAAATCGTCCCATTCTGCACAAAAATCGTCCCAATACGCTTAAAAGTTGTACCCAAATATTAAAAAGTTGTCCCACTAATAAAGACTTTAAAAATGACCATCACCGAACAGAAAATCGGGGGGCATTCCCGTTCAAATGCACCCGGTGTACTGAACTTATATGTCATCGACCGAAAAGAAGTTTTGTCTGTCCTGGATCCGGTTCGTCACCGGATTCCTGGCGGCTCAGTATCGGTAGTGCCTGCCGGTGGCCTGGTGCTCAACCGGGGCGCGCTGATCACTAAAATGAAATTTCCACCGCTGCAATGTTCATATATACAAACAATGGAGCGCACAGACGGCGGCCTGGTCAGCAAGGTTGTTATTGAATTCCAGATCCCGGCCAGCCGCAAAGATGTTATTGACTTTTATAACGAAAACTTTCAAAAGCAGTTTGTCTGCCTGGTGGAAGATGCAAACCGCCAGGCCTATATCGTGGGCAATGAAGAACGTGGTTTAAGGATGCAGATCGGGCAAAGTGTTAACACCATCAATACCAATACGGTCAGCTTTGCAGGCAGTTTTGCAGTTCCCGCCTTCCTTTTAGAAACTTCGCCGGCCGGTCTCGTCCTTGCCGATCACTTCCGGGATACTGATTTTAGTATTGATTTTTCACTTGACTTTAATGCCTGATGGCCTATTTCAGCAGTATTCAAAATTTTATCGACACTATCACAGCTAAGTTTAATAAGCCTAAACGAAGCCTTTTAAATGACGGGATCTGTAAGCAGGATGTCATTGACGTGCTCACCGATGCTGTTAAGTATGCGGACGACGTAAAACAGGCAGGCGAATTATTAAATGCCAATTTCATTCAACGAAGCTTAAACCTTTCGGCTACTGTTTACGTCGACGGAGTGAACGGGAGCGATACTAAAACAGGCTCAGTGCCCGACGACACACCTGGTATCGGTGCCGTAAAAACGCTGGCAAGAGTAGCAGAGCTTTATTCCGGAAAAACCCAGAATCTTGAAATTATTATCAGCGGTAATACGCAAGTAAGCAGCAACATAGATTTTAAGGTTCCGTTTGTAACGATTATGGTAAATCAAAACGTTACGCTCACATTTAAAAAAGCAACGGGCATTCCTGATGCTAACAACGTAGTAGTTGGCGAAGGCACTTGGAAAATCTACATGCACGGCTACGACCTAAATATCTATAACAGAGGCATTATTCAAGTAGAAGCACATAACGGAAGTACTGGTATGGGTGACCAATACTTTTACCGTATGAGGCAGGGAGCAGTTGTATTTATAAGGCAGAACATGGCAGATGCAGACAGATTTTCTACGCTCAATGTAGTCGGGCCCGGTACTCTTAACGTGGGTAACAACGCCACTTTCGCCATGGGCGGCTCATCCGGCACCAATTCCGATTCTTTCAACCGTCTGGCTCGCTATCGTAGATCCGGCGTTCTTGGTGGAACGCTCGTTTTAGGCAGCAACGCTACTGAATCCTACTTTACGGGCGATCAAACCCTTATTCGTTCATATACCCCTGCAAGTTCAACAGATATCAAAGTTGGTGAATTGGAATTAGTGACGGACTCAACTTATCTCTACAGAAAGCAAGGTGGAATCATCAAAAAAATTGCTTGGACAACTTTTTAAACATGGAAAATATTCAACGCGTTGAAATCTCTCCTTTCCCGGGTTATCCGGATGTGGCCAGAAAAATTGCCATTGTAGGCAAAAACGAAGATTATAAAAGTGGTTCTGTTACACTTATCTGCCAGATTGAGCACTATGATAAGGAAGGCAAACGCCTGTATGGCTTTGCAGCTATCGAACGAGATCCGTTTTTATTGGTGGCCGACGACAGCAGTATGGTAAACCCGGCCACGGGCGCCCTCGTGTTCAAAGACGAAACCGGGCATTATCCAACCGGATCCGTTGGTCAATATACTTGGTTAAAAGCGGCTGTTGAATCCGGTGTTAACCCCTTCGATATCTCACGCGGTGCAGTCCTGGAAGCGTCAGCCCTGGGTAGATTTAATTAGCCATGACAGAATTTCCAGACATCCGATTTAAAAAGCGAACCGGTATGGACGCCAAAAACGATTGGTTTGAAGTGACCGAAGATTGCAAATGCCGCGGCGGTGTTGTAATCCCCAAGGGATACAATACTGATTTTGCGTCAGTTCCCCGTTTGCTTTGGTCGATTTTTCCACCTCACGGATTTATGGCCAATGCCGCTGTCTTACATGATTATATGTATGATAACAAGGTTGGGCAAAATATTTGGGGTGAATGGCAAGCGCGAAAGATAGCCGACGAGCTTTTTCTGGTCAACTGTATTGAAGATAACGTACCCGTTTGGCAATCGACATTAATGTATTACATCATTCGCCTTTTTGGCCGAAACTGGTGGATTAAGTAATTTTGTTAAAAATAGTGTGTGTATAATATAAACACCCTGGCGGATCTTCTGCCAGGGTGTTTTTTTGTCCTACTTCATTTAAGAAAACCCTCAGAAGTTAGCATCGAAATATTGTAACTACTGCTGATGCTGCATCAACTTCTTACCGAAAAATGGGCACTTGAACCCCGCTTCCATGAACGCATGGCCATGTTGGCTTTGTCGGATAAACTCGATTTTAAGTCTTTCAAAATAAACCGGAAGCAACCGTATTTCGAATCGACATCCGGCAACGAATCCTACTACGATTATTTGCCCAAAATGTCCACCAAAAAGGGCATGGTTGCGATTATTCCGCTCATGGGCACGATGACACGTAACGGGGATCTATGCAGCTGGGGGACCGAAGACGTAGGGGCCTGGCTCCTGGAAGCGTATGCCGATACTTCGGTGATCGGGGTAGTGATGGAAATCAATTCCGGCGGCGGATCCGTGGACGGGACTGAGCTACTGGCGGAAATTATCAGACAACGTAATAAGCCAGTTGTAGCCTATGTTTTGGGCGTTTGTGCCAGTGCAGCCTACTGGGTAGCAAGCCAATGCGACGAAATCGTCATGGAAAGTGCTGCCAGTTCAGAAGTAGGATCTATCGGTGTGCTTGCTATGCACGTCGATTCTTCCAAAGCGTATGAAAAAGAAGGATTTAAGGTCACGATTATTCGGGCTGACGGCTCTGAAGGAAAGGCCTTGTTTAATTCTGTTGAACCGCTGACCGAAGAAATCCAGGCGACTGTAAAGGCTGAAATGATGCCGATCAGAGACGAATTTATCCGCCAGGTGAAAGCAGGACGCCCAATGATCACGGACGAAAACATTTTCAAAGGTGGAATGTATCCTGGAAAAGTGGCCGTCAAAAACGGTATGGCTGATTCTATCGGCTTCCTGGGCGATGCAGTAACAAGAGTGATTAAGCTTGATATCCAATTAAACGCGGCGGCGTAACGCACCATAATTATGAACATGAACAGAAAATCATTGGGACAGCTTAAAGCTGTTTTTAATGCCTTTATCGGTGCTGATGACAAGAAAATCACCACTGACGTTACGCCCGACAAAACGGATGATTCTGACGATTCAGGAGACGACGCGGACGATGATAAATCCGACGATTCTGAGAAAAAACAGGAAAAGAAAGTTGAAACCGATACAGGAAAAGACCCGCAAGGATCTGCCACTGTTGTGCAGGGGAACGTTGTTAATCTCAGCACTGAAGACTACGATATGCTGATGACAATGGCAAATTCTGCTGTTTCAATTAAAGAAGAAAACAAGGCTTTAAAGGCAAAGGCTGACCGTTGGGACGCTTACCAGGCGGCACTGGGTGGTGGAAAACCTTCATCCGATAGTGCAGGTGCCAAAGCAGACAATACCAAAGCGGATGACTCGGTTACGGACGAAAACGCAGACCTACGCAAGAAATACGGTAAACTGATGGAGGGAATCTAACCATCCTGGATCGATTTAATTATTATTTTTTATACTATCTATTAGCTATGGCAGGAGTTGTTGACGTATCGGCACTGGCCGAAAATTTAACCAGAGACAAGAAAGATTACGAAAAAATCTTTGGTCTTAAAATGGCTTCCGGGTTTGCCGCAAAACCCGATTTTGTTACCATGGGAATCACCCAGGATATGGACCTGGTTCGTGATGAATTGAGCAACATTACCCAGCCGGGTCGTACGGGAACACTGGATTACACGACATCAGTGCTGCAACAAAAGTATAGACGTGCGACGCTGAAACCAGCAAAAGGAGACATCAAATTCACCGAAGTGGATCTGTATAATCTTCGCACTTCTTATCTGGGGCGCCGTGAACCGGGTGATCCGAAGGACATTCATTCTTTGGCCGGCCGTACCTATATTATGGG